>NZ_JBVIKX010000009.1:333496-349294 GCF_055580685.1 Streptomyces sp. NPDC031554 | reverse complement strand
CGCATCAGCGTCCTGTTCGCCATGCTCCGCGACGGAACCTTCTACCAGCCGAGAAGCCCCCGACTCGCTTGACGAAAGACATAGAGGCACCCCCCCGCGGGAGGGACGGCCGGCACCGTCACCGTCACCGGATGGTGATGGTGATCGTCGATCCCTTGGGGGCCGTCCCGCCACCGTCCACGGACTGGCTCTTGACCGTGTCGCCGAACAGACCCAGCAGGCCGCGGTCCTCGTCCACCTCGAAGCCGGCCTCCTCCAGTTCGGCCCTGGCGTCGTCGACGCTCGCGCCCACCACGTCGGGGACCTCGACCATCTCCGGGCCCTTGGACAGGGTCAGCGTCACCGTGTCGCCGTCGGCGACCTCCTCGTCCGCGCCCGGCGACTGGGCGGCGACCTGGCCCTTGTCGAACTCGGAGGTGACCTCCTCGGCGGCGACCTTCACCTCCAGGCCGGCCTCCTCCAGCTCGGCCCGCGCGTCGTCGAGGTCCTGGCCGGTGACGTCGGGGACCTCGACCGGACCGCCCTTGCTGACCACGAGGGAGACCGCCGAGCCCGCCCGCCGCTCGGTGCCGGCCTGCGGGCTGCTGCTGATCACGAAGCCCTTGAGGACGTCCTCGCTGAACGCCTCGGTGACCAGGCCGGGCTCCAGCCCGTCCGTCTTCAGCAGCTCCCTGGCCTTGTCCAGCCGCGAGCCCTTCACGTCCGGCACCTTCACCGTCTCGGGGCCGTCGGAGACGGTGAGGGCCACCGAGTCGTTCTCGCGGATACGGGCGCCCGGCTCCGGGTCCGTGCTGATGACGGTGCCGCGCTTCACCGTGTCGCTGTGGGCGTGCTTCACCTCGCCGACGCCCAGGCCGGCCGCCTCCAGCCGCTGCCTGGCCTGCGCCTCGGTCTGCGTGAGGACCGCCGGGACCTTGGTGAACTGGCCCGAGTTGATGTACCAGACGCCCGCGCCGACGCCGAGCACCAGCAGGACGGCGACGACGACCGCGACCAGTTCGCGGCGGGGGCGCGCCGGGCGGCGCCGGGGCGGGGGCTCCGCCGCGAACCGGGACGTCCGGTTCATCGGGTCCCCGCCGCCGGCGTCCCCGTCCCCGTCCCCGTCGACGGGCAGGGGGCGCGGGACCGTGAGCGAGCGCGGGATCACGCTGGTGCGGTCCTCGGCGATGTCGCGGTCCGCCGACAGGGCCTGCGGCGGCAGCGCGTCCAGCTGGGCCTCGTCGAGCGCGGCCCGCGCCTCGCGGACCTGCGCGAGCAGGGCCACGGCGTCCGCCGGACGGACGCCGGGGGTGCGGGCGGTGGCCGAGGCCACCAGCTCGTCCAGCGCGAACGCCATGCCGGGGACGGCGGCGGAGGGCGGCGGCACGTCCTCGTGGAGGTGCTTGTAGAGCACCACGGCGGGGGTCTCGCCGTCGTGCGGCTTGTCGCCGGTCAGCATCTCGTAGAGCACGACCCCGCAGGCGTAGACGTCCACGCGCGCGTCGGTGGTGCCCTGCTCCAGCTGCTCGGGCGCGAGGTAGGCGACGGTGCCGAGGACGGCCCCGGTGGTGCTGGTCACGGTGTCCACGGACCTCACCAGGCCGAAGTCGGCGACCTTGACCCGGCCGTCCTCCCCTATCAGCACGTTCTCCGGCTTCATGTCCCGGTGCACGAACCCGGCGCGGTGCGCGGCCCCGAGCGCGGCGAGCACCGGCTCCAGGATGTCCAGCGCGGCCCGCGGCTGGAGGGCGCCGCGCTCGCGCAGCACGTCCCGCAGGGTGCAGCCGGCGACGTACTCCATCGCGAGGTAGACGTACGACCCGTCGGTCCCCTGATCGAACACCTGGACGACGTTCGGGTGCGCCAGCCGGGCCACGGACTTGGCCTCGCGGATGAAACGCTCGACGAAGGAGGCGTCGGCCGCGAGGGCCGGGTGCATCACCTTGAGGGCGAGGACGCGGTCGAGGCGGGTGTCCACGGCCCGGTAGACCGTGGCCATCCCACCGACGGCGATCCGCGCGTCCACGCGATAACGCCCGTCGAGCACCTGCCCGACCAGAGGGTCCTGAAGGGTCGTGTCCACGCAGGCGAGTCTACGAGCCCGCACCGGCACCCCTCACCGCTCACGCCGGTATCGCAGCGGGACTGAAGCGGAGCTGTGACGAGCGGCACGGCCGCGGCGCCGCGATCGCCCGCCCGGAGCCCTCAAAAGGCCGGCCGTTCCGGGTCGAGGACGGCGAGGCCCTCCTCCGGCGAGGACGCCCGCGCGAAGTGACGGCGGGGAATGCGGCCCGCGAGCCGGGCCAGCCTGCCCGCCTCCACCGCCCCCCGCATCGCCCGGGCCATCAGCACCGGCTCCTGCGCCCGCGTCACCGCCGACGCCAGCATCACCCCCGCGCACCCCAGCTCCATCGCCAGCGCCACGTCCGAGGCCGTACCGGCGCCCGCGTCCAGGATCACCGGTACGCGCGCGTGCTCGACGATCAGCTGGAAGTTGTGGGGGTTGCGGATGCCCAGCCCCGACCCGATCGGCGACCCCAGCGGCATCACCGCCGCGCACCCGACGTCCTCCAGCTTCCGCGCCAGCACCGGATCGTCGTTCGTGTACGGCAGCACGGTGAACCCGTCGTCGACCAGCGTCTCCGCCGCGTCCAGCAGCTCGACCGGGTCGGGCAGCAGCGTCCGCTCGTCGGCGACGACCTCCAGCTTGACCAGGTCGGTCCCCAGCGCCTCGCGCGCCAGCCGCGCGGTCAGCACCGCCTCCCCGGCCGTGAAGCACCCCGCCGTGTTCGGCAGCACCCGGACGCCGAGCCGTTCCAGGACCGACAGCACGGACCCGTGCACCGAGGGGTCCACCCGCCGCATCGCGACGGTGGTCAGGCCGGTGCCGGACGCGGCCAGCGCCCGTTCCAGGACCTCCAGGCTGGGCGCGCCGCCCGTGCCCATGATCAGGCGGGACGAGTACGTCGTACCGCCGAGGGCGAAGGGATCGTCGGCCATGGCTCAGCCTCCCTGGACCGCGGTGAGGACTTCCACGCGGTCTCCGTCGGAGAGGGCGGTGGCGGACCACCGCGCGCGCGGGACGACGGTTTCGTTGAGGGCCGCGGCCACCCCGGAGGGCGCCGGCGTCAGGGACCGCACGACGCTGTCGAGGGCCGTGCCGGGAGCGACCTCGCGCCGCTCGCCGTTCACCGAGATCTTCATGCGGGCTGCTCCGAGAGTGCGGCGGCGCGAAAGCGCCGGGGGGTGAAGGGGCGGGCCTCGTCGGGGAGGTCGCCGGTGGCCAGCGCGTGCGCCATCACGTCCCCGGTGACCGGTGCCAGCAGCACGCCGTTGCGGTGGTGCCCGGTCGCCAGCAGCAGTCCGTCCAGCCCGGTCGGCCCGAGCAGCGGCGCGTTGTCCGGCGAGCCGGGGCGCAGCCCCGCGCGGGTCTCGGTGAGCGGCAGCTCGGTGATGCCGGGGACCAGCTCGTGGGCGTCCCGCAGCAGCTCGTACACGCCGCCCGCCGTCACCGTCGTGTCCCAGCCCAGCTCCTCGCTCGTCGCCCCGACGACCAGCTCGCCGTTCTCGCGCGGCACCAGGTAGACCTGGCTGCCGCGCACCACGGCCCGGACCGTCCGGGTCAGGAAGGGCGCGTACCGCCGCGGCACGGTCAGCCGCAGCACCTGCCCCTTCACCGGCCGCACCGGGGGCACCACCTCCGCGGGGACGCCCGCGAGCCGCCCGCTGAGGCTGCCCGCCGCGAGCACCACCCGCCGTGCCGCGAGCGCCGTGCCCGCGCGTGTGCGCACGCCCGTGGCGCGGCCCGCCGACACCGTCAGCCGCTCCGCCCGGTCGCGGTGGAAGGCCACGCCCGTCCGCTCGCAGGCGGTCACCAGCGCCGCCACCAGCCGCCGCGGATCGATCTGGTGGTCCCCGTCCACCCGCAACCCGCCCCGCACCCCGGGCGCGAGCAGGGGCTCCAGCCGCCGGCACTCCCGCCCGGACAGCCACTCCGACGTCAGCCCCGACCGCCGTTGCAGGGCGTGCAGTTCCCGAAGGTGGGCACGGTCGTCGGCGTCCAGCGCCACCGCGAGGGTGCCGGAGCGGCGGTAGCCCAGGTCGTGGCCGGTCAGTTCGGTCAGCTCGGCCGCGAAGTCCGGGTAGCGGCGCGCCGATTCCAGATTCAGGCCGAGCAGCGTCTGCTCGCCGTGGTGCAGTTCGGTGACGGCGGCGAGCATCCCGGCCGCCACCTGCGCGGCCCCGCCGCCCGGCTCGGGATCCAGCACCGCGGTGACGAACCCGCGCTGCGCGGCCCGCCACGCGGTGACCAGTCCGATGACGCCGCCCCCGACGACGAGGACGTCCGGCTTGTCCGAGGACATGGGTGTCCAGCCCCTCCCTTCGCCGGCATGACCCGGATCAGGTTCGTACGGTCGGAGGCCGCCAGCCTCCCTCTCAGCCCGGTGCGTCCGGGCTCCCGCGAGTGCTCTAGGTTGGCCACCCTAGCCCCCCGCCCTCCGACCCCGTAAGGGAGCCTCCCCCGTGGCACGTTCGCTCGACGGCCTGGTCCTGGCCCCGGTGGCCGACCAGGCCCCCGGCCAGGTCGGCACCCGCACCCGCTTCGCGTACCGGGAACGCGACGGCGTGGTCTGGGCCGACTACGCGGGCGGCGACGTCGTCCGCGGGCACCTGGTGGGCACCCGGCGGGGGGACCGGCTGGACTTCCGGTACGTCCAGCTGGGGCACGACGGGACGACGTCGTCCGGGCACTGCGTGTCCGCGGTCGTCGAACTGCCCGACGGACGGCTGCGCCTCGACGAGACCTGGGAGTGGGAGTCGCGGGCCGGCAGCGGGACCAGCGTGGTGGAACAGATCACGGAGCGGGACGGCTGACTGACAGCGCGTCAGCTGTCTAAGGTGATCGGGTGAGCGAGCAGACGCGGGAAGAGGACGGGCGGGCGACGCGACGGGTGGTCGTCGTCGGCGCGGGGATGGCCGGGGTGCAGACCGCGGTCGCCCTGCGCGAACAGGGCTTCGACGGCGCGGTGACCGTCGTCGGCGCCGAACCCCACCAGCCCTACGACCGGCCCCCGCTGTCCAAGGCCGTCCTGCTCGGCAAGGCCGAGCACTCCGCCTTCGACGTCGACTTCGAGGCGCTCGACGTCGAACTCCGGCTCGGCAGCGAGGCCCTCGGCGTCCGCCCCGCCGACCACGAACTCGACACCGGGTCCGGGCCCGTCCCGTACGACGTCCTCGTGCTCGCCACCGGCGCCGAACCGATCCGGCTGCCCGGCGCCGAGGGCGTCCCCGGCGTCCACCTGCTGCGCACCCTGGACGACGCCGAACGGCTGCGGCCGGTGCTCGCCGGCCGTCACGACGTCGTCGTCGTCGGCGCCGGCTGGATCGGCGCCGAGTTCGCCACCGCCGCGCGCGAGGCCGGCTGCGCGGTCACCGTCGTCGAGGCCGCCGACCGGCCGCTGGCCGGCGCCCTGCCCGCCGACGTCGCCGCCGCGATGACCGCCTGGTACGCCGACAGCGGCACCGACCTGCGCACCCGCACGCGCGTGCGCGAGGTGGAGCCCGGCGCGGTCCTCCTCGACGACGGGTCCCGGCTGCCCGCCGACGCCGTCGTGGTCGGCATCGGCGCCCGCCCCGCCACGGCCTGGCTGACCGGCTCGGGCATCGAACTGGGCCCGCGCGGCGAGGTCGTGGCCGACGCGGGCCTGCGCACCTCCCTGCCCGACGTGTACGCGGTCGGCGACTGCGCCTCCTTCCCCTCCGGGCGGTACGGCGAGCGCCTCCTGGTCCACCACTGGGACAACGCCCTCCAGGGTCCGCGCACGGTCGCCGCGAACATCCTCGGTACGGCCGGCGGCGAGGCCGGCGCGGTCTACGACCCGGTCCCGTACTTCTGGTCGGAGCAGTTCGGCCGCTTCGTCCAGTACGCCGGGCACCACGGCGGCGCCGACACCACCCTGTGGCGCGGTGACCCCGCCGGCCCGGCCTGGACGGTCTGCTGGCTGCACGGCGACCGCCTGGTCGCCGTGCTGGCGGTGGGCCGTCCGCGCGACCTCGCGCAGGGCCGCCGGCTGATCGAGTCGGGCACCCCGGTCGACCCGGAGCTGGTCGTGGACCCGGAGCGGCCGCTCAAGACGGCGGCGCTCTGACCGGGACCCTTCCGGGACCCCTCCGGGGCGCGGCCGGTGCTCCGTCCGGAGGAGTGCCGCGGCGTCCGGCGGCGGTCCCGTCCCTCCCGGGGGAGCCTCGGGTACCGACTGTCGGTCCGGGATGGCAGTCTTGGGGGGTGACCGAGATTGACGCAAAGATCGATGCTCTCGTCCCCGCCTGGCTCACCCTGCCCGACATCGCGGAGATGCTCGATGTCGACGTGACGCGTGTGCGGCAGCTGGTCAAGGAAGGCCAGCTCATCGCCGTACGCCGTGGTGAGAACAGGGCGCTGCACGTCCCCGCCGCCTTCATCGACGAGGACAAGGTGACCAAGGGTCTGTCCGGGACCCTGACCCTGCTGCGGGACGACGGCTTCACGGACGAAGAGATGCTGGAGTGGCTGTTCACTCCCGACCCGTCCCTGCCCGGGACCCCGGCGCAGGCACTGAGCGAGAACCGCGGCACGGAGGTGAAGCGCCGCGCCCAGGCGCTCGCCGTCTGAGCCCAGGCCCGCGACCCGGCTCCGCCGCCCTCCAGGGACGCGCTGATCCACGGATGCGCTGATCCAGGGACGGGCCGATCCACCGGCGGGCCGGTTCACGGAGACGTCGATGCTCCGCTCCACGGATCCGCCGATCGGCCGATCCGTCCCGGGGACCGCCGCGCGGAGTCCCGGAACCACCAGGTGTGCGGCCGCGGTCCGCCGCGTCCGCACACCGACGCCCCGGGAAGGCCCCGGGGCGCCGCCACACCCCGGGGGACCCACGCATGTCCGACACGGCCCGCTCCCAGCTCGCCGACGCCCGCCTCTACCTCTGCACGGACGCCCGCCGGCGCCAGGGCGACCTGCCGGAGTTCCTGGACGCGGTCCTCGCGGGCGGCGTCGACGTCGTGCAGCTGCGCGACAAGGGCATGGAGGCGGCGGAGGAACTGGAACACCTCGAGGTGTTCGCCGATGCCTGCGCCCGCCACGGCAGGCTGCTCGCGGTCAACGACCGGGCGGACGTCGCCCATGCCGCCGGCTCGCAGGTCCTCCACCTCGGCCAGGGCGACCTGCCGGTCCCCGCGGCCCGCGCCCTCCTCGGCGACGGCGTCCTGATCGGCCGCTCCACGCACAGCGAGACGGAGGCGGCCGCCGCGGCCGTCCAGGAAGGCGTCGACTACTTCTGCACGGGCCCGTGCTGGCCCACCCCCACCAAGCCCGGCCGCCCGGCCCCCGGCCTCGGCCTGGTCCGTCACACGGCGGCGCTGGGCACCGGGCGCCCCTGGTTCGCGATCGGCGGCATCGACCTCGGCAACCTCGACGAGGTGCTGGAGGCGGGCGCCCGCCGCGTCGTGGTCGTCCGGGCGATCACGGAGGCCGACGATCCCGGGACCGCGGCGGCGGAGTTCGCCGAGAGGCTGCGCGCGGCCTGAGCCGGGCGTCCGGCCCCGTCCCGGTCACCCGCCCGGCCCCGCACCCGTCCCCGCCCGCCCCCTCGCGGTCCGTCCCCTTCCCCCCGGCTCGCCCCCGGCTGTCCAAGGGATGGACAACAAGTCGACAATTCGGGCAAATTTCCGAGTTTCGGTTGGGGGAGGTCCCTCCCCTGGCTAACCTGCGGGTATGGCCCTCGGAACCGCATCCACCAGGACCGACCGCGCCCGCACCGTGCGCGACATCCTGGCCACCGGCAAGACGACGTACTCGTTCGAGTTCTACGCGCCGAAGACCGCCCAGGGCGAGCGGAGCCTGTGGAACGCGCTCCGGCGGGTCGAGGCCGTGGCCCCCGACTTCGTCTCCGTCACCTACGGCGCCGGCGGCACCACGCGGGCGACCACGGTCAAGGAGACGCAGCAGATCGTCGTCGACACCACCCTCACCCCGGTCGCGCACCTCACGGCCGTGGACCACTCCGTCGCCGAGCTGCGCAACATCATCGGCCAGTACGCCGACGCCGGGATCCGCAACATGCTCGCCGTGCGCGGCGACCCGCCCGGCGACCCCATGGGCGAGTGGGTGCCGCACCCGCAGGGCCTCACCTACGCCGCCGAACTCGTCCAGCTGATCAAGGAGTCGGGCGACTTCTGCGTCGGCGTCGCCGCCTTCCCCGAGATGCACCCCCGTTCCGGCGACTGGGACACCGACGTCGCGCGCTTCGTCGACAAGTGCCGGGCCGGCGCCGACTACGCCATCACGCAGATGTTCTTCGAGCCCGAGTCCTACCTGCGGCTGCGCGACCGGGTGTCGGCGGCCGGCTGCGCGACCCCGGTGATCCCCGAGATCCTGCCGGTGACAAGTGTGAAGATGCTGGAGAGGCTGCCCAAGCTCAGCAACGCCCACTTCCCGGAGGCGCTGAAAGAGCGGATCCTCACAGCCAAAGACGATCCGGCCGCTGTACGCTCCATTGGCATCGACTTCGCCACGGAGTTCTGCGCTCGGCTGCTCGCCGAGGGAGTGCCCGGACTGCACTTCATCACGCTCAACAACTCCACGGCGACGCTGGAAATCTACGAGAACCTGGGTCTGCATCACCCACCGCAGGCCTAGACCGGTCGCACCGCCTGACGACACACCGCGTGGCGGCCGAGGGGAGAGGGGCGTACATGGGCTGGACGGTCCTCTACATCGCGTTCGGCATCGTCGCGCTGTGGCTGCTCGGTGAGGTGCTGCTGCAGTACAAGGCGCGGCTGCGCTGGCGGCTGCTCGCCTTCGGCGGCTTCCTCGGTGTGGTGGTCGGTGTCCTGATCCCGTCCGTCGTCGTCATCGGCGTGGGGGCGGCCGCCTTCGCGGTCGGCCAGACGTACGTCACCCTGTCGTTCCGCCGGGGCTTCGCCGAGGGCTGGGCCGTCAGCCGCCCCGGCACCGAGGACACCGGGCGCCGACGCGGCAAGGACGAGCGCCAGGACCCCACCCTGGAGGTCTCCGACCTGGAGGAGGCCGAGGGCGGCAGCGCCCCGTACGGCGGGGACGCCGTGACGCCGTTCGGCGGCGACGCCGCGTACGGCGGGGACGGGAGCGCCTACGGCGACGACGACCGCGACGACGTGTTCACGCCCGCCGCGCGCGGCACCGACGCCACGGCGGCAGAGAGCACCTCCGTCTACGAGCCGCAGCCCCTGCCCGACGACACCGGCTCCTACGGCGTGTACAGCGACACCGCCCACGCGTCCGCCACCCAGCCCCAGGACCAGTACGCGACCGCCGCCCAGGGGGCCGACCAGGGATACGGCTACGACGGCTACTCCGGGTACGGCCAGCAGCAGTACGGCTACGACGCCTCCGGCGAGCAGCAGTACGCGGCCTACTCCGACCCCTACATCGGCACCCAGAGCTACGGCGGCGGCTCCTACGACGCCGGGTACGACCAGCAGCAGTACCCGCAGCAGGGCTACGGCCAGGACCAGTACGGCACCGGCGGCTACGACGCGACCCCGGCCGGCGGCGTCTGGGTCCCGCAGCAGCGCAGCACCGACGACCCGCTCGCCGGCGAACTCCCGCCCGAGCAGCCCTACCCCTACCAGGGCGACGGGCGGCAGCAGGGCAACAGCGGGTACGACGAGCAGTACCGCTTCTGACGGGCGTTCACCACCGGGGCCGGCGGCCGGGATTCACCGCGAGCCGCGGAACTCCGGCCCCTCCACGACGAGTCCGGACACCAGCGCGCCCGACATGCCCGCGTGCGGGAGCCCGCCCCCCGGGTGTGCCCAGCCGCCCGCGGTGAACAGGCCCGCGAGAGCGGTCGAATTGGCCGGGTGCAGCAGCCGGCCCCCCGCTGCCGCCAGCGCCGGAGCCGGGACGGAACCGCCCTCCGCGCCGGTCTCCTCCGCGATGTCCGCCGGGGTGCGCACCTCGCGCCACAGCAGACGGTCCCGCAGGTCCGGAAGGGCACGCTCGGCGGCCGAGAGCACCGCCTCCACCAGGCCGGCCCCCGGCTCGGCCCCGGCCGGCACGACGGCACTGAGGGTGACCGCCTCATGCGCGGAGTCCGGCACGAGAGCCGGGTCACCGGGCCGCAGCACCGTGACCGTCGGGCCCGCGGCCGGTGCGGGTGCCGTACCGAACAGGGCCTCCAACTCGCCCTCGCGGTCCCGCGTGTGCACCACCGTCCGGTGCGCGGTCCCCTCCGGGCGCCCGCCGCGCAGGGCGAGCAGCACGGTGAGCCGGCTCGGCAGGCCCCGCTGCGGCACGACCTCGCCCGGGCCGCGCGGCGGCAGCCCGGCGACGCGGCCCGTCCCCGGCGCGACCACGAAGTCGGCCTCCACCACGGAGCCTCCCCCGGAGCCGGAAGCCCGGGAGGTACCCCCGGCCAGCTCCACGCCCGCCGCCCGGCCGTCCTTCTCCACGATCGAGGTGACCTCGGCACCGAACTCGAACACGACCCGGCGGGCCAGGCATCTCTCGTACACCGCGCGGGCCAGCTCGCGCACGCCCCCGCGCACGGCCCACGTGCCGAAGGCGTGCTCCATGTACGGCAGCACGGCCGCGCTCGCCGGGGTGACCCGCGGATCGAGGCCGTACGCGAGCGCGTGGCTCTCCAGGAGGGCGGCGAGCCGGGGGTCGCGCAGTTCCCAGGCGCCGACCTCGGCGAGCGTGCCGGCCCGGCGGGTGCGCAGCAGGCGCCTGTGCGGCACCGCCGGATAGGGCTCGCGGTCCGCGAGCACCGCCCAGTTAGGCCACAGCGGCTCCTCCAGGAGCGGGCGGCGCGTGCGGTCCCAGGCCTCGCGGGCCCGGACCAGGAAGTCTCCCCAGCGCCCGCCGGTCCCCGCGCCCAGCGCCTCGTCCAGGGCGGAGACGACACCCGCGCGTGAGGCGTTCGGCAGCACGGCCTGCGTGCCGTCGGCGAACACGTGCCGCGCCGACGGGTCGACCTGGACCAGCTCGGCACAGTCCTCCAGTGGCTCCCTGCCGGTCTTGACGAACAGATCGCGCCAGACCGCGGGCAGGGTCAGCAGACCGGGACCGGTGTCGAAGGAGAACCCGTCCCGCTCGAAGCGGCGCACCGCACCGCCGTACGTCTCCGTACGCTCGTACACCGTCACCCGGTGGCCCGCGACGGCCAGCCGGGCGGCAGCCGCCAGTGCGCCCATCCCGGCGCCGATCACCGCAATCCGTGCCATGCCCGCGACTTTATCGGCCGCCCCCGACGGTGACGGCGCCAGGCCTGCGGGCCGCCCGCCCGTGGGCACCGGGGAAGCCCGTGGGCACCGGGGGAGTACGGACACGGGGGCGGTCGTCCCCACGGCGGCCGCGCGGCGCCCGGGGGCCCGCCCCCAGGTCTGAGTAGCCGTACCTAGTCACCGAGATGAGTACGTGCGCGGATGGGGCGCGACCTGGGGGAACGGGAGAGTGGAGCCCACGGAAAGGGGCCCGGCGCCGCACCGCCGACACGGGGCGGCGGAACGGTGCCGGTCCTGGACCGCTCCTTCCGCCGGCCCGGTCGGCGGGAGCGAGGCACGGGGGAGTCCGGGGAACCACCGGACGGGGGAAGTGCCGGGGAGCGCCGGTTCGCGGTGGCACACGGGGGACGTGGCCACGGCGGACCGGCGCTTCCTCATGCGCCCCGGGGGGTGGCCGCGGCACCTCCCGCGGGAGCGCTCAACGCCCGCTGACCCGGCCCTGGAGCAGCCGGGACAGCGCCGCGTGGACGTCGTCCAGGGACCGCTCCGGCTGGAAGGCCTGCCAGTCCAGGGCGGCCACCAGGACCATGCCGACCAGCGCGGCCGCGGTCAGCGGCACGTCGATCTCGTCGCTGAACTCGCCGTGTTCGATGCCCCCGCGCAGCACGTCCTCGACGACGGCCACCGCCTGCTGCCGCACCACCATCAGCGTGGACTGCCAGGCCCGGTTGGTGCGCCAGAGCTCGGCCACGTAGAGCTGGGTGAACGCCGGATAGCGGTCGATGAAGACCAGCCCCGCGCGGATCATCGCGTCCAGCGCGTCGACCCGGCTGCCGCCCCGGCGCGCCGTGCCCTCGGCGGCTTCCCGCAGGGACGCGGTGAGCAGCCCCACGCCGTGCCGCAGCAGCTCCTCGAAGAGGACCGACTTGCTGGTGAAGTTGTAGTAGACCGTGCCCTTCGCGACGCCCGCCCGCTCGGCGATCTCGTCCACGGTGGTCGCGGAGAAGCCCTGCTCGGCGATGAGCGTGACGGCTGCCTCGTAGAGCTTCTGCCGGGTGGCCTCGCGGCGGGTGCGGCCGGCCGGCCTGGTGGTGCTGTCCATGCCCCCGATTGTCACAGGAACCCGGCCCCGCGAAGGCCCCGGCCGCCCGGTCACAGGGTCGGTTCCGGGTACAGCCGTTCCCGCGTCCCCACCTGGCGGCGCGCGGACAGCGCGGTCGGCGCCAGGGCGCCCGCCGTGAAGGCGATCAGCACCACGCACGCGTGCCACGACGGTGGTCCCGGCCTTCGCGACGGAGGCCGGCAGGGCTCCGGCCGCGGCGCGTTCGGCGTCGGACGGCTTGAGGCCGACGTCGTCGACCGCGAGCAGCCGCGGCCGTCCGAGCAGGGCCGGCGCGACCGACAGCCGCAGCGCCTCCAGCCGTTCCAGGGCGCGCGGCGGTCCGCGCGCCCTCGGGCAGCGCCTCCCGGTCGAGCCCGGCGGCGGCCGGCGCGGCGCCCACCTCCCGCTCCTCCTCGGCCGCGCGCGCGGTGCGCGGCCGCAGCAGCGCGCTTACGGAACCGCCGAACCGCCGCTGCAACAGCGCCCGTTCGTGCAGGTGCTCGCCGACGGTCAGCGCCGGGTCGGGGTCGGTGACCGTCGGCGACGTCGGCCGGGGCGCTGACGCGGCGCACCGCGGCCGGCTGCTTCGGCAGCCGCGCGGTGCCGACGACCGCCGTCCCCTCGGTGGTCCTCATCCGGCCGGTGAGCGCCGGCAGCAGGCTGGTCCGGCCGGAGCCGGAGGGCCCCTCGGCCGCGACCGGCGAGCCGGACCCCACGTCGAGACCGACGTCCCGGAAGACCCGGCCGCGCGGACCCCGCAGCCCGAAGCCCTCGGCGGTGACGGCGACTCCGTGCACGGTTCCCCCACCGTGGCAGAATTTGAACTGACTGGTCAGTGCAAAAACTGACCCGAACTGTCGATCGAGGCAAAAGTCCAGGTCACAACGGATTGTCAGTGGTACAACGCACGATGGGTGCATACGGCACCACCCGACAGGACCGTGCCGTCACCCAGACGACAGGAGGTTCGTCATGGCCAGCTCCCCCGCAGCAGCCGCACGTCGGCGACGCGCCACCGGCCCTGCCCCCTCACCGACCGGCCCGGCGAGCGACGTGCACCCCGTGCTGCGCCGGACCACGGCCCCGCCTGCCGCCCTCGACCTGCTCGCCCAGGCCCACGCCGGGCTGGGCGAGGCCACCGCCCTCGACGCCCCCAACGAGCGGTACGCCACGGCCCACCTCGCCGCGCTGCGCACCGCCGCCGCCGTCCTCGCCGCACGGGGGCGCCCGGAGGCCACCCCCAGGCGCCGGGCCCGGATCAGGAGCGCGTGGGAAGTGCTCCCCGAGATAGCGCCCGAACTGACCGAGTGGAGCGCGCTGTTCGCCTCCGGGGCCGGACGCCGCGCCCGTGCCGAGGCGGGCATCAGGGGCGCGGCCAGTCGTCGCGACGCCGACGACCTGATACGCGACGTGGCCATGTTCCTCCGCCTCGTCGAACGCATGCTGGCCCTCCAGCCGGTGCTGCCCCGCTCCCGCGGCGAAGGCGCCGAGGCGGACGGTCCGGACGCGGGGGCGGACATGCCGGACGCGGGCTGAGCCCCGCCGCCGACGGGGGCGGCCGGGCCGGCGGGACGCCCGTCCGGGACGCGCGCACGGGCGTCCCGGCGCGGCCGGCGCACCCCCTGGCCCGGACGCACCGCGGTGACCGGGCGAGGCGGCGGAGGCAATAGGGTGGACAGCGCCTGAAGCCTTCCCTCCGCCGCCGCCGTGGCCGGGAAGGCGCCCCGTTCGCTCCGCCGCGCCAGAGGCGGTGCCGCGCCGAGGAGTCAACTGCCGTGCCGGACCCCATGCGCCCGTCCGTCTCCCACCGCCACTCCCACACGGCGTCGCTGCGCTCCGGCCCCTCCCGCCCCCGCGCCTCGCTCCGTACCGCGGTGGTCTGGGAGGTCCTCCAGGACGCCCTCGACCGCCAGGTCAAGGCCACGGGGCGCGAGTCGCTGGACGTGCTCGACACCGGGGGCGGCAGCGGCAACTTCGCGGTGCCGGTCGCCCGACTCGGGCACCGGGTCACCGTCGTCGACCCCAGCCCCAACGCGCTGTTCGCGCTGGAGCGCCGCGCCGCCGAGGCCGGGGTCGCCGACCGTGTGCGGGGCGTCCAGGGCGACACCCACGGCCTCTTCGACGTGGTCCGGCGCGGCGGCTACGACGCGGTCCTGTGCCACGGCGTCCTGGAGTACGTCGACGACCCCGTCGAAGGCGTCCGCAACGTGGTGGCCGCGCTGCGCCCCGGCGGCGTCCTCAGTCTGCTCGCCGCCGGCCTCGGCGGAGCCGTTCTGGCCCGCGCCCTCGCCGGTCACTTCACGGAGGCCCACCAGGCACTGGGCGACCCGGACGGCCGCTGGGGCGAGGGCGACCCGGTACCGCACCGCTTCACCGCCGACCAGCTCACCGGACTGGTCGAGGGCGCCGGCCTGCGGGTGGGCGCCGTGCACGGGGTGCGGGTCTTCGCCGACCTCGTCCCCGGCGTGCTCGTGGACACCGAGCCCGGCGCCCTGGAGGCACTGCTGAAGCTGGAGGAGGCGGCGGCCGAACTGCCCGCCTTCCACTCCGTGGCGACCCAGCTCCACGTCCTCGGTGAGCCGCGGGGCACCGACGAGGCCGCCGTCCCCTCCTGAGACGCGGCGCTGATCAGGTACGCGGCCGCGCATGGAGTACGCCACAGGCCCCCCGTTCGGCCGAAGGGCGCCGTATGATCGAGGGAGACCGCCCGGCATGACGGGTCGGCCGCCGGGGAATGGAACCCCCAGCGGACCCGAAACGCTCATGGCGGGCTCCGGTTGGCCAATTGGCGTAGAGGGGCGGGTTTCACGGGGGCGATTCCCTGCCTATCCTGAAGGGACCCCCCGGGTCGCCCCGGCGACTGCACGATGAGGAGGACTCCGTGCCGCTCTCGGAGCACGAGCAGCGCATGCTCGAGCAGATGGAGCGAGCGCTGTACGCCGAAGATCCCAAATTCGCGTCGGCGCTTGAGGGAAGCGGGCTGCGTACGTACACCCGGCGCCGGGTCTATCAGGCGGTCGCGGGCTTCCTCGTGGGTATCGCGCTCCTCATGGCCGGTATGGTCGCCCAGCAGGTCTGGCTCAGCGTGGTGGGCTTCCTCGTCATGCTGGGATGTGCCGTCCTCGCGGTCACCGGCTGGCGCAAGGCCCCCAAGCCGGGCGAACAGGCCGCCGGCGCCCCCCAGGCACGCGGGCAGGGACGGCCGAAGCGCTCGGTGATGAACCGGATCGAGGAGCGCTGGCAGCGCCGCCGCGACGAGCAGGGCGGCGGCCAGGGCCACTGAGTCCGTCCCCGGACGGGCCCGTGCCCGGCCGGTGGGACGCCGCGGGCGAACAGAGACGTGATGAGGGGGGTGGGCGCCCCGCCCGGGGGGGGCCCCCCCCCCCCCACCCCCGCCCCCCCCCGCCCCCCCCCCGTCACCCCGCCCGCGGCCGGCCCCCCCCCCCGGGCCGCCCGAGGGAGCGCGCCCC
>NZ_JBVIKX010000009.1:152656-333486 GCF_055580685.1 Streptomyces sp. NPDC031554 | reverse complement strand
GGCGGTCCCGGGAGGGGCCGGGGCCGGCCGGGTGGTACGCCGCGGGCTAACAGTCACTTTATGTGGGGGGTGACCGCCCGGCCGGGCGGTCACCCCCCTCACGCATGCCCCTCCCGTCCGCTCCCCGCCGAGTCCCCGCGCGCCGCCGCGGCACCCCGCCGGCTCGCCACGGGACACGGCGCGCAAAACGCACGGCGCGCAAAACACACGGCGCACGGAACGCACGGCGCACGGAACATCGATCGGCCCCCGCTCCGGGAGAGGTCCCGGAGCGGGGGCCGAGGCGTCGTCACCGGCCCGGCGTCAGCCGCCCGGCCCGGCGTCAGCCGCCCGGCCCGGCGTCAGCCGCCCGGCCGGGCGTCGGCAGCCCGGCCGCCCGGCCGCCCGGCCGGACCCGACGGGACAGGGCCGACAGGCGGCCCGTCCAGACCGCCCTGACCGCCGTCCAGCGGTCACTGAGGTCCCACACCACACGGACGGCCGAACGCGGTGCCACGACCGCGCGCAGCCGGGCCCGCCGGCCGGCCCGCGACCGCAGGGCCGCGCGCACCGCGCGCACCTCCCCGGCCAGCCCGGCCTCCGCCCGCGGTCGCGGGGCGAACAACACCTGCTCCACGGCGCCCGCCACCCGGTGCACGGACCCGGCCGCCACCGGGTCCAGCTCGCCGAGCCGGACGATCCGGGCCGCCGCCCGGCGGGGCGTCAGCGCGTCGTCGGGCGCGATCCCGTAGTCCCAGGCGGTGTCGGTCAGCTCGCGCCACACCGCCAGGACGTGGGCCGCGGCCGCCTCGGTGACCTCATCCGGCGGCAGGTCCACCAGCACCGCCGCACCGGCCGCCCCCGCCGGCCGCCCGCCGCCGTCCCCGTACGTCCCGGCATCCGCCCGGCCCGTCGCCGGGGAACCGGTGTGCCGGGCCGAGGCCAGCCGCACCGCCCGCCGTCTCAGCCGCCACACCATCGGCAGCAGGGGCAGCACCAGCGCCGCGAGTCCCAGCACCGTCCAGCCGGCGATCCTGTACCAGGGCGGACCGCCGCCGTCCTGGTCCGCCCGGTCCAGCGGCAGCGCCTCGGCACAGCCCTGGAGCCGCTTGTCCTCCACGGTGCAGCTCGTGCTCGCCGACGGCTCGGCCGACGGCGCCGCACCCGCCGGCCGCGAGGCCTGCGGCAGGTCCGGGACGGCGCTGCCCGAGCTCTCCGGCAGCGTGTACGACGGCGTCGTCCCCCGGGTCGGGGTCGGCTCGAAACGGGTCCAGCCCACACCCTCGAAGTACAGTTCCGGCCAGGCGTGCGCGTCCTTCAGGCTCACCGCCACGGAACCGTCGGACTGCGGGGAACCGGGCGCGAAGCCCACCGCCACCCGGGCCGGGATGCCCAGCGTGCGGGCCATCGCCGCCATCGCGAACGAGAAGTGCACGCAGAAGCCCTGCTTGTCCCGCAGGAAGCGGGCGAGCGCGTCCTTCCCGGTGCCGACCTCGACCTCGGTGTCGTACTCGAAGCCGCCCGTCACCGCGAACCAGTCCTGGAGCTTCACCGCGCGCTCGTAGTCGTTCGGCGAGCCGTCGGTGATCTCACGGGCCGTCCGCGACACCACCGCCGGAAGGGTGTCCGGCACCTCGGTGTACTCCTCGCGCAGCGAATCGCGGGCCTGCGGGGCGGCGGCCAGCTGTTCGGCGGTCGGCCGCACCTGGAGGCTGTTCACCTGGTAGGACTTGCCGCGGGTGGTCTGGCGGTGGTCGCCGACCACGGTCATGCCGACCGGCTCGTACCGCCACCTGCCGTCGACCCGCACACCGCTCGGCGGGTACGGCATCGGCAGCCAGTCCTGGGCGTACCAGTCGGCGGCGGACACCCGGGTGGTGATCTCCGAGCGCCGCACCCGCGGGCTCAGACCGGGCGGGGCGGGCAGCTCGTCGGGCACGGCGACGACCTCGCGCTTCGACGGCTTCCACGTGGTGCCGTCGAAGTCGTCCAGGGAGACGATCCGCAGGTACAGGTCCGAGAGGTCACCGGTGTCGGTGCGCAGGCTCAGGACCGTGCGGTCCTCGTTCACGTTCAGGCTGTCGCGCAGCGACACCAGGGGGTTGACCGCGGAGATCGTGCCCCCGCCGCCGGCCCCCGGGCCGACCCCGCCGCCCGCGCCGTCCAGCAGACCGCCGTCGATCGCGGGCAGGGGCAGCAACGGCACCGCGAGCGCCACCCCCAGGGCGGCCGCGCCGATGCGCCGCCCGGTGCGCACCGGGGCCACCGGGCCCGACGGCCCGCCCGCGGCGCCCGGCGCGCGCGGGGCGCCCCCGAAGACGCGGCCCCACTGCGCGAGCCGCTCCCGGCCCTCGGCGAGCAGCAGCATCAGATAGCCGCCGCCGGCCACCAGGAACCAGAGCCAGTCGGTCCCGCCGTCGGAGAGCCCCGCGGCGACCGAGTACAGCGCAAGCAGGGGCAGGCCGGCCGGCGCCGCGTTGCGACAGGTCACCGCGAGGGTGTCCACCGCGAGCCCGATCAGCAGCACACCGCCGACCATCATCAGCCGGATGCCGTCGGAGAGCGGCGCCGGTATCGCGTACCGCCCCACGTCGTCGGTGCCCGCGCGGAGCAGGTCGGCGAAGTGCTGGAAGGCCTGCGGGCCGGGGACCAGCCCGGCGAGCGCCTGCTCCCGGGCGAAGACCAGGGTGAGCAGCATCAGCGTGACCAGGGCCTGGGCCAGCACGGTCAGCGGCCGGGCCAGCGGCACCCGCCGGGTGGCCGCCCCGACCCCGCACTGGACGGCCAGCAGGACGGCGGCCAGCAGGATCCACGAGATCCGCTCGACCAGGGGCAGCAGGGCGGAGGCGGCCATCAGCGTGGCCGCCGCGGAGCACAGCGTCAGCCGGGCCCGACCGCTCATGACCTCGCCCCCCTTCCGCTCGGCCCGCCGGCCGTCACGACACCCGAACGCTCCCGGTCCGCCTGCCGCCACAGCTCCTCCAGCGGAGCGCCCCGCGGCACGCCCACGGCCGTCCAGCCCGCCTCGCGCAGCATCTGCAGCCGCTCCCGGTGCCTGCTCGCCGGACGGGGCACGTCCTGCGGTTCACGCACCCAGCTGTCGCCGTCCAGGAGGAAGGCGACGGCGCCCGCGCTGCGCTGGCGCATCCTGGCGGCCACCGCCGCCTCCTCCTCGTCGAGGTCGCCGAGGAAGGCCACCAGCAGCCCCTCGTTCCCCCCGCGCAGCACGTCGTAGGCGGGGGACAGGCCCGTGCCGTCGGAGTGGTCGATCACCGCGAGGGCGTCCATCATCAGCCCCGCCGCGTCGGCCGATCCCTGGCCCGACCCGGCCAGACCCTCGGCGCCCTCGCCCGGCACCGAACTGCCGGTGTCCGTCAGCAGCCGGACGGAGAAGCCCCGCTCCAGCATGTGCACCAGGACGGACGCGGCGCCCGAGACCGCCCACTCGAAGGCCGAGTCGGGGCCCGCGCCCCGGTGGGCGAGCCCACGGGTGTCCAGCAGCACCGTGCAGCGGGAGCGCTGGGGCTGCTCCTCGCGGCGCACCATCAGCTCGCCGTAGCGGGCGGTGGAACGCCAGTGGACACGGCGCAGGTCGTCGCCGTAGCGGTAGCCGCGCGGGATCGCGTCGTCCTCGCCGGCCAGCGCCAGCGAGCGCTGCCGCCCGTCGCCGTACCCCTTCGCCTCGCCGCCCAGCCGGACCGGCGGCAGCGCCTCCACGCGCGGCACCACCGTCAGGGTGTCGTACGTCGAGAAGGAACGGGTCAGCTCGCACATGCCGAACGGGTCGTTCAGCCGCAGCTGGAGGGGGCCCAGCGGGTAGCGGCCGCGCAGGTCGGAGCGGACCCGGTAGGACACCTCGCGCCGGCCGCCCGCCTCGACCCGGTCCAGGACGAAGCGGGGGCGCGGGCCGAGGACGTAGGGCACCCGGTCCTGGAGCATCAGCAGGCCCGTGGGCAGCCGGGAGACGTTGTCCATCCGCAGATGGACGCGGGCCTCGCTGCCGGCGGGCACGCGCGCGGGGGAGAGCCGGCGGCTGCCGGCGACCCGGTAGCGGGTGCGGTAGACCACGGCCGCGCAGACCAGCGGCAGCGCGGCCAGCAGCAGTCCGACGCGCAGCAGGTCGGGCTGGCCGAGGACGTAGGCGCAGACCGCGGCGGCGATCCCGGCCGCCAGGAAGGAGCGGCCGCGGGTGGTGAGACCGGCCAGGGCGGTGCGGGCGCCGCCCCTCTCCCCGTGGTCCGTCTCCGCCGGCCCGGCCGCGCCGGTGGTCATCCGAGCCTCCGCGGCGGCTGCTGGCCGTACCCCTGGGGGCCGTTGCCCAGGCCGTAGCCGCGCTGCTGCTGGGAACCGGTGGGCACCGGGGTGCGCTGGAGGATCTCCTCGACGACCTGCTCCGAGGTGCGGCGGTTCAGCTGGGCCTGCGCGGTGGGCAGCAGCCGGTGGGCCAGGACGGCCACGGCGAGGTTCTGCACGTCGTCCGGCAGCGCGTAGTCGCGGCCGCCGAGGGCGGCGGACGCCTTCGCCGCGCGCAGCAGGTGCAGGGTCGCGCGCGGGGAGGCGCCGAGTCTGAGGTCGGGATGGGTGCGGGTGGCGGAGACCAGGTCGACCGCGTACCGCCGGATCGTCTCGGCGACGTGGACCCCGCGGACCGCCTCGATCAGCTTCAGGATCTCGTGCGCGTGCGCCACCGGCTGGAGGTCGTCCAGGGGGTTCACCCCGCCGTGGACGTCGAGCATCTGCAGCTCGGCTTCCGGACTGGGGTAGCCGATGGAGACCCGGGCCATGAACCGGTCGCGCTGGGCCTCGGGCAGCGGATAGGTGCCCTCCATCTCCACCGGGTTCTGGGTGGCCACCACCATGAAGGGGCTGGGCAGCTCGTAGGTCTGCCCGTCCATGGTGACCTGGCGCTCCTCCATCGACTCCAGCAGCGCGGACTGGGTCTTGGGCGAGGCGCGGTTGATCTCGTCGCCGATCACGATCTGCGCGAAGATCGCGCCCGGCTTGAACTCGAAGTCCCGGCGCTGCTGGTCCCAGATGGACACCCCGGTGACGTCCGACGGCAGCAGGTCGGGCGTGAACTGGATACGCCGCACCGAACAGTCGATGGACCGGGCCAGCGCCTTCGCCAGCATCGTCTTGCCCACGCCGGGGACATCCTCGATCAGAAGATGTCCCTCGGCGAGAAGCACCGTCAGAGAAAGCCGTACGACCTCGGGCTTGCCCTCGATCACTCCCTCCACCGAACTGCGGACACGCTCCACAGTGGCGGTCAGATCCGTGAGGCTCGCACGCTCGTCATAGGTCGTCACCCGGCCCTCCTCGGCCCGTTCTTTCCGGGCCGACGCTCTGCGACGCGGACCGGCCCACCCCGAAACACGGACACCACGCGGGAAATGCTCAGCGCGACGCCACTCCCGCATTCTTGCCGCCGTTACCGTTTCGTGTCACTCGCCCGTGGACAACTGACAGCGATATGTCAGGTCTCAGGACGGTTCGGCCGGGTCGATCTCCCGCAGCAGCCCCGTCCGCACGTCGAAGACGAAGCCCCGCACGTCGTCGGTGTGCAGCAGGAACGGCGAGGTGCGCACGCGCTGCATCGACTGCCGCACGTCCTGGTCGACGTCCCGGAAGGCCTCCACCGCCCATGCCGGACGCTGCCCCACCTCCATCTCCAGGTCGTGGCGGAACTCCTCGGTGAGGCTCTCCAGGCCGCAGCCGGTGTGGTGGATCAGCACCACGCTGCGGGTGCCCAGGGCGCGCTGGCTGATCGTGAGGGAGCGGATCACGTCGTCGGTGACGACGCCCCCCGCGTTGCGGATGGTGTGGCAGTCGCCGAGCTCCAGGCCGAGGGCGTCGTGCAGGTCGAGCCGGGCGTCCATGCAGGCCACCACGGCCACGTGCAGGACGGGGCGCGCGTCCATTCCCGGGTCGCTGAACGCGGCGGCGTAGCGCTGGTTCGCGTCGACCAGGCGGTCGGTGACCGAACCGTCGGCGGGCGTGGCGGCCTCGGAGCCGGCGGGTACCGATGCGGAAGTCGTCATACCCATGACGTTACTGGTCACAAGCGCTCCGGTCTCGCTGTGAGAGGGGGTGAAGAATGTCATCCCGGCCTCGTGTGAGGTAACCCACACGAGTGGCGGGACGAAGTCCGTAGGAGTGATTTTCCCGTAATCGCCGCTTCGCACGCCTGCCGGGGCACGACGCGCAAGCCGGTTGATTGACCGCGAGACAGGGTGGACTAAAGTGACGCGAAGCGGGAGGCGGCGATCTCCCCGCTGGACTTGAATTCCCCGAGAGACCCCGGCGCGGCCGCCGGGGATCTCCCCGCGTGCGCGGCGCGTACGTACGGCTCGGCCTCCTCCCGCTCCCGGTCGGCTGACGCTTCCGGCGCCGGCGGACCTCCCCTTCTTCGAGCGGGCGGGGACCCGGCGGTGCGTACGGGCCCGCCGGATCTGAGAGGGCCCCTTGAGCCAGAGTCGACACGTCCCGGTGATGCTCCAGCGGTGCCTGGACCTGTTGGCCCCCGCCCTCCAGCAGCCCCGGGCGGTGGTCGTCGACTGCACGCTCGGTCTCGGCGGGCACAGCGAGGCCCTGCTCACCCGGTTCCCCGAGGCCCGCCTCGTCGCCCTCGACCGCGACAAGGAGGCCCTGCGGCTGTCCGGCGAGCGCCTCGCCCCGTACGGCGACCGCGCCACCCTCGTGCACGCCGTGTACGACGAACTCCCCGAGGTGCTGGAGCGGCTCGGCGTCCCGCGCGTGCAGGGCGTCCTGTTCGACCTCGGCGTCTCCTCCATGCAGCTCGACGAGGCGGACCGGGGATTCGCCTACGCGCAGGACGCCCCCCTCGACATGCGCATGGACCAGACGACCGGCATCAGCGCCGCCGAGGTCCTCAACACCTATCCGCCGGGCGAACTGGTGCGCATCCTGCGGGCCTACGGCGAGGAGAAGCAGGCCAAGCGGATCGTCTCCGCGGTCGTGCGCGAGCGGGAGAAGGAGCCCTTCACCCGCAGCGCCCGCCTCGTCGAGCTGATCCGCGACGCCCTGCCGCAGGCGGCCAAGCGCACCGGCGGCAACCCGGCCAAGCGCACCTTCCAGGCGCTGCGCATCGAGGTCAACGGCGAACTGTCGGTCCTGGAACGGGCGATCCCGGCCGGCGTGAAGGCCCTCGACGTCGGCGGACGCATCGCCGTGCTGTCGTACCACTCGCTGGAGGACCGGCTGGTCAAGCAGGTGTTCGCGGCCGGCGCCGCCGTCACCGCGCCGGCCGGACTGCCCGTCGTCCCCGAGCGCTACCAGCCACGCCTCAAGCTGCTCACCCGTGGTGCCGAACTCCCCACGGAGGAAGAGGTCGCCGAGAACCGGCGGGCCGCCCCGGCGCGGCTGCGCGGGGCCGAGCGCATCAGGGAGGACGTCGAGTGACGGGCGTGCGGCGGGCGGGCCGGGGAACACCCCGGTCCGACGGGTTCGTGACCGACGACCCAGGGGAGGGCGAGTGAGCAGGAAACCCCGGCTGAGGGGGCGGGCCGCCCGGCTGGCGCGGCTCTTCCCGGCCCGGCCGCGACAGGCGGCCCGTACGCCGTTCGTCCTGCTCGTCGTGCTGCTCCTCGGCGGCGGCCTGATCTGCCTGCTGGTGCTGAACTCCGCCCTCAGCGAGGGCGCGTTCGAGAAGGACGACCTCCAGAAGGACACCAAGAACCTCACCGACGAGGAACAGGCGCTCCAGCGGGACATCGACTCCTACTCCGCCCCGGACGCCCTCCAGCGCCGCGCCCGCGAACTGGGCATGGTGCCCGGCGGCGACCCGGCCTTCCTCGACCCCGACGGCACCGTGAAGGGCGTCCCCTCGGCCGCCCCCCGGGCCCCGGCGCAGTCCCCGCTCGCCGCACGGCCCCCCGAGGCCGTCGCGACCCCGCCGGCCCTCCCGCCGGCCACCGTCCCCACCGCCGTCCCCGGCGTCCCCCCGACCGCCGCGGCCGGACCCGGCCCGGCGGCGACCGCCCCCGGCGGGTCCGCGACCGCAGCCACTCCCACGACTCCCGGCAGGTGACGGAAGTGTCCGACAGGGAACCGCCGCGCCGGCGCGTGCCCGGCCCCGCCCGCCCGGTCCGGCCCGCCCGCCCCGCGTCGGCCCGGCGCCGGCCGGGGCCCGGGGCCCGCCCCGCCCGCCGCCCGGCCGCGCGGCCCGCGCCCCCCCGCGTCATCCGGCTCGGCAGCCCGCGCCCCCGGCTGCGCCTGGTCGGCCTCGCGCTGGCCCTGGTGATGATCGCCTTCATCGTCCGCCTGCTCCAGGTGCAGGCCGTCGACGCCGGCACCTACGCCGCCAAGGCCGAGCAGAACCGCTACGTCGGCCAGATCCTGACGGCCGAGCGCGGCGAGATCACCGACCGCTCCGGCGTGGCCCTCGCCTCCAGCGAGGACGCCTACGACATCACGGCCGACCCGACGATGTTCGCCCGCGACCAGCTGAAGATCGACGACGGCCCCGAACAGGCGGCCGCCCTCCTCGCGCCGATCCTCGGCCAGGAGCAGTCCGCGCTCGTCGGGAAACTGCGCCCCGGCAACGCGAACGTGCGCTACGCCAAGCTGGCCGGCCGCCAGACCCCGCAGGTCTGGAAGCAGATCAAGGACCTGAAGTCCGCGCTCGCCACCAAGGCCGAGTCGGACCCCGCCACGGCCAACGTCCTGGCCGGCGTCTTCTCCGTCCCGAGCAGCAAACGGGTGTACCCCAACGGCGAACTGGCCGCCGGGATACTGGGTTGGGTCAACGCCGAGGGCACGGGCGGCGGCGGCATCGAGCAGAAGCTGAACACCACCCTGGCCGGCCAGGACGGCAAGATCCGCTACGCCCAGTCCGGCGGCCGCCAGGTGCCCACCGCCGGCTCCACCGAGACACCGGCCGTGCCCGGCTCCGACGTCGAGCTGACGATCGACCGGGACATCCAGTGGGCCGCGCAGAACGCCATCACCGAGCAGGTGAAGGCCTCCCGGGCCGACCGCGGCTACGTCATCGTCCAGGACACCCGCACCGGCGAGATCCTCGCCCTGGCCAACTCGCCCGGCTTCGACCCCAACGACCTGTCGGACGCGAGCCCCGAGGCCCTCGGCAACGCGGCCCTCCAGGACGCCTTCGAGCCCGGCTCCACCGCCAAGGTCATGTCGATGGCCGCCGTGCTGGAGGAGAACGCCGCCACGCCGCTCACGCACGTCACCGTGCCCAACCGGCTGCACCGCGGCGACCGGCTGTTCCAGGACGACATCGACCACCCCACCTGGTACCTCACGCTCAACGGCGTGCTCGCCAAGTCCAGCAACATCGGCACGATCCTGGCCACCGGCCAGCTCGGCAAGACCCAGGCGCAGGCGAACCGGACCCTCTTCTCCTATCTGCGCAAGTTCGGCATCGGCGGCTACACCGGGCTCGGCTTCCCCGGCGAGACCAAGGGCATCCTCGCGGCCCCCGGCGACTGGTCGACCTCGCAGCAGTACACGATCCCCTTCGGCCAGGGCGTTTCCGTCAACGCACTCCAGGCGGCCTCCGTCTACTCGACGATCGCCAACGGCGGCGTACGCGTCGAACCGAGCCTGGTGCGCGGCACCAAGGGACCCGACGGCCGCTTCACCCCCGCCGAGGCACCCCGCAAGACGCGGGTGGTGAGCCAGAAGACCGCCAAGTCCCTCGCGCAGATGCTGGAGTCGGTGGTGGACGACGAGGAGGGGACCGGCACCAAGGCGCGCATCCCCGGCTACCGCGTCGCGGGCAAGACGGGTACCGCGAACCGCGTGGATCCGGCCACCGGCAAGTACCGCGGCTACACCTCCTCGTTCGCCGGATTCGCACCCGCCGACAACCCCCGGGTGACGGTCTACTGCGCGATCCAGAACGCCACCGAGGGCAGCTACTTCGGCGGCCAGATCTGCGGTCCGATCTTCAAGCAGGTCATGGAGTTCTCCCTGAAGACGCTCCAGATCCCGCCGACCGGGGGGAAGCCCGCGAACCTCCCCGTCTCCTTCGCCCCCTGACCCCGCCACCCCGCTCGCCCGTCCACCCGCCCGCCGCCCGTGTTCAGCGCCGAACCAGCCAGGGAACCAGCCCGTGACCATGATCACTCCCGACCCCGCGGACCAGGCGTCCCCCGCCGCCTCGCTTCGCCCCCGACCGGCCCCGCCCGGTACGCTCACCGCCGTGCCACACGCTGATCAGTCCCCAACCACCCAGAAGGGCGCTTCCGTGACGTACCCGGGACCGCCGCGACCGGTTCACACCGCCGCCACCCCCCTGGCGGAGCTGGCCGGACAGCTGGGTGCCGAGCAGCCGGAGAGCGCCGCCGAGGTCACGGGCATCACCCACGACTCACGCGCCGTCCGCCCCGGCGACCTGTACGCCGCCCTCCCCGGCGCCCGCATGCACGGCGCCGACTTCGCCACCCAGGCCGCGGGCCTCGGCGCGGTCGCCGTGCTGACCGACCCGACCGGCGCCGAGCGCGCCGCCGCCACCGGCCTGCCGGTCCTGGTCGTCGACGACCCGCGCGCACGGATGGGCGAACTGGCGGCCACCGTCTACGGCCACCCCGGCCGCGAGCTGCTCCAGATCGGCATCACCGGCACCTCCGGCAAGACCACCACCGCCTACCTCGTCGAGGGCGGCCTGAAGAAGGTCGGGGAGACCGGTCTCATCGGCACGGTGGAGATGCGCATCGGCGACGAGCGCATCAAGTCCGAGCGCACCACCCCGGAGGCCACCGACCTGCAGGCCCTGTTCGCCGTCATGCGCGAACGCGGCGTCGAGGCGGTCGCGATGGAGGTCTCCAGCCACGCCCTGGTCCTCGGCCGGGTCGACGGCTGCGTCTTCGACATCGCCGTGTTCAACAACCTCAGCCCGGAACACATGGAGTTCCACTCCGGCATGGAGGACTACTTCCAGGCCAAGGCGCAGCTGTTCACCCCGCTGCGCAGCAGGCTCGGGGTGATCAACCTCGACGACGCGTACGGCCGCCGGCTGGCCGGCGAGGCCACCGTCCCCGTCGTCACGTTCTCCGCCGAGGGACACCCCGACGCCGACTGGCGGGCCGTGGACGTCCAGGTCGGCCCGATGGACTCGACGTTCACCGTCCTCGGCCCGCGGGGCGAGCGGATCGCCGCCAGGTCGCCGATCCCCGGCCCCTTCAACGTGGCCAACAGCCTCGGCGCCGTCGTCGCCCTCGCCGCCGCCGGGCTCGACCCGCAGACCGCCGCCGACGGCGTGGCCGCCGTACCGGGCGTGCCGGGCCGGCTGGAGCGGGTGGACGCCGGACAGGACTACCTCGCGGTCGTCGACTACGCGCACAAGACGGACGCCGTGGAGTCGGTGCTCAAGGCGCTGCGCAAGGTCACCGAGGGCCGGCTGCACGTGGTGCTCGGCTGCGGCGGCGACCGCGACACCACCAAGCGGGCCCCGATGGGCGCCGCCGTGGCCCGGCTCGCCGACACCGCCCTGCTGACCTCGGACAACCCCCGCTCCGAGGACCCCCTCGCGATCCTCGCGACCATGCTCCAGGGCGCCGCCTCCGTGCCGGCCCACGAGCGCGGCGAGGTGCAGCTGTTCGAGGACCGGGCCGCCGCGATCGCCGCCGCCGTCGGCCGGGCGCGGCCCGGGGACACCGTGCTGGTCGCGGGCAAGGGCCACGAGCAGGGCCAGGACATCGCCGGTGTGGTCCGTCCCTTCGACGACCGCCAGGTGCTTCGCGAAGCTATCCAGAAGACCCAGGGATGAACTTGTGATCGCCCTCTCCCTCGCCGAGATCGCAGCAGTCGTCGGCGGGCAGACGTACGACATACCGGATCCGTCCGCGCAGGTCACCGGACCCGTCGTCCGGGACTCCCGCGAGGTGGAGCCCGGCAGCCTCTTCGTCGCCTTCGTCGGCGAACGGGCGGACGGCCACGACTACGCGCGGGCGGTCGTCGAGGCGGGCGCGGCGGCCGTACTGGCCTCGCGGCCCGTCGGCGTGCCCGCGATCGTCGTGGACGACGTCCAGGCGGCGCTCGGCGCCCTCGCCCGGCACGTGGTGCACCGGCTCGGCACCACCCTCGTCGCCCTCACCGGCTCGGCCGGCAAGACCAGCACCAAGGACCTCATCGCCCAGGTCCTGCGCCGCAAGGCGCCGACGGTGTTCACGCCCGGCTCGCTCAACAACGAGATCGGGCTGCCGCTGACCGCCCTGTCCGCGACCGAGGAGACCAGGTTCCTCGTCCTGGAGATGGGCGCCCGCGGCATCGGCCACATCCGCTACCTGGCCGGTCTGACACCGCCGAGGATCGGCCTCGTGCTCAACGTCGGCACCGCCCACATCGGTGAGTTCGGCGGCCGCGAGCAGATCGCCCTGGCGAAGGGCGAACTCGTCGAGAGCCTCCCGGCCGCGAGCGAGGGCGGCGTGGCGGTCCTCAACGCCGACGACCCCCTGGTCCGCGCCATGACCTCCCGTACGAAGGCGAAGGTGGTCCTTTTCGGAGAGTCCGACGAAGCGGACGTACGGGCCGAGAACGTGAGACTCACGGACACCGGACAGCCCGCCTTCAGGCTTCACACACCCTCCGGTGCAAGTGATGTGACCATGCGCCTGTACGGTGAGCACCACGTGTCGAACGCGCTCGCCGCGGCCGCCGTCGCCCATGAGCTGGGTATGTCCGCGGAAGAGATCGCCACCGCGCTCTCCGAGGCGGACTCCCTCTCCCGCTGGCGGATGGAGGTCACCGAGCGCCCGGACGGCGTGACGATCGTCAACGACGCCTACAACGCGAACCCCGAGTCCATGCGAGCCGCCCTGCGCGCGCTCGCCGCAATGGGCAGAGCCTCACAGGCGAAGGGGGGCCGTACGTGGGCGGTGCTCGGCAAGATGGCCGAGCTGGGGGACGAGGCGCTCGCCGAGCACGACGCGGTCGGACGGCTCGCCGTCCGGCTCAATGTCGGCAAGCTCGTCGCGGTCGGGGGCAGGGAAGCCTCCTGGCTGCAACTGGGCGCATACAACGAGGGTTCGTGGGGTGAGGAGTCGGTGCACGTGTCCGACGCACAGGCGGCTGTCGACCTGTTGCGCAGCGAGTTGCGCCCGGGGGACGTCGTACTCGTGAAGGCGTCCCGTTCGGTCGGACTGGAGAGTGTCGCGCAGGCGCTGCTCGAGACCGGTGCCGAGGGTGAGGTCGCCGCCCGATGATGAATCAGATCCTGTTCGCGGGCGTCATCGGCCTCTTCCTGACGCTGGTCGGCACCCCGCTGCTGATCAAGCTGCTCGCCCGCAAGGGGTACGGCCAGTACATCCGCGACGACGGCCCGCGCGAGCACGCCAGCAAGCGCGGTACGCCGACCATGGGCGGTATCGCCTTCATCCTGGCGACGGTCGCGGCGTACTTCCTGTCCAAGGTCATCACCGGCAAGCCGCCGACCTACTCCGGTCTGCTGGTGCTCGGCCTGATGTGCGGCATGGGTCTGGTCGGCTTCCTCGACGACTACATCAAGATCGTCAAGCGGCGTTCACTGGGCCTGCGGGCCAAGGCCAAGATGGCCGGCCAGCTGATCGTCGGCATCGCCTTCGCGGTGCTCTCGCTCCAGTTCTCCGACCAGCGCGGCAACACCCCGGCCTCCACGAAGCTGTCGTTCATCACGGACTTCGGCTGGACGATCGGCCCGGTGCTGTTCGTCGTCTGGGCGCTGTTCATGATCCTCGCCATGTCCAACGGCGTGAACCTGACGGACGGCCTGGACGGCCTCGCCACCGGCGCCTCCGTCCTGGTCTTCGGCGCCTACACCTTCATCGGCGTCTGGCAGTTCCAGGAGTCCTGCGCCAACGGCGAGACCCTGACCAACCCCAGTGCCTGCTACGAGGTGCGCGATCCGCTGGACCTCGCGGTCATCGCCTCCGCGCTGATGGGCGCCTGCCTCGGCTTCCTGTGGTGGAACACCTCGCCGGCCAAGATCTTCATGGGCGACACCGGTTCGCTGGCGCTCGGCGGCGTGCTCGCCGGCCTCGCGATCTGCTCCCGCACCGAACTGCTGATCGCCCTCCTGGGCGGCCTGTTCGTGCTGATCACCATGTCGGTGGTCATCCAGGTGGGCTCCTTCAAGCTCACCGGCAAGCGCGTCTTCCGGATGGCGCCGCTCCAGCACCACTTCGAACTCAAGGGCTGGTCCGAGGTCCTGGTGGTGGTCCGTTTCTGGATCATCCAGGGCATCTGCGTGATCGTCGGACTGGGCATCTTCTACGCGGGATGGGCAGCGGACAAGTGACCGACTGGCAGGGGAAGAACGTCACCGTCGCCGGACTCGGCGTCTCCGGCATCCCGGCGGCCAAGGTGCTGCACGGCCTCGGCGCGCACGTCACCGTCGTCAACGACGGCGACGACGCACGCGCGCGCGAGCAGGCCGCGGAGCTGCTGGAGCTGGGCGTCACCGTGCGCCTCGGCGACGGGGCGACCCTGCCCGAGGGCACCGAGCTGATCGTCACCGCGCCCGGCTGGAAGCCGGACAAGCCGCTGTTCACGGCGGCCGCCGCGGCCGGGGTGCCGGTGTGGGGCGACGTCGAACTCGCCTGGCGGCTCAGGGGACCCGACGCGGCCCCCTGGCTCTGCGTCACCGGCACCAACGGCAAGACCACCACCACCCAGATGCTGGCGTCGATCCTGACGGCGGCCGGTCTGCGCACGGCGGCCGTCGGCAACATCGGCGTCTCGCTGCTGGACGCGGTCCTCGGCGAGGAGCGCCACGACGTCCTCGCCGTGGAGCTCTCCAGCTACCAGCTGCACTGGGCGCCCTCCCTGCGCGCCCACTCGGCGACCGTGCTCAACCTGGCCCCGGACCACCTCGACTGGCACGGCTCCATGGAGGCGTACGCCAAGGACAAGGGCCGTGTGTACGAGGGCAATCGGGTCGCCTGCGTCTACAACGCGGCCGACAAGGCCACCGAGGACCTGGTGCGCGAGGCGGACGTCGAGGAGGGCTGCCGGGCCGTCGGCTTCACGCTGGGCACCCCCGGCCCGTCCCAACTCGGCGTCGTGGACGGCATCCTGGTCGACCGCGCCTTCGTCGAGAACCGGCGCGAGAACGCCCAGGAGCTGGCCGAGGTCTCCGACGTCCGCCCGCCGGCCCCGCACAACATCGCCAACGCCCTTGCCGCGGCGGCCCTCGCGCGCGCCTTCGGGGTGCCCGCCACGGCCGTCCGGGACGGGCTGCGGGCCTTCACGCCCGACGCCCACCGGATCGCCCACGTGGCGGACCTGGACGGCGTCGCGTACGTCGACGACTCCAAGGCCACCAACACCCATGCCGCGGAAGCCTCGTTGGCGGCGTACGAGTCGATCGTGTGGATCGCGGGCGGTCTCGCCAAGGGGGCGACCTTCGACGAACTGGTCGTGAGGTCGGCGAAGCGGCTGCGCGCCGTCGTGCTCATCGGCGCCGACCGCGCCCTGATCCGTGAAGCCCTCACGCGACACGCCCCGCAGGTACCGGTCGTCGAGCTCGACCGGACCGACACTGGGGCGATGCTCGCGGCTGTCCAGGAGGCCCGCGGACTCGCCGCCGAGGGCGACACGGTACTGCTCGCCCCCGCCTGTGCCTCCATGGACATGTTCGTCAACTACAACCAGCGCGGTGACGCGTTCGCGGAGGCCGTTCGCGAACTCGGCGCCTGACCCGGCCGCCTGCCGGGCGGACCTTGGGAGGGACGCGTGCGACCGTCGAGGCCGAAGTTCACCGGGGGCCGCGGTGCCCGGTAGCCGTACCGGGCGGCCGCCCGTCCGGCGGGCCGTCCGCGGACCCGCCGCCGGGCCGCCGCGCGACAATCCGGTGCTGCGGCTCCACACGCGTGCCCGCAAGGCCTGGGACCGGCCGCTGACCGCCTACTACCTGATCCTCGGCGGCAGCCTGCTGATCACCGTGCTGGGCCTGGTGATGGTCTACTCGGCCTCGCAGATCACCGCGTTGCAGATGTCGTTGCCGGGCTCGTTCTTCTTCCGCAAGCAGTTCCTCGCCGCCGCCATCGGCGGACTGCTGATGCTGGCCGCCTCCCGCATGCCGGTGAAACTGCACCGGGCCCTGGCCTATCCGATCCTGGCGGGCGCCGTCTTCCTGATGATCCTGGTGCAGGTGCCGGGGATAGGGATGGCGGTCAACGGCAACCAGAACTGGATCTCGCTCGGCGGCTCGTTCCAGATCCAGCCCAGCGAGTTCGGCAAGCTCGCGCTGGTGCTGTGGGGCGCCGACCTGCTCGCCCGCAAGCAGGACAGGACGCTGCTGAGCCAGTGGAAGCACCTGCTGGTGCCGCTCGTGCCGGCCGCGTTCATGCTGCTCGGACTGATCATGCTCGGCGGCGACATGGGGACGGCGATCATCCTCACGGCCATCCTGTTCGGCCTGTTGTGGCTGGCGGGCGCTCCCACCCGCCTCTTCGCGGGGGTGCTCTCGGTCGCCGCCCTGATCGGCGTGATCCTCATCAAGACCAGTCCGAACCGCATGGCCCGGCTGGCCTGCATCGGCGCCACCGAACCGAAGACCGGGGCGGCCGACTGCTGGCAGGCCGTGCACGGGATCTACGCGCTCGCCTCGGGCGGCATCTTCGGTTCCGGGCTCGGTGCGAGTGTGGAGAAATGGGGACAACTCCCCGAGGCGCACACCGACTTCATCTTCGCCGTCACCGGCGAGGAACTGGGTCTGGCGGGGACGCTGTCGGTGCTCGCCCTGTTCGCGGCTCTAGGCTATGCGGGTATCCGCGTGGCCGGACGCACGGAGGACCCCTTCGTCAGGTATGCCGCGGGAGGCGTGACCACCTGGATCACGGCCCAGGCCGTGATCAACATCGGTGCGGTGCTCGGCCTGCTGCCGATCGCCGGTGTCCCCCTCCCGCTGTTCTCCTACGGAGGATCCGCCCTGCTGCCGACCATGTTCGCCATCGGGCTGCTGATCGCCTTCGCACGCGACGAGCCCGCTGCGCGGGCGGCGCTTGCGATGCGGCCCCCCCGCTTTGGTAGAAAGCGGGGAGCCGGGGGTCCCACGGGGCCCCGGAGATGGAACACGATGCGACGGCGTGCCTCGGCGGCGCGTACGTCCGGAGAGCGGTGAATTTCGGTGCATGTCGTACTCGCTGGTGGGGGGACCGCCGGCCACATCGAGCCCGCGCTCGCCCTCGCGGACGCCCTGCGCAGGCAGGACCCCTCGGTGGGGATCACGGCCCTGGGCACGGAGCGCGGTCTGGAGACCACGCTCGTACCCCAGCGGGGTTACGAGCTGGCGCTGATCCCCGCGGTGCCGCTGCCGCGCAAGCCGACCCCGGAGCTGATCACCGTCCCGGGCCGGCTGCGCGGCACGATCAAGGCGGCCGAGCAGATCCTGGAGCGCACCAAGGCCGACGCGGTCGTGGGCTTCGGCGGATACGTGGCCCTGCCCGCCTACCTGGCCGCCAAGCGCCGGGGCGTGCCGATCGTCATCCACGAGGCCAACGCCCGGCCGGGCCTGGCCAACAAGATCGGCTCGCGGTACGCCGCCCGCGTCGCCGTCTCCACGCCCGACAGCAAGCTCCGCGACGCCCGCTACATCGGCATCCCGCTGCGCCGTTCCATCGCCACCCTGGACCGGGCCGCCGTGCGCCCCGAGGCGCGGCACGCCTTCGGGCTCGACCCGAACCTGCCGACGCTGCTCGTCTCCGGCGGTTCGCAGGGTGCCCGCCGCCTCAACGAGGTGGTCCAGCAGGTCGCCCCGTGGCTCCAGCAGGCCGGTATCCAGATCCTGCACGCGGTCGGTCCGAAGAACGAACTGCCGCAGGTCCAGCAGATGCCGGGAATGCCCCCGTACATCCCGGTAGCGTATGTGGACCGGATGGATCTCGCGTACGCCGCGGCCGACATGATGCTCTGCCGCGCGGGCGCCATGACCGTCGCCGAACTCTCCGCCGTCGGGCTCCCCGCCGCCTACGTCCCGCTGCCCATCGGCAACGGCGAACAGCGGCTGAACGCCCAGCCGGTGGTCAAGGCCGGCGGCGGCCTCCTGGTCGACGACGCGGAACTGACCCCGGAATGGATCCGGGAGAACGTCCTGCCGGTGCTGGCCGACCCGCACCGGCTGTACGAGATGTCCCGCGCCGCCGGTGAGTTCGGCCGCCGGGACGCCGACGACCTGCTCGTCGGCATGGTGTACGAGGCGATCGCCGCCGGCCGCGCACACCACTAGGGAACGCATCGGCGGGTGAGCCGAAGGGGCGCGCCGGTGCCGGGAGGTCGGGGACTCCCGGCGTCCGGCACCGGCGCGGTGCCCCGGAGACGAACCGGGCCAGGAAAGGGAGTGCGCGTGGCCGGATCCACCACCGCGGAGCGCGGTGCACGCCGACAGGAGTCGTCCGGCCCGCCCCTCGTCCGGCGGCTCGGCCCGCGCCGACTTCGTACGATCATCATCATCGCGCTCGCGGTCGTCCTCCTCGGCACCGGCGTCGGCTGGCTGCTGTACGGCTCCCAGTGGCTGCGCGTGGAGCGGGTCTCCGTCTCCGGGACGGAGGTCCTGACGCCGGCCGAGGTCCGCGAGGCCGCCGCCGTCCCCGTCGGATCGCCGCTGGTCTCCGTCGACACCGGCGCGATCGAGGCGCGGTTGGGGCAGAGGCTGCGCCGGATCGACTCGGTTGCCGTGACACGTTCCTGGCCCGACGGGATCGAGCTGAAGGTGACCGAGCGCACGCCTGTCCTGCTTGTCCGAAAAGGCCGGGAATTCATCGAAGTGGACGACGGCGGTGTCCGTTTCGCCACCGTTTCCCGGGCGCCGAAGGGGGTTCCGCTGCTGGAAGTGGAACCCTCCCGGTCGAGTTCGGCCGCCGCGAGTCTGCGCCGCTTCGGTGAGGACCGCCTCGTCCGCGAGGCGGTGCGGACCGCCGGCGCCCTGCCGCCCGCGGTCGCCCGGGCCACCCGCGTCGTCAAGGTCCGTTCCTACGACGACATCTCGCTGGAACTGAGCGGCGACCGGACCGTCGCGTGGGGCAGCGCCGAGAGCGGTACGGCGAAGGGCCGTACCATCCTCGCCCTGATGAAAGCGTCCCCGGACGCACGGCACTTCGACGTGAGTGTCCCCACGGCCCCTGCCTCAGAGGGTAGTTGACGCACATCGGCGCAGGCCAGACCCCTGGTTGGGCAGCGACATGGCTGATCACATAGGGTGAAAAGAAAAACGGGAGGTTCGGCGTGTTCGTTGAACGGGCGCCACTTGTCGACTTAGTGTCCTGTTCAGAAGACTTCAAGGAACAGGCACACTGGTAACCCTAAACTTCAGCGTTAGGGTTCGGGTCGGCGAAACGGACCGTCCCATTCGGCATCAGTCGCCGGACCGTGGAACGCAGAGCGTCTCGCGAACCAGCGACACGTAACTCGAGGCGAGAGGCCTTCGACGTGGCAGCACCGCAGAACTACCTCGCAGTCATCAAAGTCATCGGTGTCGGCGGCGGTGGTGTCAATGCCATCAACCGGATGATCGAGGTCGGTCTCAAGGGTGTCGAGTTCATCGCCATCAACACGGACGCCCAGGCGCTGTTGATGAGCGACGCCGACGTGAAACTCGACGTCGGCCGCGAACTCACCCGCGGACTCGGCGCCGGAGCCAACCCGGCCGTCGGCCGCAAGGCCGCCGAGGACCACCGTGAGGAGATCGAGGAGGTCCTCAAGGGGGCCGACATGGTCTTCGTGACGGCCGGTGAAGGCGGCGGCACCGGCACCGGCGGCGCACCCGTCGTGGCCAACATCGCGCGCTCCCTCGGCGCCCTCACCATCGGCGTGGTCACGCGCCCGTTCACCTTCGAGGGACGGCGCCGCGCGAACCAGGCCGAGGACGGCATCGCCGAACTCCGCGAAGAGGTCGACACCCTCATCGTCATCCCCAACGACCGGCTGCTGTCCATCTCGGACCGCCAGGTCTCCGTCCTCGACGCGTTCAAGTCGGCGGACCAGGTCCTGCTCTCCGGTGTCCAGGGCATCACCGACCTCATCACCACGCCGGGTCTGATCAACCTCGACTTCGCCGACGTCAAGTCGGTCATGTCCGAGGCGGGTTCGGCCCTCATGGGCATCGGCTCGGCCCGCGGCGACGACCGCGCGGTGGCCGCCGCCGAGATGGCGATCTCCTCGCCGCTGCTCGAGGCGTCCATCGACGGCGCCCGGGGCGTGCTGCTGTCCATCTCCGGCGGCTCCGACCTCGGCCTGTTCGAGATCAACGAGGCCGCCCAGCTGGTCAGCGAGGCCGCCCACCCCGAGGCCAACATCATCTTCGGCGCCGTCATCGACGACGCGCTCGGCGACGAGGTCCGGGTCACCGTGATCGCGGCCGGCTTCGACGGGGGCCAGCCCCCGGCCCGCCGGGACAACGTCCTCGGCTCGTCCTCGTCGTCGCCGTCCTCGTCCTCGGCGCCGCCCCGCCGCGAGGAGCCCGCTCCGGTACGGCAGCCCGAGAGCCGCCCGACCTTCGGCTCGCTCGGCAGCGTGACCCCGAAGGAGGAGCCGGAGCCGGCGCCCGAGCCGGTGGCCGACCTCCCGGTCGCCCCGCCGGTGCCGCCGTCGCGCAGCTACTCGGACAGCGCGGCCGAGGAACTGGACGTGCCGGACTTCCTGAAGTGATAGGACAGCGCGGACACGCGAGCGGCGCGCACTTCGCCTTCACCGACCGGTGGGGCGGGGTGAGCGCCGCTCCGTACGAGGAGCTCAACCTCGGCGGCGCGGTCGGCGACGACCCCGAGGCCGTACGGGCCAACCGGAAGTCGGCGGCCGAGTCGCTGGGTCTCGAGGCGGACCGGGTCGTGTGGATGAACCAGGTGCACGGCGCGGACGTCGCCGTGGTCGACGTCCCCTGGGGCGGGGGCCCGGTGCCCGAGGTCGACGCGCTCGTCACCCGGCAGCGGGGGCTCGCGCTGGCCGTCCTCACCGCCGACTGCACGCCCGTCCTGCTCGCCGACCCGGTCGCCGGTGTCGTGGCCGCGGCCCACGCCGGCCGGCCCGGGATGGTCGCGGGGATCGTCCCCGCCGCCGTACGGGCCATGGTCGGACTCGGTGCCGAGCCGTCCCGGATCGTCGCCCGCACCGGGCCCGCCGTCTGCGGCCGGTGCTACGAGGTGCCGGAGACGATGCGGGCCGAGGTGGCCGCCGTCGAACCGGCCGCGCACGCCGAGACCGCCTGGGGAACTCCCGCGGTCGACGTGACCGCCGGGGTGCACGCGCAGCTCGGCCGGCTCGGGGTGCACGACCGGGAGCGGTCGCCGGCGTGCACGCGCGAGTCGCAGGACCACTTCTCGTACCGCCGCGATCGCACCACGGGGCGACTCGCGGGATATGTCTGGCTGGACTGAGGGGCATGACGGACCGCAAGGAAGAACTCGCCGGGAACCTGGCGGAGGTGGAACAGCGCATCACGGCCGCGTGCGCGGCGGCCGGGCGCGCGCGGGACGAGGTGACCCTGATCGTGGTCACCAAGACCTACCCGGCCGCCGACGTGCGGACGCTGTCGGAACTCGGCGTGCGGCACGTGGCCGAGAACCGCGACCAGGACGCCGCGCCCAAGGCCGCCGCCTGCTCGGATCTGCCCCTTTCCTGGCACTTCGTGGGGCAGTTGCAGACCAACAAGGTCCGCTCCGTGGTCGGTTACGCGGACGTCGTGCAGTCCGTGGACCGGTCCCGGCTGGTCACCGCCCTGTCGAGGGAGGCCGAGCGCGTCGGACGCGAGGTCGGTTGCCTCGTCCAGGTGGCGCTCGACGCGGGGGAGTCCTCGGCGGGAGGGGCCGCGCGGGGGGAGCGCGGCGGTGTCGCGCCCGACGGGATCGCGGAGTTGGCCGACCTCGTGGCGGACGCTCCGGGGCTCCGGCTCGACGGGCTGATGACGGTCGCACCTCTGACCGGGGAGTACGCCGGACGTCAACGAGCGGCGTTCGACCGGTTGATGGATTTGTCGACCGACCTGCGCCGGACCCATCCTGCTGCGAACATGGTCTCGGCAGGGATGAGCGCGGACCTCGAACACGCCGTGGCGGCCGGAGCGACACATGTGCGCGTCGGCACTGCGGTACTCGGAGTCCGTCCCAGGCTCGGGTAACGTCGCCAGGAAGTCGGACCACAGCAGAAAATATGGTCATTACCGCCGAAAGGCGGCACAAGGGCCACGTGGATCGCGGGACTTGGCAGTCGTCAGCGGATCCACCACAGAGCGGAGGACTCAGAGTATGGCCGGCGCGATGCGCAAGATGGCGGTCTACCTCGGCCTCGTGGAGGACGATGGGTACGACGGCCGGGGTTTCGACCCCGACGACGACTTCGAACCCGAGCTCGACCCTGAGCCCGAGCGCGACCACCGGCGGCACGAGCCGTCACACCAGTCACATGGTGCACATCAGTCCCAAAGGGACGAAGAGGTACGCATCACCCAGCCGCCCGTGGTGCGCGAGCCGGTGGCCAGATCCGTTTCGCCCGGCGCGGAATCCGGGCGTCCGGCGCGGATCGCGCCCGTGGCATCCATCACACAAGAACGTCAGTCCCTGGAGAAGAACGCACCGGTGATCATGCCCAAGGTCGTGTCCGAACGAGAGCCGTACCGGATCACCACGCTTCACCCCCGGACCTACAACGAGGCCCGTACCATCGGGGAACACTTCCGTGAGGGCACCCCGGTGATCATGAATCTGACCGAGATGGACGACACGGACGCGAAGCGACTTGTCGACTTCGCGGCCGGTCTGGTGTTCGGTCTCCACGGCAGCATCGAGCGGGTGACGCAGAAGGTGTTCCTGTTGTCGCCTGCTAACGTCGATGTCACGGCGGAGGACAAGGCCCGCATCGCAGAGGGCGGGTTCTTCAACCAGAGCTGAGACGCACGACCGGAACAGCAGTGACGAGAGAGTACGCAAGCAGGGGAGAGGGAAGCACCGAACATGAGCGTGGTCCTGGATGTCGTCTACATCGCGCTGATGGTCTTCCTCATCGTGCTCATCTTCCGGCTGGTCATGGACTACGTGTTCCAGTTCGCCCGCTCATGGCAGCCCGGCAAGGCGATGGTGGTCGTTCTGGAGGCCACCTACACTGTCACCGATCCACCGCTCAAGCTTCTGCGACGGGTGATCCCGCCGTTGCGTCTCGGGGGTGTGGCACTCGACCTGTCCTTCTTCGTACTGATGATCATCGTCTACATCCTGATCTCGATCGTGAGCCAGGTGTGAGCGATGTGAACTACCGTCTTGCCGAATGCCGACGACTACGTTGAGGTGAAGAGATGCCGTTGACCCCCGAGGACGTGCGGAACAAGCAGTTCACGACCGTCCGCCTCCGAGAAGGCTATGACGAGGACGAGGTCGATGCCTTCCTCGACGAGGTCGAAGCCGAACTGACCCGCCTGCTGCGGGAGAACGAGGACCTGCGCGCCAAGCTGGCCGCTGCCACGCGTGCCGCTGCCCAGAACCAGCAGAACATGCGCAAGCCTCCGGAGCAGCAGGACCAGCAGCAGGGGATGCCCCCGCAGCAGGGAATGCCCCAGCAGGGGATGCCTCCGCAGCAGGGTATGCCCCAGCAGGGGATGCCGCAGGGCATGCGCGGCGGCGCTCCGGTGCCCGCCGGAATATCGGGCCCGCCGCAGCAGCAGATGGGTGGCCCCATGGGTGGTCCGCCCCAGCTGCCGAGCGGTGCCCCGCAGCTGCCCGCCGGCCCCGGCGGCGGTCAGGGTGGTCCCCAGGGTCCCGGCCAGATGGGCCAGGGACAGATGGGTCAGGGGCAGATGGGCCAGGGACAGATGGGTCCCGGTCCGATGGGTCAGGGGCAGATGGGTCCCGGTCCGATGGGTCAGGGCCCCATGGGTCAGGGCCCGATGGGCCAGGGTCCGATGGGTCAGGGCCCCATGGGCGGCCACCCCATGCAGCAGCAGATGGGCGGCCCCATGGGCGGCCCCGGTCAGGGCCCCGGTGGCGACAGCGCCGCCCGTGTCCTCTCGCTGGCCCAGCAGACCGCCGACCAGGCGATCGCCGAGGCCCGTTCCGAAGCCAACAAGATCGTCGGTGAGGCGCGTTCGCGTGCCGAGGGTCTCGAGCGCGACGCCCGTGCCAAGGCGGACGCCCTGGAGCGGGACGCGCAGGAGAAGCACCGCGTCGCCATGGGCTCCCTGGAGTCCGCCCGCGCCACGCTGGAGCGCAAGGTCGAGGACCTGCGTGGCTTCGAGCGCGAGTACCGCACGCGCCTGAAGTCGTACCTCGAGTCCCAGCTGCGTCAGCTGGAGACCCAGGCCGACGACTCCCTCGCCCCGCCGCGCACCCCGGCCGCGGCCTCCCTGCCGCCGTCCCCGGCGCCTTCGATGGCTCCGGCCGGCGCGAGCGCCCCGTCCTACGGCGGCGGCACTCCGGGCATGGGCGGACCGGGCCAGGCCGGCCCGTCCTACAGCGGCCAGCAGCAGATGTCCCCGGCGATGACCCAGCCGATGGCGCCGGTGCGTCCGCAGGGCCCCTCCCCGATGGGGCAGGCTCCCTCGCCGATGCGCGGCTTCCTCATCGACGAGGACGACAACTGACGGCCGTCACCACGCCTTAGGCGTCGGCGGCGTTCAAGGGCGGGGCCCCGGATTCCTTCCGGGGCCCCGCCCTTTTTACGCGTGTTGCGGGGACCGGCCCACCCGTGTCGTCCACCCGTGCCGGGGGGACCGGGCGGCGGCCTCCGGCGACGCCGGGCACGCGAAAGGGCCCGCTCTCCTCGAGGGAGACCGGGCCCTTTCCGGTGCCGTGGGCGTTACGCCTTGCGCAGGCGGAACGTCAGGGTCAGGGCCTCGTCCGTGAACGGGGCGCCGTAGCCGTCGTCCGCCTCGCCCCGGGCGAAGTCGGTGGCGAGGACCTCGTCGGCGATCAGGGCCGAGTGGCCGGTCAGCGCGTCGACGACTTCCGGGTCGGTCGCGGTCCAGCGGAGCGCGATGCGGTCGGCGACGTCGAGACCGCTGTTCTTGCGGGCCTCCTGGATCAGGCGGATCGCGTCCCGGGCCAGGCCGGCACGGCGCAGCTCCTCGGTGATCTCCAGGTCGAGGGCGACCGTCGCGCCCGAGTCGGACGCCACCGACCAGCCCTCGCGGGGCGTCTCCGTGATGATCACCTCGTCCGGGGCGAGGATGACCGTCTCGCCGTCGACCTCCACCGACGCCGTGCCCTCGCGCAGGGCGAGGGAGAGCGCGGCCGCGTCGGCGTTCGCCACGGCCTTGGCCACGTCCTGGACGCGCTTGCCGAACCGCTTGCCCAGGGCGCGGAAGTTGGCCTTGGCGGTGGTGTCGACGAGGCTGCCGCCGACCTCGGCGAGCGACGCGAGGGACTCGACGTTCAGTTCCTCCGTGATCTGCGCGTGCAGCTCGGGGGAGAGGGCGTCGAAGCCCGTGGCCGCGACGAGCGCCCGGCGCAGCGGCTGGCGGGTCTTCACACCCGACTCGGCGCGCGTGGCGCGGCCCAGCTCGACCAGGCGGCGCACCAGGGCCATCTGCCGCGACAGCTCCGGGTCGATCGCGGAGAGGTCCGCCTCCGGCCAGGACGCCAGGTGCACCGACTCGGGGGCGTCGGGGGCGACCGGCACGACCAGGTCCTGCCAGACCCGCTCGGTGATGAACGGGGTCAGCGGGGCCATCAGCTTCGTGACCGTCTCGACGACCTCGTGCAGGGTGCGCAGCGCGGCCTTGTCGCCCTGCCAGAAGCGGCGGCGGGAGCGGCGTACGTACCAGTTGGACAGGTCGTCGACGAACGCCGAGAGGAGCTTGCCGGCGCGCTGGGTGTCGTAGGCCTCCAGGGACCGGGTCACCTGGTCGGTGAGCGCGTGGAGTTCGGACAGCAGCCAGCGGTCGAGGACGGTGCGCTCGGCGGGGGCCGGGTCGGCCCCGGACGGGGCCCAGCCGGAGGTGCGGGCGTACAGGGCCTGGAAGGCGACCGTGTTCCAGTAGGTGAGGAGGGTCTTGCGCACCACCTCCTGGATGGTGCCGTGGCCGACGCGGCGGGCCGCCCAGGGGGAGCCGCCGGCCGCCATGAACCAGCGCACCGCGTCGGCGCCGTGCTGGTCCATGAGCGGGATCGGCTGGAGGATGTTGCCCAGGTGCTTGGACATCTTGCGGCCGTCCTCGGCGAGGATGTGGCCGAGGCAGACGACGTTCTCGTAGGAGGACTTGTCGAAGACCAGGGTGCCGACCGCCATCAGCGTGTAGAACCAGCCGCGGGTCTGGTCGATGGCCTCGCTGATGAACTGCGCGGGGTAGCGGGACTCGAAGAGTTCCTTGTTCTTGTAGGGGTAGCCCCACTGCGCGAACGGCATCGAGCCCGAGTCGTACCAGGCGTCGATGACCTCGGGCACGCGGGTGGCGAGCCGCCCGCAGCCCTCGTGCGGGCAGTCGAAGGTGACCGCGTCGATGTAGGGGCGGTGCGGGTCCAGTTCGGACTGGTCGGTGCCGGTCAGCTCGGTCAGCTGCGCGCGCGAGCCGACGCAGGTGAGGTGACCCTCCTCGCAGCGCCAGATCGGCAGCGGGGTGCCCCAGTAGCGGCTGCGGGAGAGCGCCCAGTCGATGTTGTTGTCCAGCCAGTCGCCGAAGCGGCCGTGCTTGACCGTGTCCGGGAACCAGTTGGTCTTCTCGTTCTCCGCCAGGAGACGGTCCTTGACGGCCGTGGTGCGGATGTACCAGGACGGCTGCGCGTAGTAGAGCAGCGCGGTGTGGCAGCGCCAGCAGTGCGGGTAGCTGTGCTCGTACGGCAGGTGCTTGAAGAGGAGACCGCGCTGCTGGAGGTCCTCGGTGAGCTGTTCGTCCGCCTTCTTGAAGAAGACGCCGCCGACCAGGGGGACGTCCTCCTCGAAGGTGCCGTCCGGGCGGACGGGGTTGACGACGGGCAGGCCGTAGGAGCGGCAGACCTTGAGGTCGTCCTCGCCGAAGGCGGGGGACTGGTGGACCAGACCCGTGCCGTCCTCGGTCGTGACGTACTCGGCGTTGACCACGTACTGCGCGGGCTCGGGGAACTCCACCAGCTCGAACGGGCGCTGGTAGGTCCAGCGCTCCATCTCGGCGCCGGTGAAGGTCTGTCCGGTGCTCTCCCAGCCCTCGCCGAGGGCCTTGGCGAGCAGCGGCTCGGCCACGACGAGCTTCTCCCGGCCGTCGGTGGCGACGACGTAGGTGACCTCGGGGTGCGCGGCGACCGCGGTGTTGGAGACCAGTGTCCAGGGGGTGGTCGTCCAGATCAGCAGCGCGGCCTCACCGGCGAGCGGACCGGAGGTGAGCGGGAAGCGGACGTAGACGGACGGGTCGACGATCGTCTCGTAGCCCTGCGCCAGCTCGTGGTCCGACAGGCCCGTCTCGTCGCGCGGGCACCAGGGGGCCACGCGGTAGTCCTGCACCAGCAGGCCCTTGTCGAAGATCTCCTTCAGCGACCACCACACGGACTCGATGTACTCGGGGTCCATGGTCCGGTAGGCGTCGTCCAGGTCGACCCAGTAGCCCATGCGGTGGGTCAGCTCGGTGAACGCGTCGGTGTGCCGGGTGACGGACGCGCGGCACTTGTCGTTGAACTCCGCGATGCCGTAAGCCTCGATGTCCTGCTTGCCGGTGAAGCCGAGCTCCTTCTCCACCGCCAGCTCCACCGGGAGGCCGTGGCAGTCCCAGCCGGCCTTGCGGCCCACGTGGTAGCCGCGCATGGTGCGGAAGCGGGGGAAGACGTCCTTGAAGACGCGGGCCTCGATGTGGTGGGCCCCCGGCATGCCGTTGGCGGTGGGCGGCCCCTCGTAGAACACCCATTCGGGGCGGCCCTCGGACTGCTCCAGGGACTTGGCGAAGATCTTCTGCTCGCGCCAGAAATCGAGCACGGCGTGCTCGAGGGCGGGCAGGTCGACCTGGGCGGGTACCTGGCGGTACTGCGGCTGCGTGTTCAACGAGCTTCCTCCGGCGGATGTGCTGCCTTCCGTCGGAGGGACGAGAGCCATGTCCACGCCGTGTGCGGCGCGCTCCCGCGGTACCACCCTCCTTGGCCCTCCGGTGCGCCGTACGCTCCGGTGAGCCCTCTCATTGGGGCGCGATGCCGGTTCTACCGGCCCGGGACGGCGGTGTGCGGTGCGCCCGCTGTCCGAGGCTTTCTTCCGGCGGCTCCGGGGTGATCTTCACGTCGCGCTCGCCCCCGGGCTTCCACCGTCCCCGGGTCGCTCTGGGCTGCGTACGCCGCTACTCGTCCCCATCCACGCTTCTCGCTCCGCCCAGTGTACGGCGCCGCGCGGACGGCGTCCGACCGGTTTTCCGGCCCCGCGGGCGGCGGGCCGGAGGCGGTCCTGGATGACCCGAACGGCGAGGTGCGCGGCTCCCGGCTGCCGGACCGCCGACCGGCCGGAATACCTGGCGGGGAGCTGGGCACAACGGTTGCAGGCTTGCCGTGCGACGTGCGCGGGGCGGGCGGATCGGACGACGGGCCCCGTTGCCGCGGGGCTCAAGTCGATTTATCGTCCCAGCACGATTCGCGTGCAAGATCACCAGATGTGTAAGGGGCCGCGGCCATGGTGGCGAAGAAGACCGCCGTACAGCAGTCGGCGTCCGGCAGCTCCACCGGTGCCTCCGGCGGTACGGCCGAGGACGTCGGTGCGAGGAAGAGCACGCGGGGCGGTGGCGCGGCGGGGGCCGCGAAGCCGGCGGGACGGGCCGTGACGCCGGCGACGGCGAGGACGGCGGCCGGGAAGAGGGCCGGCACCTCGCGGGCCCCCGGGACCTCGCGGACGGCCGCGGCGGCCGACGGGGCGGGCGTCCCGGAGGGGACGACCGTCGCGGGGAGCGCGGCCGCCGAGGAGGCGCCGGCCGGAAGGACAGCCGCCGGGAAGGAACCCGGGGGGAGGAAGGCCGCTTCGAAGAGGGCGGCCGCGGGCAGGAAGACCGCCGGGGCCCGGAAGGGCGAGGTCGGTGAGGCGGACGCCGGTACGGAGGGGGCCGGTGGCGGGGGCGGTGCGGCCGGTGCGGGAACCGCCCGCGGGAGCACCCCGGGAAAGAGCAGGGCCAAGAAGGTGGGCGCGGCCTCGGCCGCGGAGCAGACGGGAGCCACGACGGTGGTTGCGAAGAAGACGGAAACGGCCCCGGCGGCGCAGACCGCTGTTCCGAAGGCGCGGTTCGCCGCGGCGGAGCCCGGCGAACTGGCGGTGCGCCCCGGCGAGGACCCCTGGACCCCCGAGGAGGCCGCGGAGGCCCGCGCCGAACTGGACTCCGAGAAGGACCGCCTCCGTGCCGAGCTGGCCTCGTCCGAGGCGGCCCTGGTCGGACTGATGCGGGACTCGGGGGACGGCGCCGGCGACGACCAGGCGGACACCGGGACGAAGAACATCACGCGCGAGCACGAGCTGGCGCTGGCCGCCAACGCGCGCGAGATGCTCGTCCAGACCGAGCACGCCCTGGAGCGGCTGGACGCGGGCACCTACGGCCTGTGCGAGAACTGCGGCAATCCCATCGGCAAGGCCCGCATGCAGGCCTTCCCGCGGGCCACGCTGTGCGTGGAGTGCAAGCAGAAGCAGGAGCGGCGGTACTGATCACCCGGCCGCCGGCGGGCGTGCCGTACCCTCGTCCTCAGTCAGGTACCTAGGTCGAGGGACTCACGTGGCAGAGGCGGAGCGCATCATCGGTACGCCGGACACTCCGGAGGCGGCGGGAGCCGGGCCGGAGCCGTCCGGCGACGACGCCGGGCAGCCGGCGTCGGGCGGGTCCCCCGGTGTGGACGGGGCCGCGGCGCCCGCCGCCGGGCAGGGCCCCCGCGGCAGGCGCCGGGTCGCCGTGCTGTTCACGGTCGCCGCGTTCGCCTACGCCGTCGACCTGGTCAGCAAGATGATCGTGGTCGCGAAGCTGGAGCACCACCAGCCGATCGAGATCGTCGGGGACTGGCTGCGGTTCGAGGCGATCCGCAACGCGGGCGCCGCCTTCGGCTTCGGCGAGGCCTTCACCGTGATCTTCACGGTGATCGCGGCGGCGGTGATCGTGGTCATCGCCCGGCTCGCCCGCAAGCTCCACAGCCTGCCCTGGGCGATCGCGCTCGGCCTGCTGCTCGGCGGTGCGCTCGGCAACCTCACCGACCGGATCTTCCGGGCGCCGGGCGTCTTCGAGGGCGCGGTGGTCGACTTCATCGCGCCGAAGCACTTCGCCGTCTTCAACCTGGCCGACTCGGCGATCGTGTGCGGCGGCATCCTGATCGTCCTGCTGTCCTTCAAGGGCCTCGACCCGGACGGTACCGTCCACAAGGACTGAGCGCGGGTTCGGGGGTGCCGGGCCCGTCCGGCATACTCGACGGGTGAGCACGATTCCCGAGATCCGCACCCTGCCCGTGCCCGACGGCCTGGAGGGCGAGCGTGTCGACGCCGCCATCTCCCGCATGTTCGGCTTCTCCCGTACCAAGGCCGCCGAACTCGCGGCCACGGGGAAGGTCACGGTCGACGGATCGGTGGTCGGCAAGTCCGAGCGGGTGCACGGCGGGGCCTGGCTCGAGGTCGAGATGCCGCAGGCGCCCGCGCCGGTGCAGGTGGTCGCCGAGCCCGTCGAGGGCATGGAGATCGTCCACGACGACGACGACGTGGTCGTGATCGTCAAGCCGGTCGGGGTGGCCGCCCACCCGTCGCCCGGCTGGAGCGGCCCCACCGTCATCGGCGGGCTCGCCGCCGCCGGATACCGCATCTCCACCTCCGGTGCCGCCGAGCGCCAGGGCATCGTGCACCGCCTCGACGTGGGCACCTCCGGCCTGATGGTGGTGGCCAAGTCGGAGCGCGCGTACACCTCGCTGAAGCGCCAGTTCAAGGAGCGCACGGTCGACAAGCGCTACCACGCGCTCGTCCAGGGCCACCCGGACCCCACCAGCGGCACCATCGACGCGCCCATCGGCCGGCACCCCCAGCACGACTACAAGTGGGCGGTCACCGCCGAGGGCAAGCCCTCCGTCACGCACTACGACCTGATCGAGGCATTCCGCGCCGCCTCCCTGCTGGACGTCAAGCTGGAGACCGGCCGCACGCACCAGATCCGCGTCCACATGGCCGCCCACCGCCATCCATGCGTCGGTGACCTGACCTACGGCGCCGACCCGACGCTCGCCAAGCGGCTGAAGCTGACCCGGCAGTGGCTGCACGCGGTCCGGCTGGGCTTCGAGCACCCCGGGGACGGCCGGTGGGCCGAGTTCGCCTGCGTGTACCCGGACGACCTCCAGCAGGCCCTCGACCAGGTCCGCGAGGAGACCTACGGATGAGCGCCCCGCAGGCGTACGTGATCCGCCTCGCCGAGGACCTGGCCGACCGCGAGGCCTGTTTCGCGGTCCGCAAGGAGGTCTTCGTCGGCGAGCAGGGCGTCCCCGAGGACATCGAGTACGACGTCCACGACGCCGGCGCGGTGCACGTGCTGGCGGTCCGGGAGGACGGCGAACCGCTCGGGACCGGGCGGCTGCTGTACGGCGCGCAGGCCGCGGCGAAGACCGGCGGGGACCCGTCGGTCGGGTCGCTGGGGCGGCTCGCCGTCACCGGGCGGGCGCGCGGGCTCGGGGTGGGGGCCGCCCTGGTGCGCGCCATCGAGGACGTGGCACGCGCGCGGGGACTCACGGCCGTGGACCTGCACGCGCAGACCCACGCCCTCGGGTTCTACGAACGGCTGGGGTACCGGGCGTACGGTCCCGAGTTCGAGGATGCGGGGATCCCGCACCGGGCGATGCGGCGGGCGCTCCAGCGGTAGCCCGGGGCGGCGCGGGTGCCGAAAGGGCTGGTGACGGGGGCGGCGTGGCAGGCTTGAGACCTGCCGTGTGACGTCTCAGCCCCCGGAGCACCGACCGTGGATCAGTTGGCCCTGTTGTTCGTCCTGCTGCTCGGGGCCGTGGTGAGCGTCCCGCTGGGAGACCGGTGGGGCCTGCCGGCGCCGGTCCTGATGACCCTGCTCGGGATCGCGCTCGCGGTCGCCGACTTCGTGCCCGACGTGAACGTCCCGCCGGACCTGATCCTCCCGCTGCTGCTGCCGCCCCTGCTCTACGCGGCCGTACGGCGCACCTCCTGGCGGCAGTTCACCGCCAACAAGCGGCCGATCTTCCTGCTCGCCGTGGCGCTGGTGTTCGTCACGATGCTGTGCGTGGCCGCCGTCGCCCACGCGATCGTCCCCGGCCTGCCGATCGCCGCGGCCGTGGCCCTCGGGGCGCTCGTCGCACCGCCGGACCCGGTGGCCGCCACCGCGGTGGCGGGGCAGCTCGGGCTGCCCCGCCGGCTGGTGTCCATCCTGGAGGGCGAGGGGCTCTTCAACGACGTCACCGCCATCGTGCTCTACCACGTGGCCATCGCCGCCGCCGTCAGCGGGACCTTCTCGCCCTGGAAGGCCGGTCTCGACTTCGTGCTGTCCGCCGTCGTCGCGGTCGCGGTCGGGCTGGCGCTCGGCTGGGGGGCGAACCGGCTCATGGACCTGCTCGGGGACGCGACCCTGCAGATCGGTCTCACGCTGCTGGTGCCGTACGCCTCCTACGTGCTCGCGGAGGAGTTCCACGGGTCCGGGGTGCTCGCCGTGCTCACCACCGCGCTGTTCCTCGCCGAGTACGCCACCGATCCCGACGACGTGCTGACGCGTCTGGCCGGGCACACCTTCTGGGACATCGTCGACACCCTGGTGACCGGGGTGGCGTTCGGACTGGTCGGCCTGGAGCTGCACATGGCGATCCGGACGGCGTCCGGACGGTGGGGGGAGATGCTGGGGTGGGCCGCGGCGGTGGCGGCCGTCGTGATCCTCGTCCGGCTGCTGTGGCTGCTGCCGGCGACCTGGCTCACCCAGCGGATGCACGCCAGGCGGGACCACGACGAGGACATCCCGACGACCTGGCGGGAGACCGTCGTGATGTGGTGGTCGGGGATGCGCGGGGTCGCCTCGGTGGCGCTGGCGCTCGCGATCCCGCTGAAGACCGACGAGGGGGCCCCCTTCCCGGACCGGGACGAGATCGTGTTCATCGCCTTCGGCGTCATCATGGTGACGCTCGTCCTCCAGGGGCTGACCCTGCCGTGGCTGGTCAGGAGGCTCGGGGTGCAGGCCGACACCGGCCGGGAGAAGGAGTTCGAGAAGGAACTGGCCGTACGGGCGGCCAAGGCGGCGAAGCGCCGGCTGCGGGAGATCGAGGCCGAGGAGGACCTGCCGGAGGAACTCGCCGAGCAGATGGGCCGGCGCGCCCTCGACATCGGGCTGCGGATCAGCCCCGACCTCGGCGAGGACGAGCGGCGGGAGGCGCACGAGCACCGCGTGCGCCGGCTGAGCCGGGTGCGGCGCATCCAGGGCGAGATGCTGAGCGCGGCCCGGCACGAGGTGGTCGCGGCGCGCAGTGAGCCGGGGGCCGATCCCGAGATCGTGGACCGGGTGCTGCGCCACCTCGACGTACGCAGTCTGCGGTGACGCCCCGCCCGCGACCGTCGGGCGCGGGGACGCCGGCCGGGCGCACGGGGCGTCCCGGCCGGCGTCGGCGGTTCAGCGGTCCATCGGTTCAGTGGTTCGGCGGCTCGTGGTTCAGCGGTCGGCCCGCGGCGACTCGTGGGCCCGGCGCTGGGGCCCTATGGCGTGGGACACCCGCCCGTTGGAGCCGTTGGAGCCGGGAGAGCGCACGATCGCGTCGGCGGTGTTGACGCGGGGCAGCGCGTACGGGTGCTCCTCGGACAGCCAGCGGATCATCCGCTCGCGGACGGTCACGCGGACCGTCCAGATGTCGTCGGCGTCCTTGGCCGTCACCAGCGCCCTCACCTCGATGGTGTTGGGGGTGGTGTCCGTCACGGTCAGGTTGTGGGCGCGGCCGTCCCAGGCCGGGCACTCGCGCAGGATGTCGCGCAGCTTCTCCCGCATCGCGTCCAGCGGCGCCGAGTGGTCGAGGTGCCAGTAGACGATGCCGGTCATCTGCGGGGTGCCGCGCGACCAGTTCTCGAACGGCTTGGACGTGAAGTACGAGACGGGCATGGTGAGCCGGCGCTCGTCCCAGGTCCGCACGGTGAGGAAGGTCAGCGTGATCTCCTCGACCGTGCCCCATTCGCCGTCCACCACCACCGTGTCGCCCATCCGCACCATGTCGCCGAAGGCGATCTGGAAGCCGGCGAACATGTTGCTCAGCGTCGACTGGGCGGCGACACCGGCGACGATGCCGATGATGCCCGCGGAGGCCAGCAGCGAGGCGCCGGCCGCCCGGAACGCCGGGAACGTCAGCAGCATCGCCGCCACCGCGACCACCCCGACCACCGCGGAGACGACCCGCATGATCAGCGACACCTGGGTGCGCACCCGCCGCACCCGGGCCGCGTCGTGGTGCACGCGCGCGTAGCGGCTGTACGAGGTCTCGACGACCGCGGCGGCGATCCGGATCGCCAGCCACGCGGTCGACCCGATCAGCACCAGGGTGAGCGTCTGGCCGATGCCGACGCGGTGGCCCTCCAGCACCTCGGCCTTGTCGAACGATCCTCTCAGCAGGGCGGCGCACAGCACGAGCTGGTACGGGATGCGGCCACGGCGCAGCAGCCCCCACAGGGACGTCTCGGGATGCCGTCGGTCGGCCTTGGACAACAGTCGGTCGGTGGCCCAGCCGATGAACAACGTCAGCACGACCGAACCGCCGACCACGATCAGTGGGCGGAGCAGGTTCTCCATGCCTTCGAACGTAACCGTCCCGGCGGGGTCGTGAACATGCGGGTCCTGTGAAGAGACCCACGTGCGGTGCGACGGAGGCCGCCCCGCGGGGCGTTGTCGGTTCCGGCTGGCACCATGGCCCCATGAACATCATGCTCTTCCATTCGACCTATGGACCGCGCCCCGCGGTGCGCGCGGCGGCGGACCGGCTGCGCGCCGCCGGTCACGAGGTGTGGACCCCCGACCTCTTCGACGGGCGCACGTTCGACACGGTCGAGGAGGGCATGGCCCACAACGAGGGGATCGGCAAGGACGAGCTGCTGAGGAGAGCCGTCCTGGCCGCCGCGCCCTACTCGGAGCGGGGGCTGGTGTACGCCGGGTTCTCGCTGGGCGCGTCGGTCGCGCAGACCCTCGCCCTCGGTGACGACAGAGCGCGCGGTCTGCTGCTCCTGCACGGCACGTCCGACCTCGCGCCGAACGCCTCGGTGGACGGCCTGCCGGTGCAGCTGCACGTGGCCGAGCCGGACCCGTTCGAGACCGACGACTGGCTGAGCGCCTGGTACCTCCAGATGGGCAGGGCGGGCGCCGACGTGGAGATCCACCGGTACGCCGGGGCCGGTCACCTCTACACCGACCCCGACCTGCCCGACTACGACGCGGAGGCCGCCGAGGCCACCTGGCGGGTGGCGCTCGGCTTCCTCGAGAGCCTGTAGACGACGGCTACACGGGGTCGTACGTCCGCTCGACCCTCTGCGTGCCGGTGCGGGTGCGGTAGGAGCGGGACCAGGACGAGGTCGCGTCCGCCCTGGTGCGGCTGGACACCACGTAGTAGTCCATCTGCGCGCGGTCGGCGGTGATGTCCAGGACGCCGTAACCGTGCCGGTCGGTGTCCACCCAGTGGACGTGGCGGTTGGCGGCCCGGATGACCGGCGCGGCGACGGCGGAGACCGTGCCCTCGGGGACCTTCACCAGGTCGTCGAGGTTGTCGGAGGTCACCGAGGTGACCACGAACTCCGTGGCGGCCGAGGCGGACAGCGGGTAGGTCCCGGCGTCCACGGGCACGTCGTTGGCCCACGCCATGTGGATGTCGCCGGTGAGGAAGACGGTGTTGCGGATGGCGTTCGCGCGCAGGTGGGCGAGGAGCTCACGGCGGTCGTCCGTGTAGCCGTCCCACTGGTCGGTGTTGAGGGCGAAGCCCTCCTGCGGCAGGCCGAGCAGCTTGGCGAGCGGCTTGAGCAGGTCGGCGGAGAGGGAACCGACGGCGAACGGCGAGATCATCACCGAGTTGCCGACCAGCCGCCAGGTGGTGTCGGACGCCTTCAGGCCCGCCTTGAGCCAGTCGAGCTGGGCGCGGCCGGTGAGGGTGCGGTCCGGGTCGTCGACGCCGCCGTTGCCGACGGAGACCTGCTGGGAGCGGAAGGAGCGCAGGTCCAGCAGGGACAGGTCGGCGAGCTTGCCGAAGCGCAGCCGGCGGTAGGTGGTGCCCGCCAGCGCCGGGCGGACCGGCATCCACTCGAAGTAGGCCTGCTTGGCGGCCGCCTGACGGGCGGCCCAGTCGCCCTCGGCGCCCTCGGTGTGGTTCTCGGCGCCGCCCGACCAGGTGTCGTTGGCGATCTCGTGGTCGTCCCAGATCGCGATGACGGGCGCCTTGGTGTGCAGGGCCTGCAGATCGGGGTCGGTCTTGTACCTGCCGTGCCGGGTGCGGTAGTCGGCGAGGGTGAGGATCTCGTGCGTGGGCGCGTGCTGCCGTACGACGGTGTCGCGGGTGCCGTACTCGCCGGTGCCGTACTCGTAGATGTAGTCGCCGAGGTGGAGCCAGGCGTCGAGGTCGCCGCGGGCGGCGAGGTGGCGGTAGGAGGAGAAGTACCCGGCCTCCCAGTTGGCGCAGGACACCACGCCGAAGCGCAGGCCCGCCACGGACGCGTCCGCCGCCGGCGCGGTGCGGGTACGCGCCACCGGGGAGTCGGTCCCGCCGGCCGAGAAGCGGAACCAGTAGTCCGTGGCCGGGGCGAGGCCGCGGACGTCGGCCTTGACGGTGTGGTCGGAGGCGGCGGTCGCGGTGAGGGACCCCTTCGCCACGACGTTCGTCAGTGCCTTGTCCCGGGCGACGACCCACTCGACCTCGGTGTCCGGTCCGAGCCCGGAGCCGGGTACGGCCCCGGCGGTCGGCGTCACCCGGGTCCACAGCAGGACGCCGTCGGGCAGCGGGTCGCCGGAGGCGACACCGTGCAGGAAGGCGGGGGCCTCGTCGGCGGCCCGCGCGGGCAGCGCGGCGGCGAGCGGCCCCGCCAGCACGGCGGTGGCGGCGGCCGCCTTGACGACCGTCCGGCGGCGCGGGGTGTGCGTGTCGAGGCGGTCCGACGGGGCGTCGGCACTCTGTGTTGATCTGTATCGACTGGTCACGGGCGATCAGATTACTGACCAGTACGACGAAGAGCGGGCGAACTGGCGAAAGTTCGCCCGCTCTTCGGTTCCGCGACTCCCGGAGGGCCGTCAGGCCACGGCCGTTCAGGCCTTGAGGGCGGCTTCGAGCGCGGTGGTGAAGTCGGCGACCGTCATCGGGGCGTTCTGGCTGCCGGGCGCGGTCAGCGCCTTCCCGTCCATCCGCAGGGTCGGGGTGCCCGACACACCGCTCTCGTCGAACGTCTTGGACATCTCCAGCGCCCACCTGTCGTAGGTGCCGTCCTTCACGGCCTTCTGGAACGCGGCGTTGCCCTTGAGCGCGGAGACCGTGTCGGCCGCCTTGATCAGGTAGCTGTCGTCCTTGAACTTGTCGTCGGACTCCTCGGGGTGCCACTTCGCCGAGTACAGCGCCGTCTTGTACTCCAGGAACGCCTCCGGGCCGACGTCGAGCGCGGCGCCCAGGGCGCTCAGCGCGTTCTTGGAGCCCTCGCCGGTCAGGCTGTTGTCGAGGAAGGTGGCGCCGACGAACTGGAGCTTGAACTTGCCGGCGTCGTAGTCCGACTTCACGGTGGCGCCCACGGTCTGCTCGAACTGGGCGCAGACGGGGCAGCGCGGGTCCTCGTACATCACGAGGGTCTTCTTGGCGGTGCTCTTGCCCATCACGACGGTCGTGCCGTTCTCACCGGTGGTGTTGGCCGGCTTGACCAGCGGCTTGTCCTTGGCCTCCTCCCAGTACGTGGGCTTGTTGTTCTGGACGACCGCGTAACCTATGCCGCCGGCCACCGCCAGCACTCCGACGACCGAGCAGGCCACGACGACCTGCCGCTTGACCTTGGCCCGCTTGGCCTGGCGCTCGCGCTCGAGACGCAGTCGCTCGCGGGCCGCCGTCTTCGCCGCCGCACTGTTGCGCTTGCTCATGGTGGTGTTCTCCAGGTGGGACGCGCACGGGGGTGGTGCGCGGGATACGTGTGGGGACTGTCGTGCTCGGGGGCCGCGCGGGGCGACCGGGCCGGTGGACGGCCCGATGACCGGACCTGCCGGACAGGAACTGCCGGACCGGACCTGCCGGACCGGATCCGCCGGACCGGTACCGGTGGTCGGACCCGGTCCTTCGGTTCCGGTGGTCGGGCCGGGCGGTCGGGCCGAGTGCTCCGGTGTCGCTCAGGCGGCGGCCGGGCGCGGGGGGCCGCGGCGTCCGAGGGAGTGCACGAGGATCCGGTCGCGGCTGGTGGTGAGCGGACGGCGTGCGGGCCGCGGCAGGCGACGGGCGGCCGGGGCGCAGCGGACGGTCACGGCGGCCACGGCCAGCAGCAGCGGCCGGAACGTGGTCGCGGCCGCCGCGCGCAGCAACTGGCCGAGCGCGCGCTCGCCCCGCCGCAGCCAGGCCGCGGCGAGCAGGCCGACGCCGACGTGCGCGCCCAGCAGCAGCCAGGCCGTCGAGGGGTCGGCGTGCGCGAGGAGCCCGCCGACCTGCTCGGGGCCGGCACCGGTCACGCGGGCCAGCGGGGCGCCGACGCCGGTGCCGTCGCCGCACAGGACGTGGAGGCCGACGGAGCGCAGCGGTCCGGTGACCGGGCCGCCCGCCCGGCCGTAGCAGACGTGCTGGCCGGTGGTGAAGACGGTGTCGGCCGCCAGCTCCAGCGGGATCAGCAGGGCGGCGATCCGCCCGAAGCCGCGCTCCCGGCCCGCCAGCGCGTACGCGAGGAGGAACACGGCGACGGCGAGGACGGCCACCGTGTTCAGAGGGAGCGGGACCCGCGACAGCAGCACGTGCGACGCGGTGCTGAGCGTCACGACGAAGGCCGTGAACAGCGCCGCGCGTACGGCTCTGAGGCGGGTCCCGGATATGTCCATAGCGGAGGAGAGTGTGTCACGCGCGCCGGTAAGAGGCCCCTAAAGGGTCGCTGTGAGCGCCCTTTTCGTTATGGAGTTCGTCGTGGGGCCCGTCACAGTCCCGGGATCCGGCCGTTGCGGAACAGGTCGACGAAGATCTGGTGGTCCGCACGCGCGCGTGCGCCGTAGGAGTGCGCGAAGTCGACCAGGACCGGTGCGAAGCCCTCCTCGTCGCCGGCGATCGCCGCGTCGATGGCCCGCTCGGTGGAGAACGGCACCAGCGACTCGCCGGAGGTGTCGTCCGCCGCCGCGTGCATGGTGGCCGTGGCCCGGCCGAGGTCGGCGACGACGCCCGCGATCTCCTCCGGGTCGTCGATGTCGCCCCAGTCCAGGTCCACCGCGTACGGCGAGACCTCGGCGACCAGTTGGCCCGCGCCGTCCAGCTCGGTCCAGCCCAGCCACGGGTCGGCGTGCTGCTGGAGGGCGCGCTGGGAGATCACCGTGCGGTGACCCTCGTGCAGGAAGTAGTCGCGGATCGCGGGGTCGGGGATGTGCCGGGAGACGGCCGGCGTCTGGCCCTGCTTGATGTAGATCACCACATCGTTCTCCAGGGCGTCGCTGTGGCCCTCCAGGAGGATGTTGTACGAGGGCAGGCCCGCCGAGCCGATGCCGATGCCCCGGCGGCCCACGACGTCCTTCACGCGGTAGGAGTCCGGGCGGGCCAGGGAGGTCTCCGGCAGCGTCTCCAGATAGCCGTCGAAGGCGGCGAGGACCTTGTAGCGGGTGGCGGCGTCCAGCTCGATGGAACCGCCGCCCGGCGCGAAGCGGCGCTCGAAGTCGCGGATCTCGGTCATCGAGTCCAGCAGCCCGAACCGGGTCAGGGAACGGGCGACGCGCAGCGCGCCCAGCAGGGGGCCCTCGGCCGTGTCCAGGGTGAAGGGCGGCACCTCGTCCCGCTTGGCGCCCGTCGCCAGGGCGCGGATCCGCTCGCGGTAGGCGCCCGCGTACACCCGCACCAGCTCGGTGATCTGGTCGTCGCTGAACGCCTTCGCGTACCCGATCAGGGCGATCGAGGCGGAGAAGCGCTTCAGGTCCCAGGTGAAGGGGCCCACGTACGCCTCGTCGAAGTCGTTGACGTTGAAGATCAGACGGCCCTGGGAGTCCATGTAGGTGCCGAAGTTCTCCGCGTGCAGGTCGCCGTGGATCCACACGCGCGAGGTGCGCTCGTCCAGGTAGGGCCCGGTGAAGGTGCCGCCGGCGCCGAGCCCGCCGCTCGCCGCGTCCTGGTCGTGGTAGAAGAGGCACGCCGTGCCCCGGTAGAACGCGAACGCCGAGGCCGCCATCTTGCGGAACTTCACGCGGAACGCGGCGGGGTCCGCGGCCAGGAGTTCGCCGAAGGCGGTGTCGAGGACGGCGAGGATCTCCTCGCCGCGAGGCTCTTCGTCGAGCTGCGGAACCGACATCGCGGGGTGCCTCCTGGTGCTCATGCGTACGACAGCGTTTCTGTCGTCTCCAACGGGCGGACGCGTACGAAAGTGCCCACGCCCCCGCTGCGAAGGTACGCGGGGGACCCGCCCGCCCGTCACCCGGTCGCCGCCCTTCGCCGACGTGCTCCGCGCCGCGGTGTCCGCCTCGCCTGTCGGTGCCGAGGCATAGACTTCGATGCTGACCCCGGACCGTCCCCCCGGCCCGTCGTCGATCGTTCACCCGTCGCCCGACCGCCGTCCCGACACGGCGCGTCGCGCCGCAGCGCCCGTCCCCTGGAGGCCATGCCGTGTCGAAGCCGCCGTTCACGCACCTGCACGTCCACACCCAGTACTCGCTGCTGGACGGTGCCGCGCGGCTGAAGGACATGTTCAACGCGTGCAACGAGATGGGCATGACCCACATCGCCATGTCCGACCACGGCAACCTCCACGGGGCGTACGACTTCTTCCACACCGCGAAGAAGGCCGGGGTCACCCCGATCATCGGTATCGAGGCGTACGTCGCCCCCGAGTCGCGCCGCAACAAGCGCAAGATCCAGTGGGGCCAGCCGCACCAGAAGCGCGACGACGTCTCCGGCTCCGGCGGCTACACGCACAAGACCATCTGGGCGGCGAACGCGACCGGCCTGCACAACCTCTTCAAGCTCTCCTCGGACGCGTACGCCGAGGGCTGGCTCCAGAAGTGGCCGCGGATGGACAAGGAGACCATCTCCCAGTGGTCCGAGGGGCTCATCGCCTCCACCGGCTGCCCCTCCGGCGAGCTCCAGACCCGCCTGCGCCTCGGCCAGTACGACGAGGCCCTGAAGGCGGCCTCCGACTACCAGGACATCTTCGGCAAGGACCGCTACTTCCTGGAGCTGATGGACCACGGCATCGAGATCGAGCGCCGGGTCCGCGAGGGCCTGCTGGACATCGGCAAGAAGCTCGGCATCCCGCCGCTGGTCACCAACGACTCGCACTACACCTACGCGCACGAGGCGACCGCCCACGACGCCCTGCTGTGCATCCAGACCGGCAAGAACCTCTCCGACCCCGACCGCTTCCGCTTCGACGGCACCGGCTACTACCTGAAGTCCACCGACGAGATGTACGCCATCGACTCCTCGGACGCCTGGCAGGAGGGCTGCGCCAACACGCTCCTGGTGGCCGAGCAGATCGACACGAGCGGCATGTTCGAGGCGAAGAACCTCATGCCGAAGTTCGACATCCCCGAGGGCTACACGGAGGTCAGCTGGTTCAAGGAGGAGGTCCGCCGCGGCATGGAGCGCCGCTTCCCGGGCGGTGTCCCCGAGGACCGGCAGAAGCAGGTCGAGTACGAGATGGACGTCATCATCCAGATGGGGTTCCCGGGCTACTTCCTCGTCGTCGCCGACTTCATCATGTGGGCCAAGAACAACGGCATCGCGGTCGGCCCCGGCCGAGGCTCCGCGGCCGGCTCGATCGTCGCGTACGCCATGGGCATCACCGACCTCGACCCGATCCCGCACGGCCTGATCTTCGAGCGGTTCCTCAACCCCGAGCGCGTCTCCATGCCGGACGTCGACATCGACTTCGACGAGCGCCGGCGCGTCGAGGTGATCAGGTACGTGACCGAGAAGTACGGCGCCGACAAGGTCGCCATGATCGGCACCTACGGCAAGATCAAGGCCAAGAACGCCATCAAGGACTCCGCGCGCGTACTGGGCTACCCGTACGCGATGGGCGACCGCCTCACCAAGGCGATGCCGGCCGACGTCCTGGGCAAGGGCATCGACCTGAACGGCATCACCGACCCCTCGCACCCCCGCTACAGCGAGGCGGGCGAGATCCGCGCGATGTACGAGAACGAGCCGGACGTGAAGAAGGTCATCGACACCGCCAAGGGCGTCGAGGGCCTGGTCCGGCAGATGGGCGTGCACGCCGCCGGCGTGATCATGTCCAGCGAACCGATCGTCGACCACGCCCCGATCTGGGTGCGGCACACCGACGGCGTGACCATCACCCAGTGGGACTACCCCCAGTGCGAGTCGCTGGGCCTGCTGAAGATGGACTTCCTCGGCCTGCGCAACCTCACGATCATGGACGACGCCATCAAGATGGTGAAGGCCAACAAGGGCATCGACCTGGAGATGCTCGCCCTCCCGCTGGACGACCCCAAGACCTTCGAACTGCTCTGCCGCGGCGACACCCTCGGCGTCTTCCAGTTCGACGGCGGCCCGATGCGCTCGCTGCTCCGCCAGATGCAGCCCGACAACTTCGAGGACATCTCCGCCGTCTCGGCCCTGTACCGGCCCGGTCCGATGGGTATGAACTCGCACATCAACTACGCGGAGCGCAAGAACGGCCGCCAGGAGATCACGCCGATCCACAAGGAGCTGGCGGAGCCCCTCGAGGAGGTCCTGGCCGTCACCTACGGCCTGATCGTCTACCAGGAGCAGGTGCAGAAGGCCGCCCAGATCATCGCCGGGTACTCGCTCGGCGAGGCCGACATCCTCCGCCGCGTGATGGGCAAGAAGAAGCCCGACGAGCTGGCGAAGAACTTCACCATCTTCCAGGCCGGCGCGAAGAAGAACGGCTACAGCGACGAGGCGATCCAGGCCCTGTGGGACGTGCTGGTCCCCTTCGCCGGCTACGCCTTCAACAAGGCCCACTCGGCCGCGTACGGACTGGTCTCGTACTGGACGGCGTACCTGAAGGCCAACTACCCCGCCGAGTACATGGCCGCGCTGCTCACCTCGGTCAAGGACGACAAGGACAAGTCGGCCGTCTACCTCAACGAGTGCCGGCGCATGGGCATCAAGGTGCTCCCGCCCAACGTCAACGAGTCCGAGTCGAACTTCGCCGCCCAGGGCGACGACGTGATCCTCTTCGGCCTCTCCGCCGTGCGCAACGTCGGCACCAACGTCGTCGAGTCGATCATCAAGTCCCGCAAGGCCAAGGGGAAGTACTCCTCCTTCCCCGACTACCTCGACAAGGTCGAGGCGGTGGTCTGCAACAAGCGCACCACGGAATCGCTGATCAAGGCCGGCGCCTTCGACTCCATGGGCCACACCCGCAAGGGCCTCACCGCGCAGTACGAGCCGATGATCGACAACGTGGTCGCGGTCAAGCGCAAGGAGGCCGAGGGCCAGTTCGACCTCTTCGGCGGCATGGGCGAGGAACAGAACGACGAGCCCGGCTTCGGCCTCGACGTCGAGTTCACCACCGACGAGTGGGACAAGACGTACCTGCTCGCGCAGGAGCGCGAGATGCTCGGCCTCTACGTCTCCGACCACCCCCTCTTCGGACTGGAGCACGTGCTGTCCGACAAGGCGGACGCCGGCATCGCCCAGCTCACCGGGGGCGAGCACGCCGACGGCGCGGTCGTGACCATCGGCGGCATCATCTCGGGCCTCCAGCGCAAGATGACCAAGCAGGGCAACGCCTGGGCCATCGCCACCGTCGAGGACCTCGCCGGTTCCATCGAGTGCATGTTCTTCCCCGCGACCTACCAGCTGGTCTCGACCCAACTCGTCGAGGACGCCGTGGTGTTCGTCAAGGGCCGCCTCGACAAGCGGGAGGACGTCCCCCGCCTGGTCGCGATGGAACTCCAGGTGCCGGACCTGTCCAACGCGGGCACCAACGCGCCCGTGATCCTCACCATCCCGGCCGTGAAGGTCACCCCGCCGATGGTCAACCGCCTCGGCGAGATCCTCACCCACCACCGGGGCGACAGCGAGGTCCGCATCAGGCTCCAGGGCCCGACGAAGACGACCGTGCTCCGTCTGGACCGGCACCGGGTCAAGCCCGACCCGGCCCTGTTCGGCGACCTGAAGGTGCTGCTCGGCCCGGCCTGCCTGGCCGGCTGAACCGCGGAACACGCGCAAGGGGCGCACCCGGACCTCCGGGTGCGCCCCTTGCGCGTGTACGAGGGCTCGAGGAGCCGTCACACGGATGCTAGTTGTGGCCGAAGCGCTTGCCGCGTCCCTTGCCACGGGTCAGCTCGCCGGACGTCATCCGCGTCGGGTCCGACTCGTCCTGCGGCTCCAGAGTGGCCTGCGCCGACTGCTGGGCGCGCGCGGACTGCGGCTGCTTGCGGTCACGGTTCTTGTTCTTGGCCATGGAGATCTGCCTCCTGCGGGGGGTCTAGGGGCCAGGGCCGGAATCAGATTCACATAGGCTGACTTGCAGCGCATTTCGGATAATTACCGTGCGTTACAGGGGCCGTCGGCGGGCTCCGCCCCGAAACGCCACGCCGAAGATCGAGTTCCGGCCGTTAACCCCCGTGAGGTCGGGCAGACTCGAAGCAGGCCCGAAGCAAGCCTCCCGGAAAGAGGGTGAGTCGTGTGGACCGCTGCATCGTCCTGGTGGACGCCGGGTATCTGCTGGGGGCCGCCGCCAGTCTCCTCGCCGGAGAACCCTCGCGTTCCCGGATCACCGTCGATCACGCCGCCCTCGTCCAGGGACTGCGCGAACAGGCCGAGTCCGAGACCGAACGGCCCCTGCTGCGCATCTACTGGTTCGACGGCGCCCCCGACCGCGTCCCCCAGCCCGAGCACCGCAGACTGCGGGTGATGCCGCGGGTCACCGTCCGGCTGGGCGCCCTGACCCGCAGCGACGGCCGCTGGGCGCAGAAGGGCGTCGACGCCGCGATGCACGCCGAGCTGACCGAACTGGCCCGCAACCGGGCCTGCTCCGACGTCGTCCTCGTCACCGGCGACGGCGACCTGCTGCCCGGCATGATGGCCGCCAAGGAGCACGGCGTCGCCGTCCACCTGTGGGCCGTCCAGGCCGCCGACGGCGACTACAACCAGTCCGAGGACCTGGTCGCCGAGGCCGACGAGCGGCGCGTCCTGGACCGCACCTGGATCACCAAGGCCGTACGCGCCAAGGACGCCGGCGGGGTCTGCGCGCCGCCGCCCGTGCCGCGTCCCGAGATCGCCGCCATCCTCTCCGCGCCGCTCCCCGAGTCCACCCTGGCGCCCGCCTCCGAGCGGCCCGCGGAGCAGACCGAGCACCCCTCCGCCGACGGCGGCGCCCGCGACAGGATCCCCGCCCCCAAGGGCGTCCCCACCCCCAAGGACCTCGCGGCCCTGCGCACGCCCGGCGACCGGGCCGACCGGCCCCCGGCCACCGCGACCCTGCGCTGGTCCTCCGACAAGGGCTGGGTCGACCGGCCCTCCGCCGCCGAGCCCCCCGAGATCGCGTCGATGCCGACCCTCGCGCAGGTCACCACGGCCGAGCAGCGGTGGGCCGACCGCGAGGAGGACATCACCACCGTCGGCGGCGACCCCTTCGAGGTGGGGCAGGTCTTCGCCCGCCGCTGGACGGGGCGCCTCGGCGACCAGGGCCATCTGCAGAAGCTGTCCGGCATGTACCCGCGCATCCCGCACCGCGTCGACGGCGAACTGCTGCGCTACGCGGCCCGCTTCGGCCTCCTCGCGCACAAGGACGACCAGATCGACGAGCACGACCGTTACGCCATCCGGGCGGGGTTCTGGCGCGAGATCGACGTCCGGACGGCGGCCGAGCACGCGCCCGCGGCGGACTGAGAGCGGACGGGGGCGGACGGGGGCGGACCGAACCGGACACCGCGGACGCCCCCGACGCCGAGCGGAGGCCGCCGACCCCGTAGGCTCGTCCCTTGTGAGTACGCGCGCGGCATCGACCATTCGGCACCGGGACGAGGTCGTGTGTGCCGTGCGCGGACTGACCAAGACCTATCCGGCGGTCCGCGGCCGGCGCGGTGCTCCCGGCACCCCCGAGGTCCGCGCCACCGACGGCGTGCGGCTCGACGTGCGCCGGGGTGAGATCTTCGGCCTGCTCGGGCCCAACGGGGCCGGCAAGACCAGCGTCGTGCGCCAGGTCACCGGGCTGATGCGGCCGGACGGCGGCAGCGTGGAGATCCTCGGCCACGACATCGTGCGCCACCCCGAACGGGCCGCGCGCATCCTCGCCTACCTGGGCCAGGAGTCCACCGCGCTCGACGAACTCACCGTCTCCCTCGCCGCCGAGACCACCGGACGGCTGCGCGGACTCCCCGTGCACGAGGCCCGGCGGGAACGGGACGCCGTGCTCGAGGAGCTGGGCCTCACCCCGATCGCCGGCCGGCCGCTGCGCAAGCTCTCCGGCGGACAGCGACGGCTGGCCTGCTTCGCCACCGCGCTGGTGGGGGAGCGGCCGCTGCTGGTGCTGGACGAGCCCACCACCGGGATGGACCCCGTCGCCCGGCGCGCCGTGTGGTCCGCCGTGGACCGGCGGCGCGCCGAGCGCGGCACCACCGTCCTGCTCGTCACCCACAACGTCATCGAGGCCGAGACCGTCCTCGACCGGGTCGCCGTCCTCGACCGCGGCCGGGTCATCGCCTGCGACACGCCCGCCGGGCTCAAGGAACAGGTCGCCGACGAGGTGCGGGTCGAGCTGGTGTGGCGCGAGCGGGCGCCGCTGGACGTCCCCGAGGTCGCCGCGCTGCGCGAGCGGGTCGTGGAGTCCGGACGCCGCTGGACGCTGCGGCTCCGCCCCGAGGAGGCCCGCACGGTCGTCGCCACCGTCACCGGCGGGGCCGCCTTCGCCGCCCTGGACGACTTCACCCTCGCCACCCCGAGCCTGGAGGACGTCTACCTGGCGCTGGGCGGGGCCGCCCGGCAGGGGTTGGTGAGGGCGTGAGCAGGACCGTCCCCGCGTCCGTATCGAACGGGGCGACCACCGGACCCAAGAGGAGCACCGCGACGTGAGTGTCGTACCCGCAGAGGTTCTGCCGGGCAGCGCCCTGGCCGTGGACGGACAGCCGGCCCGGGAAGCGGCCGAGCTGGCGCCGCGCGCGCGACTGTGGCCGTCGCTCGTGGCCGTGTACCGGGCGCAGCTCTCCCGCGCGCGGGTGGCCCGCATCCCGCTGCTGTTCGTGGCGACCTTCCAGTCGGTCGGCATCCTGATCATGATGCGCGGGGTCGTGGAGGGCGGACGCGAGGCGGAGGCCGTGGTGGCCGGCTCGGCGGTCCTGGTCGTCGCCTTCGTCGCGCTGAACCTGCTGGCGCAGTACTTCGGTCAGCTGCGGTCCACCGGTGGCCTCGACCACTACGCCACGCTCCCGGTGCCGCCCGCGGCCGTCGTGCTGGGCGCCGCGGGCGCGTACGCCTCCTTCACCGTGCCGGGGACGCTGGTGACCGCGGTCTTCGGCGCCGTGCTCTTCGGACTGCCGCTGGCCCACCTGTGGGTCCTGGTGCTCGTCGTCCCGCTGTCCGGCGCCGCGCTGGCCGGGCTCGGCGCGGCCCTCGGCCTGCTCGCCCCGCGCCCCGAGCTGGCCACCGTCCTCGGCCAGCTGGGCATGTCGGCGGCGCTGCTGCTCGGCGTGCTTCCGCCCGACCGGATGCCGGAGGCGGTGCGTCTCGCCCGTGACCTGCTGCCGTCGACGTACGGTGTGGAGGCGCTCGCGCGGACCTTCCGGCCGCACCCCGACTGGGCGTTCGTGCTCGGGGACCTCGCGGTGTGCGCCGTCGTCGGTGTGGTGTCGCTGGCGGTCGCCACCTGGGCGTACCGCAGGGCCGCCGTCCGATGACGCATGGCACGGACGCGCCTGGCACGATGTCAGGGTGACCGCACCGCTGACTCCCCCTCCGCCGCCGCACGAACCGTCCCCGCGCGACGCCCGGCCGTCGCCCGGCGCGCACCCCGGCGCGCGACCCGGTGCGGACGCCCCCTGGGGCGCGGCGCCCCACGACGCCGGACACGGAGACGCCGTACACGGGGACTCCGGACACGGACAGGACGGGCCGGGGATGAAGAAGGAGCTGCGGGAAGCCGCCGTGATCACCGTCGTGGTCGCGCTCGCCGGAGTGGCGCTGGGTCTGCTGTGGCTGTGGCTGGCGCCCCGCGTCCCGCTGGTCGGGGAGGTCGTCGACGACAACTGGGTCGTCTACCTCAAGGACACCGAGGGCGAACAGGCCGTCGGGGTGGACGGGACGTTCGTCCTGCTCGCCGCGGCCTGTGGCGCCGTGAGCGCCGCCGCCGTGTTCGCCTGGCGCCGGCGCGGAGGCGTGCCGCTCGTCGTGGCGCTGGCCCTCGGCGGGCTGCTCGGTTCCCTGCTGGCGTGGCGGCTGGGCGTGTGGCTCGGTCCCGGGCAGGACGTGATCGCGCACGCGCGGGCGGCGGGTGCGGGAGTGACGTTCTCGGCCCCGCTGAAGCTGAGCGCCAAGGGCGCGCTGCTGGCCTGGCCCCTGGCCACCCTCCTGGTGCACCTCGGCCTCACGGCCCTGTTCGGCCCCCGCGACCCCGAGCCCCACGGGCAGGGGGCCCTCCCCAAGGACCCGTATGGGGCCCCGCTGGGGTAGGACGCACGCCGGGCCCCGTACGCGCGCGTACGGGGCCGTGACGTCCGTACGGGGCCCGAGCCGGCGCACGGGATCCGGCGGGCCCGAGCCGGGGCACGGCGTCGTCCGGCGGGCTCGCGCGGCGGTGCGTCGCCGGGGCGGGCCGGACGCGTGGGACGGGGCGTGGTGGGACCGCGGGGTCGGTACGGCATTGCGGCGGTCGTGCCGGGGGCCGGGACCGCGTCGAACCGGCCGCGGTGTCCGCCGTGCCCGTGCCGTTCCCGGCGCGGTGCCTGCCGCTCAGGAGCGGCCCACGGGGGCCAGGACCGCTTCCGTGAGCGCGGCCAGGTCGGCCGGGGCCAGTTCGACCTCCAGGCCCCGGCGGCCCGCCGAGACGCAGACGGTGGCGTGCGCCCGCGCCGAGTCGTCGAGCACCGTGGGGAGCTTCTTGCGCTGGCCCAGCGGGGAGATGCCCCCGCGGACGTACCCGGTGGTGCGTTCGGCGAGGGCCGGGTCCGCCATGGCGGCGCGTTTGCCGCCGACCGCCGCCGCGAGGGCCTTGAGGTCGAGCGAGCCGGCGACCGGGACCACGGCGACCGTCAGGGTGCCGTCCACGTCGGCGACCAGGGTCTTGAAGACCCGGTCGGGGGAGACGCCCATGGCCTCCGCGGCCTCCTCGCCGTAGGACGGGTGGGCCGGGTCGTGGTCGTAGGCGTGGACCGTGAACTCCACGCCCGCCGACGTCAGGGCGACGGTCGCGGGCGTGCCGCCGGACTGCTGCTGCTTCTTCGGCTTCTTCGCCATCAGGGCCTTCCCGTGGGTCAGTTCAGACTCGTCGGCCCGCGGGTCAGATCCGCCGCGGGCAACGAGGGCAGACTACGGAGGATGGCCGTCTCCGCGCGCAGGAGCCCCAGCTCGTCGCGCAGCCGGGAGGCGGTGTCCGGGGCCTGGAGCAGCCGCTGCTTGGCGGGCGTGTCGAGCATCATCGCGGCCGCGACCAGGTACGACACCACGGACGGATCGTCCGGCAGGTCCGCCCCGGTGGACAGCGAACGCTCCCGCGCCCCCGCCAGCCGCTTCTGGTACTGGCGGAAGGCCCGCAGCACGCCCTCCGCGAGCGCGCCCGCCTCGTCGCCCGGCTCCTCCGCCAGCTCCTCCAGCTCGGCCACCAGGTAGGGGCCCGAGGCGTCCACCGACACCAGGCGCACCCGGGTCGTCCCGGTGGCCAGCACCTCGAAGGTGCCGTCGGCGCGCTCCCGGACCGTCGCCGCGTCGGCGACGCACCCGACGGAGTGGAACGCCTTGACCGGGTCGTCGCCGAACCCGGCGGCGGGACCGCGTTCGGGCAGCGCCGTCGGGTCCGGCATGCCCGGGGCGGCCGGTGCCACCTCGTGGCCGTCGCGGACGGCGACGACGGCGAACCTGCGCGCCTCCTCCTCGGGAGTCTTCAGCAGGTCGCGCATCAGGGCGCGATAGCGCTCCTCGAACACGTTGAGCGGCAGCACCAGTCCGGGGAAGAGGACGGTGTTCAGCGGGAAGAGCGGCAGCCGGACGGTGGTCACGGCGCAGAAGCCTAGTGGCCCGTGGGGTACGCGTGTTCCCCGAGCCCGTTGCGCGGACGGTCGGAAGGCTCCTCGGGGGGTTGCGCGCACAGGCTCTCGCGCACCGCCAGGAAGTGTCCCAGCGGGTCGTCGGACAGCCGGCCCCACGGGAACGACGTGGCGTACGGGCCCACCAGACGCAGTTGGGCGAGGGCGTCCGCACGGCGGCCGAGCCGGACCAGGACGTACGTCAGGAGGTTGCGGATCTCGGCCGTCCACGGGTCCGGTCCCGGGAAACGGGCGGAGAGCGCGATCGCCCGGTCGGCGGCCGCGTCGAGGCGTTCGCGGGGCACCTCGGGCCCGCAGCCGTCGGTCAGGTACGCGAAGGCGGCCCGTACCGGCAGCGCCTGCACGAGCGAGCCGGCCGGGGCGTCCTGCGCGGCCCGGTCGGCGAAGTCGAAGCACTCGCGGTGGGAGCCGTGCCAGGACTCGGCCAGATAGCGTTTGGCGGCCACGTGACAGCCGTAGTGGTGCGGGGCGCGGCGGACGGCGGCCGCCCACAGCTCCTCGAAGTACTTGTGCCCGGCGTTCGATCCGCGCGCGTGGTCCAGGGCGATCCGCCACGGAACCGGGTCGCGGTGGTCGCCCTGCGCGGCGGCCGTGATCAGCGGGCTCACCTCGCGCAGCAGCTCGGCGCGGGCGGGCGAACCCCAGGCCCGCTCCACCGCGAGCTGGGCGGCCACCAGCAGGACGTCGGGGTCGTGCGGGGCGGCGGCCCGCCAGTCCTCGAACCACTCCGGGCGGGAGTGCGCGAAGGACGCGAGACGGGTGACGTACCGGTCGCGGTACTCCCACTCGGCCCGCTCCCTGGTGCCGGCCAGCAGCGCGGCGGCCGTCGCGTACGCGCCCCGCCCGGCCGCGACCAGCGCGGGGCCCAGGCGGTCGTCGGGCACGTCGAGGAGCACCTCGTCGTCGGCCGGGAGTCCGGCCGCGGGGTGGGGGGCGGCGGCGGTCCGCGCGCGCCGGGACGCGGACGTCCGGGAGGCGCGGATGAAGGGGGGCAGCAGAGCCATGGTTTTGCCATTGAAAAGCGTTCGGTCGGCTGCGCGCCAGGGGGCGGCGCGAACCTCCGGAAAGTTGTACGCCACCGGGTCAAGGCCGGGTAAAAGGTGGACGTTCCCCGCCCGGAGGACGGCTTCCGGGCACTCCGGCCGCACCGGTCCCCCCCGGTCCCTCCGACCGCCGGAACCGCACCGGTCCCTCAGACCTCTCAGGCCTCTCAAGTCCCTCCGGCCGCCGCGACGGCACCGACGGCACCGGCCGCACCGCCCACCGTCAGCCGCGCCGCAGCGCCCGGGTGACGCCCGCCGCGACTGTCGTGGCCAGCACCCAGCCCAGCAGGATCATCGCCGTCTGCACCCACTGCCAGCCGCCGTACAGCCGCCACTGGCCCGCCTGGCCCAGGTCGATCACGGGCAGCAGCAGGTCGAGGGCGAACAGCGCCGGGCTCCACGGCGGGTGCCCGTCGCGGCTGACCGGCGGATGGTCGGCGTGCGCGAACGCCAGGGAGCTCGCCGCCCACAGCACCGCCATCCACACGGCCGCCCGGCCCGGCCGGTAGCCGTAGGCCACCGTCCAGTCCTGGGCGTACCCCCAGAGCTTCGCGGCCGGCGGCAGCGTCTCGCGGCGCCTGCGCTGCTTGGCGAGCAGCACCTCGCGGGCGTCCTCGTCCTCCCCGCCGGCCCGCAGCACCGACGCCAGCCGCTCGTAGGGCTCCGGGTTGTACTCGGCGGTCGCCGCGGCCACCCAGCCCAGGCGCTCGTCCAGCGGGAACGGCCCCTGCGGCACCAGGTTCTCGTACGCGAAACCGCCCATGTGCAGGCTGCCGGGCCCCGGCCAAGCAGCCGCGCGGTCCACCAGGTTGACCACCCGCGCCCCCGACAGCACCACCTTGCCGCGCTGCGGCCTCTCCCCGAGGAAACGCAGCTCGGGCGTCTGCACCCGGCGCAGCGACAGCTCCTGGTCGTCGGCGAGGACGAACCGGGCCTGCTCCAGGTCGACCGCGTCCCCGAACCGCCCGTCGTCCAGGCGCATCCCGCCGCGGCACTCGAAGCGCTGGACGCGGGTCCCGCGCGCGGGGGTGGTGCCGCTCAGCGCGTGGCCGCCGAGGCCGGCCGGGGTCAGGTAGAGGGAACGCTCGACGGTGAGCTGGGGCGCGTTCAGCGCGAACCGGGTGTACGGATTGGTCAGCCGCGCCCCGCGCAGGCTCAGCGAGACCCCGATCTTGGCGCTGCGCAGCCGCAGCTCGCCGTGCGACTCCAGCATCTCGGCCTGGAGGTCCTGGCCGACGCTCAGGCCGTCGGCGGCGATCGAGCGGCCGGTGCGGTCGCGGTAGACGATCGCCATGTTGAGCATCAGGTCGGTGCCGATCTGCGCGTCGGTGAGCCGCACGCCGTTGTGGAAGCGGCAGCGGGGCAGGTGCAGATCCCCCTCCGTCTGGAGCCGGGCGGCCTCCAGCCGCGGCACCGAGCAGTCCACCATCCGCAGCGTCGTCACCCGCGCCTCGGGCAGCAGCACGTCCCGCTCGAAGCGGCAGCGCTTCATCTCGACGTACGGCTCCACGGTGCCGCCCGCCAGGTCGAGGGTGTCGCTGATCTGCACGCCGACCAGCTTGAGCGAGGACACCCGGCCGGTGAGGGCGGGCGGCCCGTCCAGCAGCAGCCAGGCCACGATCCGCGCCCGCACCGTGCGGGACTCGCCCCAGGGGTGCCCGCCGTGCGGGTCGTCGACGACGGCGTCGCCGCTGCTGAGGTCGTACACGCTGCCGTTGCGGAAGGCCTGCCACATGCCGGCCTCGGCAGCGGTCAGGTCGTCCGGCAGGTCCCCGGTCCGCACACCGGCCCCGTCCGTCACGCGGCTTCGGTCCCGTCCGTCACGATGCCTCGGTCCCTTCGCTCTCGCACACGTTTCGCACAACCGTTCATGCCCGGTGGGTGACGTCCCGAACGCTAACCGTGAGGGGGATCTTCCGTTTCCGGCCACGTTCTGTATCAGCCATTGATACGCGCGGACGGTCCCCGATCCCGGTCTGAGAGAATTGACCGCGTGATCTCCCGAATCGATCTGCGCGGCGACGCCCTCCCCGAGGGACCCGCCCTGCGCGACCTGCTGCCCCGAGCCGACTTCGACGTCTCGGCCGCCCTGGAGAAGGTGCGTCCGATCTGCGAGGCCGTGCACCATCGTGGCGACGCGGCACTGATCGACTTCGCCGAGAAGTTCGACGGCGTCCGGCTCGAGCAGGTCCGGGTCCCGGCCGAGGCGCTCACCCGCGCCCTCGCGGAGCTCGACCCCGCCGTGCGCGCGGCCTTGGAGGAGTCCGTCCGCCGCGCCCGCGCCGTCCACCGCGAGCAGCGCCGCACGGACCACACGACGCAGGTCGTGCCCGGCGGCTCGGTGACCGAGAAGTGGGTCCCCGTCGACCGCGTCGGGCTGTACGCGCCCGGCGGCCGGTCGGTCTACCCGTCCTCCGTGATCATGAACGTGGTCCCGGCCCAGGAGGCCGGCGTCGAGTCGATCGCCCTCGCCTCCCCGGCCCAGGCCGACTTCGGCGGGCTGCCGCACCCGACGATCCTCGCCGCCTGCGCGCTGCTCGGCGTCGACGAGGTCTACGCGGCCGGCGGCGCCACCGCCGTCGCGATGTTCGCCTACGGCACCGAGTCCTGCCCGCCCGCCAACATGGTCACCGGCCCCGGCAACATCTGGGTCGCCGCCGCCAAGCGCTACTTCACCGGCAGGATCGGCATCGACGCCGAGGCCGGCCCGACCGAGATCGCCGTCCTGGCCGACGCCACCGCCGACCCCGCCCACGTCGCCGCCGACCTGATCAGCCAGGCCGAGCACGACCCGCTGGCCGCCGCCGTCCTGGTCACCGACTCCGCCGAGCTGGCGGACGCGGTCGAGCGCGAGCTGGAGCCGCAGATCGCGGCCACCCGGCACGTCGACGACCGGATCGTCCCGGCCCTCAAGGGCCGGCAGTCCGCGATCGTCCTGGTCGACGGCATCGACGAGGGCCTGCGGGTGGTCGACGCCTACGGCGCCGAACACCTGGAGATCCAGACGGCCGACGCCGCCGCGGTCGCCGACCGGGTGCGCAACGCGGGCGCGATCTTCGTCGGACCCTGGGCGCCCGTGTCGCTCGGCGACTACGCGGCCGGGTCCAACCACGTCCTGCCCACCGGCGGCTGCGCCTGCCACTCCTCCGGCCTGTCCGTGCAGTCCTTCCTGCGCGGCATCCACATCGTCGACTACACCCGGGACGCGCTGGCCGACGTCGCGCACCACGTGGTCACGCTGGCGGAGGCGGAGGACCTGCCCGCGCACGGCGCGGCGATCAAGGCACGGTTCGACTGGAAGGTACCCGAGGGCAAGTGACCGGAATGGAAGACCTCCCCGTACGGGACGAGCTGCGCGGCAAGTCCCCCTACGGCGCGCCCCAGCTGGACGTGCCGGTACGGCTGAACACCAACGAGAACCCCTACCCGCTGCCCGAGGCGCTCGTCGAGCGGATCACCGAGCGCGTCCGCGCGGCCGCCCGCGACCTCAACCGCTACCCCGACCGGGACGCCGTCGAGCTGCGCACCCGGCTCGCCGCGTACCTGACGGACACCTGCGGGTACGAGGTCGGACCGGCGAACGTCTGGGCCGCCAACGGCTCCAACGAGGTCATCCAGCAGCTGCTCCAGACCTTCGGCGGACCGGGCCGCACCGCGATCGGTTTCGAGCCGTCGTACTCGATGCACGGCCTCATCGCGCGCGGCACCGGCACCGGCTGGATCTCCGGGCCGCGCAACGAGGACTTCACCATCGACCTCGAGGCCGCCGAGAAGGCCGTCGCGGAGAACCGGCCCGACGTCGTCTTCGTCACCACCCCCAACAACCCCACCGGCACCGCCGTCCCGGCCGCGACCGTCCGCGCGCTGTACGAGGCCGCGCAGGCCGCCAAGCCGTCCATGGTGATCGTGGACGAGGCCTACGTCGAGTTCAGCCACGGCGACTCGCTGCTGCCGCTGCTCGAAGGTCGGCCGAATCTCGTCGTCTCGCGGACGATGTCGAAGGCCTTCGGCGCGGCCGGCCTGCGCCTGGGCTACCTCGCCGCCCACCCGGCCGTCGTGGACGCCGTCCAGCTGGTCCGGCTGCCGTACCACCTGTCGGCCGTCACCCAGGCGACCGCCCTGGCCGCCCTGGAGCACACCGGCACGCTGCTGAAGTACGTCGAGCGGCTCAAGGCGGAGCGGGACCGGCTGGTGGCCGAACTGCTGGCGCTCGGCTACGAGGTGACCGCCTCCGACGCCAACTTCGTGCAGTTCGGCCGCTTCGAGGACGCGCACGCGATGTGGCGGAGGATCCTCGACCGGGGCGTCCTGGTCCGCGACAACGGCGTACCGGGATGGCTGCGGGTCACCGCCGGGACCCCCGAAGAGAACGACGCGTTCCTCGACGCGGTCCGTGAGATCAAGAAGGAGCAGGGATCATGAGCCGTGTCGGACGCGTGGAGCGCACGACCAAGGAGACGTCCGTCCTGGTCGAGATCGACCTCGACGGCACCGGCAAGGTCGATGTGGCGACCGGCGTCGGCTTCTACGACCACATGCTCGACCAGCTCGGCCGGCACGGTCTGTTCGACCTGACCGTGAAGACCGACGGCGACCTGCACATCGACTCCCACCACACCATCGAGGACACCGCCCTCGCGCTCGGCGCCGCCTTCCGGCAGGCGCTCGGCGACAAGGTGGGCATCTACCGCTTCGGCAACTGCACGGTCCCGCTGGACGAGTCCCTCGCCCAGGTGACCGTCGACCTGTCCGGCCGCCCGTACCTCGTGCACACCGAGCCCGAGAACATGGCGCCGATGATCGGCGAGTACGACACCACGATGACCCGGCACATCCTGGAGTCCTTCGTCGCCCAGGCCCAGGTCGCCCTGCACGTGCACGTGCCCTACGGACGCAACGCGCACCACATCGTGGAGTGCCAGTTCAAGGCGCTGGCCCGGGCCCTGCGCTACGCCTCCGAACGCGACCCGCGCGCGGCCGGCATCCTCCCCTCCACGAAGGGCGCGCTGTGACCGGCCTGTCGACCGTCCTGATCGTCGTCGGCCTCTTCCTGGCCGGCGGCATCTACTCCTTCGTCAAGCAGGACATGCCGAGGAGCCTGATCGTGCTGCTCTCCATCGGCGCCGCGATGTGTCTGGTCGCGGGAGTGATGAGGCTGGAGGTGTGGAATTGACCGCCGCATCCAAGAAGGTCGTCGTCTTCGACTACGGCTTCGGCAACGTCCGCTCCGCCGAGCGCGCCCTCGCACGCACCGGGGCCGACGTCGAGATCACGCGTGACTTCGACACGGCGATGAACGCCGACGGGCTGCTGGTGCCGGGCGTCGGCGCCTTCGCCGCCTGCATGAAGGGCCTGCGGGACGCCCGCGGGGACTGGATCATCGGCCGCCGGCTGTCCGGCGGCCGCCCGGTGATGGGCATCTGCGTCGGCATGCAGATCCTGTTCGCCCGCGGCATCGAGCACGGAGTGGAGACCGAGGGCCTCGACGAGTGGCCCGGCGCGGTCGAGCCGCTGCAGGCGGAGATCGTGCCCCACATGGGCTGGAACACCGTGGACGCCCCGGCCGGCTCCGAGCTGTTCGCCGGCCTGGACGCGGACGCGCGCTTCTACTTCGTGCACTCCTACGCCGTCCAGGACTGGTCCTTCGACGAGCACAACCCCACCATGCGGGCGCCCAGGGTGACCTGGTCGACGCACGGCAAGCCGTTCGTGGCAGCCGTGGAGAACGGCCCGCTGTGGGCCACCCAGTTCCACCCCGAGAAGTCCGGCGACGCCGGAGCCCAGCTCCTCACCAACTGGATCGGAACCCTGTGAGCAAGCTCGAACTCCTCCCCGCCGTCGACGTCCGCGACGGCCAGGCCGTCCGGCTCGTGCACGGCGAGTCGGGGACGGAAACTTCTTACGGTTCGCCCCTGGAGGCCGCCCTCGCCTGGCAGCGCTCGGGCGCCGAGTGGCTGCACCTGGTCGACCTGGACGCCGCGTTCGGCACCGGCGACAACCGCGCGCTGATCGCCGAGGTCGCGGGCGCCATGGACATCAAGGTGGAGCTGTCCGGCGGCATCCGCGACGACGACACCCTCGCCGCCGCCCTCGCCACCGGCTGCACCCGCGTCAACCTGGGCACGGCCGCCCTGGAGACCCCCGAGTGGGTCGCCGAGGTCATCGCCGAGCACGGCGACAAGATCGCCGTCGGTCTCGACGTCCGCGGCACCACGCTGCGCGGCCGCGGCTGGACCCGTGACGGCGGCGACCTCTACGAGACGCTGGCCCGCCTGGACAAGGAGGGCTGCGCGCGGTACGTCGTCACCGACATCGCCAAGGACGGCACCCTCCAGGGACCCAACCTGGAGCTGCTGAGGAACGTCTGCGCGGCGACCGACCGCCCGGTCGTGGCCTCCGGCGGCGTGTCCTCCCTCGACGACCTGCGGGCCATCGCCGAGCTGGTGCCCCTCGGTGTCGAGGGCTCCATCGTCGGGAAGGCCCTGTACGCGAAGGCGTTCACCCTGGAAGAGGCCCTGGAGGCCGTGTCGTCATGACGTCCGAACCCGTACGGCGCGTGCAGAGCGGAAATCCCTGGGAAGACACTCTCGGCTTCGCACGCGCGGTGGCGGCGGGCGACATGGTGCTGGTGGCGGGCACCACGGCCTTCAAAGGCCGGGTGCTGTACGGGGAGGGCGACCCGTACGAGCAGGCCAGGGTGGCCTTCGCCGGCGCCCTCGAAGCGATCGCCGAGTTCGGGCTGGGACCCGAGTCGGTGGTCAGGACCCGGATGCACCTGGCGCATCCACGGGACGTCGACGCGGTGGGCCGGGCCCACAAGGAGCTGTTCGACGCCGTGCGCCCGGCCGCGACCCTGCTGGTCGTGGAGGGTTTCATCGACCCGCGCGTCCTGGTCTCAGTGGAACTCGAAGCATTCAGAGGAGCCGTGAAGTCATGACCCTGGCGGTCCGAGTCATCCCCTGCCTGGACGTGGACGGCGGCCGGGTCGTCAAGGGCGTCAACTTCCAGAACCTGCGCGACGCGGGCGACCCCGTCGAGATGGCCAAGGTGTACGACGCCGAAGGCGCCGACGAACTGACGTTCCTGGACATCACCGCCTCCTCGGGCGATCGCGAGACCACCTACGACGTGGTCCGGCGCACGGCCGAGCAGGTCTTCATCCCGCTCACCGTCGGCGGCGGGGTGCGCACCCCCGAGGACGTCGACAAGCTGCTGCGGGCCGGCGCCGACAAGGTCGGCGTCAACACGGCGGCGATCGCCCGCCCGGAGCTGATCGAGGAGATCGCCGAGCGCTTCGGCAGCCAGGTCCTGGTGCTCTCCGTGGACGCCCGCCGCACCGCGTCGGGCTCCTTCGAGGTCACCACCCACGGCGGCCGCCGCGGCACCGGCATCGACGCCGTCGAATGGGCCCACCGCGCCGCCGAACTGGGCGCCGGCGAGATCCTGCTCAACTCGATGGACGCCGACGGCACCAAGGACGGCTACGACCTGGAGATGATCGCCGCCGTCCGCAAGCACGTCTCGGTCCCGGTCATCGCCTCCGGCGGCGCCGGGAAGCTCTCCGACTTCTCCCCGGCCGTCGGGGCGGGCGCGGACGCGGTCCTGGCCGCCTCCGTCTTCCACTTCGGCGACCTGCGCATCGGCGAGGTCAAGCAGGCACTGCGAGCGGCGGGCCACCCGGTCCGCTGAGGCGTCCCGGGGGGGGGGGGGGGGGGGGGGGCGCGGGGGGGGCGGGGGCGCGCGCGCCCCCCCCCCCGGCCCGCCGCCCCGGCGCCCCCTGTGCACCCGCTGTCCCAGCGGCGGGCGCCCGCGCCGGCGCCCCCCGCCCCCGCCCCCCCCCCGGCGGGGCCCCCCCCCCCCCCCCCCGCCGCCCCCGCCCCCCCCCCCCGACCCGGGCACGCGAGGCCGGACTACCGCCTGGTCTGCGCCAGTTGGACGTAGTTGCCGACCGTGTCGTCCAGGACCGCCGTGATCATCGTGCCCCGCGCGCGGGGCTCCTGCGGGAAGTGCACCCCGAGGCCGCTCAGCCGCTCGAACTCCGCCCGCATGTCGTCCACGGAGAACACGATGCAGGGCAGTTCGGCCTCCCGCAGCGCCGCGCGGTACAGCGCCGCGATCGGGTTGTGGCCGGGCTCCAGCAGCAGCTGGAGGTCCGGCTGGGCGCCCTCGGCCGCGCCCACGGTGACGAACAGCGCGCCGTCGCCCAGGTCCAGGCGGACGCGCGTCTCGAAGCCGAGGACGCCGGTGTAGAAGGCATGGGCCCTGGCGACGTCGTCGACGTACACGCTGGTCACGGCCACCTTGATCACTGCGGCGCGCTCTCAGATGCCGAGCTGCTTGCCGCCGTGCAGTGCGGTGACGGCGGCCTCGTCACCGGCCAGGTCGACCTTCGCGGCGTCCTGCCGGCCGTACAGGAACAGCAGCAGCTCCGAGGGCTCGCCGGTCGCGGTGACGACCGGGGTGCCGCGGTTGGCGACCGCCGTACGGCCGTCCGGGCGGCGCAGCACCAGGCCGGTCGGTGCACCGCGGCCCATCAGCCGGGCGGTGCGCTCCAGACGGGTCCACAGGGCGTCCTGGAAGACCGGGTCCAGGACGCGGGGCGTCCAGTCGGGCCGGGCACGGCGGACGTCCTCGCCGTGGACGTAGAACTCCACGGTGTTCGACGCCTCGTCGAGCTGCTTGAGCTGGAAGGGGGAGAACCGCGGCGGGCCGGTACGGATCAGCTGGACCAGCTCCTCGTACGGCTTGGCGGCGAACTCCTCCATCGTCCTGTCCAGCCGGGACGCGAGCTGCTTGACGACGAGGCCGCCGGCCGCGTCGAGCCGGCGCTCGCGCACCACCACGTGCGCGGCCAGGTCGCGGGTCCGCCAGCCCTCGCAGAGGGTCGGCGCCTCGGGCCCCGCCGTCTCCAAGAGCTCGGCGAGAAGGAGTCGTTCACGCTTGGCGAAAGTCGACATGCGGTCAGCCTACGACCGGCCGGCGGGTCCGCCCAGTGGACGTCGGCGCGGCGGCGTCCCCGCCTCGCGGCACAATGGCCCCATGAGCAGCACGCCCGCCCGTCGCCCGGCCACCGCCCCCGACCGGGGCGCCCCGCACCGCGGTTCCCCCTCCGGCGGCCTCGCCCCGGACATCGCCGCGCGCCTCAAGCGCAGCCCCGACGGCCTCGTACCGGCCATCGCCCAGCAGTACGACACCGGAGAGGTGCTCATGCTCGGCTGGATGGACGACGAGGCGCTGCACCGCACCCTGACGACCGGCCGGTGCACGTACTGGTCGCGCAGCCGCCGCGAGTACTGGGTCAAGGGCGACACCTCCGGCCACTTCCAGTGGGTCAAGGCGGTCGCGCTGGACTGCGACGCCGACACCCTGCTGGTCAAGGTCGACCAGGTGGGTGCCGCCTGCCACACCGGCGCCCGCACCTGCTTCGACACCGACGTGCTCCTCGCGGACGACGGGAGCGCCGGTTCCGGTCCCGCCGCCCCCGGTCAGTAAGGTCAGCCGTCATGGATCTCGAGACGTTCCGCAAGCTGGCCACCGACCGCCGCGTCGTCCCGGTCACCCGCAAGCTCCTCGCGGACGGCGACACCCCGGTCGCGCTCTACCGCAAGCTGGCCGCCGAGCGCCCCGGCACCTTCCTGCTGGAGTCCGCGGAGAACGGCCGTTCCTGGTCCCGGTACTCGTTCGTCGGCGTGCGCTCGGCGGCCACGCTCACCGCGCGCGACGGACAGGCCCACTGGCTCGGCACCCCGCCCGTCGGCGTCCCCGTCGACGGCGACCCGCTGGCCGCCCTGCGCGCCACCGTCGAGACCCTGCACACACCCCACCAGGAGGGCCTGCCGCCCTTCACCGGCGGCATGGTCGGCTACCTGGGCTACGACATCGTCCGCCGACTGGAGAAGATCGGCCCCGGCGAGCGCGACGACCTCCGGCTGCCCGAGCTGACCATGCTCCTCACCAGCGACCTCGCCGTGATGGACCACTGGGAGGGCTCCGTCCTGCTGATCGCCAACGCGATCAACCACAACGACCTCGACACGGGCGTGGACGAGGCCCACGCGGACGCCGTCGCCCGCCTCGACGCCATGGAGGCGGATCTCTCGCGCGCGGTCGCCCAGCCGCCCGCCGTCCTGCCCCCCTCCGAACTGCCCGAGTACACCGCCCGCTGGGGCGGCCCCGACTTCCAGCGGGCCGTCGAGGACGTCAAGGAGCGCATCCGCGCGGGCGAGGCCTTCCAGGTCGTCCCCTCCCAGCGCTTCGAGATGCCGTGCACGGCGAGCGCGCTGGACGTCTACCGGGTCCTGCGGGCCACCAACCCCTCGCCGTACATGTACCTGTTCCGCTTCGACGGCTTCGACGTCGTGGGCTCCTCCCCGGAGGCGCTGGTCAAGGTCGAGGACGGGCGGGCCATGGTGCACCCCATCGCCGGCACCCGGCACCGCGGGGCGACCCCGCAGGAGGACCAGGCGCTCGCCGACGAGCTGCTGGCCGACCCCAAGGAGCGCGCCGAGCACCTGATGCTCGTCGACCTGGGCCGCAACGACCTGGGCCGGGTCTGCGAACCCGGCTCCGTCGAGGTCGTCGACTTCATGTCGGTCGAGCGCTACTCCCACGTCATGCACATCGTCTCGACGGTCACGGGCCGGGTCGCGGCGGGCCGCACCGCCTTCGACGTCCTCACCGCCTGCTTCCCCGCCGGCACCCTCTCCGGAGCCCCCAAGCCCCGCGCCATGCAGATCATCGACGAACTGGAACCCTCCCGCCGCGGCCTGTACGGCGGCTGCGTCGGCTACCTGGACTTCGCCGGCGACTCCGACACCGCCATCGCCATCCGCACCGCCCTGCTGCGCGACGGCACCGCCCACGTCCAGGCCGGCGCCGGCGTCGTCGCCGACTCCGACCCGGTCGCCGAGGACCAGGAGTGCCGCAACAAGGCGGCGGCCGTGCTCCGCGCGGTCCACACCGCCAACCGGCTGGCCGGGCAGGGGCGCGCGGCGCGCACGGGAAGCGGAGCGGGAGCGGAGTAGGACGAGTGTCACGTGTGCCCCGGGTGACGGTTCGCCCGGGGTTCAGGCGATAGTGGAGCACGTGACTGCTGCTCCCCACCCCCGTTCCGAAGCCGCCGCTTCCGCCCGGTCCGGCCGCCGGAGCCTCGCGCTCGCCCTGATGTGCGGTGCCCTGGGCGCGGCCCTGGTCCTGCTCGCGACCCGGCAGCGCTGGTCGCAGGGCACGGCGACGGTGGCCGGCGGCGCCTTCCCCCTGACCGCCAGGGGCAGCGACGTCACGGGCGTCCCCGCGGCGCTCGCCATAGTGGGCCTCGCCGCGCTCGTCGCCGTCTTCGCCGTCCGCAGGGCGGGCCGCCTCGCCGTCTCCGCCCTCCTCGCGCTCTCCGGCGCCGGCATCGTCGTCGCCGCGCTGCTCGGCGCCTCCGACAGCTCCGCGCTCGACGACGAGGCCGCCAAGGTCTCCGGGGACACCTCCGCTGCCGTCGCCTCCCTGACGCACACGGCCTGGCCGTACGCCGCCGCGGCGGGCGGCGCCCTGATCCTCCTGGCGGGTCTGCTCGCCCTGCGCCACGGCCGCCTGTGGCCGGCCATGTCGGGCCGCTACGAGCGCGACGGCACCCCCCGGGCCCGGCGCAGGGCCCCGGCCGTCGACCCGGACCGCCCCGAGGACATCTGGAAGGCCCTGGACCGCGGCGAGGACCCCACGGGCGCGGACCCGGCCTGACCCCCCGGAGTCCGGTTCCCCGATGTGGCGAACCAGACTCGATCGGAAGCCACCCCCGCACCCGGCACGCGTGCGCGTACGGGACAATGGGAGACGAGCCCCCGGGCTCGGACACGTACGACCCGTACGCCACATAGACAGCAACGAGGAGCAAGTCATGGCGGGCAGCAGCCACGGACACACCCCGGCCGCCTGGACCGGTGTCACCATCGCCTTCATCGGTTTCTGCGTCGCGGGCGCGTTCATGGTGATGGCCGAGCCGCTCGGTTTCTGGGCCGGCATGGTCATCGTGGCCCTCGGCGGTGTCGTCGGCGCCGCCATGAGCGCCATGGGCCTCGGCATGCCGAAGGACGCCCACCCGGTGCACCAGGTCACGCCGGCGCGCGAGCCGGCCGGCGCCGAGGGCTGACACCCGCGAACGACCTCGCACGAGGGGCGGCCGGTGCCCAGCCGGCCGCCCCTCACGCGCGCGCGGACCCGCCGCGGGGCACAATGCGAGGCGTGGACGCAGACAGCCGCGGTGCGCCGCCGCCCGTTCCCGCGACCGTCCCGGCCCGGCTCGCGGTGCCCGCCGGGATCCTCGCGGCCGTCGTGGGCGCCTTCGCGTACGTGGCCGCCGTCGACCCCAACGAGCCGGGCCACTACCCGGTCTGCCCGCTGCTGCGGGTCACGGGCCTGTACTGCCCGGGCTGCGGCGGCCTGCGCAGCGCCCACGCCTTCGCGCACGGCGACCTGGTGACCGCGCTGCACGCCAACGCCATGGCCGTGGCCGGCTACGCGGTCTTCGCGGTGCTGTGGACCGTGTGGGTGGTCCGCGCGGTGCGGGGCCGCCCGGTCCGCGTCGATCCCGGACCGGTCCTGACGTGGACACTCGGCGTGTCACTGCTGGTCTTCACGGTCGTCCGGAACCTGCCCTCCGGCGGCCTGCTGCTTCCCTGACCGCCGGCGGACGTCCGGCACGGGGCACCCGCGCCCGCGCCGTGCGAAGCTGGTCCGAGGACGGGGGGAGGCGCCGCCCTCCACCGGATGCGGGGCCACCGCCCTCCTCCGGATACCATCGAAGTGACCATCGATTACCTCTGGTCGCTGGAACCGCAACCGTCTGGAAGGGGGCCGCTCGCGTGAGTGTGCTCGACGAGATCATCGACGGAGTCCGTGCCGACCTCGCGGAGCGGCAGGCGCGCGTCAGCCTCGACGAGCTCAAGGAGCGCGCGGCCAAGGCCCCCGCGGCCAAGGACGGGGTCGCCGCGCTCAAGGGCGAAGGCGTCAAGGTGATCTGCGAGGTCAAGCGCTCCAGCCCCTCCAAGGGCGCGCTGGCCGCGATCGCCGACCCGGCGGGCCTCGCCGCCGACTACGAGGCGGGCGGCGCCGCCGTCATCTCCGTCCTGACCGAGGAGCGCCGCTTCGGCGGCTCGCTCGCCGACCTCGAAGCGGTCCGCGCGCGCGTCGACATCCCGGTGCTGCGCAAGGACTTCATCGTCACGTCGTACCAGCTGTGGGAGGCCCGCGCGTACGGCGCCGACCTCGCCCTGCTGATCGTCGCCGCCCTCGACCAGCCGGCCCTGGAGTCGCTGATCGAGCGCGCCGTCTCCATCGGCCTCACCCCGCTCGTGGAGGTGCACGACGAGGACGAGGTCGAGCGCGCGGTGGACGCGGGTGCCAAGCTGATCGGCGTCAACGCCCGCAACCTCAAGACCCTCGAGGTCGACCGGGGCACGTTCGAGCGGGTCGCCCCCGAGATCCCGGACCACCTCGTCAAGATCGCCGAGTCCGGCGTCCGGGGCCCGCACGACCTGATCGCCTACGCCAACGCCGGCGCCGACGCGGTCCTGGTCGGCGAGTCCCTCGTCACCGGCCGCGACCCGAGGACGGCGGTCGCCGACCTCGTCGCGGCGGGCGAGCACCCCGCCCTGCGCCACGGCCGCGGCTGACCCCGCTAGGCTTGCCACGATGATCCCGCCCCTCGCCCCCGCGGCCACGGACCGGTACGCCCGCCTCGCGCGCGGCTGCCGCCCCCGTGGCTGTCGCGCGCCCGCCCGCAGGGTGCACGGCCGCAGGGTGCGGTACGTCATCGGCGACGAGCCGGGCCAGGTGAACGGACGCCGATGGCAGCGCGCCCCCGAGGGGCGCAGCGCAGTGTCCACCCGCGCGGTTCCGCCGCCCGGGTGCGCCCGGCCGCACCCGGCCTGAGGCCGCCGGACCAGCTCCGCCCCACGGCGATCGGTTCCCTTCCCACTCACCGTGAGGTTTCCGCATGCCCAGCGAGTTCTTCATTCCCGACCCCGAGGGTCAGGTCCCCACCGCCGAAGGCTACTTCGGCGCCTTCGGCGGCAAGTTCATCCCGGAGGCCCTGGTCGCCGCCGTGGACGAGGTCGCCGTCGAGTACGACAAGGCCAGGCACGACCCCGAGTTCGCCCGCGAACTGGACGACCTGCTCGCCCACTACACCGGCCGGCCCAGCTCCCTCACCGAGGTGCCGCGGTTCGCCGAACACGCCGGCGGCGCCCGGGTGTTCCTCAAGCGCGAGGACCTCAACCACACCGGCTCCCACAAGATCAACAACGTGCTCGGCCAGGCCCTGCTCACCAAGCGGATGGGCAAGACGCGCGTCATCGCGGAGACCGGCGCCGGCCAGCACGGCGTCGCCACCGCCACCGCCTGCGCGCTCTTCGGCCTGGAGTGCACCGTCTACATGGGCGAGATCGACACGCAGCGCCAGGCCCTGAACGTGGCCCGGATGCGCATGCTCGGCGCCGAGGTCGTCGCCGTGAAGTCCGGCAGCCGCACGCTGAAGGACGCCATCAACGAGGCCTTCCGCGACTGGGTCGCCAACGTCGACCGCACCCACTACCTGTTCGGCACGGTCGCCGGGCCCCACCCCTTCCCGGCGATGGTCCGCGACTTCCACCGCGTCATCGGCGTCGAGGCCCGCCGCCAGATCCTGGAGCGCGCCGGCCGCCTGCCCGACGCGGCCGTCGCCTGCGTCGGCGGCGGGTCCAACGCCATCGGCCTCTTCCACGCCTTCATCCCGGACCCGCAGGTGCGCCTCGTCGGCTGCGAGCCGGCCGGGCGCGGCGTCGAGACCGGCGAGCACGCCGCCACCCTCACCGCGGGCGAGCCCGGCATCCTGCACGGCTCCCGCTCCTACGTCCTCCAGGACGACGAGGGCCAGATCACCGAGCCGTACTCGATCTCGGCCGGCCTGGACTACCCGGGGATCGGCCCCGAGCACTCCTACCTCAAGGACAGCGGCCGCGGTGAGTACCGCGCGGTCACCGACGACGCGGCCATGCAGGCGCTGCGCCTGCTGTCGCGCACCGAGGGCATCATCCCGGCCATCGAGAGCGCGCACGCGCTGGCCGGCGCCCTGGAGATCGGCAGGGAGCTGGGCGAGGACGGTCTGATCGTCGTCAACCTCTCCGGCCGGGGCGACAAGGACATGGACACGGCCGCCCGCTACTTCGGGCTGTACGACACCGACGCCGAGGTCGCCGCCGACGCGGCCGACACCGCCGAGATCGAGGGGGACGCCAAGTGAGCGGGAACGTCCAGCTGCTGTCCGACACCCTCGCCGCCGCCGGGGCCGAGGGCCGCGCCGCGCTCATCGCCTACCTGCCGGCCGGGTTCCCGACGGTCGACGGCGGCATCGAGGCGGTCAAGGCCGCTCTGGACGGCGGCGCCGACGTCGTCGAGGTGGGGCTGCCGCACAGCGACCCCGTCCTCGACGGCCCGGTCATCCAGACCGCCGACGACATCGCCCTGCGCGGCGGCGTGCGGATCGCGGACGTCCTGCGCACGGTCCGCGAGGCCCACGCGGCCACCGGCAAGCCGGTCCTCGTCATGACGTACTGGAACCCCGTCGACCGCTACGGCGTCGAGCGCTTCACGGCCGAGCTCGCCGAGGCGGGCGGCGCCGGGTGCATCCTGCCCGACCTGCCCGTGCAGGAGTCGGCGCTGTGGAGGGAGCACGCCGACAAGCACGGCCTGGCGACGGTCTTCGTCGTGGCGCCGAGCAGCCGGGACGAGCGGCTGGCCACGATCACCGGCGCCGGCAGCGGATTCGTCTACGCCGCCTCGCTGATGGGGGTCACCGGCACCCGCGAGTCGGTGGGCACGCAGGCCCGGGACCTGGTCGAGCGCACCCGCGCGACCGGCACCGCGCTGCCCGTCTGCGTGGGCCTCGGGGTCTCCGACCCCCGCCAGGCCGCCGAGGTCGCCGCCTTCGCCGACGGCGTGATCGTCGGCTCGGCCTTCGTCAAGCGGATGCTCGACGCCCCGGACGAGGCGGCCGGTGTCGAGGCCGTGCGCGAACTCGCGGGCGAGCTGGCCCGGGGCGTGCGCGGCCAGGTCTAGGACCGACCGCGCCCGACCGCGCCCGGCCGCACGTGCGGCCGGGCATGCGTGCGGCCGTGTGGAGCACGTCGGGCACGAGAGGTCCGGTCACACGAACGGGTGGACCTGGGACCGGGGAGGCGCTCAGCGCCTCCCCGGTTCGTTTCCGGGGTGTGAGCGAGAAGAATCGTGACAGGAAGCGCACCGCCCGGGAGCGGCTGGCGGTCGAGCGGGACAGACAGAAGGCGGCGGAGCGGCGGCGGCGCGCGTTGATCGTCACCGCGAGCGTCGTCTGCGTACTGGGCCTGGCCGCGGTCATCGGCATCGTCGCGGCGAACGCCGGCAAGGACGACGGCGGCGACAGCGCGGGCCCGGTCGTGGCGCCCTCGGGCGCGCAGGGCAAGGACGCCCTCGCGATCCCGGTCGGGAAGGAGGGCGCGGGGTCCACGCTCACCGTGTGGGAAGACTTCCGCTGCCCGGCCTGCAAGTCCTTCGAGGACACCTACCGTTCGACGATCCACGAGCTGACCGGCGCCGGGAAGCTGAAGGTGGAGTACCACCTGGCCACCATCATCGACGGCAACATGGGCGGCAGCGGGTCGCGCGCCGCGGCCAACGCCGCGGCCTGCGCGCAGGACGCCGGCAAGTTCTCCGCCTACCACGACGTGCTCTACGTCGACCAGCCAGAGGAGACCGACGACGCCTTCGCCGACGAGGACAGGCTCCTCGAACTCGCCGGCAAGGTCGACGGCCTCGACACCCCCGCCTTCCGTACCTGCGTGGAGAAGGGCACGCACGACAGCTGGGTCGAGAAGTCCAACCAGGCCTTCCGCACCGGCGGTTTCACCGGCACCCCGACCGTCCTGCTCGACGGCAGGAACATCTACCAGGACCGGACGATGACGCCGGCCAAGCTGAAGGAGATGGTGGAGAAGGCCGACCAGGGGTGAGCCTCGCCCACCTCCCCGTTATGGAGCCGTAGCCGGGCTGCCCGCCGTGGGCCCGGCCCGGCACGGTAGCGTCGACCCTGCCATGGAACTTGCCTACATTCCCAGCCCGTCGCGCGGAGTGATCCACCTCGGCCCCATTCCGCTGCGCGGCTATGCCTTCTGCATCATCATCGGTGTCTTCGTCGCCGTCTGGCTCGGCAACAAGCGCTGGATCGCCCGGGGCGGGCGGGCCGGCACGGTGGCCGACATCGCCGTCTGGGCCGTGCCCTTCGGTCTGATCGGCGGCCGGCTCTACCACGTGATCACGGACTACGAGCTGTACTTCAGCGAGGGCCGCGACTGGGTGGACGCCTTCAAGATCTGGGAGGGCGGCCTCGGCATCTGGGGCGCGATCGCGCTCGGCGCGGTGGGCGCCTGGATCGGCTGCCGCCGACGGGGCATCCCGCTTCCCGCGTACGCCGACGCCATCGCGCCGGGCATCGCCCTCGCGCAGGCGATCGGCCGCTGGGGCAACTGGTTCAACCAGGAGCTGTACGGCAAGGAGACCGACCTGCCGTGGGCCCTGGACATCACGTCCTCCGTGGACGGCGGGGTGCCGGGTCACTACCACCCGACGTTCCTGTACGAGTCGCTGTGGTGCGTCGGCGTCGCCCTCCTCGTCATCTGGGCCGACCGCCGCTTCAAGCTGGGGCACGGACGGGCGTTCGCCCTGTACGTCGCCGCGTACTGCGCCGGTCGCTTCTGGATCGAGTACATGCGCGTCGACGACGCCCACCACATCCTCGGTCTGCGGCTGAACAACTGGACCGCGCTCGTGGTGTTCCTGCTGGCCGTGGCGTACCTCGTGATCTCGGCCAGGAAGCGGCCGGGACGGGAGGCCGTGGTGGAACCGGGTGCTGACGGCCCCGCAGACGGTGAGACCGGCTCCGACGGCGACACCGGCTCCGACGCGGATGCCGGCACCGGCACCGACGGCGCAGCCGCGGCCGGGGAGAAGCCCGGGTTCGCGCGGGACGGCGACGACGGCAAGGCGGAGGCGAAGGCCGACGGCGAGCCCGGCGACGCCGGCAAGGACGGCGAACCCGGAAAGGCGGAGGCGGGGGAGCGGGCGAAGGACGCCGCCGAGTCCGGCCCGGCGGGCAGGAAGAGCTGACGGCGACGTTCCACGACGACGAGGGCGCCCGGGATCTCCGGGCGCCCTCGTCGTGTGCGACGGCTCAGGTGCGGCGGGCCAGCGACAGCGTCCGCCGGGCCGTCGCCACCACCGCCGCGTCGACGAACCGGCCGTCCGGCAGGGCCTGGGCGCCCGGCTCGGCCGCGGCCGCCTTCACGATCGTCTCCGCCTCCTCGATCTCCCGCTGCGTGGGCAGGTAGGCCCGTTCGATGATCGGGAGCTGGCGGGGATGGATCGCCGACCGGCCCAGGAAGCCCAGGCCGCGCCCGTGCGCGCAGGAGGACGCCAGGCCCTCCAGGTCGCGGATGTCGGGGTGGACCGACTGCGGCGGCGGGGCCAGTCCCGCCGCCCGCGCGGCGACGATCACCCGGGAGCGGGACCAGTCGAGACCCGCGTCCGCCCGCACGCCGAGGTCGGCCCGCAGGTCGGACTCGCCCAGGGAGATGCCGCGCAGGTCGGGGTGGGCGGCGGCGATGGCGTAGGCGTGCTCGACGCCGAGGGCCGTCTCCAGGAGGGCGTGCAGCGGACGCGGGCCGTGCTCCGCGACCCGGTCGGCGATCCGGGTGATCTGGGCGGGTGAGGTCACCTTGGGCAGGCGGAGGCCGTGGACGCCGGGGAGCGGCGCCACCGCCCGCAGGTCGGGGGCGGCGAGGGGGCCGTCCACGGCGTTGACCCGGACGTGGACGGGGACCGGCGGCTCCTCGGAGAGCAGCTCGGCGGTGGCCCGGCGGGCGTACTCCTTGCGGTCGGGGGCGACCGCGTCCTCCAGGTCGATCACGACGACGTCCGCCCCGCAGCGCAGGGCCTTGGCGACGATGTGCGGGCGGTCGCCGGGGACGTACAGCCAGGTGAGCGGGAAGGTCACAGGGCGCCCTCCGTCCGCAGGGCCGCGAGCTCGGCCGGGGTGAGGCCCAGTTCGGTGAGGACGGCGTCGGTGTCCGCGCCGTGCGGGCGCCCGGCCCAGCGGATCGCGCCGGGGGTGGAGGAGAGGCGGAAGAGGACGTTCTGCATGCGGATCGGGCCCAGTTCGGGATCGTCGACCGTGGTGACGGTGTCGAGGGCCTGGTACTGCGGGTCGGTCAGCACGTCCCGCACGTCCTGGACGGGGGCGACGGCCGCCTCCGCCTTCTCGAAGGCGGCGAGGACGTCGACGCGGGCGCGGGCGGCGATCCAGGTGCCGACCGCCGTGTCGAGGACGTCGGCGTGGGCGGCCCGTCCGGCGCCCGTCGTGAACCAGGGCTCGTCGATCAGGTCGGGGCGGCCGACCAGCCGCATCACCCGCTCCGCCACCGACTGGGCCGACGTGGACACGGCGACCCAGGTCCCGTCGGCCGTGCGGTAGGTGTTGCGCGGGGCGTTGTTCGCGGAGCGGTTCCCGGTGCGCTCCTGGACGTATCCGAGCTGGTCGTACCAGAGGGGCTGCGGGCCGAGCACGGTCAGGATCGGTTCGATGATCGCCATGTCGACGACCTGGCCCTCGCCCGTGCGGTCGCGGGCGGCGAGGGCCGTCATGACGGCGTACGCCGTGGTGAGCGCCGCGATGGAGTCGGCGAGGCCGAACGGCGGCAGGGTCGGGGGCGCGTCGGGCTCGCCGGTGAGGGAGGCGAAGCCGCTCATCGCCTCGGCCAGGGTGCCGAAACCGGGACGGTGGGCGTACGGGCCGAACTGGCCGAAGCCGGTGACGCGGGTGAGGACCAGCCGGGGGTTGACCGCCGACAGCTCCTCCCAGCCGAGGTCCCACTTCTCCAGGGTGCCGGGGCGGAAGTTCTCGATGATCACGTCGGCGCCGGCGGCGAGGCGGAGCAGGGTGGCGCGGCCGCCGGGCCGGGACAGGTCCAGGGTGATGGCGCGCTTGTTGCGGCCGAGGATCTTCCACCACAGGCCGACGCCGTTCTTGGAGGGGCCGTGGCCCCGGGACGGGTCGGGTTTCGACGGGTGCTCGACCTTGACGACCTCCGCGCCGAAGTCACCGAGCATGGTGGCGGCGAGGGGGCCGGCGAAGAGGGTGGCCAGGTCGAGGACGCGCAGACCGGCGAGGGGCGCGCGGCCCGTCCCGGCCGCGGTGCGGGGGTCGTCCGGCCCGCTCATGAGGTGTGCCGCTTCTCGATCTCGCAGCGGTACGGCATCGACGCGGAGGCGCCCGGCCGCTGGACCGACAGCGCCGCCGCGGCGGCGGCCCAGGCCAGGGCCTCCCGGACGGGACGGTCCTCGCCGAGCGCCACCACGAGGGCGCCTACGAAGGTGTCGCCCGCGCCGGTGGTGTCCACGGCGCTCACCCGCGGGGCGGGGACGGTCACGGGTTCGGCGCCGCGGGCCGCGTACAGACTGCCGGCCGCGCCGAGGGTGACCACGACCTGCGGGACGGTGTCGAGGAGGGCGAGGGCCGCCTCGCGCGGGTCGGTGCGGCCGGTGAGCGCGGCGGCCTCGTGCTCGTTGGGCACCAGCAGGTCGGTCGTGGCGAGGAGTTCGGGCGGCAGGGGCTGGACGGGGGCGGGGGTGAGGACGGTCCGCACGCCGTGGGCGCGGGCCGCGCGGGCGCCGGCGACGACCGCCGCGAGCGGGATCTCCAGCTGGAGCAGCAGCGTGTCGGCGGAGGCGATGAGGACCTCGTCGCCGGGGACGAGGTGGTCGACGGTGCCGTTCGCGCCGGGCACGACGACGATCGCGTTGCCGCCCTCGTCGTCCACCACGATGTGCGCGGTGCCGGAGGGGGACTCCACCGTGCGCAGATGGTCGGTGTTCACCCCCGACGACTCCAGGGCGGAGCGCAGCCGGGCGCCGAAGGCGTCGTTGCCGACCGCGCCGATGATCGAGACGATGCCGCCCGCGTGGGCGGCGGCGACGGCCTGGTTGGCGCCCTTGCCGCCGGGGGTCGTGCGGAACTCCCGTCCCGTCACGGTCTCCCCGCGCTGCGGGGCCTTCTCGACGTGGGCGACGAGGTCCATGTTCGTGCTGCCGAGCACGACGATGTCGGTCATGGGCGTGCAGCCTCCCGGTGGGTGAGGTGGGCGAGGGTGTCGAATCCGGTGCCGTCGAAGTCGGCGACGGAGGTGGCCAGGCGGTTCTTGAGCGGGGCCGTCCAGCGGTCGGGGAGGGCGGCCGGGTCACCGGCGAGCAGCGCGGCGACGCCGCCGGCGGTGGCGCCGTCGGAGTCGGTGTCCAGGCCGCCGGCGACGGCACGGCAGACGGAGCCGGTGAAGTCGCCGTCGGCGTGGGTGAGGGCGGCCGCGATCAGGGCGGTGTTGGGGACGGCGTGGACCCAGTGGTGGGTCGTGCCGTACGCGGTGTGGAGTTCGTCCACGACCGTGTCGAAGTCGGCGTGCTCGCGGGCGAGTCCGACGGCGTGCGTGACGGCCCGGAACAGGCGCGAGCGGGGCGGGACCACGGTGAGACCGGTGCGCAGGCAGGCGTGGACGTCGTGCCCGCCCGCCGCGGCGGCGGCGACGGTGGCCGCCGTGAACATCGCCGCGTAGACGCCGTTCGCGGTGTGGGTGAGGGTGGCGTCGCGGTGCGCCTGCCCGGCGGCGGCGGCCGGGTCCCCGGGATTGGTCCAGCCGTGGACGTCGGCGCGGATCAGCGCGCCGATCCACTCGCGGAAGGGGTTGCGGTGGCGGGCGGTGAGCGGGGGTTCGACGCCGCACAGGAGGTTGCGGTAGGCGACGCGTTCGGCCGTGAAGGTGCGCCCGGCGGGGAGTTCGTCCAGCCACAGGCGCGCCACGTCGGCGGTGGTGAAGGTCCTGCCGTGACGCCGGAGCAGGAGCAGGTTGAGCAGGGGGTAGTTGAGGTCGTCGTCCTCGGGCATGCCGTCGATGTTCTCGGCGAGGGAGGTGGGCGCCGAGCGGCGGTTCCAGGGGTGCGCCTCCAGCAGGTCCGACGGGACGCCCCGGGCCGTGAAGTAGTCGTTCAGGGGCCAGTTGCCGGTGGCGCGGGCCAGGGCGCGGACGGCGTCGAGGGGGAGCTTCTCCACGGGCTTGCCCAGGAGGCAGCCCACCGCGCGGCCGAGCCAGGCGGCTTCCAGGCCGGCCGGGCCGGGGACCGGGCCGCGCCCGCCCGCGGGACCGGCGGGCCACGCCGGACAGGCGGCCCTGATGTCCGCGAGGTCCGTCGGTTCGTCCTCCGTCAGGGCGCTCGGCAGGTCCGCCAGCTCGTCCAGCAGGTCCTCCGCCAGCAGGCGCAGGTAGCGCGACGCGCGCCGGGGGGACGCGCCGGCCCGCTCCGGGGCCTCCCACCCGCCCGCCGCCCGCCAGCGGGCCGCGACCGCCGAGGGCTCGCGGCCGTCCTGGGCGGCCTGCCGCAGTTCGTGGCCGACGAGGTCCTCGGGCTGCACCCAGGTCAGGCGGAGCATCACCGGCCCCCGAGGGCGGCGAACGCCCGCTCGTGCGCCCGGCGGCGGCGGACGTCCTTGTCGAAGACCTCCCGGGCGACCTCGGCGAGGGCGGCCGCCGGCGACCACAGGTCCAGGCGGCTGGCCTCCGCGACCCGCTTCGACCACGCGTCGGGCACGGGGGAACCGAGGGCTCCGGTCACCGCGCCGGCCATCGTCGCGATCGAGTCGCAGTCACGGCCGTAGTTCACCGAACCCAGCACGGCGTGGCGGTAGTCGCCGCCGGCCACGACCACCATGCCCAGGGCGACGGGGAGTTCCTCGACGGCGTGCACGCGGGAGGGGCGGCGGGCGGCCAGGGAGGGCTGCCGGTAGTCGGGGCCGACGGTGTCGTACGGCGCCACCGCCTGCCGGAGCGGGACCAGCGCCGACTCGAAGTCCCGGTGACGGGAGGCCACTTCGCAGACCCGCTCGATGGCGTCCCGGGTGCCGTCCTTGGCCAGGGACAGGCACGCCGTCACCACCGAGTCGGGCGTCGCGCCGGGCACGCAGGCCGCGGCCACCGCCGCCGCCAGGACGCCCGCCGCCTCACGGCCGTACGACGACTGGTGGGCGCCCGCCAGGTCGATCGCCTCGGCGTAGGCGGCCGCCGGGTCGGTCGCGTTGACCAGCCCCACGGGCGCCGCGTACATCGCCGCACCGCAGTTGACGATGTTGCCGACGCCCGCCTCGCGCGGGTCGACGTGACCGTAGTGGATCCTGGCGACCAGCCACTTCTCCGCCAGGAAGACGCGTTGCAGGGGGAGCGCCTCGGCCTCCAGCTCCGGGATCCAGCGCGGGGTCGTCATCAGGTCGGGGACCAGGTGGGTAGCGAGCGCGTACGCGTCCAGGTGGTCGCGGACCGTGGTGTAGACCCGGACCAGCGCGTGGGTCATCAAGGTGTCGTCGGTGACGTGGCCGTCACCCTTGTGGTACGGCGCGACGGGGCGGGCCGTACGCCATTCGGCGCCGTTCCAGGGGCCGACGACGCCGTGCACGCGGCCGCCGTGGCGCTGGAGGATCTGGTCGGGGGAGTACCCCTCCACCGGGCCGCCCAGGGCGTCGCCGACGGCCGCGCCGACGAGGGCGCCCGTGACGCGTTCCTCCAGCGTCCCGCCCTCCGGGGCCCGCCCCGCCGGGGTCCGCCGCCGCGGGTCTCCCTCCGACCCGCCGCCGTTTTCTGCTGTTTCGGGTGTCATGAGGCGAATCATCCTCCTGGCGGGGCCGGTGGTGCGGTTTCCAGCAGTCCGGCGAGTTCCACCAGGTCGGTGCCGGTGAGGCGGGGCAGGGCGCAGCCGGGGAGGGTGCGGCAGGCGGCGCGCCAGGTCGCCGGGATCGACGCGGCCCCGCCCAGCGCCCCGGTCAGCGCGCCCGCGAGCGCGGGGGCGGAGTCCGCGACCCGCGACAGGCAGGCCGCCGCCGGGACGGCCTCCGCGATCCGCCCGTCCGACGCGAGGGCCAGGGCGAGGGCGACCGGGACGGTCTCGGCGGCGGCGACGCCGTAGCTGTAGACGTGGTCGACGATCTGGTGCTCCAACGGCGGCACCAGGGCGAACGCGCTCTCCGCGGCCCGGGCGAGGGCGAGCGCGTGCCGGGCGTTGCGGCCGATCTCGGTGTCCTCGGGGAGTTCGGCGAGCGCCGCGGACACGCAGGCCCCGGTGTCCGCGCCGGCCAGCGCCAGGGAGAGGGCCGCCGCCATCGCGCGGGCGCCGTGCACGCCGTCGCCGTCCTGCGTGTAGCGGGCGTCGAACTCGGCCAGCTCGGCGGCGAGCCGGGGGTCGCCGGGGTGGGCCACCGCGAGCACGCAGGCGCGGACGCAGGCGGCGTCGTCGAAGTAGTGCGGATTGTCGTGGCCGGTGGCGGGCGGGCGCAGACCGGTGGCCAGGTTGCCGAGGCCCGCCCGGACCGAGATGCGGGCACGCAGGGGGAGCACGGCCGACTCCACCTCGGGCGCGCGGTCCGCCGCCGCCGCGACCTCACCGGCGAGGGTGTTCCAGGTGAGGTCGATGGCGGCGCGCACGCGGCGCCGGCGGCTGAGGTCGCCGAGCACGGTGTCGTCGCCCGCCCGCAGGACCGCCTCCGCGGTGAACACCGCCCACTCGGCGTCGTCGGACGGGCCCAGGCGGAGGGGTTCGGGGGACTGGTTCAGGGCGACGGGGACGGGGAGCGTCGTCGTCGCGTTCTGCTCGGCGAAGGTGTCCAGTTCGCGGGTGAGGCGGCGGGTCCACTCCGGCATGCGGGCGGCGCGGTGGCGGGCGGCGGGCCAGCCGGCGGCGTCGCCGGCGGCGAGGCCGAGGAGGAGGCCCTCGGTCCGGCGCGGGCCCGGCCCGGCACCGGCCGCGCTCCCGGCCGGGGCGCGGCTCCCGCCCGTACCGCCCGTACCGCCCGTACCGCCCGTGCGGCCCGTACGGGCATCGCCGTCGGGCGCGGCCGGCTCCGGCGGGGGGTTCCCGACGGCACCGGCCGCGGGTCCGCCCGGCTCCGCCGTGGTCGCGGCACCCCTGGTGCCCGCGGTGTTCGCGGTGCCGGTGTCGGCATCGACGTCGCCGCCGGCTCGGTCTCCGTCGTCGCCGTCGGTGGTCGCGGGTTCCGTCGGCTCCGCCGTGACGGTGAGGCCGGTGGTGTCCACCGGATCCGTCGGGGGCGTGGGCGGTTCCGCCGTGGTCGCGGCGCCCGCGGTGGCGTCACCGGGCGGCGCCGGGGCCATCGGGCCGCCCGCCGCGCCCTCGTCCCACGGTCCCGGCGGCCTCATGAGGTCGCCGCCCGGGTCAGGAGGTCGGCCACGTCCAGGACGTGGTGGCCCGAGACCGACGGCAGGCAGCTGCCGCGGGCCGGGCCGATGGCGGCCGCCCAGTCCGGGGGGATCGCCGAGACGCCCTGGCCGGCGCCGGCCAGGGCGCCCGCCACCGCTGCCGTCGTGTCGGCGTCGCGGCCCATGTTGACGGCCGTCAGGACGGCCCGGGCGAAGTCGCCGTCGGCCGCCGCGTACGCGCCGAAGGCCAGGGCGACCGCCTCGGGGGCCAGGTCGGTCCAGGGGTAGCCGCCGATGACGACGGCGGAGCGGACGGCGCGTTCGCCGCGGTGGGCGACCGCGACCGCGCGGCGCAGGGAGCGGGCCGTCCAGGAGTCGTCGGGGACCACGGCCAGGGCGGCGGCGACCACGGCGACCGGCGGCGCTCCCGCCATCGCGGCCGCGACGCCCGCCGCGACCGCCCGGCCGCCGTGGATGCCCTCGCCGTCGTGGCTGACCGAGCCGTCGACGGCGACCAGGCGGGCGGCCTCGGCCGGGCGGCCCGCGGCGAACACGCCGAAGGGGGCCGCGCGCATCGCGAGGCCGTCGCTCCAGGCGTGCCGGTGCTGGGCGGAGACGGGGGCGGCCAGGCCCCGGCGGAGGTTCTCCAGGGTGCCGCGTTCGCTGAAGCCCGCTCCGCGGAAGGGGCCCTCGTGACGGCCGGTGATCCACCGGTGCCAGGCCGCCTCCACGTGGGCGGGGGTCAGCGCGGAGCCGTGCCGGGCCAGCAGGAGGCCCGAGAAGATCGCGTACTCGGTGTCGTCGGTGCCGGCCGGATGGTCGGTGACGTAGCCGGTGACCCGGCCCCAGCGGGCGCGGATCTCGGACGGCCTGAGGTTCTCGGCCGGTGCGCCGAGGGCGTCCCCCACGGCCAGGCCGAGCAGCGCGCCGCGGGCCCGGTCACGCAGGGCGGTGGCGTCCCCCGGCGCCGGGACCGGGGGCATGCAGGCGATCGATGCCATACGGGGCCCTTTCTCCGGGGGCCGCGCACGGGTGCGGAGCCCTTTGCGGATGTGTCCCACCGTCGGCGGTTGACCTGAGCCTCCCGAGCCGTCATGTCACCCGGTCGACATCTGTGCATGACCTTGATCGAATGAGCGAACGACGGTAAAGCCGCAGGTTAGTGGAGCCTTTCCTTGCTGGCGGGGCGGGAAGCGTGGGCGTAGTCTGAGCGTTGTCAAAATATGGAATGAGTCCAAAGAGGGCTGTCCGGAGGTACGCCGGGCGGCGCGGAGACGTACGTCTGGAGATCGGCATGGCTCTCATCGAGACCGAGGCGGCGCTGCACGAGGCGCACCGGGACAACCACACCCACCGGGACGTGAACGGCGGCTGGCTGCGGCCGGCCGTCTTCGGCGCGATGGACGGCCTCGTCTCCAACCTCGCCCTGATGACCGGTGTCGCCGGCGGGGCGGTCGAGCGCCAGACCATCGTGCTGACCGGGCTCGCGGGCCTCGCCGCCGGCGCCTTCTCCATGGCCGCCGGCGAGTACACCTCCGTCGCCTCGCAGCGCGAACTCGTCGAGGCCGAGCTCGACGTCGAACGGCGCGAGCTGAGGAAGCACCCGAAGGACGAGGAGGCCGAGCTGGCCGCGCTCTACGAGTCCCGCGGCGTCGACCCCGACCTCGCCCGGCAGGTCGCCTCGCAGCTCTCGCGCGACCCCGAGCAGGCCCTGGAGATACACGCCCGCGAGGAACTGGGCATCGACCCTTCCGACCTGCCCTCGCCGCTGATCGCCGCCGTCTCCAGCTTCGGCGCCTTCGCGCTGGGCGCCCTGCTGCCCGTCCTGCCCTACCTGCTGGGCGCGACCGTGCTCTGGCCGGCCGTCCTGCTCGCGCTGCTCGGGCTCTTCCTGTGCGGCGCGGTGGTGGCCCGGGTGACCGCGCGGACCTGGTGGTACAGCGGGCTGCGGCAGCTCGCCCTCGGCGGCGCGGCGGCCGGTGTGACGTACGCCCTGGGCAGTTTCTTCGGGACGGCCGTAGGATAGACGGGCCGGTATTTATGCGACGGGACGCATAAATAGCCGTTACTCACTGGTTTCGCGCGCGTGACCACCGGGCATGAGCCGTAAGCGCTGCGGGCAACGACGCCCGCGGTGCATCCGCGGAGTGGGCTACGACGCCCCCTCCGCCCCCTGGACCGATGGACACCCGTCCGACCGATGGTGTCCGGTCAAGTCCCCCCACACACTTTCAGCCGCTCCCGCGGCACCCCGCCGCCACCCCCGGCGTCCGCATGTTGGAACGGAGTATCCGGTTCCCGAGAACCGCTCCATCATGTAACCTGCACGAAATTTTGCACTTACGCAGAGGGCCAACGTCGTCCCTTCGCCAGCAGACATGCCACTTGAGACGACGACGGGAGAGCCGATGCGTACGCCGCGCCAGCCGTCCCAGCATTCCGCGAATGGCCAGAACTGGTCCTTCATGGATGCTCGCCCTGCTGCGCAGGGTATGTACGACCCCCGCAACGAGCACGACGCCTGCGGCGTCGGCTTCGTGGCCAACCTCACCGGCGAGGCGAGCCACACGCTGGTCGAGCAGGCGCTGACCGTTCTGCGCAACCTCGAGCACCGTGGCGCCACCGGTTCCGAGCCCGACTCCGGCGACGGCGCGGGCATCCTCACCCAGGTCCCCGACGCGTTCCTGCGCGAGGTCGCCGGGTTCGAGCTGCCCGAGGCCGGCGGTTACGCCGTCGGCATCGCCTTCCTGCCGCAGGACGGTCTGCAGGACGCCGTCTCGCGCATCGAGACGATCGCCGCCGAAGAGGGCCTCACCGTCCTCGGCTGGCGCGAGGTCCCGGTCGCCCCCGAGCTCCTCGGCGCCACCGCCCGCTCGACGATGCCCGCCTTCCGTCAGGTGTTCGTGGGCGACGGCGGCTCGAAGGGCATCGACCTCGACCGCCGCGCCTTCGTGCTGCGCAAGCGCGCCGAGCGCGAGGCCGGCGTCTACTTCCCCTCGCTGTCCGCGCGGACCATCGTCTACAAGGGCATGCTGACCACCGGCCAGCTCGAGCCCTTCTTCCCGGACCTGTCCGACCGCCGCTTCGCCTCGGCCGTGTCGCTCGTCCACTCGCGCTTCTCGACGAACACCTTCCCGTCGTGGCCGCTCGCACACCCGTACCGCTTCGTCGCGCACAACGGTGAGATCAACACCGTCAAGGGCAACCGCAACTGGATGGCGGCCCGCGAGTCCCAGCTGGTCTCCGACCTCTTCGGGGACCAGGAGCGCATCGACCGCGTCTTCCCCATCTGTACGCCGGACGCCTCCGACTCGGCGTCCTTCGACGAGGTGCTCGAGCTGCTCCACCTCGGTGGCCGCTCGCTGCCGCACTCCGTGCTGATGATGATCCCGGAGGCGTGGGAGAACCACGACTCCATGGACCCGGCCCGCCGGGCCTTCTACCAGTTCCACTCCAACCTGATGGAGCCCTGGGACGGTCCCGCCTGCGTCACCTTCACCGACGGCGTCCAGGTCGGCGCGGTCCTCGACCGCAACGGTCTGCGCCCCGGCCGCTACTGGGTCACCGACGACGGCCTCGTCGTCCTCGGCTCCGAGGTCGGCGTCCTCGACATCGACCCGGCGAAGGTCGTCCGCAAGGGCCGCCTCCAGCCCGGCCGGATGTTCCTCGTCGACACCGCCGAGCACCGCATCATCGAGGACGACGAGATCAAGGCCCGCCTCGCCGCCGAGAACCCCTACGCGGAGTGGCTCGAAGCCGGTGAGATCGAGCTGGGCGACCTGCCCGAGCGCGAGCACATCGTGCACACGCACGCCTCGGTCACCCGCCGCCAGCAGACCTTCGGCTACACCGAGGAGGAGCTGCGCATCCTGCTCGCGCCGATGGCCAAGTCGGCCGCCGAGCCGATCGGCTCCATGGGCACCGACTCGCCCATCGCCGCGCTGTCCTCGCGCCCGCGGCTGCTCTTCGACTACTTCACCCAGCTGTTCGCACAGGTCACCAACCCGCCGCTGGACGCGATCCGCGAGGAACTGGTCACCTCCCTGCGCTCCTCGCTCGGCCCGCAGGGCAACCTGCTCGACCCGAGCGCCGCGTCCTGCCGCTCCGTCGTGCTGCCCTTCCCGGTGATCGACAACGACGAGCTGGCCAAGCTCATCCACATCAACGCCGACGGCGACATGCCCGGCTTCAAGGCCGCCACCCTCTCCGGCCTGTACCGGGTGCACGGCGGCGGGGACGCGCTGGCCGCGCGGATCGAGGAGATCTGCGCCGAGACCGACGAGGCCATCGCCAACGGCGCCCGCCTCATCGTGCTCTCCGACCGCCACTCCGACGCCGAGCACGCGCCGATCCCGTCGCTGCTGCTCACCGCGGCCGTCCACCACCACCTCATCCGCACCAAGCAGCGCACCCAGGTGGGCCTGCTGGTCGAGGCCGGCGACGTCCGCGAGGTGCACCACGTCGCCCTGCTGATCGGCTTCGGCGCCGCCGCCGTCAACCCCTACCTGGCGATGGAGTCCGTCGAGGACCTGCTGCGCGCCGGCACCTTCCTGAACGGCATGGAGCCCGAGCAGGCGATCCGCAACCTGATCTACGCCCTCGGCAAGGGCGTCCTGAAGGTCATGTCCAAGATGGGCATCTCCACCGTCGCCTCCTACCGCGGCGCCCAGGTGTTCGAGGCCGTCGGTCTCGACGACGCCTTCGTCGCGAAGTACTTCAACGGCACCGCCACCAAGATCGGCGGCGTCGGCATCGACGTCGTCGCCAAGGAGGTCGCCGCCCGCCACGCCAAGGCCTACCCGGCCAGCGGCATCGCGCCGGCCCACCGCGCGCTGGAGATAGGCGGCGAGTACCAGTGGCGCCGCGAGGGCGAACCGCACCTGTTCGACCCGGAGACGGTCTTCCGCCTCCAGCACTCCACCCGCGCGGGCCGCTACGACATCTTCAAGAAGTACACGGACCGCGTGAACGAGCAGTCCGAGCGCCTCATGACGCTGCGCGGCCTGTTCGGCTTCAGCTCGGGCCGGCAGCCGATCCCCCTCGACGAGGTCGAGTCGGTCGACGAGATCGTCAAGCGCTTCTCCACCGGCGCCATGTCGTACGGCTCCATCTCCCAGGAGGCGCACGAGACCCTCGCCATCGCCATGAACCAGCTGGGCGGCAAGTCCAACACCGGTGAGGGCGGCGAGGACCCGGAGCGCCTGTACGACCCGGCGCGCCGCTCGTCGATCAAGCAGGTCGCCTCCGGCCGCTTCGGCGTCACCTCCGAGTACCTGGTCAACGCGGACGACATCCAGATCAAGATGGCCCAGGGCGCCAAGCCCGGCGAGGGCGGCCAGCTGCCCGGCCACAAGGTCTACCCGTGGGTCGCCAAGACGCGTCACTCGACGCCGGGCGTCGGCCTGATCTCCCCGCCGCCGCACCACGACATCTACTCCATCGAGGACCTGGCCCAGCTGATCCACGACCTCAAGAACGCCAACCCGCAGGCCCGCATCCACGTGAAGCTGGTCTCCGAGGTCGGCGTCGGCACGGTCGCCGCCGGTGTCTCCAAGGCCCACGCGGACGTCGTCCTCATCTCCGGCCACGACGGCGGCACGGGCGCGTCCCCGCTGACCTCCCTGAAGCACGCGGGCGGTCCCTGGGAGCTCGGCCTCGCCGAGACCCAGCAGACCCTGCTGCTCAACGGCCTGCGCGACCGCATCGTCGTGCAGACCGACGGCCAGCTGAAGACCGGCCGCGACGTGGTCATCGCCGCGCTGCTCGGCGCCGAGGAGTTCGGTTTCGCCACCGCGCCGCTCGTCGTCTCCGGCTGCGTCATGATGCGCGTCTGCCACCTGGACACCTGCCCCGTCGGCATCGCCACCCAGAACCCGGTGCTGCGCGACCGGTTCAACGGCAAGGCCGAGTACGTGGTGAACTTCTTCCGGTTCATCGCGCAGGAGGTCCGCGAACTGCTGGCCGAGCTCGGCTTCCGCTCGATCGAGGAGGCCGTCGGCCACGCCGAGGTCCTCGACGTCGAGCGCGCCGTCGACCACTGGAAGGCCCAGGGCCTGAACCTGGAGCCGCTGTTCCACGTGCCGGCGCTGCCCGAGGGCGCCTCCCTCCACCAGGTCGTCGCACAGGACCACGGCCTGGAGAAGGCGCTCGACAACGAGCTGATCAAGCTCGCCGCCGACGCGCTGGCCGCGGACTCCCAGGCCGACGCCCACCCGGTGCGCGCCCAGGTCGCGATCCGCAACATCAACCGCACGGTCGGCACCATGCTCGGCCACGAGGTGACGAAGAAGTTCGGCGGCGCGGGCCTGCCCGACGACACCATCGACATCACCTTCACCGGCTCGGCCGGCCAGTCCTTCGGCGCCTTCCTCCCGCGCGGCGTCACACTGCGCCTGGAGGGCGACGCCAACGACTACGTCGGCAAGGGCCTCTCCGGCGGCCGGGTCGTCGTCCGCCCCGACCGGGGCGCCGACCACCTCGCCGAGTACTCGACGATCGCGGGCAACACCATCGCCTACGGCGCGACCGGCGGCGAGCTGTTCCTGCGCGGCCGCACGGGCGAGCGGTTCTGCGTCCGCAACTCCGGCGCGACGGTCGTCTCCGAGGGCGTGGGCGACCACGGCTGCGAGTACATGACCGGCGGTCACGCGGTCGTCCTCGGCGAGACGGGCCGCAACTTCGCGGCCGGCATGTCCGGCGGCGTCGCCTACGTGATCGACCTGAACCGCGACCACGTCAACGCCGGCAACCTCGGCGCGGTCGGGACGCTCGACGACACCGACAAGGCGTGGCTGCACGACGTGGTGCGCCGCCACGCCGAGGAGACCGGATCGACGGTCGCCGAGAAGCTGCTCGCCGACTGGGACGCGTCCGTGGAGCGCTTCAGCAAGATCATCCCCAGCACGTACAAGGCAGTGCTCGCCGCCAAGGACGCCGCCGAGCGAGCCGGTCTCTCCGAGACCGAGATCACCGAGAAGATGATGGAGGCGGCGACCAATGGCTGATCCCAAGGGCTTTCTCAACCACGGCCGCGAGGTCGCCAGGTCGCGTCCGGTCCAGGAGCGCGTCAAGGACTGGAACGAGGTCTACGTCCCCGGCTCGCTGCTGCCGATCATCGGCAAGCAGGCCGGCCGGTGCATGGACTGCGGCATCCCGTTCTGCCACAACGGCTGCCCGCTGGGGAACCTGATCCCCGAGTGGAACGACTTCGCCTACCGCGAGGACTGGTCGGCGGCCTCCGAGCGCCTGCACGCCACGAACAACTTCCCGGAGTTCACGGGCCGGCTGTGCCCCGCCCCGTGCGAGTCGGCGTGCGTGCTCGGCATCAACCAGCCGCCGGTCACCATCAAGAACGTCGAGGTCTCGATCATCGACAAGGCGTGGGAGACCGGTGACGTCGCCCCGCAGATCCCCGAGCGGCTGTCCGGCAAGACGGTCGCGGTCATCGGCTCGGGCCCGGCGGGCCTGGCCGCCGCCCAGCAGCTGACCCGGGCCGGCCACACCGTCGCCGTCTACGAGCGCGCGGACCGCGTCGGAGGCCTCCTGCGGTACGGCATCCCCGAGTTCAAGATGGAGAAGCGGCACATCAACCGCCGCATCGAGCAGATGCGCGCGGAGGGCACCCGCTTCCGCACGGGCGTCGAGATCGGCCGCGACCTCAAGGCCACCGACCTGAAGAAGCGCTACGACGCGATCGTCATCGCCGCCGGCGCCACGACCGCCCGCGACCTGCCGGTCCCCGGCCGCGAGCTCAAGGGCGTGTACCAGGCCATGGAGTACCTGCCGCTGGCCAACAAGGTGCAGGAGGGCGACTTCGTGGCACCCCCGGTCTCGGCCGAGGGCAAGCACGTCGTGGTCATCGGCGGCGGCGACACCGGCGCCGACTGCGTGGGCACCGCCCACCGCCAGGGCGCGGCCTCGGTCACGCAGCTGGAGATCATGCCCCGCCCGAACGAGGAGCGGAACCCGGTCGCCCAGCCGTGGCCGACGTTCCCGATGCTCTACAAGGTCACCAGCGCGCACGAGGAGGGCGGCGAGCGGGTCTACTCCGTCTCCACCACCCACTTCGAGGGCGACGAGGACGGCAACGTCCAGTGGCTGCACCTCACCGAGGTCGAGTTCGTCGAGGGCAGGCTGACCCAGAAGCCGGGCACGGAGCGCAAGATCCCCGCCCAGCTGGTCACCCTCGCCATGGGCTTCACCGGCACCGACCGCGAGAACGGCCTGGTGGAACAGTTCGGCCTGGAGCTGGACGAGCGCGGCAACATCGCCCGCGACGCCGACTTCCGCACCAACGTGCCGGGCGTGTACGTCGCCGGTGACGCCGGCCGCGGCCAGTCCCTCATCGTGTGGGCGATCGCGGAGGGCCGCTCGGCCGCCCGCGGCGTCGACCGCTTCCTGACCGGCGCCAGCGACCTGCCGGCCCCGATCCGGCCGACCGACCGGTCCCTGACGGTCTGACCGGCCGGTCCCGACGGCCCGGCGGACCGCCCGGCGGAGCGCCCCGCGCCCCGTCCGGCGGACCGTCCGCCGGACCGTCCGACGGGTCGCCCGACGGCCCGTCACCAAGCGTCCCGTACAACGGCGTACGGGCGGGATGTCCGGGGGCACCGCCCCCGCACACCCCCCGAGACGGCGCCTGCCCCCCTGTCCCCGACCGGACGACCGGGCAGGCGCCGCCGCACGTCCGGCTGTGGGAGGGTGTGGCCCATGGTCGCGATCAGTCTCAGCAAGGTCCAGGAGACGGCGCCCGCGCTGGTCAGCCTGTACAAGAGCGCCGGGGTGTCCCTCACGAAGCACGGCCTGGACGGGCAGCGCGCCGCCGTCTACCTGGTCGTGGACTACTCGGGGTCGATGAAGCCGTACTACGGCGACGGCAGCGTGCAGGCGCTCGCCGACCGGGTGCTGGGACTCTCGGCGCACCTCGACGACGACGGACGGGTACCGGTGGTGTTCTTCTCCACCGACGTGGACGCCGTCACCGACATCGCGCTCGCCGACCACCAGGGGCGGGTGGCGCGGATCGCGGCCGGTCTCGGGCACATGGGCAGGACCAGCTACCACCTGGCGATGGACGCCGTCATCGACCACTACCTCGACAGCGGTTCCCGCGAGCCCGCCCTCGTCGTCTTCCAGACCGACGGCGGCCCGATCAACAAGCTCGCCGCCGAACGCTACCTGTGCAAGGCCTCCACGCTGCCGATGTTCTGGCAGTTCATCGGCTTCGGCGACAAGGACAGCAAGCAGTTCGACTTCCTGCGCAGGCTCGACGAACTGCCCGTGCCGCAGAAACGGGTCGTCGACAACGCCGGCTTCTTCCACGCGGGCGCCGATCCGCGCCGGGTCCCGGACGCGGACCTGTACGACCGCCTGGTCGGCGAGTTCCCCCAGTGGCTGGAGGCGGCACGGGCGCGGGGGATCGTGGGCCCCGGCCGCTGAGCCGGGCGGCGCCCGGGCCGCCCGCACGGCACTTCCCCGGGGTCGGGCGCCCCGGGCGGCGCGCGGTGCGCGGGCACCGGTGGGCCACGGCGACAGGCCGTGCTCCGCGGCGCGCACGGCCGGGCCGCGCACGGCCGGGCGGACGTCCCTGCGGACGCCTCGGGCTCAGGTGTCGCACTCCAGCACCGTCCGGCACAACCCGCACCGCGCCCGCACCCGCCCCCGCACCGGGACCCTGATCCGCTGAAGACAGGTGGGGCAGGGGAACGTCACCCGCAGCGGCCCCCGCCCGTCCGGCGCGAAGGCGTACGCAACGGCCGGCGGGGCGACCGGCACCGGGGAGCCCTGCGCCTGCCGCCGGTCACGCGCGTAGCGCCACCGCCCCACCCGTCCCGCGGCCGTCAACGGCGGCTGCCGTTCGTCGAGGCGGGCCCGCTCCCGCCCCGTGACGTACGCGGTGTACGCCTGCGGACTGGTGAACCACGTCGACGGGTCCTCCCCGAAGACCAGCGCCCGCTTGGCCAGCACGTACCCGAACTCCTCCGGCGTCAGGTACCCCAGCTTCTGCGAGGAGGAGGCGTCCTCCCGGTAGGCGTCGAGCAGCAGCCACCCCGCCCCCAGATAGGCGGTGGCCGTGTCCGTGAGGATCTCGTTGTCACGCGTGCCGGGGAACGCCAGGTCCACGCGGTGCAGGAAGACGTGCATGATCTCGTGCGCCAGGGCCGCGCCGATGTCCCGCCGATGGGTGCGGAAACGGTCGTTCAGCTCGATGAAGTACTCGGGCCCCGCCGTCAGTTCGACGTGGGCCGCGTGCCGCATCTCCCGGAAGCCGACGATCATCCGGGCGTCCGGCAGACGGAAGTGCCGCACCAGCTCCCGCGCCACCCGCTGCGCCCCGAGATGCAGGTCGTCGGTGTCGCAGAACGCCACGTCCACGGGGGCCACGCTGACCGGGAACCGGTGCACGGTGTCGTACGACAGCCGCCGGTACAGCGCGGTGACGGCGTCCCGCACCGTGTCCAGGTGGGGATAGCCGTGCTCGACCGGTCCGCCGTTCGCCACGCCCGCACCCCCAAGACGCCGTCCACCCGCTTCCACTGTACGAGCGACCGCCGGAAGCGGCCCCGGCGAGAACCGGAGACGGCCGGGGGGAGGCCGGGGGAGCCGTGGGGCGTGCGCCGGGCGGGCGACCCGACGGCGGGGATCCCGCGACCGCGGGCCCCGGAGGGCGACGCACCAGGACGCACTAGGGTGAACGCCCATGACCACCAGCAACACCGGAACCGGTGACGTCGACCCCGCCGTCCACGAGGAACTCGCCCGGCTGCGCGACAGCATCGACAACATCGACGCGGCCGTCATCCACATGCTCGCCGAGCGCTTCAAGGCCACGCAGCAGGTCGGCCACCTCAAGGCCCGCCACCAGCTGCCGCCCGCCGACCCGGCCCGCGAGGCCCGCCAGATCGCCCGGCTGCGCGCCCTCGCCGAGAGCGCCAAGCTCGACCCGGCGTTCGCCGAGAAACTTCTCAACTTCATCATCGCCGAGGTGATCCGCCACCACGAGCGCATCGCCGAGGACGCCGTCAACGGCGCCTGACCTCCACGGACGGCCCCGCGCACGGCCGCCGGGCCCCCCGTACGGCCGCCCTTGCGTCCGGCCCCCGTACGGCCGCGGCCTCGCCGCGGCGTGTGCCGCGCGCCCCGGGCGGGCACCGGGCGTCGTCCGGCGGGTACCGGGCGTCGGTACCGGGGCGCAAGCCGGTGGCCGGTCGTCCCGCGGGAGGGACGCCGCCCGTGCCGCCGGATGCCGGGACCCCGGTCGCGGACGACCACCGGACGCGTTGCGCGCGCCGGCGGACGTCCTGGCCCCACCGGGCCACCGGACAGCCGCCACCAGCGGCGACGAGGCACTCGAACGGGTGCCGCGGGGCCCGGGCCCGCCTCCTCGCGCTCGACGCGCGCCCGCCCGGCGACAGGGGCCCGGACGTGATCCGCCACCTCCCCGACGCCCACCGGCGCCACGTCGCCCTCCAGGGGGACACCCGCGACGGGGACACCCGCGACACCGAAGCCCGTCCGACGAGCCCGCCGACTCCCCCGGCGACGCGGGCCCGCTCCGGCCACGCGGGCCCGCCCGTCGTCCGGGCCCGGCCCCGCGCGCCGGCACCGGAGTCCCGCCCTCCCGGCGCCCGCGCGAACGGGGGACAAACGGCGCGTACCGATCCGCCCCTGTGCCTGGCCTGCGGCATCGGGCAGCATGGCCTGCATGTCCGTACTCACGCGCGACGAAGCGCAGACCCGTGCCCAGCTCCTCGACGTCCACCGCTACACCATCGACCTGGACCTGACCACCGGTGAGGAGACCTTCGAGTCCCGCACCGTGATCAGGTTCTCCGCGCGCACGGGCGCCGACACCTTCGTCGAGCTGAAGCCGGCCGAACTGCGCTCCGTCGTCCTCGACGGCGAGACCCTCGACCCGCAGACCCTGGACGACAACCGGCTGCCCCTGAAGAACCTCGCCGCCGGCGAGCACGAACTGCGGATCGCCGCGAGCATGCGCTACTCCCGCACCGGCGAGGGCATGCACCGCTTCACCGATCCCGCCGACGGCGAGACCTACGTCTACACGCAGATGTTCATGGACGACGTCCAGCGCGTCTTCGCCGCCTTCGACCAGCCCGACCTCAAGGCCGTCTTCGACCTGTCGGTCACGGCCCCCACGGGCTGGACCGTCCTCGCCAACGGCGTCACCGAGCACCTCGGCGAGGGCCGCTGGCGGGCCGCCGCCACCCCGCCCGTCTCCACCTACCTCGTCGCCGTCGCCGCCGGCCCCTGGCACTCCGTGCGCACCGAGCACCGCGGCCTGCCCTTCGGCATCCACTGCCGCCGCTCCCTCGCGCCCCACCTCGACGCCGACGCCGACGAGATCCTCGACGTCACGCGCGCCTGCTTCGACCGCTACCACGAGAAGTTCACCGAGCCCTACCCCTTCGACTCCTACGACCAGGCGTTCGTCCCCGAGTTCAACGCCGGCGCCATGGAGAACCCCGGCCTCGTCACCTTCCGCGACGAGTTCGTCTACCGCTCCGCCGTCACCGACACCGAGCGCCAGACCCGCGCCATGGTCATCGCCCACGAGATGGCCCACATGTGGTTCGGCGACCTCGTCACCCTCAGATGGTGGGACGACATCTGGCTGAACGAGTCCTTCGCCGAGTACATGGGCTACCAGACCACCGCCGAGGCCACCCGCTTCACCGACACCTGGACCGAGTTCGGCGTCGTCCGCAAGGCCTGGGGCTACGACGCCGACCAGCGCCCCTCCACCCACCCCGTCGCCCCCGAGGACGTCGCCGACACCGCCTCCGCACTCCTCAACTTCGACGGCATCTCCTACGCCAAGGGCGCCTCCGCGCTGCGCCAGCTGGTGACCTGGCTCGGCGAGGAGGACTTCCTGGCCGGCATCAACACCCACTTCACGCGGCACAAGTTCGCCAACGCCACCCTCGCCGACTTCATCGACTCCCTCGCCTCCGCCACCGAGCGCGACGTCCACGCCTGGGCCGACGCCTGGCTGCGCACCACCGGAGTCGACACCCTCACCCCCACCGTCACCACCGACGCCGGCACCTGCGCCCTCTCCGTCGAACACGCCGGCAGCCGCCCGCACCGCATCGCCGTGGGCCTGTACGACCAGGACCTCTCCGACGACGAGGGCCGCCTCACCCTGCGCGAACGCCTCGACGTCGACATCCCGCAGAGCGCGCCCCGGCCCGTCGGCAAGCCCCCCGCGCTGCTCCTGCTCAACGACGGCGACCTCACCTACACCAAGATCCGCTTCGACGCCGCGTCCGCCGAGTCCATCGGCACGAGCCTGTCCCGGCTGCCCGACCCGCTGACCCGCGCCGTCGTCTGGAACGCCCTGCGCGACGCGGTCCGCGACGGCCAACTCGCCCCCGGCTCCTACCTGGAGACCGCCCGCATCCACCTCCCGCGCGAGACCGACCTGGCCCTCGCCCAGGGCGTCCTCGCCTTCGCCTCCACCCAGATCGCCGACCGCTACCTCACCTCCGAGGAGCGCCCCGCGGCCCTGGCGACCCTGTCCTCCCTGTGCCGCGACCTCATCCGCCGCACCGAGGACGGCGACCACCCCGGCCTGCGCCTGATCGCCGTACGCCACTTCATCGACGTCGCCGCCCACCCGGACACCATCGCCGCCTGGCTCGCCGAGGGCACGGTCCCCGGCGGACCCGAGCTCGACCCCGACCTGCGCTGGCGCGTCCTCGCCCGGCTCGCCGTCCTCGGCGCCACCGACGAGGCCGCCATCGCCGCCGAACAGGAACGCGACCCGTCCGCCAACGGCCGCGAAGGCGCCGCCCGGTGCCGCGCCGCCCTGCCCGACGAGGAGACCAAGAGCGCCGCCTGGGCCGCGATGTTCGACGGCGACGACCTGTCCAACTACCTCTTCACCGCCACCGCCCAGGGCTTCTGGCAGCCCGAACAGGCCGACCTCGTACGGCACTACGTGCCCCGCTTCTACGACGCCGCGGTCGCCGTGGCGGCCCGCCGCGGCCCCGCCATCGCGGAGGCCGCCGGCCGCTGGGCCTTCCCCGCGCACGCCGTCGACGCCGAGAACCTGACCCTGGGCGAGACCTGCCTGCGCGAGGCGGACCCGACCCCGGCCCTGCGCCGCAAGCTCGCGGACCAACTGGACGACCTGCGACGCGCCCTGCGGGTCAGGCAGGGCACCACGGCGTAGCCCCGCCGGGCCGGCCGCGGAACGAGGCGCCCGGACCGGGGGCGGGGGCGGGTCAGGGGCGGCAGCCCCGGCCCCCGCCCCCGCCCCGGTCCGCGCGGCCTCCCACTTTCGGTTCGAAAACCCCCGCAGCCGGGACACCTCGCCGTAACCACCGACAAAATGGGACTCCCCGCCTCCGGAGGAGCCCATGCGCACGCCGCCCCTCGCCTCAGGCCCCGAAGGCCCGGCCGCGCTCGGGCCGTTGCTCGCCACCGTCCTCGACGCGCTGGACGTCGGCGCCCGCGCCCGCGGCGGCCCCCTGCCCGCCGGCGGCCCCGCCGCGGTGGCCGCCCGGATGCGCGCGGCAGCCGGCGACATCCTGCCGCGGCGGGGCGACCCGGCCGCCCTGCACACCCTGGTCCGCGCCCTGGCCGAAGGCTCCGCCGACCCCGCCCACCCCCTGTGCGCCGCGCACCTGCACTGCCCGCCCCTCGCCGTCGCGGCCGCCGCCGACCTCGCCGCCTCCGTCCTCAACCCCTCCCTGGACTCCTGGGACCAGGCACCGGCCGCCTCGGAACTGGAGGCGCTGGTGACCCGCGCGCTCGCCGCCGAGACGGGCCTGGCGGACGCCCTCGTCACCACCGGCGGCACCGAGTCCAACCACCTCGCCCTCCTCCTGGCCCGCGAGCGGCTCGGCCCCGGCCTGCGCCTCGTCCACGGCGCCAACGCCCACCACTCGCTGCCCCGCGCCGCCTGGCTCCTCGGCCTGCCCGAACCGGTCGCCGTCCCCGCCCCCGCCGGCACCCTCGACCCCGTCGCCCTCGACGACGCCCTCACCCGCCTGCCCGGCCCCCTGCTCGTCGCGGCCACCGCCGGCACCACCGACGCCGGACTCATCGACCCCCTCCCCGACATCGCCGCCCGCTGCTCCGCCCACGGCGTCCGCCTGCACGTCGACGCCGCCTACGGAGGCGGCCTCCTCTTCAGCGACCGCCACCGCGCCCGCCTCACCGGCCTCGACGCCGCCCACACCGTCACCCTCGACCTGCACAAACTCGGCTGGCAGCCGGCCGCCGCCGCACTCCTCGCCGTCCGCGACACCGACGACCTCACCGCCCTGAACCAGCGCGCCGACTACCTCAACGCCGATGACGACACCGACGCCGGCCTCCCCGACCTCCTCGGCCGCTCACTGCGCACCACCCGTCGCCCCGACATCCTCAAGACCGCCGTCACCCTCGCGACCCTCGGCCGCACCGGCCTCGGCGCCCTCGTCGACGAGGTCTGCGCCCGCGCCCAGGACCTCGCCGCCCTGATCGCCGCCGACCCCGCCCTCGAGCTGTACGACACCCCCACCCTCAGCACCGTCCTCTTCCGCCCCGCCGCCGCCGACGACGAGACGGTGGCCCGCATCCGACGGCGACTGCTCACCGAAGGCCGCGCCGTCCTGGGCCGGGCCCGCCTCGACGGCCGGCTCTGGCTCAAGGCCACCCTCCTCAACCCCCGCACCCGGCCCGACGACCTGGCCGCCCTCCTGGAACTGGTGGAAGGAAACACCCCCGCATGAACGCCCCCGCCCACCCGGTCCCCGACGGCCCCCGCGACCTCGTCGGCATCGGCATCGGCCCCGGCAACCTCTCCCTCGCCGCCCTCGCCCAGCCCCTCGCCGAACTCGACGCCGTCTTCTACGAACAGCGCCCCGCCTTCGCCTGGCACCCCGGCCTCCTCATCGACGGAGCCCGCGTCCAGGTGCCCTTCCTCGCCGACCTCGTCACCCTCGTCGACCCCACCAGCCCCTGGACCTTCCTCAACTACCTGAAGACCCGCGAACGCCTCTTCCCCTTCTACTTCGCCGAGCGCTTCCACACCCACCGCGCCGAGTACGACGCCTACTGCCGCTGGGTCGCCGACGGCCTGCCCGCACTCCACTTCGGCCACCGGGTCCACACCGTCCGCTGGAAGCCGGAACACGACCTGTTCGAGGTCGACTTCACCCGAACCGGCCCCGACGGCGAAGCCGGGACCCCCGGCCGCACCCACACCAGGAACGTCGTCGTCGGCATCGGCACCGAACCCCACGTCCCCGCCACCCTGCGCCCCCTCACCGACGCCCCCGACGTCCCCGTCCTGCACGCCTGCGACTACCTCGACCACCGGACCGGACTCCTCGCCGCCGGCCACGTCACCGTCGTCGGCTCCGGACAGTCCGGCGCGGAGGTCTTCCTCGACCTCCTGCGCCACCGCCCCCCGGGCCGCGAACGCCTGCACTGGATCGGCCGCACCGAAGCGTTCGCCCCCATGGAGTACTCCAGACTCGGCCTCGAACACTTCACCCCCGACCACACCCGCTACTTCCACGCCCTGCCCGAACCGGCCCGCGACCACCTCGTCGACGCCCAGTGGCAACTCCACAAGGGCATCGACGCCGACACCCTCGCCGCCATCCACGAGGAGCTGTACCGCCGCACCCTCCACGGCGGCTGGCCCGACGCCGTCCTCACCCCCGGCGTCCACGTCCGCACCGCCGGCCGCACCGCCACCACCAGGATCGAACTCCACCTCGAACACGTCCGGCAGAACACCCGCAGCCGGCTCGTCACCGACGCCGTCGTCCTCGCCACCGGCCACCGCGAACGCCCCCTGGACCACCTCCTCGCCCCCCTCGACCCCCACCTGCGCCGCGACGGCGCCGGACGCCCCCACATCGACGAGCACTTCCGCCTCGTCCTCGACCCGGCTGTGACCGGCCCCGACCGCCACGTCTACGTGCAGAACGCCGAACGCCACACCCACGGCGTCGGCGCCCCCGACCTCGGCCTCACCGCCTGGCGCAGCGCCACCGTCCTCAACACCCTCACCGGCAAGGAGAACCACCCCCTCCCGAGCCGTACCGCCTTCACCACCTTCGGCCTCGACCCCCGGCCCCCCGTCCCCCCGTCCCCCCGGCCCGCCACCCCCGCCCCGCTCCCCGAAAGCCGATGAGCCGGCGACCACGACGAAGGGACGGCGGGAGCCGGACCCCCACCGTCCCCCACACCCCGCGGGACAAGCCCCACAGGACGAACCTCACAGGACAAGCCCCACCGGCCAGGCCCTAGAAGACGGGCACACCGTCACGCGTCAGCTTCCAGTCCGCCGACGCGAAGTCCTTCGGGTCCAGCACACCCTTCGCCGTCACCCACTCCGCGATCCGCGTCCGGATCTCCGTCGACTCCGCCCACAGCTCCCGCGCCGACGCCACGTGCGGGAACGCGCCACCGCCGTTGGCCCGGTAGTTGTTCACCGCCAGCACGAACTGCCGGTCGTCCTCCAGCGCCGCCCCGCCGTACGCCAGGTTCCTGATCCGCGACCCGGCCGGCTGCGCGATGTCGATGTCGTACGACAGCCCCGACACGTAGTCGTAGTTGTAGTCCGGACGGCCACCGGCGTTCGTCAGCTTCTCCACGTCCACGGCCGCGCCCGCCGCCGTCCGCACGAAGTACTCCGCCGAGTACTCCAGGTACGCGCGCACCTGGGCACCCGTCATCAACTTCGCGACCAGCGTGTTGTCGTACACGTACAGACTCGACAGGTCCCGGATCGTCACGTCGCCGGCCGGGATCTCCGAGGTCCGCGAGAACGGCGACGCCTGCGCGATCACCGGCAGGGACGCGTACGACGTGCCCGCCAGCGCCGCCTTCACCACGTCCTCCTGCACCTTGGTGATCAGGTCGATGATCGGGGCGTCCTTGTACCGCGCCTCGACCGTGGTCAGCGTGTCCGTCGCGGTCCCGACGACCTGGTTGACGTACGCGACGACCTCAGCGTGCTCGTCCGACAGCAGCCGGGTGATCCGCGGGTCGTCGGCGACCGTGTTGGAGTTCAGCACCGACGCCGCCACCGACTCCACGCTCCACCGGCCCCGGGCGAAGACCAGCTCCACGTCGAACCGCGACAGCCGCTCCGCGTAGGCCAGCGGCTCCGACAGCACGACCGTCCTCCCGGTCTTCTCGTTCACGACCTTCAGCTCCGGGATCTCCACGTGCGCGTGCCCCACCAGGATCGCGTCGATCCCCGGCACCCGCTGCGCCACCAGCGCCGCCGAGTTCTCCACGTACGGCAGCTGGTCACCGTACGACGAGGTGCCCGAGGAACCCGAGTGCGCCGACACCACGACCACGTCCGCGCCCATCGACCGCAGCTTCGGCACCCACTTCGCCGCCTGCTCCTCCAGACCCGGGAAGGTCAGCTTCCCCTGCACGTACGCCTTGTCCCAGATCGCGATGCCCGGGTTGGTCAGACCCAGCACCGCCACCTTCACCGGCGGCGCGCCCTTCACCCGGAAGGTCTTCATGAAGTAGGGCGGGAACGCCGGCTTCAACGTCTTCGCGTCCAGCGCGTTCGCCCCGAGCAGCGGGAAGTCGCACTGCTCCTCGAACTTGCGGAGCGTCTCGATGCCGTAGTTGAACTCGTGGTTGCCGAGCGCCACCGCGTCGTACCCGATCGCGTTCATCGCCTGCGCCATCGGGTGCACCGGCCCGCCCTCGGCGGTGATCGGGTCCACCTTGGCGTAGTAGTACGTCAGCGGCGTGCCCTGGATCGTGTCGCCCGCGTCCAGCAGCAGCGTGTTCTCCCGGCCCCTCTCCTTGCGGATCGCGTTCACCAGGGTCGAGACGCGCGCCAGGCCCTGCGCGTTGCCCTGGGCGTCGGAGTACTCCGCGTCCTTGAAGTAGTCCCAGTTGAAGACGTGCCCGTGCAGGTCCGTCGTGCCCAGCACGGTCAGCGAGTACCGCCTGGCGGGCTTGGCCGGCTTCTTGTGCTCCGCCGCCTGCGCCGCCGGCGCCGCGACCGCACCCGCGATCGCCACCCCCGCCCCGGTCGCGGCGGACTTCTTCAGGAACTTCCGGCGGTTCAACGGCATGCTCTGCTCCTCGGACGACGACCGATTGACGCGCGTAGACAGATGCGCGTGGACAAGGGACACGCACAGCCGAACGCGCGTAGATTCTGACCCGGCCATGGCAAACGGGAACAGACCCCCCAGGTTTCGATCTGGTGACCCCGACCACACGGCCCCCTCCCGCAACCAGGCAAGGACTGCCAGAGTGGGACGTATGGCCACGCCCCCCGCCCACGGCACCCCCGACGCCCCCCTCCTCCTCGTCCACGGCGAGGCCACCCTCGAAGCCGACCCCGACCTCGCCCGCCTCGACGTCACCGTCACCGCCCGCGCCCGGGACCGCCGCACCACCCTCGACGACCTCACCCGCCGCAACACCGAGGTCCTCGACCTGATCAGGTCCTACGGCGACGCCGTCGCCGACGTCTCGACCGGCACCGTCTCCCTCACCCCCGAACTCTCCCCCCACGGCCGAGGCGAACGGATCCGCGGCCACCACGGCCGCGTCCACGTCACCGCCACCCTCACCGGCCTCACCGCCCTCGGCGAACTCACCACCCGCCTCGCCGACCTCGACCTCACCCGCGTCGACGGACCCTGGTGGGAACTGCGCCCCGACTCACCCGTCCACCGCGAGGCCCGCCGACAGGCCGTACACGACGCCGTACGCCGCGCGACCGAGTACGCCGAAGCCCTGGGGACCTCCGTGGCCGCCCTCACCGAGCTCACCGACGTCGGCGGCGAGCCGACGGGCGGACGCCCCCCGGGCGCCCTCGAACGCCACGCCTTCCGCCGGGCCGCCACCGAGGACGCACCCCCCGAACCCCTCGACCTCGAACCCGGGCGGATGACGGTAAGAGCCGAGGTGAGAGCACGCTTCACCATGGTCCCCCCGCACCTGTGAATTCACTCGTTCGAGGAATTCGGACGACCGCCCGGATGCTCGGAGGAGCGGCCGGGTGCACAATTCAGCACCCACCAACAACCCTTCACACAAAGGACGTTGAGCGGCCATGTCCGACGAATTCCCTACCGCCCGGTAAGACTTAGGCTCGACTCATGCGCCGAGCCAAAATCGTCTGCACACTGGGCCCCGCCACCGACACCTACGACCGGATCAAATCCCTGGTCGAAGCCGGAATGGACGTCGCCCGCCTCAACCTCAGCCACGGCGACCACGCCGAGCACGAGGAGCGCTACCGCCACGTCCGCAAGGCCTCCGACGAGACCGGCCGCAGCGTCGGCACCCTGGCCGACCTCCAGGGCCCCAAGATCCGCCTCGGCCACTTCGCGGAAGGCCCCGTCCTCCTCGAACGCGGCGACACCTTCACCATCACCGTCGAGGAAGGCGTGGCGGGCGACCGCCACACCTGCGGCACCACCTACGCCGGCCTCGCCGAGGACGCCTCCCCCGGCGAGCGCGTCCTCGTCGACGACGGCAAGGTGTGCCTGGAGGTCACCGCGATCGACGGCCCGCGCATCCACACCCGCGTCGTCGAGGGCGGCGTCGTCTCCGACCACAAGGGCCTCAACCTCCCCGGCGTCGCGACCTCGGTCCCCGCCCTGTCCAAGAAGGACGAGCAGGACCTGCGCTGGGCCCTGCGCACCGGCCTCGACATCGTCGCCCTCTCCTTCGTCCGCAGCGGACGGGACATCCTCGACGTCCACCGCATCATGGACGAGGAAGGCCGCCGACTGCCCGTCATCGCCAAGATCGAGAAACCACAGGCCGTCGAGAACATCGACGACATCGTCGCCGCCTTCGACGGCATCATGGTGGCCCGCGGCGACCTCGGCGTCGAGATGCCCCTGGAACAAGTCCCCATCGTCCAGAAACGCGCCGTCAAACTCGCCAGGCGCAACGCCAAACCCGTCATCGTCGCCACCCAGATGCTCGACTCGATGATCGACAACTCCCGCCCCACCCGCGCCGAAGCCTCCGACGTCGCCAACGCCGTCATCGACGGCACCGACGCCGTCATGCTCTCCGGCGAGACCAGCGTCGGCACCTACGCCGTCCAGACCGTCCGCACCATGGCCAAGATCCTCGAAGCCGCCCAGGAGGACATCCTCGCCGCCGGCCTCCCACCCCTCACCGAACGCAACAAACCCCGCACCCAGGGCGGCGCCGTCGCCAGAGCCGCCGCCGAGATCGGCGACTTCCTGGACGCGAAGTTCCTCGTCGCCTTCACCCAGTCCGGCGACACCGCCCGCCGCCTCTCCCGCTACCGCTCCCCGATCCCCCTCCTCGCCTTCACCCCCGAACCCGCCACCCGCTCCCGGCTCAACCTCACCTGGGGCGTCGAGACCTTCCTCGTCCCACCCGTCGGCACCACCGACGCCATGGTCGACCAGGTCGACGAACTGCTCCTGCGCCTCGGCCGCTGCGAGAAGGGCGACGTGGTGGTGATCACGGCGGGCTCCCCGCCGGGGGTGTCCGGCTCGACGAACCTGGTCCGCGTCCACCACGTGGGGGAGGACGACCGGCCCGAGTAGAGGGGGCGGGCGGGTCAGTGCTTGGGGCCCACGTGGGTGTCCATGAGGGCTGTGGAGGTCTTCTTGGCGATGGAGACGTTTCTGGGGTTCGCCATCTTCCACTCGACGCCCACATGGTCCAGCGCATCGGTGAAGAGACGGATGATGTCGCCCGACAGGTTGCTGAAGAAGTAGCGAGGGTATTCGTAGCGCTTGCGTTCGCCGCCTACCGCGCGGATCGTCCAGTTGGTGATGCGGCATCCGTCGGAGTGGATGAGACCGCGGATGAACTCCCACGGGTGGGCGACGACGATGGCCTGCTGCCAGGGTTCGAGGGTGATGCGACGCTCGTGCTTCTTGCCGGGGCCGTGCTGGGGGAAGAGGCAGGGCCAGTGCTTGCTGGACCCGGTGACCGCGACGCAGCCTTGTTTCTTGACGCGGCACACGCTGTTGTCGGGGCGCACGGAGCGTATGGCGGCTTCGCACTCGTCGATCACTCCGGGCCACGCGTTGTCCAGCACGATACGCATGAAGTAGACCCCGCGCCGATGGAGGTTGATGCAACCGTCGCCGAGGTAGAGACCCAGCAGGTAGGAGTAGGCCGCGGGCGCCTCAGGCGGGACGGGGACCTTCTGGCAGCGAGGACAGGGGCCGCCGGTGCGGCGAATCGGCTCCAGGCGTTCTTGCCACGAGCGGATGGCGAACCGGGAGACTCCGAGTTCCTTGCTCACGGAATTCAGGCTGCGCCCTCGGGCCACCAGCGTCAGCGCCCGCTTGCGCGTACTCACGTCGTACATGTGCCCACTCTGTGAGCGTGATCGCGACGACACGCAGCAAAAAGCGGATGTTCACGAGAACGGGAACATCCGCTTTCCAAGGTCAACCTTGGAATTGAAGGAAAAGTGCCCCGGGTGGGATTCGAACCCACGCTGTCGGTGGTTTGAGCACCGTGTCTCTCCCGCTGGACTACCGGGGCTTCCTCTAAAACAAAGGCGGGCACCGACCCGCCGTGACCCCACCTTACCGCAGCTGGGTAGGCTCTTGTCAGCAGTGCCCTGCCTGAACAAGGAGCCCCCGTGACCGCCCCCGAGTCGCCCCAGCCCGTAGACGCGCCCGACGACGACAAGTCGCACGTGCCTCCGCTGACGACCCGTGTCGTCATCGCCGAGGACGAGGCGCTGATCCGCCTCGACCTCAAAGAGATGCTGGAGGAGGAGGGCTACACCGTCGTCGGCGAGGCCGGTGACGGCGAGCAGGCGATCGAGCTCGCCCGTGAGCACAAGCCCGACCTGGTCATCCTCGATGTGAAGATGCCGAAGCTGGACGGCATCTCCGCCGCGGAGAAGATCGCCGAGGAGCGCATCGCGCCGGTGCTGATGCTGACCGCGTTCTCGCAGCGCGACCTGGTGGAGCGGGCGCGGGACGCGGGGGCGATGGCGTACCTGGTGAAGCCGTTCAGCAAGAGCGACGTGGTTCCGGCGATCGAGATGGCCGTCTCGCGGTTCACGGAGTTGCGTGAGCTGGAGAACGAGGTCGCGGACCTCACCCTGCGTCTGGAGACCCGCAAGCTGGTCGACCGGGCGAAGTCGGTCCTGCAGACGGAGTACGGGCTGACCGAGCCGGCGGCGTTCCGGTGGATCCAGAAGACGTCGATGGACCGGCGGATGTCGATGCAGCAGGTGGCGGAGGCCGTCATCCAGGATGCCGACGAGAAGAAGGCGTCGAAGGGCTGACGTCTCGGTACGCGCGGACGAAGAGGCCCGTGCCCCCGGTTCGATCCGGGGGCACGGGCCTCTTCGTGTGCGGGGTCGGTTCAGTCCTCGCCGAGGTAGGCCTTGCGGACGGATTCGTCGTGCAGGAGGTCCCGGCCGGTGCCGGAGAGGACGATCTTGCCGATCTCCATGACGTGGCCGTGGTCGGCGAGCGAGAGGGCGGCCTGGGCGTTCTGCTCGATGAGCAGGATGGTCATGCCCTGGGCCTTGAGCTCGACGATGGTCGCCATGATCTTCTGCATCATGATGGGGGAGAGGCCCATGGAGGGCTCGTCCAGCATGAGCAGCTTGGGCTGGGACATGAGGGCGCGGCCCATGGCGAGCATCTGCTGTTCGCCGCCGGAGAGGGTGCCGGCGGCCTGCTTGCGGCGTTCTCCCAGGATGGGGAAGAGGTCGTAGGCGCGCTGGATGTCCTTCTCGATGCCTGCCTTGTCGTTGCGCAGGAAGGCGCCGAGGCGGAGGTTGTCCTCGATGGTCATGCGCGGGAAGATGTGCCGCCCCTCGGGGGAGTGGGCGAGTCCGAGCGAGACGATGTCGTGGGCGGGGATCTTCTTCAGTGACCTGCCGTTGAACCTGATCTGGCCGCCGACGGGCTTGAGCAGGCCGGAGAGGGTGCGCAGGGTGGTGGTCTTGCCGGCGCCGTTGGTGCCGATGAGGGTGACGACCTCGCCGGCGTCGACCTTGAAGGAGATGCCCTTGACGGCTTCGATCTTGCCGTAGGCGACGCGGAGGTCCTCGACTTCGAGCAGTGCGGTCATCGGTCGTTCTCCTTGCCGGGCGCGGCGTCCGTCGTGGTCTCGGCGTGCGCTTCGGCGGCTTCGACCTCGGCGATCTCCTCGGCGCCGGGTGCGTCTTCGTAGGGTTCGCCGAGGTAGGCGGCGACGACGCGTTCGTCGCCCTGGACGGTGGCGCTGTCGCCTTCGACGAGCTTCTCGCCCTGGACGAGTACGGCGACGCGGTCGCAGAGGTTGAAGATGAAGCGCATGTCGTGCTCGATGACGAGGACGGCGATGCCCTTGTCGCGGATGGCGAAGACCAGTTCTTCGGTGGCTCGCGTCTCCTGGGGGTTCATGCCGGCGGTGGGCTCGTCGAGGAGGAGCAGGCCGGGTTCGCTGGCCAGGGCTCGCGCGATCTCCAGCTTGCGCTGTTCGCCGTAGGGCAGGTTGCGTGCGAGGTGGTCGGCCTTCTTCTCCAGGCCGATGAACTCCAGGAGTTCCATGGCGCGTTCGCGGGAGGCGGCTTCGGCTTTGTGGAAGCCGGGGAGGCGCAGGACGGCGGACCAGAAGCCTTCCTTGGTGCGGGTGTGGCGGCCGACGAGGACGTTTTCGAGGACCGTCATGTTGGAGAAGAGGCGGATGTTCTGGAAGGTGCGGGCGATGCCTGCGGCGGTGACCTTGAAGGATTTGGGCGGCAGGACGGTGCCCTTGTAGCGGACTTCGCCCTCGGTGGGGATGTAGAGGCCGGTGAGGCAGTTGAAGAAGGTGGTCTTGCCGGCGCCGTTGGGGCCGATGAGGCCGACGATTTCTCCGGCGTTGACGTGCAGGTCGACGTTGCGGACGGCGGTGAGGCCGCCGAAGCGCATGGTGACGCCGCGGGCTTCGAGGACTTTTTCGCCGGTGGGGGCGACCGTGGTGGTGGTGTCGGTGGTCATGGTGGTCAGGCCCCTGCCTTCGTCAGGACGGTGGGAGCTTCCGCGTCCTCGTGGAACTCGAGCTGACGCCGGCGGTTGGGGATGAGGCCTTCGGGGCGGAAGCGCATCAGGAGGATGAGTGCGAGGCCGAAGGCGAAGAGCTGGTAGTCGCCGAGGAACTGGAGCTTGTTGGGGATGAGGAAGAGCAGTGCCGCGCCGATGAGGGGTCCGCTGATGGTGCCCATGCCGCCGAGGACGACGGCGGCGAGGAGGAAGGCGGAGTTGGGCGGGATGGGGCCGGCGAACAGGTACTGCTCGGGTGTCACGGTGTAGGTGACGTGGGCCTGGACGGTGCCGGCGAGTCCGGCGAGCGAGGCGCCGACGGCGAAGGCGATCAGCTTGACGCGGAAGCCGTTGATGCCCATGGCGAGGGCTGCGGTCTCGTCCTCGCGGATGGCGACCCAGGCGCGTCCGATGCGGGAGTCGCCGCTGCGTCGGAAGACCAGGACGACGACGGCGGTGATGAGGAGCATCAGGAAGAAGTAGTTGGCGAACCGGCCGATGGTGAAGCCGGCGACGGCGTGCTCGGTTCCGAAGTCGAACCCGAGGATGTTGAGGTTCGGGATGGAGGAGATGCCGTTGGAGCCGTTGGTGATGTCGGGGCCGGAGGTGCCGTCGAGGTTGTTGGCGGTGATGCGGAAGATCTCGCCGAAGCCGAGGGTGACGATGGCGAGGTAGTCGCCGCGCAGTCGCAGGGTCGGGGCGCCGATGAGGACGCCGAAGATCAGGGAGGCGGCGGCGCCGACGAGGACGGCGGCCCAGAAGGGGAAGTGGACGTCGAAGGGGGAGCTGGGGGAGCCGGAGACCATGGCGGCGGCGTAGGCGCCGACACCGAGGAAGGCGACGTATCCGAGGTCGAGGAGGCCGGCGAGGCCGACGACGATGTTGAGGCCGAGGGCGACGGTGCCGAAGATCAGGATGTAGACGCCGACGGTGGCGTACTGGTCGTCGGTCTGGGTGAAGGGGAACATCGCGGCGGCGACGAAGGCGCCGCAGATGGTGATGTTCTGGTGCCGGGCGGTGATCTGGGAGGCCTGGTTGACGAGGCCGGCCTTGTTGAGGGCGGCGAAGCCGAAGCCGGCGGTGATCAGGAAGCCGATGAAGAGTTCGTCGTACTCGGTGCCGATGCCGTAGGTGAAGACGGTGAGGCCGAGGCCGAGGACGGCGACGATGATGAGGATCTCGGCGTAGGAGGGCAGGGTGCCGAGGGGGCGGGCGGTGCCGCCGGCGAAGGCGGCCTTGGTGGTGTCCCGGGCGCCGCGCAGGCGGTGGCGGAAGAGTTCCCAGCCGGTGTCGTCGGGGTCGTGGGGCTCGGGTTCGGGGCGCTCGAAGGGCAGGGCGAGGGCGCCGAGGAGGGCGATCAGGGTGGCGAGGGCGGCGATGTAGCCGCCGGGCTCCAGGTTGACGACGCCGCCGAGGTCGACGGTGATCGCGACGACGGTGTACCAGACGGTGGCGAAGGCGGCGAGGGCGGCGAACTTGATGGCGCCGTCGGCGCCGGCCGGGGTGAGCCAGCCGAGGCCCTTCACTCCGTAGGAGGACAGGCCGAGGAGGGTGGTGAGGGCGCCGCCGATGAGGGCGAGGACCTGCAGGCCGCCGGGGTAGCCGTAGACGGTGAGGTCGCCGGGGAAGGCGGCCGTCCAGGTCCAGGCGAGGAAGGCGGAGACGACGGTGAGGGCGCCGCCGCCGGTGGCGAGGGCGCGGCCGAGGTGCTCCGGGATGCCGATGAGGCCGGTGGCGGGTGCGGCGGCGGGGGTGCTGGGGGTGCCGGGTGCGGTGGTCTGTGTGGTCATCGGTGTCACGCCCTGTCCGCGACGCGTTCGCCGAGCAGGCCCTGTGGCCTGAACAGCAGTACGAGGATGAGAAGTACGAAGGCCCAGACGTCGGCCCAGGACTGGCTGCCGAACTGGTCCATGCCGGGGATGTCGGCGATGTAGGCGGTGGCCAGGGTTTCGGCGATGCCGAGGACGATGCCGCCGATCATGGCGCCGTAGATGTTGCCGATGCCGCCGAGGACCGCCGCGGTGAAGGCCTTGAGGCCGAGGATGAAGCCCATGCGGTAGTCGATCTGGCCGTACTTGAGGCCGTAGGCGACGCCGCCGACGGCGGCGAAGACGGCGCCGAGGGCGAAGGCGATCACGATGATGCGGTCGGTGTTGACGCCCATCAGTTTGGCGGTGTCCGGGTCCTGCGCGGTGGCCTGCATGCCGCGGCCGGTGCGGGTCTTCATGACGAAGTAGGCGAGGACGGCCATGCTGACGGGGGCGGCGGCGAGGAGGAAGATGTCGCCGGTCTGGATGGTGACGTCACCGATGTGGAAGGGGCCGCCCTCGATCTGGGGGAAGGTGCGGGCCGACTTCGCTTCCGGGTACCAGGCCCAGACCGCCTGCTGCAGGGCCAGGGAGAGGCCGATGGCGGTGATGAGGGGGGCGAGGCGGGGTGCGCCGCGCAGGGGGCGGTAGGCGAACCGTTCCGCTCCGATGGCGACGAGGGCGGCGACCAGCATGGCGCCGATGAGCATGAGCGGCAGGGCTATCCACATGGTCGTGCCGTTGGGCAGTATCCAGAGGTAGACGGAGAGAGCCCCGAAGGCGCCCGTCATGAAGATCTCGCCGTGGGCGAAGTTGATGAGCTGGACGATGCCGTAGACCATCGTGTAGCCAATGGCGACCAGCCCGTACATGGATCCCAGTAGCAGGCCGTTGACCAGCTGCTGCGGCAGTTCGTTCACCGCATGTCCTCCGAGACGTTCGGATGATTTCGACGGATGTGTCCGGATGTGGGTCCGCGCGGGGCGCCAGTGGAACAGCGCCCCGCGCGGCTCGGTGATGCGGGTGGGTCAGCCGGTGTAGGTGCCGGCCTTCACCGACTTCCAGGCACCGTTCTCGACGGCGTAGACGGTGAGCTGCTTGTTGGTGGCGTCGCCGAACTCGTCGAAGGAGACCTTGCCGGTCACACCGTCGAAGGAGACGTTCTGCATGGCGGCGGTGACCTTGGCGCGGGCGTCGTCCGGGAGCTTGCCGTCGTTGTCGTCGACGACCTTCTTCACGGCCTCGATGATCGCCCAGGCCGAGTCGTAGGAGTAGCCGCCGTAGGCGGAGTACTCCTCCTTGTAGCCCTCGGTCTTGTAGTTGGCCACGAACTCCTTGGCGGAGGGCAGTTCCTCGACCGGGGCACCGACGGAGGTGGCAAGGTCGCCGTTGGCTCCGGCGCCGGCGAGGCTGAGGAAGTTGTCGTCCTTGATGCCGTCGCCGCCGATCAGCGGAATCTTGGCTCCGGCGGCCTTGATCTGCTTGCTGAGCGGGCCGGCCTGGGGGTACTCGCCGCCGTAGTAGACGACGTCGGCGCCGGAGTTCTTGACCTTCGTGGCGATGGCCGAGAAGTCCTTGCTGTCCGGGTTGATGTGCTCGGTGCCCGCGATCGTGCCGCCGAGCTTCTGGAACTCCTTGGTGAAGGTGGCGGCCAGGCCGGCGCCGTAGGTCTTCTTGTCGTCGATGACGAAGACCTTCTTCTTCTTGGCGTCGTTGAAGACGTACTGGGCGGCGAACGGGCCCTGGATGGCGTCCGTGGTCGCGGTGCGGAAGTACGACTTGTACTGGCGGGCCTTCTCGTTCTGCCAGTTCGCGCCCTGCGTCAGGCTGGGGCCGGTGTTCGCCGGGGAGACCTCGACCAGCTTGGCGTCGTCGAAGACCTTCTGCATCGACTCGGCGACGGAGGAGTTCAGCGGGCCGACCACGCCGAGGACGTCCTTGTTCGCGACGAACTTGGTGGCGTTCTGCTGGCCGGCCGAGGGCTGCGCCTGGTCGTCGAGGGCTTCGATCTTGAAGGTGACGCCGTCGACGTACTTCTTCTTGTTGGCGGTCTTGGCGGCGAGGTCGGCCGAGTTCTTGATGCCCAGGCCCATGGCAGACAGGTCGCCGGTCAGCGGGGCGTCGACGCCGATGGTGACGGTGATGCCGCCGCCGCTGTCGGAGCCCTTGTCATCGCTGTCGCGCGAGCCGCAGGCAGTGAGGGTCAGTGCTCCCGCGGACAGCGCAGCGGTGATGGCGATGAGCGAACGTTGACGCACGTTCCAGTCCTTTCCCTGGGCGGCCCTCCCCCCTGGAAGAGGCCGAGTCGAGCGCGGGGGCCGAAGGGGTATTCCAGCTGCGCGGTGACTGGCCGTGACTCTAAACGGGTGAAGGTGACGCGGAGGAGGCTCTGGCCCATGCTGTGACTCTCTTGTTATGACACGAGGTAATGCAGAGCGGTACTCAGAGGGTGGAACCGTGGAATTCAGGCCGATTCGCCCTGTCCACATGTTGAGAACCCGCAGGACGCGCCCTGCCGCCTTCAGGCGTCTCAGGCGTTTTGGTGATTACCCGGATTCGTTGCTGCAGGCGACTTGTAGGGCCTGGGAGAGGTCCTGCGCATAGCGGGGGCCGAGGATGAAACTGTGGTCCTGTATTGCGCGCGCATTACGCAGAGTTACGTCCAGGAAAGGCAGTCCGGCATCCACCGGCACATTTCCGCAATCCGTCACATGCATCGTGATGACGATCTTGCGTGCCGAACCCGCCTTTGTGCGGAAAGGTGATCGCGGTGCCGACGTCAGGAAGATCCCCGCGTACGGCTGCGCCAGCCGCGTCGTCGTGACCGGCGGTCCCGAGGCCACGCTGAGCAGCACCTCCAGCGCGAACGTCCGCGGCCGGGTGCCCGGCGGCACCGCGAGCGGCCCCAGGTACGCGACCTCCACGACCTGGGACGGGAACGGCGGTGCCGGGGCGGCCCGTTGACGTTCCGGCGGTCTGGTCGCCCACAGCAGGACGCCGCCGGCCAGGAGGGCGAGGGCCGTCAGTGCCCCGAGTGCGGCGCGGCGGTGACGCCCGGAGAGCCGGGAGAACCCGGGGAGCCCGGGAAGCGGGGCCGGCCGCGGGCGCGAAGCCCCGGTGACGTCCTCGGCCTCCCGTTCGCGCGTGCCCTCGCCCGGCTCGACGGGGCCGATCCCGCCGCTCACCGCCACGGCCCCCCGCCCGGAGTGCCCGAGCGGTACCGGGCGGCACAGCCCTCACGTGACCGACGGTCGATCAACTCGTCCGCGGAGCGCGCGCCTTCGCGCTTCCTCTCGGCGCGCGCGGCGTCCACGACCGACCGCAGGATCTCGTACTGGCCGCCCGAGAGCCCCATCGACTGGTAGTCCCCGTAGCCGCCGCCGTCCAGGACCTCGCGCGACCAGTGGGCGACGACGCGGGCGCACAGCGCCTCGGGGGGAGTCGTGGCGGGCGCCGGGGTGCGCCGCGCCCCGGCGGCGCCGGGACCGGCGCAGGCCGTCGCCGCCACGCCTGCCCCCAGGATCACCGCGAGGACCACCCCAAGGCCGCGTGCCGCGGCACCCCGCCGGGGCGTCCGGGGCCGCCGCGCCGGTGCGGACCGTGGGGCCGGTGCCGTTCGCCGTGCCGCGGGTGATCGTGCCGTCCCCGCCCGCCGTGCCGTTCCCGCCCGCCGTGCCGTTCCCGGCCGTCGCGCCGCTCCCGGCCGAAGGGGCCCTCCCGTTGCCATCCCCCGACGCTAGGCCGCGGAGGCGGCGGCGGGCAACGGGGCGGCAGGGCCGGGCGGTGGGCCGGGGGAGGAGAGGGCCGGTGCCGTCAGCCGGCGGCGGGTGCGGGCGCGGCGTCGCCGGGGTTCAGGTCCCGCAGCAGACACGTCAGCCGCGCCGTGCACACCCGCTTGCCCGCCTCGTCGCTGATCACGATCTCGTACGTCGCCGTGGACCGGCCCCGGTGCACCGGCGTGGCCACGCCGGTGACCAGGCCGGAGCGGACGCCGCGGTGGTGGGTGCAGTTGAGGTCGACCCCGACGGCGATCTTGGAGCTGCCGCCGTGCAGCATGGCGCCGACCGAACCGAGGGTCTCCGCCAGCACCGCGGAGGCACCGCCGTGCAGCAGTCCGTACGGCTGGGTGTTGCCCTCGACCGGCATCGTGGCGACGACCCGCTCGGCGGACGCCTCGACGATCTGCACGCCCATGCGGGTGCCCAGGTGCCCGGCGGAGAACAGGGCGCCCAGGTCGACGCCGAGCGCCGCGTACTCGTCGACGACCTCCTGCGGGAACTTCACGTGCTGCTGCTCGCCCATCGGGACCTGCTCCGTTCGTCGTGACCCGTGTCGTGACCGGTACGGGGACCGTGTCGGCTGAGCAAACGCTCAGTCGGTCGCCGATTGTTCCAGACGGACGACGACGGACTTGCTGGCCGGGGTGTTGCTGGTGTCCGCGGTGGCGTCCAGCGGCACCAGGACGTTGGTCTCCGGGTAGTACGCCGCCGCGCAGCCCCGCGCGGTCGGGTAGGACACCACCCGGAAGCCGGGCGCCCGCCGCTCCACGCCGTCCCGCCACTCGCTCACCAGGTCCACGTAGGAGCCGTCGGCGAGGCCGAGCGTCCCGATGTCCTCGGGGTTGACCAGGACGACCCGGCGGCCGTTCACGATGCCCCGGTAACGGTCGTCGAGCCCGTAGACGGTGGTGTTGTACTGGTCGTGCGAGCGCAGCGTCTGCAGCAGGAGGCGGCCGGCGGGCAGTTCGGGGAACTCCACCGGCGCGGCCGTGAAGTTGGCCTTGCCGGTGGCGGTGGGGAAGCGGCGTTCGTCGCGCGGGGCGTGCGGCAGCGCGAAGCCGCCGGGGCGGGCGACGCGCGCGTTGAAGTCCTCGAAACCGGGGACCACGCGCGCGATGCGGTCCCGGATCGCGGCGTAGTCCTTCTCGAACTCCTCCCACGGCACCCGGCTGTCCTCGCCCAGCACCCGGCGCGCCAGCCGGCACACGATGGCCGGTTCGGACAGCAGCCGCGCGCTCGCCGGCGCCAGCCGGCCGCGGGAGGCGTGCACCATGCCCATGGAGTCCTCGACGGTCACGAACTGCTCGCCGCCGTCCTGCACGTCGCGCTCGGTGCGCCCGAGCGTCGGCAGGATCAGGGCGCGCGCGCCCGTGACGACGTGCGAACGGTTGAGCTTCGTCGACACGTGCACCGTCAGCCGGGCCCGCCGCATCGCCGCCTCGGTGACCTCCGTGTCGGGCGAGGCGGACACGAAGTTGCCGCCCATGGCGAAGAAGAGCTTCGCCTCGCCGTCCCGCAGCGCCCGGATGGCCCGTACGACGTCGAAGCCGTGCTCGCGCGGCGGCGCGAAGCCGAACTCCCGCTCCAGGGCGTCCAGGAAGGCCGGGGCCGGGCGCTCGAAGATGCCCATGGTGCGGTCGCCCTGCACGTTCGAATGGCCGCGCACCGGACACACCCCCGCGCCCGGACGGCCGATGTTGCCGCGCAGCAGCAGGAAGTTGACCACCTCGCGGATGGTCGGCACGGAGTGCTTGTGCTGGGTGAGTCCCATCGCCCAGCACACGATGACGCGCTCGGAGGCCAGCACCATGCGCAGGACCTCCTCGATCTCCGCGCGCGTGAGGCCCGTCGCGGCGAGCGTCGTGTCCCAGTCGGCGTCGCGGGCGGCCGCGGCGAACTCCTCGTAGCCGTGGGTGTGCTCGGCGACGAAACGCTCGTCGACCGCGCCCTCGGTCTCGAGGATCAGCTTGTTGAGGAGGCGGAACAGGGCCTGGTCGCCGCCGAGGCGGATCTGGAGGAACAGATCGGTCAGGGCGGCGCCCTTGAGCATGCCCCGGGCGGTCTGCGGGTTCTTGAAGCGCTCCAGGCCGGCCTCGGGCAGCGGGTTCACGCTCACGATCCGCGCGCCGCCCGCCTTGGCCTTCTCCAGGGCGGTGAGCATGCGCGGATGGTTGGTGCCCGGATTCTGGCCGGCGACGATGATCAGATCGGCCTGGTACAGGTCCTCCAGCAGGACGCTGCCCTTGCCGACGCCGATCGTCTCCGTGAGGGCCGAACCGGACGACTCGTGGCACATGTTGGAGCAGTCGGGAAGGTTGTTGGTGCCCCACTCGCGCGCGAACAGCTGGTAGAGGAACGCGGCCTCGTTGCTGGTGCGTCCCGAGGTGTAGAACACGGCCTCGTCGGGGGAGGCCAGGGCCGCCGTCTCCTCGGCCACGATGTCGAAGGCCCGCTCCCAGGAGACCGGCTCGTAGTGCTCGCCGCCCTCGGGCAGGTACATCGGGTGCGTGAGCCGGCCCTGCTGGCCCAGCCAGTAGCCGCTGCGCTCCGCGAGGTCCGCGACCGGGTGCGCGGCGAAGAACTCCGGGGTGACCCGGCGCAGGGTGGCCTCCTCCGCGACCGCCTTCGCGCCGTTCTCGCAGAACTCCGCCGCGTGCCGGTGGTCCGGCTCCGGCCAGGCACAGCCCGGGCAGTCGAAGCCGTCCTTCTGGTTGACGCGCAGCAGCGTCAGCGCGGTCCGCCGTACCCCCATCTGCTGCTGGGCCATCCGCAGGGTGTGCCCGACGGCCGGCAGCCCCGCCGCCGCGTGCTGCGGCTCGGCGACCCGCGGCGCGTCCTGGACCGGGTCGGCCTTGGGCGGCTTCGTTGCCATCGCGGCGCTCCTTCACTGACACGGGCACTGACACGGGTGAACTCTCCCGCCGATCCTTGCACGCGGCACCGACGGGGCGGACGTGCGGGCGGGCCGGCGGGAGCGAGGGTCGGCGGGAGCGAGGGGCGCAGGACCGGCGGGGACGCGGGGAGGAGGGCCGTGGCCGTGGCCGGGGCGCGGCGGCGCCCCGGGCGGCCGACGCCGCACAGGGGCCCCGGTGTCGGTGGGGCGTGGCAGGATCGGGGGCGTGGCAGAAACAGCATCGAAGAAGACCGAGAAGACCTCCGGCGCCGGCCGGCCCCGCCTGATGCTCATGGACGGGCACTCGCTGGCCTACCGCGCGTTCTTCGCGCTGCCCGCGGAGAACTTCACCACCGCGACCGGCCAGCCGACGAACGCGATCTACGGCTTCGCGTCGATGCTGGCGAACACCCTGCGTGACGAGGCGCCGACGCATTTCGCGGTGGCGTTCGACGTCTCCCGCAGGACCTGGCGCTCCGAGGAGTTCACCGAGTACAAGGCCAACCGTTCCAAGACCCCGGACGAGTTCAAGGGCCAGGTCGAACTGATCGGCGAGCTGCTCGACGCGATGCACGTCTCCCGGTTCGCGGTCGACGGCTTCGAGGCCGACGACGTGATCGCCACGCTGGCCACGCAGGCCGAGGCCGAGGGCTTCGACGTGCTGATCGTCACCGGCGACCGCGACTCCTTCCAGCTCGTCAGCGAGCACACCACGGTGCTGTACCCCACCAAGGGCGTCTCCGAGCTGACCCGCTTCACCCCGGAGAAGGTCGTCGAGAAGTACGGGCTGACGCCCGCCCAGTACCCCGACTTCGCGGCCCTGCGCGGCGACCCGTCCGACAACCTCCCGGGCATCCCGGGCGTCGGCGAGAAGACCGCCGCGAAATGGATCAACCAGTTCGGTTCGTTCGCCGAGCTGGTCGAGCGCGTCGACGAGGTCAAGGGCAAGGCCGGGCAGAACCTCCGCGACCACCTGGAGGCCGTCAAGCTCAACCGTCGCCTGACGGAGATGGTCCGCACCGTCGAGCTGCCCGGTACCGTCCTCGACCTCGAGCGCGCCCCGTACGACCGCACGGCCCTCGCGATGATCCTGGACACCCTGGAGATCCGGAACCCGTCGCTGCGCGAACGGCTGCTCGCCGTCGACCCGGGCACCGGGGAGGCCGAGGCGAGCCCGGCCGTCGCGCCCGGCGTGGCGCTGGACGGCACGGTGCTCGGCACGGGCGAGCTGACCGCCTGGCTCACCGAGCACGGCGCCGAGCCCCTCGGCGTGGCCACCGTCGACACCTGGGGCCTGGGCACCGGGGCGGTCGCGGAGGTCGCGCTCGCCGCGGCGGACGGACCCGCCGCCTGGTTCGACCCGGCCGAGCTGGACGAGACCGACGAGAACACCTGGGCCGCCTGGCTGGCGGCCGGGGACCGCCCCAAGGTCCTGCACAACGCCAAGGGCGCCATGCGCGTCTTCGCCGAGCACGGCTGGAGCGTCGCCGGCGTCTCCATGGACACCGCCCTGGCCGCCTACCTGGTCAAGCCGGGCCGCCGCTCCTTCGACCTGGACGCGCTGTCGCTGGAGTACCTGGGCCGGGAACTGGCCCCGCCCGCCGCGGCCGACGGCCAGCTCGCCTTCGGCGCGGACGAGGGCGCCGAGGCCGAGGCGCTGATGGTGCAGGCCCGCGCGATCCTCGACCTCGGCGAGGCCTTCCGCGGCCGGCTGGAGGAGGTCGGTGCGGCCGATCTCCTCCAGGACATGGAACTGCCCACCTCCGCCCTTCTCGCCCGCCTGGAGCGGCACGGCATCGCCGCCGACCGCGCGCACCTGGAGGCCATGGAGCAGATGTTCGCGGGCGCCGTCCAGCAGGCGGTGAAGGAGGCGCACGCCGCGGCCGGGCACGAGTTCAACCTCGGCTCGCCCAAGCAGCTCCAGGAGGTCCTCTTCGGGGAGCTGGGGCTGCCGAGGACGAAGAAGACGAAGACCGGTTACACCACGGACGCCGACGCCCTGGCCTGGCTCGCCGCCCAGACGGACAACGAACTCCCGGTGATCATGCTCCGCCACCGTGAGCAGGCCAAGCTCCGCGTCACCGTCGAGGGCCTGATCAAGACGATCGCCGCCGACGGCCGCATCCACACCACCTTCAACCAGACGGTCGCCGCCACCGGCCGCCTGTCGTCCACGGAACCGAACCTCCAGAACATCCCGGTCCGCACGGACGAGGGCCGGGCGATCCGGCGCGGGTTCGTCGTCGGCGAGGGCTTCGAGTCCCTGATGACGGCCGACTACAGCCAGATCGAACTGCGGGTGATGGCCCACCTCTCCGAGGACGAGGGCCTCATCGAGGCGTTCACCTCCGGCGAGGACCTGCACACCACGGCCGCCTCCCAGGTCTTCGGGGTCGAGCGGGACGCCGTGGACGCGGAGATGCGCCGCAAGATCAAGGCGATGTCGTACGGCCTGGCCTACGGCCTGTCGGCGTTCGGGCTGTCCCAGCAGCTGAACATCGACGCGGGGGAGGCCCGTGCCCTGATGGACGCCTACTTCGAGCGCTTCGGCGGCGTGCGGGACTACCTGCGCCGGGCGGTCGAGGAGGCGCGGGCGACGGGCTACACGGCGACGCTCTTCGGGCGCCGCCGCTACCTCCCCGACCTCAACAGCGACAACCGCCAGCGCCGCGAGGCGGCCGAGCGCATGGCCCTCAACGCGCCGATCCAGGGCACGGCGGCGGACATCGTCAAGATCGCCATGCTGAAGGTGGACGCGGCCCTGCGCGAGGCGGAGCTGCGGTCCCGCATGCTCCTCCAGGTCCACGACGAGATCGTCCTGGAGATCGCCCCCGGCGAGCGGCCGGCCGTGGAGGAACTGGTCCGCCGGGAGATGGCCGGCGCGGTCCACCTCAGAGCCCCCCTGGACGTCTCGGTGGGCGCGGGCCCCGACTGGGAGTCGGCGGCCCACTGAGGCGTGTCGCGAAAGCGGCGTCGTCCGCCCGAGGAGCGGGCCCGGCGGCGTCCGGCGCGTGCGATCGCCGGGCGGAGGATCTCCCGATACCGGGTGTGTCGGGAGATCCCGACAGTGCGGCTGGGGATGCCCCTCCGGGGGAGTGCGTGCCAGGCGTCGCCGGGCCGGAGCACCCCCTCCGGGGGACTTCCGCGACATCCCCGGCACCGGAGGGAGGGGCCCATCCGTGGCGGTGGGGTCCCTCCTCGTTCCCTCCGCTTCCGGGCGCTCGTCCGCCCGCGGCTCTCCTGCGCCCCGCTCGCCCCCGGAGGGCCCTCACCCGCGTGGCCCCCGAGAAGGCGCCCTCGGGGGCGGTGGGCCGCCAGGATGCGGCCATGGGTATACGCATGCTTCACCGCCGGAGGGCCTCCGCACGCCTTCACACCACGGCCGCCGCCGGGAAAGGGCGGGCCGGCCCCGACGCGACGTCCTCGGGGCGGCCGTTGCCCGCCCTCGCGCCCGACGCCGCGACCCCCCGCCTGCCCGGGACCCCTCTCCAGCCGCTGCGCGAGGCGGCCGTACGTCTTCGGCGCCGGGGACTCACCCGGCTCGCCGGCCCGGGGGGACTCCGGCGCCTCGGGACCGGGACGGCCCGCGGCTGCCTGGCCCTCGGCCTCACCGCCCTGCGCCGGCTCTCCGGGCCGCGCGCGGGGCGCCGCCTCACGGTCTTCGTCGTGAGCGCGGCACCCGGGGCCGACCGCTGCGGCGGGCGCTGATCCAGGCCGGCGGGCCCTCACCGCCGCTCACCCGACGCCCACCTCGTCCCTCTCCCGCGCGGGCCGCCCCGCGCCGCGCCGCCACCGCACCCCCGCGGCGTACAGCACGACGCCCAGCAGCAGTCCCGCCCCCGCCCCGAAACACAGGGTCGGGATCAGCTCGTAGGGTTTGCTGTCCGGTCCCCACCGGTCCCACCAGCGCAGCGCCCGGCGGACGGCCGCCGTCAGGGCGCAGCCGCCGATCACGGCCGCCGCCCACCAGCGGTCGCGCGCCGACAGCACCGGCACCCCGAGCGGCTCGGCCGCCGGGGCCCGGCGCAGCGCGCGCACCACGAACGCGGCGACCACGACCGCCGCGACGGCCGAACCGCCGTACTGGAGGTACCAGTACAGCGGCGAGCCCGCGACCGTCTCGCCGAGGACCGGGAACACCCGCATGCCCCACCGGTCGAGGTGGGTGAAGGCGTCCCAGACGACGTGCGTCAGCGCGCCGAGGACCGCGGAGACGTACCACCGCACCACCGTCGACGGCCGGACACGCGCGCGCGCCGCCCCACAGCGCGTCAGGACGGCGGTACGGCCCTGCCGCGCCCGTGGCAGCAGCGCCACGAGCGGCTCGCGCACCAGCAGCCACAACCCCACCAGCGCCCAGGCCAGGAGCACGTCGACGGTGAGGACACCGGGGAAGGAGTGCGTGACGTCGCCGAACTCCATCGCCCCGGACCGGACACTGGCCGCGTAGTAGGTCGTGTCGGGAGCGAACGACCCCGCGACGAGGACGGCGGGCACCAGGCGCCCGCGGCCGGTGCCGTCGGCGCGCACGGCGGGCAGCACCGCCGTCGCGTGACTCAGCGTGAACGGCAACGAGGCTCCCCGGTACGGGTGTTGCCGGGCCCACCGGCCCGGACGTGACGACCCGGTCAGTATGCGGGACGCCCTGCGTGCCCCACGGGACATGGAGGGGCGGTGAACACTGGGTTCGAACGGGTGCCGGTCGCAAAGAAGTTGTCGTAGGGTCGCCTGGGCCGCCGTCGTGCGAAGGGCGGTCGAACAACCGAACAGATCAGCGCAAACCACCCGCGACCGCAACCTTCGCGGCCGGTGGACCGTCCTCCGGGGGACGAGTGAGGCAAGGCGTCCCACGGGACGGGCGAGACGGACGAGAGCGGGCGCTCGAGTGTCCACGGGAGGGGTTCACTTCATGTCGGCGCATTTCGGCAGCAGACTGCGCAAGGGTGCGGTCAACACCACCGTGGCCGCGTTGGCGGTCGCGGCCCTGGCCGCCTCCCAGGCACCCGACGTCACGGCGGGCGACGGGGGCGGACGGGCCACCGCGGACGCCTCGTCCCCCGACAACGGCTCCGCCGCCGGCACCGACGAGAGCGCCACCGGCAACTCGCCGTACTACACGGACCTGCCGCCGCTGAAGAGCCCCGCCCCGGCGCCCAGCCAGAGCACCGGCACCACCCCGGCCGGCACCGGCGGGACCGAGGCCGGCGTCCCCGCGACCGTCCTGGACGCCTACAAGAAGGCCGCGTCGGCCCTCGCCGAGTCCCGGCCCGGCTGCAACATGCCCTGGGAACTCCTCGCCGCCATCGGCAAGGTGGAGTCCGGTCACGCCCGCGGCGGCAACGTCGACGCCGACGGCACCACCCGCTCGGCGATCCTCGGCCCGGTCCTCGACGGCAACGGCTTCGCCGACATCAGCGACACCGACGACGGCGCCTTCGACGGCGACACCAGGCACGACCGCGCCGTCGGCCCGATGCAGTTCATCCCCTCCACCTGGGCGTGGGCCGGCCGCGACGGCAACGGCGACGGCCGCAAGGACCCCAACAACGTGTACGACGCCGCGCTCGCCGCCGGCCACTACCTGTGCCGCTTCAGCTGGGACATGTCCACCGACGACGGCCTGCGCAGCGCGATCCTGAGCTACAACAACTCGACCGACTACTACAACACCGTCGTGTCGTGGCTGGAGTACTACCGCAAGGGCACGTACGAGGTCCCGGACGGCACCGGCACCCTGCCGGACAACCGCAGCGACGAGACCGGCGGCGGCACGACCACCTCGCCGTCCCCGACCCCGCCCGGGACGACTCCGCCGGGGACGACCCCGCCCGCCACGCCCCCCGCCACCGAGCCCCCGGTGACCACGCCGCCCCCGGCGACCACACCGCCGGCCACCCCGCCCTCCGCGACCGACACGGTGCACCACCTGGAGGACGCGGGCACGGCACGGCTCACCGCCATGGCGGGCGACGCGTTCGGCGACCGGATCAGCACCCGCACCGAGACCAAGGCCGGCGCGGCCGTCGCCAAGGTCCGGGTCCGCTTCACGATCGTCGGCGACACGGACGCCGTCTTCACGGGGGGCGAGCGCCTCGCCACGGTCCTCACCGACAGCCGGGGCGTCGCCACGGCGCCCGCCCTGCGGGCGGGGGAGAAGACCGGCACCTTCACCGTCCGCGCCACCGTCGTGGGCCGTACGATCGCCGCCGCGACCTACTCGGCCACGGTCACCGCGCGGGCCGCCGACGCCCTGGCCCGCACCGGCTCGACCGCCCTGACCTGCGTCGCGGGCGGCGAGTTCGCCGACCGGGTCGAGGTGAAGGCGACCTACAAGGGCGCCGTGGCGGACAAGGTCGCCGCCACCGCCACGCTCGTGAAGGCGGCCGACGACCCGGTCGCGAACGACGAGGGCCCCTACTTCAAGGACGCCGCCGGCGACCCCGTCCGCACCCTGACGGACCTCCGCACGGACGCGAACGGCCTGCTGACGCTCCCGAAGCTGTACGCGGACGAGGCCGCCGGCACCTACCTGCTGCGCGTCACCACCGAGGGCGGCGCCACCCTCACGGTCGAACTGACCGTCACGGCGGCACCGTCGCCCACGCCGAACCCGTCGGACACCCCCTCGGAAAACCCCTCGGAGACCCCCTCCGAGAGCACCTCCCCGAGCCCCTCCGGGTCGACGGCCACCGGCTGAGGACCTGTCCCGCGCCTTTCGACGGCGCCCCGCTCCACGCGAGCGGGGCGCCGTCGCCGTACGTGACCCGCGCTCGTCCCGCCCGCCGTCGCGGTGCCGGACCCGGCGGACCGCCAGGTCCGCCGCCCGGGCGTCACGCACCGACGCCACGCCCGGGGGTCACGCCCCGCACCACGCCCCGCACCACGCGTCGGCGACCGCGACGAGGGCGCGGCGTCCGCCGGCCGCGTGAGGACGCCCGACGCCGAACCGGTCACCGTCCCAGTCGCGCGTTGGTGTGCCGGGTGGGCTCGGCACCGGCCGGGTCCTCCGGCCACGGATGCCGGGGATAGCGGCCCCGCAACTCCGCCCGCACACCCCGGTAGCCGTCCTTCCAGAAGGAGGCGAGGTCGGCGGTCACGGCCGCGGGCCGCCCGGCGGGGGAGAGCAGGTGCACCAGCAGCGGCACCCCCGCCACGCGCGGTGTCTCCTGGAGCCCGAACATCTCCTGCAGCTTCACCGCCAGCACCGGCTGCCCGGGCTCGGTGTAGTCGATCCGGATCGCGGACCCGCTCGGCACCGTGATCCGCTCCGGCGCCAGCTCGTCCAGCCGTGCCGCCTCCCCGGACGCCCAGGGCAGCAGCCGGGCGAGCGCCGCCCCGGCGTCGATCCGCGCCAGATCGCCCCGGCGCCCGGCCCGGCCCAGCTCGGGCTCCAGCCATTCGTCCACGCGCGCGTGCAGCGCCGTGTCGGAGACGTCCGGCCACGGCTCCCCGAGACGCGCCCGGAGGAACGCCAGGCGCTGCCGCAGCACCAGCGCCTGCGCCGACCACCGCAGCAGCCCCCACCCCTCCTGCCGCACCCCTTCGAGCAGTGCCTCCCGCACGAGCCCGGCGGCGGCCTCCCGCAGCGGCCGCGCCACCAGCTCCACGGCCCCGAGCCGCTCGACCCGCCGGGCCACGACGTCCCCCTCCGCCCAGCGGACCTCCTCGCGCACGTCGAGCAGGGCGCCCGCCGCGAACCGGGCGACCTCCTCGTCGACCACCGCCGCGAGCTGCACCCGCGCGTGCCCCTTGCCGACGGGCCGGTCGGCGACGGCGACCGCGATCCACGGCGCACCGCGCAGCCCCGACCCGGCACGCACCTCGGCCCGCGTCCCGGACACCATCAGGTACGAGCCGCCGTCCGCCCTGGCGACCCGCTCGGGAAAGGCGAGCGCGGCCACGACACCGACCCGGCCGTCCTCACGGGCCGACGCCGACGGCGCTCCCGCGCCCCCCTCCGCCCCGGCGGTTCCCTCCGCCCGGGCGCCCGCCTCCGCCGGAGTGGCCGGCTCCGTCGCCGCACCCCCTTCCGCCGGACCGGCGAACTCCGCCGCCACGGCCCGCAACCGCCGTACCTCCGCACGCCAGCGCCCCGCGTACGCGTCACCCCCGCGCCGGGCCGCACGCAGCGCCCCCGCGAGATCGTCGCCGTACTCCCGCGGAGCCTCCTCGCTCAGCAGGGCGACCACCTCCGCGGCCCGCTCCGCCCCCACCAGCGCGGCCCCGTCGAGCAGCGCCCGCCCCAGCCGCGGATGCAGCCCCGCCCGCGTCAGCCGTACGCCGCGCTCCGTGGCCCGGCCCGCGGCGTCCACCGCCCCGACCGCCCGCAGCAGCCGGCCCGCCGCCGCCATCGCCCCGCCCGGCGGCGGATCGAGCAGCGCGAGCCCGGACGCCCCGGGATCGCCCCAGCAGGCCGCCTGGAGCGCGAACGCCGTCAGATCGGCCACCTTGATCTCCGGCGCCGGGAAGCGCGGCAGGCGGGCGTTCTCCGCCTCCGTCCAGCAGCGGTAGACGACGCCCGGCGCCTCGCGCCCGGCCCGCCCGGCCCGCTGCCGTCCCGCCGCGACGGACGCCCGCACCGTCGCCAGCGCGCTCAGCCCGCGCGCGTGGTCCACCCGCGGCTCGCGCGCCAGGCCCGAGTCCACCACCACCCGCACGCCCGGCACCGTCAGCGACGACTCGGCGACGGACGTGGCCAGCACCACCCGACGCCGCCGCCCGGGAGCCAGCACCGCGTCCTGCACCGCGGCGGGCGCCCGCCCGTGCACCTGGAGCACGTCCACCCCGTCCAGACCCGCGAGCCGTCCCGCGACCCGGGCGATCTCACCGACCCCCGGCAGGAAGCACAGGACGTCACCCGGCCGCTCGGCCAGCGCCCGCCGCACCACCGACGCCACGTGCGCGAGCAGCGCGGGGTCCACCGACATGCCGTGCGGCGGCCGTACCGGCCGGGCCGGCGGCGCCCACACCACCTCGACGCCGTACGACGAGCCGTGGGCCTCGACCACCGGCGCGCCCCCCAGCAGCCGGGACCAGCCCTCCGTGTCGGTCGTCGCCGACGCGGCGACCAGCCCCAGCTCGGGACGGAGCGTCTCGCGCACGTCCCACAGGAAGGCGGCCGCCGTGTCCGCGTCCAGATGCCGCTCGTGACACTCGTCCAGCACCACCACGTCGACCCCGGTCAGCTCCTGGTCGCGCTGGAGACGCTGGAGCAGCACCCCGGTGGTGACGACCTCCACGCGCGTGTGCCGCCCGACGGCGCGCTCGCCGCGCACGGTGAACCCCACGCTCCCGCCGGTCCGCTCACCGAGCAGCCACGCCATCCGCCGGGCCGCCGCGCGCGCCGCGATCCGCCGCGGCTCCGCCACGACCACCCGCCGGGCCGGCCCCCCGCCGACCAGCCCGGCCAGCGCGAGCGGCACCAGCGTCGTCTTCCCGGTGCCGGGCGGTGCCGCCAGCACGGCGGTCCCCCGCCCGGCCAGGGCGTCGTGCAGGGCGGGCAGGGCGGCCCGCACGGGCAGCGCGTCCAGGGCGTCGTCACGGATCACGCCCCCAGTGTCGTACGCCCGGGGAAACGCCCCGCACACGCGTGTGAAGCGCCCCGGCCCGCGCGTGCAGGGAGGGCCGGGGCGCGGGCTAGTCCCGCTCGCAGACGAAGATCGCCGTGCCCGGGATCAGACCGCCGCGCAGCGGGGACCAGCCGCCCCACTCCGCGGTGTTCCAGGCCGGCCACTCCGGCTCGACCAGGTCCACCAGCCGGAAGCCGCCCGCGACCACGTCACGGACCCGGTCGCCGACCGTCCGGTGGTGCTCGACGTACACCGCCCGGCCCTCGTCGTCCTGCTCGACGTAGGGCGTGCGGTCGAAGTACGACGAGGAGACGGACAGGCCCTCGGGGCCCGGCTCGTCGGGAAAGGCCCAGCGGATCGGATGCGTCACCGAGAAGACGAAGCGCCCGCCCGGCCGCAGCACCCGGCGGACCTCCTTCAGGACCAGTACCGGGTCGGCGACGAAGGGCAGCGCCCCGTACGCGGAGCAGGCCAGGTCGAAGGAGCCGTCCGCGAACGGCAGGACGGCCGCGTCGGCGCACACCAGCGGGAACGCCGCGCCGATCCGCAGCGCGTGCTGGAGCTGGCGGTGGGAGACGTCCAGGGCGACCGGACGGGCCCCCTGGGCGGCCAGCCAGCGCGCGCACTGGGCCGCGCCGGCGCCGATCTCCAGGACCGTCCTCCCCTTCAGGTCCTCCGGCGGGCCGAGCAGCTCGGCCTCCACCTCGTCCAGGCCCTCGGGACCCCACACGAAGCGGTCGTCACCGAGGAACGTGCCGTGCTCGATCTGGTACTCGTCCGCGTTGCGGTCCCACCAGCCGCGATTGGCGCGCGCGCTCTCCGCGACGCCGGCCTCGCGGCGGGTGGCTTCCGGCTCGAACGCCGGTCCGGACATCGGCTCGGACGATACGGGCTCTTGGATGATCGGCTCCCTCGTCGTACTCTTCCGACCAACCCGACTCGGGAGGCGCCCTCACGGTGTCGCCGGGAGGACTTCCTGCGGCCTGCGTGGCCTCGGAAGAGAGGTTGTGTGCCGGGATTGCGGCGATCCGCCCCGGGTGTGCGCCTTCGCGCATTGACCCTGCCCGGCTGTCCCCGTATGCTACAAGTTGCGCTGCGGGCCTGCGCGCCTCAGACGTAGCAGGTCGTGCTCGCATCTGTATGTATGTCCCCTCGGTTGTCGAGGCGCCATCGTCGTTTCGGTGGACGCTTCCTTGGCTGTCCGGCCTTCTGCAGAGCGAAACGGGCTCCCGGCGCAAGCAGTACCTACGACTCTCTGTCCGTACCGGAGCCCTTTCCCACATGACGAGCAGCACCGAGACCACCGCCACCACCCCGCAGGTTGCGGTCAACGACATCGGTAACGAGGAAGCCTTCCTCGCCGCGATCGACGAGACGATCAAGTACTTCAACGACGGCGACATCGTCGACGGCGTCATCGTGAAGGTCGACCGGGACGAGGTCCTGCTCGACATCGGTTACAAGACCGAAGGTGTCATCCCGAGCCGCGAGCTCTCGATCAAGCACGACGTCGACCCGAACGACGTGGTCGCCGTCGGCGACGAGATCGAGGCCCTCGTCCTCCAGAAGGAGGACAAGGAAGGCCGCCTGATCCTCTCGAAGAAGCGCGCCCAGTACGAGCGCGCCTGGGGCACCATCGAGAAGATCAAGGAAGAGGACGGCATCGTCACCGGTACCGTCATCGAGGTCGTCAAGGGTGGTCTCATCCTCGACATCGGCCTCCGTGGCTTCCTGCCGGCTTCCCTCGTCGAGATGCGCCGTGTCCGCGACCTCCAGCCCTACGTGGGCAAGGAGCTCGAGGCCAAGATCATCGAGCTGGACAAGAACCGCAACAACGTGGTCCTGTCCCGCCGCGCCTGGCTGGAGCAGACCCAGTCCGAGGTCCGCCAGACGTTCCTCACCACCCTGCAGAAGGGTCAGGTCCGCTCCGGCGTCGTGTCCTCGATCGTCAACTTCGGTGCCTTCGTGGACCTGGGTGGCGTCGATGGTCTCGTGCACGTCTCCGAGCTCTCCTGGAAGCACATCGACCACCCCTCCGAGGTTGTCGAGGTCGGCCAGGAAGTCACCGTCGAGGTCCTCGACGTGGACATGGACCGCGAGCGCGTCTCCCTGTCGCTGAAGGCGACCCAGGAAGACCCGTGGCAGCAGTTCGCCCGCACCCACCAGATCGGCCAGGTCGTGCCCGGCAAGGTCACGAAGCTGGTGCCGTTCGGTGCGTTCGTCCGCGTGGACGAGGGCATCGAGGGTCTGGTCCACATCTCCGAGCTGGCCGAGCGCCACGTGGAGATCCCGGAGCAGGTCGTCCAGGTCAACGACGAGATCTTCGTCAAGGTCATCGACATCGACCTCGAGCGTCGCCGCATCAGCCTCTCGCTGAAGCAGGCCAACGAGGCCTTCGGCGCCGACCCGGCCTCGGTCGAGTTCGACCCGACGCTCTACGGCATGGCCGCGTCCTACGACGACCAGGGCAACTACATCTACCCCGAGGGCTTCGACCCCGAGACCAACGACTGGCTCGAGGGCTACGAGACCCAGCGCGAGGCGTGGGAGCACCAGTACGCCGAGGCGCAGACCCGCTTCGAGCAGCACCAGCAGCAGGTCATCAAGTCCCGCGAGGCCGACGCCGCCGCTGCCGCCGAGGGCGGCGAGGCTGCCGCTCCGGCCGCGTCCGGTGGCGGTGGCGGTGGTTCGTACTCCTCCGAGGGTGCGGACACCTCCGGTGCCCTCGCTTCGGACGAGGCGCTCGCCGCGCTCCGCGAGAAGCTGGCCGGTGGGCAGAGCTGACGCCCGCTGAGCAATAGCTCATGACTGAGGGCCCGTACCTTTCGAGGTGCGGGCCCTCAGTGCTGTTCCCGGACGGGGGCCGCCGACCTTCCGGCGAGGCGCCCGCGAGGAAACGCACGGGACATCCGAGGAGCTGACAGGCCGTAACCCGGCGGTGCGAGACTCTCCCGGACATCCGTCGCTGCCGCCAGTACTGCCGGTGCCGCGGGTGCCGCGGGTGCCGGCGGTGCCGGCGGTGCGGGCGGGGCGGGCGGTCGAGGCGGCCGTCCCGGCGCGAGGCCCGTGTTCCGGTCCGCCCACCCCGCGCCCTGACCTGCCCCGCCCGCACGCCACCGGTCCGTGACTCCTCCCGCGCGCCCGCTTCCCGGCCCGGTCGTCCCGCGCGGGCCGCACGACGCCGTGCGGTCAGGGGCGCGGTCGACGCCGCGTGATCAGGGTGCACGGTTCGGGAATGCCCCTGCCCCCAGGGACGTTGTGCAGTACGAACACGAGGAGGAGCGGTCCAAGTGCTTGATCCGCAGGGTTTGTACGCATGGGAGCCGAAGGGGCTGGCCGTCGTCGACATGGCGCTCGCCCAGGAGTCGGCCGGACTTGTCATGCTCTACCACTTCGACGGATACATCGACGCGGGGGAGACCGGTGACCAGATCGTCGACCGGCTTCTCGACTCGCTGCCCCACCAGGTCGTCGCCCGCTTCGACCACGACCGCCTGGTGGACTACCGCGCCCGCCGCCCGCTGCTGACCTTCCAGCGCGACCGGTGGACGCACTACGAGGAGCCGGGCATCGAGGTCAGGCTCGTCCAGGACGCCACCGGCGCGCCCTTCCTGCTGCTGTCCGGCCCGGAGCCGGACGTCGAGTGGGAGCGCTTCGCCGCGGCCGTGAAGCAGATCGTGGAGCGCCTCGGCGTCCGTCTGTCGGTGAACTTCCACGGCATCCCCATGGGTGTGCCGCACACCCGCCCGGTGGGCCTCACTCCGCACGGCAACCGCACCGACCTCGTCCCCGGTCAGCGCAGCCCCTTCGAGGAGGCCCAGGTCCCCGGCAGCGCCGAGGCCCTCGTCGAGTACCGCCTCATGGAGGCCGGGCACGACATCCTGGGTGTCGCCGCGCACGTCCCGCACTACATCGCGCGCTCCGCCTACCCGGACGCCGCCCTGACCGTCCTGGAAGCCATCACGGCCGCCACCGGACTCGTCCTGCCGAGCATCGCGCACGCCCTTCGCACCGACGCGCACCGCACGCAGACCGAGATCGACCGCCAGATCCAGGAGGGCGACGAGGAGCTGACAGCCCTCGTCCAGGGCCTGGAGCACCAGTACGACGCCGCCGCGGGCGCCGAGACCCGCGGCAACATGCTCGCCGAGCCGGTCGACATCCCGTCCGCCGACGAGATCGGGCGAGAGTTCGAGAAGTTCCTGGCCGAGCGGGAGGGCGAGGGCTGAGCGCCCTTCCGGGGCTGCCGCGTCCGGGGCCTGCCGCGCGTTCCGCCGCCGGCAGGCCCTAAGCTTCCCGTCATGCTGAAGGTGGGCCTGACCGGCGGGATCGGCGCCGGCAAGAGCGAGGTGTCCCGGCTGCTCGTCGAGTGCGGCGCCGTGCTGATCGACGCGGACCGCATCGCGCGCGAGGTCGTCGCACCGGGGACACCCGGCCTCGCGGCGGTCGTCGAGACCTTCGGCGAGGACGTCCTCGCCGAGGACGGCGGTCTCGACCGGCCGAAACTCGGCTCGCTCGTCTTCGCCGACCCCGACAAGCTCGCCGCGCTCAACGCGATCGTGCACCCGCTGGTCGGCGCCCGGTCCCGCGACCTGGAGACCGCCGCCCCCCAGGACGCCGTCGTCGTCCACGACGTACCCCTCCTCACCGAGAACGGGCTCGCCCCCCTCTACGACGTGGTCGTGGTCGTCGACACCGACCCCGCCACCCAGCTCGACCGCCTCGTGCGGCTGCGCGGAATGACCGAGGCCGACGCCCGCGCGCGGATGGCGGCGCAGGCGACCCGCGAGCAGCGCCGGGAGATCGCCGACATCGTCGTCGACAACGACGTACCCCTGCCCGACCTGGAGCGACGCGTGAAGGACGTGTGGGCCGACCTGGTCCACCGGGCGCGGACGGCGGAGCGGGACGGCGAGGGGCCCCGCGGGCGGTCCGGCGAGCGGCCCGAGGAATAGCGGCCCGCGCCGCGCGCGTTGAACGCCATGAGTGAGGGAAGGAATTTTCCGTGCCCGAAACCAGCGGTTCGACCGGACGTACTCCGGAGACGCACGTCATCGACTTCCGTGCCGCCGAGCAACTGCTCGCCGCACGGGATCCGCGGGGCGCGGTGAAGCTGCTCGACGGTGTCATCGCCGCGTATCCCGAGAACACCGCCGCCCGGCTGCTGCGCGCGCGAGCCTTCTTCGCCGCCGCGCAACTGCGGCCCGCCGAGCTGGAGTTCACGATCGTCCTGGAGCGCGAGCCGGACAACGCGTTCGCCCACTTCGCGCTCGCCCGCACCTATGAGCGGCAGGGCCGCGCCGACCAGGCGAAGAGGCACTTCCGCCTGGCCGCCGCCCTGGACCCGAACCCGCAGTACCTGAAGGCGGCACGGTTCGAGTCCTAGTCCTTCGCCCGGAGTCCTTCGCCCGGATCGGGCCGGGCGGGACCGGATCGGAGCGGGACCGGACCGGATCCCGGGTGGTCGCCGCCCCGGGCCTCAGGGACGATGCCGCTCCGGCGGCCGGTACGGCGGGACGTCCGGGCCCGGCTGGAAGTGGGACCCCTCCCGCAGATGCCTGGCGATCACCGACATGTCGACGGTGATCACGAGCCACAGCACCCCGCAGGCGACCGCCCAGCCCCAACGCCCCACGAGCGCGAACGCCACCGTCCCGAAGATCGCCCAGAGCAGCCCCCACGCACTCAGCCACAGTCGCATCCTCAGTGCACTGCGCGCTGTCACCGGCTCACTGCCCGTACGCATCGGATCACCACTCCTTCCTGCAACGTACTCCCCGGCCCGGACGTTCTCCAGGGAAGCCCGGACGTTCTCCAGGGAGGCGTGTCCACCGCCGGCCGCGCCTTCGTCGAAAAGACTGCCTTCACTCGAACGAATGAACCCGAGGGGTGGTGGAACGGCCGTGCGGGCGTGGGCCGTTGGGAGGGCATGAGGCGTGAGATGCGAGAAGGACACGAGGTGACGGGCCCCGGTGCCGTCACCCCGGACGGCTGCGCGGTCGAGCTGTACAGCCGTCCGCCGGTGGGCGGGGAACCCGATATCTGGCCGAGGACGGGATCTGGGTGCGGGCGGTCAGGCGATGAAGTCCGGCGCGGAGCGATGAGTTCACGACGGGGGAGCGGTCTGTCCCTCCGACAGCATCACCCGCCGCTTCCCCCAGGAGACCTCCATGTCCGAGACCACGGCACCGCTCCCCTCCGCTGCTTCCGCCGTCGCCGTTCCGTCCGAGTCGACGAACCCCGGACGCAGGCGTGCCCGCCTCGCACTGCGCGGACTGGAGGTGCTGCTCGCTCTCTTCTACGGGATCGCCAGCGCACTGCCGAAGCTGATCGCCCACCCGTCGGCGGCCGAGGGCTTCGACAAGCTGGGCTGGGGCAGCACCGGCATGTACGCCATCGGCGTCCTCGAACTGGCCGGCGCGATCGCCCTGCTTATCCCGGTCCTCCGGTCGGTGGCCGCGGTCTGCCTGGGAGCGCTCATGGTGGGCGCGTTCATCGTGACGATCGTGGCCATGGACGGGCAGAACGCGGCGACGCCCCTCGTCCTGCTCGTCCCGCTGGCCCTGATCGCCTGGGCCCGACGCGGCTCCGTGCGGGACCTGCTGCGGCTGGTGCGGCGCACGCGGTGACCCGGACCGGGCCGTCCGGCCCCCCGACCCCGCCTTACCGTAGACCCATGGCCCCGGACGCACCGCTGGACCCCGCTCCCCTTCCCGCCCTGGACCGGCGGGTCGCGGGGTGCCGGGCCTGCCCCAGACTCGTCGCATGGCGGGAGGAGGTGGCTCGCACGAAGCGGGCGGCCTTCGCCGACTGGACCTACTGGGGGCGGCCGGTGCCGGGGTTCGGTCCGGCCGACGCGCGGCTGCTGATCGTGGGGCTGGCTCCGGCCGCGCACGGAGGGAACCGTACGGGCCGGATGTTCACGGGCGACCGTTCCGGGGACGTGCTGTACCAGGCGCTGTACGACGTGGGGCTCGCCTCGCAGCCGACCTCCGTGTCCGCCGACGACGGCCTCGCCCTGCACGGCGTGCGGGTCACCTCCCCGGTGCACTGCGCGCCGCCCGCCAACAAGCCGACCCCGTGGGAGCGGGACACCTGCCGGCCGTGGCTGGTCCAGGAACTGCGACTGCTGCGGCCGACGGTGCGGGCGGCCGTCGTGCTGGGGGCGTTCGGCTGGCAGGCCGCGCTGCCCGCGTTCGCCGAGGCGGGATGGGCCGTGCCCCGGCCCCGGCCGGCCTTCGCGCACGGGGCGCGGGTACCGCTCGACGGCCTGGACCTCTTCGGCTGCTTCCACGTCAGCCAGCGCAACACCTTCACCGGGCGCCTCACCCCGGAGATGCTGCGGGAGGTACTGCGCACGGCGGCGACGGCGGCGGGACTGAACTGACGCCCCGGCGCGGCCGGCCTGTTCCTGCCGCCAGGCCGGCCCGCCGGTGTCGGTCCGGCCCGGTCTGCCGTTGCCGTTGCCGTTGCCGTTGCGACCCGGCTTGAGCCGGCTCGGCTCGGCGTTGTCGGTCCGGCCTGCCTGCCGCTGCCGGCGAGCCGGACCTGGTCGACCTCACCCGGTCGACCTCACCCGGTCGGCCTCACCCCGTCGACCTGCCCAGGGTGGCTCGGCCGGAAGGGAGAACCCCGGATCCGGCCCAGGCGTCACCTCTTCGAAACGCGGCCGTTCCGCCTTCTCCCCGATCGCCCCGTACTGTGGAGACACAGCCCCAAGCAGCAGCCCCGGCCACCGTCGCCCGAAGGCACGCCCGCCCTCGTCCGAACGGAGCCCTGTGTCCCCGCGTTCTGCCGTGGCCGTTCGCCCGCCCACCACCCTGCCGCCCTGGCTCGCGCACGCCCTGCGCGCCCAGCGCGGGCCCGTCCCGTGGAGTGCGGTCGTCCGCGGCGCGCTCGCCGCGGGACCGCTGCTGCTCACCGCCGTCCTGGCCGGGCACGCCTCCCTCGGGGTCGTCGCCGCCATCGCCGCCATGCTCGCCGGGATCAACGACCGCCCCGGCAGCCGGCGCACCGCCGTCCGGCGGCTCGGAGCGCCCGCGCTCGCCGGAGCGGCCGGACTCCTCGTCGGGACGTACGCCGGCGACCACACCGGGCCGGTCGCGCTGACGCTCCTCCTCACCGGTCTGGGCCTCCTCGCCGGCGGTGTGAGCGCCGTCGGGCCCGTCGCCTCCGGAGGCGCGACCCAGCTCCTCGTCGCCGCGGCGATCGGCGCGGGCATGCCCCTGCCCGACAGCGGCGGGGCACGGGCCCTCGCCTTCCTCGCCGGCGCGGGATGGCTGATCGTGCTGCGGCTCGCCCTGCCCACGCCGGGCGCGTTGGCCGGAGACTTCCGCTTCGACGGGGAGCGGGCGGCCGTGGCCGGCGTGTACGAGGCCGTCGCCGCCCTCCTCGACGCCGCCGGCACCGAGCACGCCACCGCCCGCCGGGCCGCCCTCACCGCCGCTCTCGACCACGCCCAGGACGCCCTCGCCGGGCCCAGACTGCGCCGCTACGCCAGTTCCGCGGCCGAACGCCGGCTGCACGCCCAGTACGCCGCCGCCCTGCCCCTCGCCGAGGCCGCCACCGCCCTCGCCTGGGCCGGCGCCCCCCTCACCGACCGGGCCGCCGAGGGACCCCGGCGCCTCGCCGCCGCCGTACGGGAGAACACGGCCACCGGACCGCTGCCCGCGCCCGCCCGGTCCGCGCCCGCGCTGCGGGCCCTGGACGACGCCCTGCTCCGGGCCGCGGACGCCTTCGACCGGGGCGTCGGATCGGACCTGCACACGCGTCGGCGCGGCGCCCGGGACCTGCTGCGGACCACGTTCGGGGCCGGTGGACGGGAGTACGGGCTGCGGGTCGCCCTCTGCTTCGGCGCCAGTGCCGCCATCGCCCAGGCACTGCACCACTCGGGCTGGTACGGGCAGCACACGCACTGGTACTGGCTGCCCGCCACCGCCGTCTTCCTCGTCAAGCCCGACCTCGGGCCGCTGGTCTCCCGCGTGCTGTGCCGGGCCGCCGGGACGGTGCTGGGGGCGCTGCTCTTCGCCGGGTTCGCCGCCGTGCTGCCCCGCCCGGAGGGGCTGGTCGCCCTGGTCGCCGTGTGCGGGGCGCTGATCCCCGTCGCCACGCGCCACTTCGCCGCGCAGACCGCCGTCGTCACCGTCCTGGTCCTGTCGCTCGTCATGGTCGGAGGGGAGCCCCAGGCCTCCGTCGGGCGCATCGGCGAGACGCTGCTGGCCTGCGCGCTCGTGCTCGTCGTCGGACACCTGCCGATGCCGGGGGAGCGCGGCGGGCAGGTGCGCGCCCGGCTCGCGTCCGCCGCGGGCGCCGCGCACGTCTACCTCGTTCATGTACTGGACGGCCGGAACGGCCCCGACGACCGTGCCGCCCGCTGGACCCTGCGCCGCGAGGCCTACCGGGCGCTCGCCGAGGCCCGCGCCGCCATCGCCCTCTCGGCCGCAGAACTGCCCGCGCTCGCCCGGCACACCGAGGGCACCGACGAGGTCGCCGCCCTCCTCGAACGCCTCGTCGACACGGCCACCGCCGCCGCCGTCCACCTCGACGACACCGGCCGGCTCGACCGCCGCCACAGCGACCGGCTCACCGAACTCCTCGCGGAACTGGCCGCACACCGGGAACGGGTGGGGCTGCCGGACCACGTCACGGACCCGGCCGTCGTGGTGTGACCGCGCTCCCGGACGGGCCGGCACGGCCCGGTGCGCGGGCCCGGTACGTGGGGTGCGGGGTGCGCCACCGGGCGGCCCGGCGGCGGCCCTCCGCGCGCGCCGAAGCCGGGGACCCGGGAAGCCGGGGCCCGGGGACCCGGGGTCGAGGACACGGTGTGTACGGATTCCGACGCGAAGGGTGGCAGGCGCGTTCGGAAGGTGATCCGGTCCTCACACTCCGCGTTGAACTTGTGTCAACTGCGTCTCAGTAAGGTCACCGACCGAGGCGTTCCCTCTCCGAAGAGCGTTAACTCCTACAGGTACGACGCTTATCGGAGGTGTGCGAGATGGTGAACGGGCGAACGGTGCTCGAACGCTTTCCCGCGGGTGGGCCGCGTGGATCGTGGCCCGCGGAGGAGTTCGCGCAGGCGCGACGCAGCGAGGGACTGGCCGCCGAGGTTGTCATGGACCTCGCGACCGACACGTTCCTGGTGGTCGTCCGGGGCGGCGAGGCCACCGACTGACGCCGCGCCGGCCCGCCTCCGCGGCGGGTGCCGGGCCCGTCGGCGGACCGGCGGACGGCCCGGCCGACGGCACATGAGGTTCCGCGCACCCCTCGCCCCCGGCCGGCGGCTCGTCGAGGGCGCCTGACTCCGGAGCCGGCCCGGCTCCGGGGCGCGCACCGGGTACGTCGGACGCCGGGCGCGGACGGGCGCCGCCGAGGGGCCGAGGACCGCGTCAGGGCCACGGAGCGATCAGGGCCCGGTGCCGGGCACCCGGACGCGCGTCACGCGCTGATCGGCCGCGACCAGGTGGGCGGGGTGTCCGTGAGGCGGCACAGCGTCAGGTAGAGCGGGATGGGCGGGGTGTAGGGCAGGGTGCCGTCCGGCCGGTGGATGAGGCCGGGGGCCCGCCGGGAGTCCGGTACGACCGCGCCCGTCGCGTACCGCGTGGGAGCGGGCCACTCCAGGGCGTAGTCGGAGTCCGACGGCACCAGCCACCACCAGTGCGCCTCGTCGGCGTACACGCAGCCCACCCGCGGGAGGCGGGGCATGACCAGCGGGCCCAGCGGCGCCGGGACGGCCACGGCGTCGCAGCCCAGCGGGGCCGTCATCCCCTCGGGAACCGCGAGCCGGTGCGGAACCCGCGGGGGGTCGTCGCCGAGGCCGCGTCCCAGGCGGACGAGTGTGTCCAGGCTGAGCACCCCGATCCGGCCGGGGGCCGCGCTCATGCCGTGTCCCGGCCGCGCGGGGGGAGGCCCACGGGATCCGTGCCGGGGTGCGGGCGCCGGACGGGCGCCCCGCCCGTCGTGTCGAGCGCGTGGTCGGCACGGTCGGCGGGCCTGGAGGACTCGCCGGTCCCCGGGCCGCGGTGCCACTGCGGCGCGATGCGGGGCGGAGGGCCGTCGGACGGGTACGGGAGCCGGCCGAGGGGGACACCCGGCCGGGCGGTGTCGGACCGGCCGTCGGCGAGGGTGTGGGAGGGCCGGTGCGGGTGGCCGGAGGCGCGGGCTTCCGTGCGCCCTTCCGCGGGGTGCGTCCTGCGGGCCTGCTCGGCGGTCCCGGCGTCACCGTGTCCGTCGTGTCCGTCCCCGGCGGCACCGTGCACCGGGTGTCCGTGCGGGGTCTCTGCGTGCCGGGTGTCTGCGTGCCGGAGGCCGCCGTGCCGGACGTCTGTGTGCCGCAGGTCTGTGTGCGGCACGTCCTGGAGCCGGGCGTCTGCCTGATCGTTGTGCTCGTCGGGGGCGTCGGCCTCGTCGTCCGGGCCGCCGGCCGGGTCCGGCTTCGGGCGGGCGCCCCAGCCGAGGTCGGCACGCGGGACGCGGACCGGGTCGGCGGCGGGGGCGTCGTGGACGGTGAGGTCGTCGCGTCGCCCGGCGGAGTGCGCGGAGCGGCCGGAGTGCCCGCGACCGACGGCGTCCTCGGAACGCCCGGCGTGCCCGGGGAGAGCGGTTTCACCGGAGCTTCCGGGGTTCCCGGGCTCCTGGGGGGCATCGGAGGCCCGGCGGGACAGGTCCGCCCAGACCAGCAGTCCGGAGCCGTGCTCCTGGGCGCCCCAGGAGTGACAGAGGGCGTCGACGAGGAACAGGCCCCGCCCGTGTTCCTCCTCGGGACGCTGCGGCGAGGGGTGCGGCTCGCCGGGCGCGCAGCCCTCGTCGCGCACGGCTATGCGCACGAGGTCGTCACCGTCGTACAGCTCGCAGACGACCACGCCGCTCGCGGTGTGCACGACGGCATTGGTGACCAGCTCGGATATGACCAGGGCGGCCGTGTCACAGGTGTCCTCGCACACCGACCAGCCGGTCAGCCGGGCCCGCGCCAGACGTCTGGCCTGCGCCGGGGAACCCGGATGCGCGGCCAGTTCGAACCGGAACCGGCGCTGGGCAGCGGCCTGGTCGAAGCCCGCTCCCTCCCCCACTCTCGAATGCGCTCGACCGGGGGAACCCGCATCGGCACCGAGACCCTGGGGGTGGCCTGCGGCAGCGTCTGTTCCTAAGGGCGCGGACGGAATCACGCTTGCCACTATCGCCCCGCCGTGAACACTTGGCAAGTGTCACTCTGAAAAATGCAGAGTGCCGTGTGACGCGGTGAAAGGCCGTGGCACACTGCTCGCAACAGCATGTCGAGCGGCGCCAGTTGGGATCACCGGAGTTCCGTACGTATTCGTACGCACCTTCGAATCAGGTCTTCGGGTGGCGCCGCACGGCTGTCGGGAAGTTCTCGTGATCGCCCGGCCGGGCCAAGTGAGCCGTCGGCCGGGCTCTTCGTGGAGGTGGAGCGTGAGCGAACCGCGGTCCGCGCCGACGGTGGGACAGGTCGTCCTCGGCCGGCGCCTGCTGGACCTGCGGGAGGGGGCGGGGCTCAAGCGCGAGGAGGCCGCCCGCATCCTCCGCGTCGCGCCCGCCACGGTCCGCCGCATGGAGATGGCCGAGGTCTCCCTCAAGATCCCCTACCTCCAGTTGCTGCTGAAGGCGTACGGCGTCACCGACGCGGAGGCCGAGGGCTTCGTCCAGCTGGCCGAGGAGGCCAACCGGCCGGGCTGGTGGCAGCGCTTCCACGACGTGCTGCCCGGCTGGTTCTCGATGCACGTCAGCCTCGAGGGCGCCGCGGCCCTGATCCGCCAGTACGAACCGCACTTCGTCCCCGGCCTGCTGCAGACCGAGGACTACGCGCGCGGAGTGCTGAAGTCCGGAGCCATCGGCCAGACCCGGCCGGAGGACATCGAACGCCACGTCGACCTGCGCATGCAACGCCAGGGGCTGCTCACGCGCGAGGACGCGCCCCGGCTGTGGGTGGTCATGGACGAGACCGTGCTGCGCCGCCCGGTGGGCGGCCCGGAGGTGATGCGCGCGCAGATCGACAAACTGCTCGACGCCATGAAGCTGCCCAACGTGACGCTGCAGATCGCCCCGTTCTCCGCGGGGCCGCATCCCGGCACGTACGGGCCCTTCGTGCTGTTCCGATTCGCCATGCCCGAACTTCCGGACATGGTCTACGGCGAGTACCTGACCGGCGCCGTCTACCTGGACGCGCGCACCGAGGTGGCGACCCACCTCGAGGTCATGGACCGCATGGCGGCACAGGCCGCCACTGCACATCGCACGAAGGAGATCCTCCAGGATCTCCGCAAGGAGTTGTGAATGGAACGCATCAAGTCCCCGACCAGGCCGCGTGGCCGCGCTCAGCGGATCTACAACGGCATGCCCGCGAGGGAACTGGGCAGCGAGGGCTGGCACAAGCCGTGGAGCGGCGGCAACGGAGGCAACTGCCTGGAGGCCATGAAGCTCGCCGACGGCCGGATCGCCGTCCGCCAGTCCACCGACCCCGACGGTCCGGCGCTGATCTACACCTCCGACGAGATGACGGCCTTCATCCAGGGCGCGAAGGCGGGAGAGGCGGACTTCCTGCTGTCCTGAACCGATCCACCTGTTCCTTCTTCCTGCGCATCTTTTACTCAACTTCCTTATCTTGGTACTGACTTGATCATTATTCGTGTCACATGCTCATGGAGTTCGTCATGACCGGGCAGGACCCCGCCGGAGCCGTCGAGATCGACACCGGCAAGCCGCACCCCGCGCGGATGTACGACTGGTACCTCGGTGGCAAGGACAACTACCCCGTGGATGAGGAGATGGGCCGGCAGATGCTGGCCCTCGATCCCCGCGTCCCGGTGATGGCCCGGGTCAACCGGGCGTTCATGCACCGCGCCACGCGCTGGCTCGCGGGCCACGGCGTCCGGCAGTTCCTGGACATCGGCACGGGCATCCCGACCGAGCCGAACCTCCACCAGGTCGCCCAGCAGGTCGCGCCCGACGCCGCCGTCGTCTACTGCGACAACGACCCGATCGTCCTGGCCCACGCGGCCGCCCTGCTGCGCAGCACCCCCGAGGGCGTCACCGAGTACCTCCAGGCGGACGTCCGGGACCCGGCCACCATCGTCGAAGGCGCCCGGAAGGTCCTCGACTTCGAACGTCCCGTGGCGCTCTCGCTCATCGCGCTGCTGCACTTCGTCTCCGACGAGGACGGGGCCCACGAGCTGGTCGACCGGCTGCTCGCCGCGGTCCCCTCGGGCAGCTACCTGATGATGACCCACGCCACCGCCGACTTCACCCCGGAGGAGTCCGCGGCGGCCACGGCGAAGCTCAAGGCGGCCGGTGTCACGCTGGCGCTGCGCTCGCGCGACGAGTTCGGCCGTTTCTTCGACGGACTGGAACTGGTCGAACCCGGTGTCGCGGTGGTGCCCGAGTGGCACCCCGAACTCGGTGAGCCGGTGCCGGGCCAGGAGGACGGCGTCATCCCCGGCTACGGCGCGGTGGCACGCAAGCCGTAGGCGTCGGGCGGGCCGGGGCGCGCGACGGGTTTCGGCGGTCCGGCGGTGCGTCGGTGTGTCGGTGCGGCACGACGGGATTCCGCCGTTGTGCCGGTGCGGGATGACGGGACTCGGCGGGGCGGTCGTCGGCGTCCGGAACCGACCGCGTCGGGCGGTCGTCGGCGTCCGGAACCGACCGTGCCGGGCGACGGTCGGGGTCCGGTGTTCGAGGCCGGCTCCTCGGGACGGAGCCCGATGCCCCGTCCGGCGGGGCCGGGGGCCTGCGACGGGCCGGGGGATAGGCGGCGGGGCGGGGAGCGGTGGCCGGCTCGGGCGGCACGCCGACGAGCACGGGAGCGGGGGCCGGCTCAGGGCAGCACGCCGAGCAGGGCCTCCAGCGCCGCCCCGTAGGCGTGCTCGGCGGGCGTGGCGTACCCCACGACCAGCCCGTCGTGCGCCGCCGCGCCCGTTTCCGGGTGCCGGAAGCCGGCCAGGCCGTCCAGCGCGATGCCCTGCCGGCCGGCCGCCTCGACCGTGGCCCGCTCGGTGCCCGGCGGCAGCCGCAGCACCGCGTGCAGCCCGGCCGCGACCCCGGTGACGCCGACCCGCGGCGCGTGCTCGGCCAGCGCCGCCACCAGGCGGTCCCGGCGGCCCCGGTACCGCTGTCGCATGCGCCGCACGTGGCGGTCGTAGGCCCCGGAGACGATGAGGTCCGCCAGGCCCAGCTGGTCCGGCGCGCTCGCCCAGGCCTCCCGGTCGCCCTTGGCCGCGAGGACGGCGCCGACGTACCGCTCCGGCAGCACCATCCAGCCCAGCCGCAGGGCCGGGGACAGGCTCTTGCTGACCGAGCCGACATGGATCACGTGCTCGGGGTCCAGGCCTTGGAGCGCGCCGACGGGCTTGCGGTCGTAGCGGAACTCGCCGTCGTAGTCGTCCTCCAGCACCACGGCGCCCCGCGCGCGTGCCCAGTCGATCACGGCGGCCCGACGGCTCGCGTGCAGCGGACCACCGGTCGGGAACTGGTGGGCGGGCGTGAGCAGCACGCCCCGCTCGCGCCCCAGCAGACCCACGTGCGCCCCGTCCTCGTCCAGGGGGAGCGGCACCGTCCGCACGCCCGCCGCGGCCAGCAACTCCCGGTGGAACCCCAGGCCGTACGCCTCCACCGCCAGCGGACCGCGCAGCACCCCGCCCCCGTGCCGGCCCCCGCCGAACAGCAGCCGCAGCGCGTGCGCGAAGCCGGAGCAGATCACGATGCGGTCGGGTGCGGTGCGCACGCCGCGCGCGCGTGCCAGGTACTCCGTGAGCGCCTCGCGCAACTCGCGGCGCCCGGCGGGGTCACCGGGACCGAACACCTCGTTGGGCGCCTGCTGGAGCGCCCGCCGGTAGGACGCCAGCCAGGCCGCACGCGGGAAAGCCGACGTGTCCGGGGTGCCCTGGCGCAGGTCGTGCCGCGGGCCACGCGCGCGTGGGGGTGTCTCGACGGGCCTTCGCGCGGCGTGTCGCAAGGGCTCCGCGCGGTCGGCGACCCGTGTACCGGATCCCTGGCGGGCCGTCAGCCAGCCCTCCGCCACCAGTTCGGCGTAGGCGTCGGCCACCGTGTTGCGTGCCACCCCGAGATCGGCCGCGAGGGAACGGTAGGGCGGCAGCCGGGTGCCCGCCGGAAGCCGTCCGCCGCGCACGGCCTCGCGCAGCGCCCGGATCAGCGCGGCCCGCCGTCCGCCCGCTCCGGACAGCTCCAGATGCAGGTCGGCACCGATCCGCTCAGCGGAATCGGCCCATGATCCCTCCATGGAAATGCACCTTACAGAGGGTCTTCCGGCTCGTGGATCGATCTGCGTGACGACGGCGAACGCCCAGAACCGCGCCTCCCTTCCCTCGACCACTGCGCGTACCGCCTGCACCTGCACACGAACGACGCACGCAGGGCCGGCGAGAGGAGTACCGGCTGCCCCTGGTCGCGGTCCGGCGTGGGGCCCGGCACTTCCGTGCGGAGAAGGAGCAGGTCGCCCCGGCCCCGGCCGAGGAGCTCCCCCGGTGGCCGACGGAGGTGTCCCGGACGACGTCCACGCGGCGGCCGCGGCCTGTTCCGACGGCGCGGAACCCGTCCGGGCACCGGCCCTCGTCCGCACGATCGACACCTGGAACCGGGCCGCCCTGGCCACCGCGGGGGTGGCGGGCTCCGACGAGCGCTCAAGCGGCCGCCCGCGGGCCGGCGGCACCGCACGGTCACCGGCCACGAGTCCCACCGGCCGTGCGTCGCACCGGCCGCCGGTCCCCGGCCGCCGGTCCCCGCCCGCGCGTCGGCCGTTCGCGCGCCTGCCTACGCACTCATCGGGCGGTCGTACGGCCCGATCGGTGCCGGCAGCCGTGAGCTTCCCGTCAGATGGCGGTCGACGGCCGCGGCGACCGACCGTCCCTCCGCGATGGCCCACACGATCAGCGACTGCCCGCGCGCGGCGTCCCCGGCGGCGAAGATCCCGGGCACGTTCGTCGCGAAGCCCGCGTCCCGCGCGATCGTGCCGCGCGGCTCCAGCGCCAGCCCCAGCTGTTCGGTGAGCCCGTCGTCCCGGTCGGGACCGGAGAAGCCGAGGGCGAGCAGGACGAGGTCGGCGGGGAGCGCCCGCGCGGTGCCCTCCACCGGCCGCCGCCTCGCGTCGACCTCGACGAGGTGCAGCGCCCGGACGTGCCCGCTCCCGTCGCCGGTGAAGCGGAGCGTGGACGCCGCGAACAGGCACGCGTCCGCGTCCGCCGCCGGAGCGACACCGAGTTCGCGCGCCTCCTCGTGCGCGGCGGACAGCCGGTAGATCTTCGGATACGTCGGCCAGGGATCGGTGTCCTCGTCGCGCTCCGTACCCGGCCGGGCGTAGATGTCCAGCTGCGTCACCGACGCGGCACCCTCCCGCAACGCCGTGCCCAGACAGTCGGCACCCGTGTCGCCGCCGCCGACGATGACGACGTGCCTGCCCGCGGCGGACATCGGGGACCGCTCCAGATCTCCCTCGCACACCCGGTTGGCCAGCGGCAGGTACTCCATCGCCTGCTGGATACCGGTCAGCTCCCGCCCCGGCACGTGGAGTTCCCGCCACTCGGTCGCTCCGGTGGCGATCACCACGGCGTCGTGACGTGTCCGCAGATCATCGGCCATGACATCGCGCCCGACCGTGGTCGACGTACGGAACTTCGTGCCCTCCGCCCGCATCTGCTCGATCCGGCGGTCCAGCTGCCGCTTCTCCATCTTGAACTCGGGAATGCCGTACCGCATCAGCCCGCCGATCCGGTCGTCCTTCTCGTAGACGGCGACCGTGTGCCCGGCCCGCGTCAGCTGTTGGGCGGCGGCCAGTCCGGTCGGCCCGGAGCCGATCACCGCCACCGTCCGTCCGGACAGCCGGTCCGGTGGCCGGGGCGGGGTGAGTCCGTCCGCCCAGGCCCGGTCGGCGACGGCGGCCTCGACGTTCTTGATGGTGACGGCGGGCTGGTTGATGGCGAGCACGCAACCCGCCTCGCACGGAGCGGGGCACAACCGCCCCGTGAACTCCGGGAAGTTGTTCGTCGCGTGCAGCCGGTCGCTCGCCGCCCGCCAGTCCTCGCGGGAGACCAGGTCGTTCCACTCGGGGATCAGATTGCCGAGCGGGCAGGCGTCGTGGCAGAACGGGACGCCGCAGTCCATGCAGCGGTCGGCCTGTGCGCCGACGAGGGGGAGCAGCGCCCCGGGGACGTACACCTCGTCCCAGTCCCGGACCCGCTCTCCCACCGGCCGACGCGGCCACTCCTGGCGGGGCGTGGTCAGGAAACCCTTGGGATCGGCCATGGCCGTCTTCCTCGCGCGCTTGCGACGGGGCCGTGCGTCATCGGGCGGCACTCTTGCGGCCACGATACGTCCGCTCCGCGCCCCGCGCAGGGCGCCGGGCAACGCCTGCCGGGAAGTGCCCGGCCGGGAGCAGCCCGTCGGGCAGCGCGGCCGGACGTCAGGGCGACACCCGCCTGGGCCGGGATCGGACGTCGGGGCGACACCCGCCGGGGCCGGCGCGCGGGCGAGCGCGACGCCGGTCGAGGCGACCGCGCGAACGTCGTTCCGGACGGTCCGCACCGCCCGTACACCGGCCGGGAGGAGGCCACGTTCGCCGTGCCCCTCGTCGGGCCGCCGCACGACCGTCACCTCCGCGACCACGGCCCCCGGCCCGGCCGCGCCGACGGACCCGGAGGCCGGCCCGTCCGGTGCCGCCGACCTCAGCGGCCGACGGCACCGGCCTCCCCCCACCCCCACTCCCGCAGTACCGCCGCCACGCCCGCCGTGATCCGCTGCCGCGCCTCCCGCCGAGGCACCCCCCTCATCAGCAGTTCGTCGTACGGGGTGTCCAGATGCCGTACGGACGCCACGACCGCCGACACGACCGCGCCCTCGGACAGCAGCCGCCCGGCGGCACTGCGTCCCACCCGTCCGCTGCCCCGCTCCGACGCGTGCGCGGCGATCGTGCCGGCCCGGTCCCGCGGGCAGTGGGGGAACAGCCGCAGGACCTCCTCCGCGAACGCCTCCGTGAACCGCGCGTCCTGTGCCACCCGCCGCCGCGCGTCCCGCACCCGGCGCCGTCCCCGTGCCTCGGCGTCCGCCAGGCATCGCGCCTCCGCCCGCGCCAGCCCGGCCTCCTCGACGAGGACGCCCCGCCGCTCGTAGCGCCCCCTGCGGCGGTCGAACCGCACGACGATCACGGAGAGCCCGCTCTCCTGCCGCGCCCTGCGCGTGAGCGCCGTGTCGCCGCGCGGCAGGAAGACGAGATGCCCCAGGTCCACGCAGCCGAGACAGTGCGGCACGCCGTCCTCGACGACGAGCAGCGGCAGCGGTCCTCGTCGGCATCCCGCACAGTGCCGACGGCGCGACGGCTGGACCGCGACAAGCCCGCTGCCGGGCAGTGGAGTCAGGGGAACCCGCATACCGGCTGCATTCCCCCTCCCGAACCCGCCCACCCGGTCGTCGCACCCGCCCGCAACGAGCTCAGCCCGCAACGAGCTCAGCCCGTCCCGTGCGACGGACATCCGGGTGCGGCGGGACACCGCCGCCTCGAACGCGTCCGGACCGTCTCCGCCGCGCCTCTCCTCCCCGTGGCAGGCCCGGTGGGGACGACATGGTCGTCCGGGACCGGTGTCTGTCGCATCATGGGCCGTGTGCGACTCGAAGCGATCACATGGGAACGCCTCGGTGACCTCCTCGCCGACCGCCTGCTCGACCTGAAGCCGGAGGACGGCAGCCCGTGGCCACGCATCGCCTTCGACGGCGCCCCGGCGGCCCGACCGGGCGACCTCGCCGAACGCGTCGCCGAGGCGCTGCGGATACGCGGACGCCCCTCCCGCGCCATCGACACCCAGGGCTTCCTGCGCCCGGCCTCCGTCCGCCTGGAGTACGGCCACCACGACGTCGAGGCCTACTACGACGGCTGGTTCGACACCGGCGCCCTGTGGCGCGAGGTGTTCGGCCCCCTCGAACCCGGCGGTGACGGACGGATCCTGCCCGACCTGTGGGACCCGGTCACCGACCGGGCCACCCGCAGTCCCTACGTCCCGCTCCCGCGGGGCGGTTTCCTGTTGCTCCACGGCCCCCTCCTGCTGCGCCACTGGTTCCCCTTCGACCTGACCGTCCACGTCCTCCTCTCCCCGCCCGCCCTGCACCGCCGCACCGCCGAGGCGGACCGGTGGACTCTGCCCGCCTTCGAGCGCTACGACCAGGAGACCGACCCGGTGGCCACGGCGGACGTCCTGGTCCGCGCGGACGACCCACGACGCCCGGCGTGGAGCGGGCACTCCGGGGACGGCCGCTGACCCGATGCCGTCACCCGCCGCTTCCGGCCGCCCGACACTTTTAAATGCACGTGCATGCAACTAGGCTGCCGTCATGACGTTCTCCTCCGGTACGCCCGTCTCCCTCGACGCCTCGGTCCGCCGCCTCCTCGACGGCAGGAACTTCGCGTCCGTGGCCACCCTCGGCCCCGACGGGGCTCCCCAGAACTCGGTGGTCTGGATCAAACGCGAGGGCGACACCGTCCTGTTCTCCTCCACCGACGGACGGCAGAAGGTGCGCAACCTCCGCCGTGACCCCCGCGTCAGCCTCTCGGTGTTCGACCTCGCCGATCCCTACACGTCCGTGGAGATCCGCGGGACCGCCGAGATCCTCCCCGACGACGACAAGCGCCTGCCGCACGAGCTGTCGCACAAATACCTCGGCACCGACCCGCCGGCCGAGAAGGACGACGAGGCGCGCCTGATCATCCGCGTCGTCCCGCGGAAGATCGTCGGCTTCTCGGTCTGAAGCGTTTTCGGCACCTCCCCTCCGCCACCCGGCCCTCCTCCCCGACCGGCCCACTGCCGCCCGGTTCTCCCGCCGGCGGGTCCCTGCCGCCCGCCGTCTCCCGCCGGACGTGCGATCGACGGAGGGCCCGGAGAGAATGGGACGCCGGAACACGAGAGTGCAGGGCGCCGGGACGGCGGCGCACCCCCGCGTCACGCCGGCCGCCCCGCACCGGGAGGCACGCCATGACCACCGCCGGACAGATCATGCACCGGGGCGCCCAGTGGATCCCCGCCCACGAGACCCTCGACCGCGCCGCCCAGTTGATGCGCGACCTCGACGTCGGAGCCCTCCCCGTCAGCGACGAGAACGAGCGGCTCTGCGGCATCCTCACCGACCGCGACATCGTCGTCGGCTGTGTGGCCATGGGGCACGACCCCGCCGAGGTCACCGCCGGTCAGATGGCCAAGGGGACCCCGCGCTGGGTCGACGCCGACGCCGACGTCGGCGAGGTCCTCCAGGAGATGCAGGGACACCGGATCAAGCGGCTGCCGGTGATCGAGAACAAGCGCCTGGTGGGCATGATCAGTGAGGCCGATCTCGCCCGGCACCTGACCGACGAGCAGATGGCCTCCTGGACCGAGAGCGTCTACGCCAGGACCGGCACCGCCCCCTCTTGACCCGGCCGTCGCGAGCCGCCCCCTCAGAGCCAGCCGTTGCGGCGGAAGCCGCGGTACAGCGCCAGACAGGCGGCGGTTATCAGTCCGACGGCCATGCCGTAGCCGTACTTCCAGTGCAGCTCCGGCATGCGGTCGAAGTTCATGCCGTAGACCCCGCAGATCATGGTCGGTACGGCCACGATCGCGGCCCAGGCGGTGATCTTCCGCATGTCCTCGTTCTGCGCGACGGTGACCTGGGCGAGGTGCGCCTGGAGGATCGAGTTGAGCAGTTCGTCGAAGGCGGCGATCTGTTCGGTGGCGCGCAACAGGTGGTCGGAGACGTCCCGGAAGTAGGCCTGTATCTCGGGATCGACCACCCGCATCGGCCGGGCCGCCAGATCCTGGAGCGGCCGGCTCAGCGGCACCACCGCCCGCTTCAGCTCCAGCAGTTCCCGCTTGAGCTGGTAGATCCGCCCGGGGTCGGCCCGCGCCCCGTTCTCCGCGAAGACGTCCGTCTCGACCTGGTCGATGTCCATCTGTGCGGCGTCGATGACGTTGAGGTATTCGTCGACCACGTGGTCCGCGAGGGCGTGCAGCACCGCCGACGGCCCCTTGGCGAGCTGACCGGGGTCGGACTCCAGCCCTTCGCGCAGCGGGCCCAGCGAGCCGTGCCGCCCGTGGCGCACGGTGATGACGAAGTCCTGGCCGACGAACACCATGATCTCGCCGGTGTCGACCACCTCGCTCGTCGCCGTGAGCTGTTCGTGCTCGACGTAGCAGACCGTCTTGAACACCGCGAACAGCGTCTCGCCGTACCGCTCCACCTTCGGGCGCTGATGGGCCTCGACCGCGTCCTCGACCGCCAGCGGATGGAGGTCGAAGAGGTCGGCGATGCCCGCGAACTCCGCGTTCGTCGGCTCGTGCAGGCCGAGCCAGACGAATCCTTGCCCGCTCTTGCGCACCCGCTCCACGGTGTCGACCAGGTCGCCCTCGGCCGGGACGCGCGCGCCCTCGCGGTAGGTCACGCAGTTCACCACCGAGGAACCCAGCGGTGACCGCGCGGGATGGCTCAGATCGACCCGGGCCCGCCGCCGGGCCAGACGCGCCACCCTGCGCAGGCCGCCCACCCCGCCCAGGCCAGTGACCTTCCGCAGATTCCCCGCCATGGTCATCCCGACCTCCTTCTCGGATACCCCTGCGTGATCCCACGCCGTGGCGCGCCAGTCTGCCAGGCCGGCGCAGACTCCGGGCAAGCCTGGGGAAAAGGGACGTTCCGCTTGGTTCCCGCCTGTGGACGACCTGAAGTGGGTCTGCCCCGCGGACGGCTTCCCATCCGCTTCCCACCTCGCCGGGACCGTCTCCGGCCCTCGTCCCCCGCCGCGTCGCCCACCCCGTCCGACCGGGACGGCTGGGGTGATCGCGGCATGACGCGAGCCGACCGCCACTCCCTCCTCACCTCAGGCGGCTCCACCTTCTTGATCGGGTTGATCGAGCCATTTGTAGGGTCGGATCGCCCAGGGGTGCTGGGTGTGGCTGTCAGGCGGCTGCCGTCTTGTGGTTTCCCCTGCTTCGCCGCCCAGTGCCCCACGACGACTCGGCCGCCGATCAGGAAGCATGGACCTGGCGACGGCCCCGATGATCCAGGCCCGGGGGAGGAAGGGACAGGCGCCGACGGCAGGCGTGGTCACCGTCGCCGGCAGCGGTCCGCCGGGACCCGCCCCGCGACCGACGGCGCCTGACGTCGACGGCGCCTGACGTCGACGGCGCCTGACGTCGACGGCGTCTGACGGTCGACGGCGCCGCCGGGTCCCGACCCTCGTCGCACGCGGCGGCTCCGTACCCTCACCCGGCGCGCGCCGGATCCACCGCTCCGGTGCGCCGTCCCGGTCTGCCGCCCACCCGCTCCACCGCCAGCGCGCCCGCTCCGCACCCCTCGGCCGCGGCCTTCGCGGGCTCCGCGCCCCCGAGCAGGGCGGCGAGGAACGCGCCGGTGAAGGCGTCGCCCGCGCCCGTCGTGTCGCGCGGTGTCGCCGGGACGGCGCGCACACGGGCGACGACGGCGCCGCCCCGGGCCACCAGGGCTCCGTCGGCCCCCTGCTTGGCCACCACCAGCGGCACGCGACGGCTGAGTTCGGCGGCCGCGTCCGCCCCGTCGGCCGATCCGGTCAGCAGACAGGCCTCGTCCCGGCTGGGCAGCAGCACGTCCACGCCCCGCACCAGGGCCAGGAACCGGTCGGCGCCCAGTTCCGCCAGGAAACCCGCCGACGCCGGGTCCAGGCTCACCGGCACCCCCCGCGCGCGTGCCGACGCCAGCGCCGTCCGCACCAGCGCCCGTCCCGACGCGGAGAACAGCAGATAGCCCGACAGGTGCAGCTGGGCGACCCCGTCGAGCAGCACGTCCGACCAGTCGTCCGGTTCGAGCCGCAGGGAGGCACCGCTGTCGGTGAGGAACGTCCGCTCCGCCGCGGCCCCGGTGTCGACCAGGCAGACCACCGTCCCCGTCGGTGCCTCGGGATCGACGACGAGCAGGGGCCGTACCCCGCAGGCGACCAGCTCGCGTTCGTGCCAGGCCGCCGACTCCGCCCCCACCCGGCCGAGCAGCCGTACGTCCGCACAGCCCCGGTGCGCCGCCCAGCACGCCACGTTGGCGCCCGCGCCGCCCGGCAGCGTCCGGACCACCGCGGCCGTGTCCGTCCCCGGGGCCAGCGGCCCCCGGTGGCGCGCGACGACGTCCGTGACGACGTCCCCGACCACCAGCAGCGCCCCGCCCCCTCGCCGGCCGGACGCGGGGACGGCAACCGGTCCCGGCCCGCCGGAGCCGCGGTCCGCCCCGTCAGGAGCCGGCCCCGGGTCCTCGGAGCGGCGATCCGCCCCGCCCGGACCGCCGGTCACGCCCCGGCCCACGCCGAGGCGATCCGCCCCGCCAGCCGTACGTTGCCGCGCACCGCGGCCAGGTTGGCGCTCAGAGAGGCGCCGTCGGTGTGACGGACCAGGTGATCGAGCAGGAACGGCGTGACGGCCTGGCCCGTGACCCCTTCCGCCGCACACGCCTCCAGCGCCTCGGCGAGCACACGCGCGTGCAGCGCGGGATCCAACTGCTCCTCCTCCGGCACCGGGTTCGCGACGACCAGCGCCGACTCGGGCAGCCCGAGGTCGACCTGAGCCCGCATCACGTCCGCCACCTGAGCGGGACTCCCCAGCGTCCAGTCCACCGGATGTCCCGAGTCCGACAGGTAGAAGCCGGGAAAGCGGTCGGTGCCGTACCCGGCGACGGCGACCCCCAGCGTCTCCAGCCGCTGAAGCGTCGCCGGCACGTCCAGGATGGACTTCACCCCCGCGCACACCACCGTGATCCGGGTGCGCGCCAGCAGGCCCAGATCGGCCGACTCGTCCTGGGTGACCGCCCATTCCCGGTGCACCCCGCCGAGTCCACCCGTCGCGAACACCCGTACCCCGGCCAGCGCCGCGAGCAGCGCGGTCGCCGACACCGTGGTCGCCCCGCTCGCCCCCGAGGCCACCGCGAGCGGCAGGTCACGGTGGCTCAGCTTGCGGATGCCGTCCTCGCTCGCGACCCGCTCCACCTGCTCCTCGTCGAGGCCGACGTGGGGCCGCCCGTCCAGCACGGCGATCGTCGCCGGTACGGCGCCCTCCGCCCGCACCAGCGCCTCCAGCTCCCGCGCCACCTGAAGGTTGCGCGGGCGCGGCAGCCCGTGCGCGATGATCGTGGACTCCAGAGCCACCACCGGGCGACGCGCGTCGACCGCCTCCCGCACCTCTTCCGACACCACCAGCACCACGTGCCCGCCTCCTGTCCGTCGGTCCCCCCTCATCCCTGGCGGGCGGCGCGCCCGGCCAAACCCTTGCGGCCTGTGGGGGACGACACCAGCCTGGAGGGCATGACCGACAACCCGACCCGCCTCGACCACGTCGTCCTGTGGGTGCGCGACCCGATCGCCGCGGCCCGCTTCTACGAGGACGTCGTCGGCCTGGCACCCGTCCGGCTCGCCGCGTTCGCCGCGGGTGAGGAGCCCTTCCCCTCCGTCCGGGTCGACGACGGGAGCCTCCTCGACCTGATGCCGCTGACCATGGTGAAGCGCATGACGATGCTCCCCGGGGCGGCCGACAGCGCCGGACACCCCGTGAACCACGTCTGCCTCGCCCTGTCCCGCACCGCCTTCGACGCCCTCCGCACCCGCCTGGCCGAGCACGACGTCCCCGTCTCGGACGTCTCGCACGGCTCCTTCGGAGCCCGGGGAGAGGCCACGCGCAGCCTCTACTTCCGCGACCCCGACGGCAACGTCGTCGAGATCCGGCACTACGACTGACGCGGGCGCCGCCACGCTCGGGCGGGACGGCCCCGTCCCGGAGCGGCCGTCCCGCCCGAACCGCTCCGCCTGCTCCGTCCCGCCCCGGGCCCGCTCAGAACAGCGGCTCGGGCAGGACCCCCTCCAGGGCGAGCAGCCTGCGCTTGGCCTCCAGGCCGCCGCCGAAACCGCCGATCCCGCCGTCCCTCTCCACCACCCGGTGGCAGGGCACCACGACCGGCAGCGGATTGGCGCCCATCGCCGTCCCCACCGCCTGCGCCGCGCCGGGCTGGCCCACGCGTCCGGCGAGATCGCCGTAGCCGACGACCGCGCCGTAGGGGACGCCGCAGGCCAGCTCGCGCAGGACCTGCCGGTGGAAGCCGGAGATCAGCGACCAGTCCAGGGGAAGTTCGAAGTCGCGCCGCTCCCCGGCGAAGTAGGCGTCGACCTGGCGTATCGCCTCGGACAGCAGCGGTGACCCGGGCGACTCGACCGGCTCCGCGCCCAGCCGGTCCGCGAGGCGGCGCAGCGCTTTCCCGCGCACCGGCTCATCGGCGTGGAACACGACGTTGACCAGGCCCTCGCGTGTCGCGGCCAGCAGCAGCGGACCGATGACGGTGTCGACGACGGTCCACACGACCTGCTGCTCGTCCTGCCCGTGGCTGTCCATGCGCCCACCGTACGACCTGCCACCGACAACACGGTGCCCGCCGACGAGCGCGGTGCCCCGACCGGGCGCGGGGTCAGCCCCCGTGCAGGGCGCGCGCCACCACGTCCGGCTTGTCGGTGATGACGCCGTCGACGCCGTACCGCGCCACCCTTCGGGCCGCCGCGGCGTCGTCGACGGTCCAGACGAAGATCCTCAACGGGCTGCCGTGCGGTCCCCCGACCGCGTGCACGGCGGAGACGTACTCCGCGGAGAGGGCCACGTACGAGGGATTGATCAGGTCGGCGAAGGCCGCGCAGCCGGGCAGGTCCCGCACCGCCGGCCTGCCCAGCAGGCCGGTCGTCACCGACGGCGCCAGGCCGTGGACGGCCCGCAGGCTGCCGGCGTCGAAGCTCTGCACGACCAGCCGGTCGAGATGCTCCCGGTCCAGCCACCCCTCGCCGGCGAGCACCTCGAGGGTGTCCTGTTCGATCCCCGGGTACAGCGCGGGGTTCTTCAGCTCCAGCAGCAGTTTCTGGCCGTGACGCTCGACACGGCGGACGTACTCCCGGAGCGTCGGCACGCGCGCGCCCGCGTACGCGGGGCCGAACCAGCCGCCGGCGTCGAGCCGGGCGACCTCGGCCGCGGTGAAGTCCCGCACCTTCCACGGGGCCCGCCCGGGAAAGACCTCCTCGACGTCGGTGGTCCGCTCGAGGCTGTCGTCGTGGATCACCACCAGTTCACCGTCCTCGGTGCGCTGGACGTCGTTCTCCACCCAGCGGGCGCCCAGGCGGGCGGCCGCGTCGACGGCCGCCAGCGTGTTCTCGGGAGCCCGGGCGGAAGCACCCCTGTGGGCGATCACCGCGGGCCGTCCGACGATCCCCGCCCGGGCGTCGTGGACCGGGAGCAGGAGGGCGACGAAACCCACCAGCGCGGTGGCCGCCGCGGCGACCGTGCGTGCGTGCATGCGTACTCCTCGCATCGGAAGGTCACGTACGGCACCACTGTGACAGCGGAGAGTGGACCACGAGTGTGTGTGAGCGCGCGCGTGAGGGCCGGAGGACGAAAATTGACGGCCGGGGACGCACACCGGTGCCGCACATTGCGGCAAGGCCGTGTTTCTTTGCCGGAAAATCGTTCGACCGTTCAGGCGGCAGTCATACTGCTCTGCGTCAACCCTGATCGCTCGCGCGGTCCTGGGTACACGGCGCGCTCCACGCATTCCAGCAACAGGGGAAGGGCAACCGCGCATGCACGGCACGGTCGACGGATTCAGCTACGGGATCGTCACACCGCTGGTGGCCTACCTCATGGCCTGCCTCGGCGGTGCCCTCGGCCTGCGCTGCACGACCAGAGCCGTGCTCGTCGCCCACTCCTGGCGCCCCGGATGGCTCGCCCTCGGCGCGGCCGCGATCGGCTCCGGCATCTGGACCATGCACTTCGTCGCCATGACGGGCTTCACGGTCGCCGGCGCCCCGATCCACTACGACAGGCCGATGACCTACGCCAGCCTCGGTGTCGCCGTGGTCATGGTGGGCGTCGGGGTCTTCATCGTCGGCTACCGGGGCGCGGCCGGTACCGCCCTGTTCACCGGAGGCACCATCACGGGCCTCGGGATCGCCTCGATGCACTACCTGGGCATGGCCGGCATGCGGTTCGACGGCAAGTTCGAGTACAACACCCTCACCGTGGGTGTCTCCGTGGCCATCGCGATGGCCGCCGCCACCGCCGCGCTGTGGGCCGCCGGCCAGGTCAGGGGCTTTCTGTGGAGCGTGGGCGCGAGCCTCGTCATGGGCCTCGCCGTGACCGGCATGCACTACACGGGCATGGCCGCCCTCAGCGTCCATCTGCACGCCACGGGATCACCGTCCGCGGGCGACCCGCCCGCCGACCTCCTCGCGCCGATGCTGATCGGCCCGCTCGCCTTCCTCTGCCTCGCCGGCGTGGTGGTGCTCTTCGACCCCCTCATGATGACGGGCAGGCCCGACCGGACCCCCGCCGCGCACCGGCCCGGTGTCCCGGCCCACCCGCACCCCGTCCCCCGGGCCCGCCGCAGGACGGCCCCCCGCGAGCGCCGGACCCCGCAGAACCGCTGACCGGACCGCATTGTCGGTGGCGGGCCGTACGGTGGATGACATGCGGCCCGTTTCCAGCATCGAACGCACGGTGGCGCCTTTCGAGGTCGTCAGCTCCTACCAGCCCAGCGGTGACCAGCCGGCGGCCATCGCCGAGCTGGCCAAGCGCGTCGAGGCCGGTGAGAAGGACGTTGTCCTCCTGGGCGCGACCGGCACCGGCAAGTCCGCGACCACCGCGTGGATGATCGAGAAGCTCCAGCGCCCCACGCTCGTGATGGCGCCGAACAAGACGCTGGCCGCCCAGCTGGCCAACGAGTTCCGCGAGCTGCTGCCGAACAACGCGGTGGAATACTTCGTCTCGTACTACGACTACTACCAGCCCGAGGCGTACGTCCCGCAGTCGGACACCTACATCGAGAAGGACTCCTCGATCAACGAGGAGGTCGAGCGGCTGCGCCACTCCGCGACCAACTCGCTGCTCACCCGCCGGGACGTCGTCGTGGTCGCCTCGGTCTCCTGCATCTACGGCCTCGGCACCCCCCAGGAGTACGTGGACCGCATGGTCCCCCTGAAGGTCGGCGCCGAGATCGACCGCGACCAGCTGCTGCGCCGCTTCGTCGACATCCAGTACACACGCAACGACACGGCCTTCACCCGCGGCACCTTCCGGGTCCGCGGCGACACCATCGAGATCTTCCCGGTCTACGAGGAGCTGGCCGTCCGCATCGAGATGTTCGGCGACGAGATCGAGGCCCTGTCGACCCTCCATCCGCTCACCGGCGAGATCATCAGCGACGACGAGCAGCTGTACGTCTTCCCCGCCACGCACTACGTGGCCGGCCCCGAGCGCCTGGAGCGCGCCGTCAACGACATCGAGAAGGAGCTGGGCGAGCGCCTCGCCGAACTCGAGAAGCAGGGCAAGCTCCTCGAGGCCCAGCGCCTGCGCATGCGCACCACGTACGACATCGAGATGCTCCGCCAGATCGGCAGCTGCTCGGGCGTGGAGAACTACTCGATGCACTTCGACGGGCGCCTGCCGGGCTCCCCGCCGAACACCCTGCTCGACTACTTCCCCGACGACTTCCTCCTCGTCATCGACGAGTCCCACGTCACCGTCCCGCAGATCGGCGCCATGTACGAGGGCGACGCCTCCCGCAAGCGCACCCTCGTCGACCACGGCTTCCGGCTCCCCTCCGCCCTCGACAACCGCCCGCTGAAGTGGGAGGAGTTCCAGGAGCGCGTCGGGCAGACCGTCTACCTGTCGGCGACGCCCGGCAAGTACGAACTCTCGCGCGGGGACGGCGTCGTCGAGCAGATCATCCGCCCCACCGGCCTCATCGACCCCGAGATCGTCGTCAAGCCCACCGAGGGCCAGATCGACGACCTGGTGCACGAGATCCGCACACGCGTCGAGAAGGACGAGCGGGTCCTGGTCACCACCCTCACCAAGAAGATGGCCGAGGACCTCACCGACTACTTCCTCGAGCTGGGCATCCAGGTCCGCTACCTGCACAGCGACGTCGACACTCTGCGCCGCATCGAGCTGCTGCGCGAACTGCGGTCCGGCGAGTTCGACGTGCTGGTCGGCATCAACCTCCTGCGGGAGGGCCTCGACCTGCCCGAGGTGTCTTTGGTGGCGATCCTCGACGCCGACAAGGAGGGCTTCCTGCGCTCCGGCACCTCGCTGATCCAGACCATCGGCCGCGCCGCGCGCAACGTCTCCGGCCAGGTCCACATGTACGCCGACAAGGTCACCCCGGGCATGGAGCGGGCCATCGAGGAGACCAACCGCCGCCGGGAGAAGCAGATCGCCTACAACACGGCGCACGGGATCGACCCGCAGCCGCTGCGCAAGAAGATCAACGACATCGTCGCGCAGATCGCGCGCGAGGAGGTCGACACCGAGCAGCTGCTGGGCTCCGGCTACCGCGCGAAGAAGGACGGCGGCGGCACCAAGGCGCCGGTGCCCTCCCTCGGCGGCAAGGCGGCCAAGGGCGCGAAGTCCGCCGGGTCCGCGAAGGGCAGGGCCAAGGAGACGGTCCCCACCGACCGCCCCGCCGCCGAACTCGCCGACCAGATCGAGGAGATGACGACGCGGATGCGGGCGGCCGCCGCGGATCTCCAGTTCGAGGTCGCGGCCCGGCTGCGCGACGAGGTCTCCGAGATGAAGAAGGAACTGCGCCAGATGAAGGAGGCGGGCATCGCCTGAGATACCGCGCGAGGCCCGACCGCCGTACGCGCCGTGTTGCAAGAACGACACAAAGTGCGGTCCCGGGTACGGCACTGTCAGTGCCCTTGCGTAGGGTTTTCGTCAACCGCGGGGACCGCGGCAACAGGGGACAGTCAGAGAGGAATCAGCGCGTGACCGTCAACATGACCAAGGGTCAGGCCATCAGTCTGCAGAAGACCGACGGAGGCAGCCTGACCGCGGTGCGCATGGGTCTCGGCTGGCAGGCTGCCCCCCGGCGCGGCCTGTTCGGCTCCCGCACCCGGGAGATCGACCTCGACGCCTCCGCGGTCCTCTTCGCGGACAAGCAGCCGGTCGACGTCGTCTTCTTCCGCCACCTGGTGAGCGACGACGGCTCGGTCCGGCACACCGGCGACAACCTCGTCGGCGGCGTCGGCCAGGGCGGCGACGACGAGGCGATCCTCGTCGACCTCTCGCGCGTCCCGGTCCACATCGACCAGATCGTCTTCACGGTGAACTCCTTCACCGGCCAGACCTTCCAGGAGGTGCAGAACGCGTTCTGCCGCCTGGTCGACGAGACCAACGGCCAGGAGCTGGCGCGCTACACGCTCGCGGGCGGCGGCGCCTACACCGCGCAGGTCATGGCCAAGGTGCACCGGGTGGGCGCGGGCTGGAACATGACCGCCCTCGGCACCCCGGCCAACGGCCGCACCTTCCAGGACCTGATGCCGGCCATCCTGCCCGTGCTGTAACCGGCCCGGGCGGCACACGACGACACGACACGCGACGCAGGGGGACAAGAGGCGATGACGGCCGAGCTGGTGCGGGGCCAGAACCACCCGCTCTCGGAGGTCCGCCTCGAGATCCGGGTCTCGGCCGGTGCCCCGGTCGTGGCGGCGGCCACGCTCTGCGACGAGAGCGGCAGGATCCACGGCGTGGAGTGGGTCGCCCACCCGGGCGCACCCACTCTTCCCGGTCTCGAGGTCTCCCGGCAGGCGGCCGCCGACCACCGCCTCGCGGTGGACCTGGACGCCGTCGCGGAGAGCGTGCACCGCGTCAGTGTGCTGCTGGCCCTGCCCGCCGGGGTGGGCGGACCGGCCGCCTTCGGCTCCCTCGCCGCCCCCTCCGTCGCCGTCACCGGCCTCGACGGCTCCGAGGTGGCCCGCTTCACCCTCACCGGTCTCGGCCCCGAGTCGGCCGTCGTCGCCCTGGAGCTGTACCGGCGCCAGGGTGCCTGGAAGGTCCGGGCGGTCGGCCAGGGGTACGCGGGCGGCCTCGCCGCGCTCCTCGCCGACCAGGGCCTGGCACCGGCCCAGGAGCTCGCGTCCGGCATCAACGAGGCCGTGGCCCGGGGTCTGGCCCGTTCGGTGCCGGCCCCACCGCCGCGCACGGCCGACGCCGACGACCGCTCCCGGCAGGCGACCGCCTCCGCCCTCGGCCCCGACCAGGGCGGATCCCCCTACGGCGGGCAGAGCACCCAGGGTGCGGCCGGCCCGTACCCGGGTCCCCAGCCGTCGCAGGGCGCGGCGGATGCGGTGGCGGGGCACCCGGCGGGGCCCGCGGACCCCGCGGCCACCACCCGGCCGGGCACCCCCTCGGCGTCCGGCACCGGCGGGCCCGTCGACTACAGCCACCCGCGGCGGCGGACCACCGCCCCGCCGCCCCCGCCCGCCGCGCCCCCGGCCGAGCCCGGCAGGCCCGCGCGGCCGGTCGCCGGCGACGCCACCGGCTGGTCCATGGAGGAGCGGCTCTACAACCAGGTCTGGGGCATGTTCGAGGACCTCGCCCGCACCACGGCCGCCTACCGCAGCGCCGTCGACTTCGCCGACACGCGCAGGGAGCGGGAACTCGACGAGGTCCTCTCCGACCCGCGCAGCCGGATCGGCGGCCAGGGCGACGCCGCCCGCGAGACCGCCCGTGCCAAGCACGCCCAGCTCGTCGACCAGGCCCGGCAGGTGCTGGACCGCGATCTCGCCCAGCTCGTGGCCGAGGCCGAGGTCGTCGAGCCGGCGCTGCCGCCGGCCTTCGCGCGCTGGGACAATCCCGTCTGGCACGCCTATCGCGTCCCGATGGAGATGCCCATGGCGCTGCGCCTGGGCGACCTGCACCTTCCCGAGAGCGACCGGCTGCGCGTCCCCATGCTCATCCGCCTCCCGCTGGAGCGAGGTCTGTGGATCGACAGCGGGCGGACGGGCTCGCCCGACGGCTCGTTCCCCGACTCCCACGAGCTGCGCCGGCTCGCGCTGGACTCGGCCGTAGCGCACACGGCCCGGCTGCTGGCGGTCCACCCGGCCGACGAGCTCACCGTGCACGTCGTCGACCCGGACGGTTCGGGCGCGCCGGCACTCGCCCCGCTGGTGCGCAGCGGGGTCCTGGCGGCACCGCCGGCGGTGGGATCGGCCGGGGTGACGGAGGTCCTCACCCGCCTCACCCAGCACGTCGACCTGGTGCAGATGGCGGTGCGCGGGGGTGCGGCCGACTCGCTCCCGCCCGGTTTCGACACCGCCCAGCAACTCCTGGTGGTCAACGGCTTCCCCTACGGCTTCGACGACCGCGCCGTGACCCGGCTCCGCTACCTCGCGGACGAGGGCCCGTCCGTCGGCGTCCATCTGATGATGGTCGCCGACCGCGAGGACGCCGCCGGTTACGGTCCGTTGCTGGATCCGCTGTGGCGCGGGCTGATGCGGCTGACGCCGGTGCCCGACGACCACCTCGCCGATCCCTGGGTCGGCCACGCCTGGACGTACGAGCCGGCCCTCGTGCCGTCCGGCAGCCAGGTCCTCCAGCAGGTCCTGGCACAGGTCGCCGCGGCCCGCCGGACATGGCGGGGCTGACCCCTTCCCCCGCTTCACCGGGCGACCGTAAAGCGCCCTGACCAGCGGACTTGGTCTTTGTTTTACCGATCCCTTTACCTTTCCTTGGGGATTGGGTACTGTTTTTCGTACGGAGGGGAGTACTCCCTACCAGCTGCGACGTACCCGTCAATACGGATCAGGACCGATCCCGGGGCGTCGGCCCGTGCGGCCCCGTGCGCATGCTGTGCGCCGGGACCCGGGGTGGAAGAGACCTCCGGCAGCGCGACGACGCTGATCACCTGCCGTTACGTACTGCCGGAGGCGCAGTGGATGTTTCCGTGACCCTATGGGTCCTGACCATCGTGGGCCTGAGTGCCCTCATCGCGATCGACTTCTTCATCGGCCGCAAGCCGCATGACGTGTCGATCAAGGAAGCCGGTATCTGGACCGTCGTCTGGATCGCCCTGGCCGCCCTGTTCGGGCTCGGGCTGCTCCTCTTCGGAGGGGGACAGCCCGCCGGAGAGTTCTTCGCGGGCTTCATCACCGAGAAGTCGCTCAGCGTCGACAACCTCTTCGTCTTCGTCCTGATCATGGCGAAGTTCGCCGTCCCCTCGCAGTACCAGCAGCGGGTCCTGCTCGTCGGCGTCCTCATCGCCCTGGTCCTGCGGGCGATCTTCATCGCCGCGGGTGCCGCGATCCTCGCCAGCTTCGCCTGGGTGTTCTACCTCTTCGGCGCCTTCCTGATCTGGACGGCCTGGAAGCTCATCCAGGAGGCCAGGGCGGACGAGGAGGACGAGGAGTTCGAGGAGAACAAGCTCCTCAAGGCCGCCGAGCGCAGGTTCGGCGTCGCCGACCGCTACCACGGCACCAAGCTGTGGATCGAGCAGAACGGCAAGCGGGTCATGACCCCGATGCTGGTCGTGATGCTCGCGATCGGCACCACCGACGTGCTGTTCGCCCTCGACTCGATCCCCGCGATCTTCGGCCTGACGCAGGACCCGTACATCGTGTTCACCGCCAACGCGTTCGCGCTGATGGGTCTGAGGCAGCTGTACTTCCTCATCGGCGGCCTGCTGAGGAAGCTCGTCCACCTCAGCTACGGCCTGTCGATCATCCTCGGCTTCATCGGCGTCAAGCTGGTGCTGCACGCGCTGCACGAGTCCGGGGTCCACGTCCCCGAGATCAGCATCCCGGTCTCGCTCGGCGTCATCTGCTCCGTCCTGATCGTCACCACGATCACCAGCCTGCGGGCCTCCAGGAAGCAGGCGGCGGCCGAGGAGACGCGGACCGGGGACGAAGGCGCCCCGAAGGACAGCGTCGACGTCTGACACCGGACGGCGCGGGAACCATCTCCGGGAGCGGTGCGCGGCGATTCGCCGGGCGCCGCTCCCGGCTGTTCCCGGCCCTCCGGACGGAATGCGGAGCCCGTACCGCTCTGCGACGATCGCTGCATGACCGCTCGGCTCAGGTCGCTCACGACCCGCTGGACATCCCTCGTGCCGGCGCTCGCCGTCGTCCTGCTGGCCCTGACCTGGGGCCGAGACCTCGCCCCCGCGGTCGTCGCCCTGGTCACGGTCGTCCTCGCCGGAGCGGTCCTGGCGGCCGTGCACCACGCCGAGGTCGTCGCGCACCGCGTCGGCGAACCGTTCGGCTCCCTGGTCCTCGCGGTCGCCGTGACGATCATCGAGGTCGCGCTCATCGTCACGCTGATGGCGGACGGCGGCGACAAGAGCTCCACCCTCGCGAGGGACACGGTCTTCGCGGCCGTGATGATCACCTGCAACGGCATCGTCGGCCTGTGCCTCCTCGTGGCCTCCCTGCGCCACGGCACGGCGGTCTTCAACCCCGAGGGCACCGGAGCGGCCCTGGCGACCGTCGCCACGCTGGCCACCCTCAGCCTGGTCCTGCCGACCTTCACCACCAGCAAGCCGGGCCCGGAGTTCTCCACCGTCCAGCTCACCTTCGCCGCCCTGTCCTCGCTGATCCTGTACGGCCTGTTCGTGGCGACCCAGACCGTCCGGCACCGCGACTACTTCCTCCCGGTCACCCGGCAGGGCGACACGATCACCGGGGACGACCACGCCACCGCGCCCTCGTCCCGGACCGCGCTGATCAGCCTGAGCCTGCTCGGCCTGGCCCTCGTCGGCGTGGTCGGACTGGCCAAAGGGGTCTCGCCCACGATCGAGGACGGCGTGGAGGCCGCCGGGCTCCACCACGCCGTCGTCGGTGTGATCATCGCGCTGCTCGTGCTGCTCCCCGAGACCATCGCCGCACTGCGCTCCGCCCGCCGCGACCGGGTGCAGACCAGCCTCAACCTCGCACTCGGCTCCGCGATGGCCAGCATCGGCCTGACGATCCCCGCGGTCGCCCTGGCCTCGCTCTGGCTCTCCGGCCCGCTCGTCCTCGGCCTCGGCCCCACCCACATGGTGCTGCTCGCACTGACCGTCGTCGTCAGCTCCCTGACGGTCGTTCCGGGAAGGGCGACCCCGCTGCAGGGCGGTGTGCACCTGGTGCTGTTCGCGGCGTACCTGGAGCTGGCGGTCAATCCCTAGGCTCTTCCGTCCGAGCGGGTACCGGCAGGGTCCCCGGCAGCAGGGGAGGCGGCCGAGGCCGAGCAGGGAGATGTCCGTCAGATGCACGCCCACCCCCGGGGAACGCGCTCCGCGTGCTTCTGCTGTGCGAACGCCGTGGCCGCGAGGGGCGTGAGCGCGCCGCCGAGCACTCCGCCGAGGTGATGGCCGGCCGGGCTCGGCGGCAGGACCGGAGGGAACCTCCACGGCGCGGCGGCGGCACAGCCGACGGGGCTCAGCGGCCGTACGGGGCTCAGTACGTGACGGTGATGCGGCGTGCGGGCCCGTCGACGCGGATCGTCCCCCCGTAGGGGAGGACGAGCTGCGGGTCCGTGTGGCCGAAGTCCACGTCGAAGACGGCGAGGGTGGCGGGCGCATACGTCTCCAGTGCGCTCAGGACCGCTTCGCGCTGCTCCACGGCGTAGCGGGCGGCCTCCGCGGGACCGTTGGGGCGCTCGAAGGACCACGTCTTGGCGCGGCCCATCAGGAGCGCGGAGAACCGCTGGAGGAGGCCGCGCTCGCCCATGCCGCGCAGGATCCGGAAGACCTCCGTGGCGCCGGGGAGTTCCTCGGAGGTCTCCAGGAACAGCACGCCGCCGTCGTAGACCGACAGGTCGTGGGAGATCTCGCGGTCGGCCATCAGGAGCCAGGAGAGGATCTCCAGGTTGCCGCCCCAGCCACGGCCCTCGACGACGCGGTCGGCATTGCGCCAGATCCAGCCGGTGCCCGGCCGGGTCTCCGGCTCCGACGCGAAGGTCGCCGGGTCGGCCCAGTCGCCTTCGACGTCGTTCCAGCGCTCGGCCGGCCGCAGCTCGTAGGCGCCCGAGGTGAACAGGGCCGCCCGCAGGGAGTCCGCGGTCAGCGGGTCCATGGCCACCGGCCGCCCGAGCTGCACCATCACGCTCGCGCCGTGATAGCCGACGATCCCGGTGCTGTACAGGAAGGCGAGCAGGTTGGTGTTGTCGCTCGTGCCGAAGAACGGCTTCGGGTTGGCCCGGATCAACTCACGGTCCAGCAGCGGCAGCACGGTGATCTGGTCGTCACCGCCGATCGACGCGATGACCGCCTTGATGCCGGGGTCGGCGAAAGCGGCGTGGATGTCGTCGGCCCGCGCCCGAGGCGTGGCGCCCATCGTGCGGGTCGTCGGGTACTCGACCGGTTCGAGGCCGAACTCCTCGCGCAGCCGTTCCAGGCCCAGTTCGTGGGGGACCGGGAAGAGACCGGGCAGGCCGGCGGCCGGCGAGAGGACGGCCACGCGGTCACCGGGGGAGGGCTTGGGAGGGTACGAGGGGGTGGTCATACCGGTGAGACTAGGCTTCCCGCCCCGCTGTTTCACCGTGATAAACCAGGTCCGAACGGCGGTCCGACGGCCCGCCCCACGCCGAACGGACCGGAGGAACCGTGCCCCGCACCCTGGCCAACGCCCCCCTCATGATTCTCAACGGCCCCAACCTGAACCTCCTGGGGCAGCGCCAGCCGGAGATCTACGGCTCCGACACGCTCGCCGACGTCGAGGCGCTGTGCGCGAAGGCCGCGGCGGCGCACGGCGGCACGGTGGACTTCCGGCAGTCCAACCACGAGGGCGAGCTGGTGGACTGGATCCACGAGGCGCGGCGCGACCACTGCGGCGTCGTGATCAACCCCGGCGCCTACTCGCACACGTCGATCGCGATCCTCGACGCGCTCAACGCCTGTGACGGACTGCCGGTGCTGGAGGTCCACATCTCCAACATCCACCGGCGGGAGTCCTTCCGGCACCACTCGTACGTCTCGCTGCGCGCCGACGGCGTCATCGCGGGCTGCGGGGTGCAGGGCTACGTGTTCGCCGTGGAGCGCGTCGCGGCGCTGGCGGGGGGCGGGGCGGGCGAGCACGTGAGCCGCGGTCTCGCGTGAGCACCGGCTTCCCGGCAGGCGCCCCTCACCGGCGTCCGACCTCCACGGGGACAAGGCGCCGTACGAGTCGATCGCGTCCGTCGTCCACCGTCGACGGGTGGCAAGTTGCGTGACCCATATGGGGCATTAGTGTGGAAATTGGTCCCCCGCACTCTATGTACCCAAGGGGTAGTCATGACCGCTAGGCACGGGAAACGCTCCGTCATCGCCTGCTCGGTCCTCATCCTCGGCCTCGCGCCGGTGGGCGTGCAGCAGGCTTCAGCGGCCGCACCGGCCGAGGCCCACGCCAGTGCGCCTGCGGCCGTCAACAGCCCGCGCGACTACCGGCAGGGCTTCAGGGACGGGTTCCGGGACGGCTATCAGGATGCCAGGGACGACTGTCGACTGAACTCGAGGCTGCGGAGCCTCAGCAGCAACGACTACACCCGTGGTTACGCCGACGGCTACAGTTCGGGTTTCGCCCGGGCCGAGCGGCGGTACTGCTGAATCCCGCAGGTTCGGTGAGCCATCTGTCGTAGCGTCAGGGAGGTCGTTCTCCGGGGCACTTCGGAGCCTTCGGAGGCGGCCTCCCCGTCTCGTCCCGTCTCGTCTCCGCCTCGGGGCGGGAGATGGCGTGCGGCGCGTCCGGCGCCGGTCGTTCCGCACGGATCGACGGATCACCAGCCGCGGGAGCGCCACTCTCCCAAGTGCGGCCTCTCGGCCCCGAGCGTCGTGTCGTTCCCGTGGCCCGGATAGATCCACGTCTCGTCCGGCAGGGAGCCGAAGATCTTCTCTTCCAGGCCGTCCATCAGGCTCGTGAAGTCCGCCGTGCTCGTCGTCCTTCCGGGACCCCCCGGGAAGAGGCAGTCGCCGGTGAACACGTGCGGATGCCCGTGCGGGTCGTCGTACACCAGGGCGATCGAGCCCGGTGTGTGTCCGACGAGATGGCGCGCGGTGAGGCGCACCTCGCCCACCCGGACGACGTCGCCGTCGTCGAGCGGGACGTCGGTCGGCACCGGGATGCCCTCGGCGTCCTCCCGGCCGGCGTACGTACGCGCGCGCGTGGCCACGACGACCTCGGCGAGCGCCTGCCAGTGGTCTCCGTGACGGTGCGTGGTGACGACGGAGGCGATGCCGTCGTCACCGATCGTGCCGAGCAGCGTCCGGGCGTCGTCGGCCGCGTCGATCAGCAGCTGCTCGTCCGTGGCCCGGCAACGCAGCAGATAGGCGTTGTTGTCCATCGGACCGACCGCGACCTTGGTGATCATCAGGTCCTTCAGCTCGTGCACGTCCGCCGGGCCGCCGACCCGCACCTCTCCGCTGTACGTCATGACCGCCAGCCTATAGCGGGGGGAGGGCCGGGAGCGGTCCGCCGTCGACCGTCAGCGCGGAGCCGTCACGGCGTCCCGAGAGCCAGCCGAGCAGGTCCGCGGCGGGGCCCCGGACGCCGACGGGCCCGCCGGGCGCGCCGCCGCCCGTGGTCCAGGTCCCGCCCTCGTCGCTGCGCAAGCCCGTCGACGGTACGTCCGCGTGGCCGCCGAAGCGGTCCGCGAGGAAGTCGATCTCCCGCGCGACGAACTCCTCCGGCAGGTCCTCCAGCTCGTAGCCGATCCCGAGGTCCACGTGGTGCAGCTCCACCTCGGCCCAGCGCCGGAAGGGCACCCGCGCCGCCGAGTCGGTGACGCCGTTGCGCAGCTCGACCGTGCGCGACCAGTCCGCGGGGACGGCGGCGGCCTCCTGGAAGCGGTCGGCGCTCTCCCGGACGTCCGCGAGCTGGACGTCCGGGGGGCGCGGTGCGTCCCGCTCGATGTCGGCGTCCCGCACGGCGGCGTCGACGTACATGGGGCGGCCCTGGAGGACGTTCACCAGGGCGTCGGCGTTGCGGGCCAGGTGGGCGAGGACGTGGCCGCGGCTCCAGCCGGGCAGGCGTGAGGGCTGCGTCACGGACACGTCGTCCAGTGCGGCGACCGCGGTGAGCAGCCGTTCGGTCGCGTCACGTACAGACGCCAGGTCATGAGCGTGATCAATCATGGTGCTGACCTTAGCTTCGTCACTCCTTCGGGTGAAGGAAATCGGCAGCCGCCCTTAAATCGAATACACGTGCTATAAGGTCGTGGGCGGCGTCGGGCATGCTGGAGTGCAGGGGATTGTTGTCAACCCGTGAATCCGACCGGCGTTGTCAGTGGCTCCCCCTAGTCTGAGAAGGACGGGGGCCCCGCCCCTGTCACTTCTCTCAAGAAAGGTGCGGACCGGCGTGGCCGACCGTCTCATCGTCCGTGGCGCGCGCGAGCACAACCTCAAGAATGTCTCGCTCGACCTGCCGCGCGACTCGCTCATCGTCTTCACGGGCCTGTCGGGGTCGGGCAAGTCCTCGCTGGCCTTCGACACGATCTTCGCCGAGGGGCAGCGGCGCTACGTCGAGTCCCTCTCCTCCTACGCCCGGCAGTTCCTCGGGCAGATGGACAAGCCGGACGTCGACTTCATCGAGGGCCTCTCCCCGGCCGTCTCGATCGACCAGAAGTCGACCTCGCGCAACCCGCGCTCCACGGTCGGCACCATCACCGAGGTCTACGACTACCTGCGCCTGCTCTTCGCGCGCATCGGCAAGCCGCACTGTCCCGAGTGCGGCCGCCCCATCTCGCGCCAGTCGCCGCAGGCCATCGTCGACAAGGTGCTGGAGCTGCCCGAGGGCAGCCGCTTCCAGGTGCTGTCGCCGCTGGTCCGCGAGCGCAAGGGCGAGTTCGTCGACCTGTTCGCCGACCTCCAGACCAAGGGCTACAGCCGCGCGCGGGTGGACGGCGAGACCGTCCAGCTCTCCCACCCGCCCACGCTGAAGAAGCAGGAGAAGCACACCATCGAGGTGGTCATCGACCGCCTCACGGTGAAGGAGTCCGCCAAGCGCCGCCTCACCGACTCCGTCGAGACCGCCCTCGGCCTGTCCGGCGGCATGGTCGTGCTGGACTTCGTCGACCTGCCCGAGGACGACCCCGAGCGCGAGCGCATGTACTCCGAGCACCTGTACTGCGCGTACGACGACCTGTCCTTCGAGGAGCTGGAGCCCCGCTCCTTCTCCTTCAACTCGCCCTTCGGCGCCTGCCCCGACTGCTCCGGCATCGGCACGCGCATGGAGGTCGACCCCGAGCTGATCGTCCCCGACGAGGACAAGTCCCTCGACGAGGGCGCCATCCACCCCTGGTCCCACGGGCACACCAAGGAATACTTCGGCCGCCTGATCGGCGCCCTCGCGGACGCCCTGGGATTCCGCACCGACATCCCCTTCGCGGGTCTGCCGCAGCGCGCCAGGAAGGCCCTCCTCCAGGGCCACAAGACGCAGATCGAGGTCCGTTACCGCAACCGGTACGGCCGCGAGCGCGTGTACACGACGCCGTTCGAGGGCGCCGTCCCGTTCGTCAAGCGCCGGCACACCGAGGCCGAGAGCGACGCCAGCCGCGAGCGCTTCGAGGGCTACATGCGCGAGGTGCCCTGCCCCACCTGCGAGGGCACCCGCCTCAAGCCGATCGTCCTCGCGGTCACGGTCATGGGGAAGTCCATCGCCGAGGTCGCCGCCATGTCGATCAGCGACTGCGCGGACTTCCTGGGCGAGCTGAAGCTCGACGCGCGCGACAAGAAGATCGCCGAGCGCGTCCTGAAGGAGGTCAACGAGCGCCTGCGGTTCCTGGTCGACGTCGGCCTGGACTACCTCTCGCTCAACCGCGCCGCCGGCACGCTCTCCGGCGGCGAGGCCCAGCGCATCCGCCTGGCCACCCAGATCGGCTCCGGTCTCGTCGGCGTGCTGTACGTCCTCGACGAGCCCTCCATCGGCCTGCACCAGCGCGACAACCACCGCCTGATCGAGACCCTCGTCCGGCTGCGCGACATGGGCAACACGCTCATCGTCGTCGAGCACGACGAGGACACCATCAAGGTCGCCGACTGGATCGTCGACATCGGCCCCGGCGCGGGCGAGCACGGCGGCAAGGTGGTGCACAGCGGCTCCCTGAAGGAGCTGCTCGCCAACGACGCGTCGCAGACCGGGCAGTACCTGTCCGGCAAGAAGGCCATCCCGCTGCCCGACCTCCGGCGTCCGCGCGACCCGTCCCGGCAGCTCACGGTGCGCGGGGCCCGCGAGAACAACCTGCGGGACATCGACGTCTCCTTCCCGCTCGGCGTCTTCACCGCGGTCACGGGCGTCTCCGGCTCCGGCAAGTCGACCCTGGTCAACGACATCCTGTACACGCACCTGGCCCGCGAACTGAACGGCGCGAGGAACGTGCCGGGGCGCCACACGCGCGTGGACGGCGACGACCTCGTCGACAAGGTCGTCCACGTCGACCAGTCGCCCATCGGCCGCACCCCGCGGTCCAACCCGGCGACCTACACCGGCGTCTTCGACCACGTCCGCAAGCTGTTCGCCGAGACCACCGAGGCCAAGGTCCGCGGTTACCTGCCCGGCCGCTTCTCCTTCAACGTCAAGGGCGGCCGCTGCGAGAACTGCGCGGGCGACGGCACGATCAAGATCGAGATGAACTTCCTCCCGGACGTCTACGTCCCGTGCGAGGTCTGCCACGGCGCCCGCTACAACCGGGAGACCCTCGAGGTCCACTACAAGGGCAAGTCCATCGCCGACGTCCTGAACATGCCGATCGAGGAGGCGACCGGGTTCTTCGAGGCCGTCCCCGCGATCGCCCGCCACCTCAACACCCTCAAGGACGTCGGCCTCGGCTACGTCCGGCTCGGCCAGTCCGCGACCACCCTGTCCGGCGGTGAGGCACAGCGCGTCAAGCTCGCCAGCGAGCTCCAGCGCCGCTCCACCGGCCGCACGGTCTACGTCCTGGACGAACCGACCACGGGCCTGCACTTCGAGGACATCAGCAAGCTCCTGAAGGTCCTCTCCGGCCTCGTGGAGAAGGGCAACACGGTCATCGTCATCGAGCACAACCTCGATGTGATCAAGACCGCCGACTGGGTCGTCGACATGGGGCCCGAGGGTGGCGCGGGCGGTGGCGTCGTCGTCGCCGAGGGCACGCCGGAGGAGGTCGCCGGGGTCCCGGCCAGCCACACCGGCAAGTTCCTGCGCGAGGTCCTCGGCGACCGCGTCAGCGACGCGCAGGCGGTCAAGGCCCCGCGCGGGACGGCGAAGAAAACGGTCGCGGCCAAGGCGGCGCCGAGGAAGACGGCGACCGCGAGGGCCGCCGTCGCCGGCACCGCGAAGAAGGCCACGGCCACGACCACGAAGAAGACGACGGCCGCGAAGAAGGCGACGAAGAAGTAGAAGGAACGGCGGCGCCCCGTGGGGAGTTCCCCACGGGGCGCCGCCGTCTCACAGCTCGCCGAGTTCCGAGGCGTACGGCGGTTCCGCGCCCGCCCGCGAGCAGGTGACCGCCGCCGCGCGGGCCGCGAAGCGCAGCAGCCGTTCCCAGCCGTCCCGGCCCAGGTCCGCGAGAGCCTGCGGGGAGAGGGCGTCCTGGACCGAAAGGGCGTGCAGCAGAGCCGCGTTCACGGTGTCGCCGGCGCCGATGGTGTCCACGACGTCGACCTTCTCGCCGGGCACCGGGTACACGGAGCCGTCCCGGGTGAAGGCGGTCAGCCCGTCGCCGCCGTGCGTGATCACGACGGCGGAGGGCCCGGCGGCCAGCCAGTCGCGCGGGGTGCCGCCCAGCCAGAGGGCGTCCTCCTCGGAGAGCTTGAGCAGGGACACCGAGGGCAGCCAGCTCCTGAAGCGCGCCCGGTAGGCGTCGGCGTCGGGGATCAGACCGGGCCGGACGTTCGGGTCCAGGGCGGTGAAGAGGCCCCGGGCCGCCGCCGTGCGCATCAGCTCCTCGTACGCGCTCGCGCCCGGCTCCAGCACCAGCGAACAGGTGCCGAAGGACACCGCGCGGCTGCCGGCGGGCAGACCCGCGGGAGCGGTGAACAGCCGGTCCGCGGTGCCCTCGACGTGGAACGAGTAGGCGGCCGAGCCGTTCCCGTCGAGCGTGGCCACCGCGAGGGTGGTCGGCTCCGCGCCCCGCTGCACCGCCGACACGTCCACCCCCGCGTCGCGCAGCCCCTCGAGGAGCGCCTCGCCGAAGGCGTCGTAGGAGACGCGGGAGCAGAACGCGGTCGCGGAGCCGAGGCGGCCCAGCGCCACGGCCGTGTTGTACGGGCCGCCGCCGAGGGCCGGCTGCAGAGCCGCGAGGGCGCCAGTGCCCTGCGGTACCAGGTCGATCAGGGCCTCACCGGCGACGACGATCACGGGGCGGTTCCTCTCCGGTGGCTCGCCGAGCACACCGCTCGGGCTGTCGGGGGCCAAGGGTCCCACGAAGCCCGGGGGTTCGGACACGGTTCCCCGTACGGTGAACGACGGACAGCTCCTCCCGCGCGGCGGACGGCGGACGTACACGCCGACGCAAGCGTTCCCGCGCCGCGCCCCGCCCCGCCCCGCGAGGCCGCGCGCTCCGCCCCGGCCACCGCCACCCTTCCCCGTGCGCCCCGTGACGACCGCTTCGGCGCAACCCGTGGCATTCCGTGGCAACCCGCCTCCGTCCGCCCCGCTCCCGGCCGGTATCGTGCGCGGGGCGGCGGGCCCGCAGGCCGCGTACCGTACGGCGGTCCCGCACCGTCGGCCCCCGCCCCGCCCCGGACCCTGGAGATGCGCATGCCCGCCCGCCCGTCAGCGACCCGCCGTACCGTCCTGCGGGGAGCGGCCCTCGCACCGGCCGCGGGCCTCGGTCTGGCCGCCTGTTCGCCGACCGGCGGGACCACCGCGCCCGCCACCCCGACCGCGCCCGTCGAACTGGGCGCGGCCGACGAGGTCGCGAAGGGGGGCGCCATGCTCCACCGGGACCACAACGTGGTGGTCAGCCGGTCCGCGGCCGGCGAGCTGAAGGCGTACAGCTCGATCTGCACGCACGCGGGGTGCCCCATCAACAAGCTCGAGGGGACGACCCTGATCTGTCCCTGCCACGGCAGCGAGTTCGACGCCACGACCGGCGAGGTGCTGCGGGCACCGGCGACCGTGCCGCTGAACGAGCTCCCGGTCAGGACCGAGAACGGCAAGATCGTTTCGGGGCCGGCCGTCTGACCGGCCGAGGCCCCCTCGTTCACTCCCAGTCCCACCCGATGCCCACCATGCCCGACCGCACCCGCGGCTCGACGAGGTGCACCGAGCGGTGGCGCCCGCTGAGGACAAGTTCCTGACGGCTGCCGCGCGGGGCCGCGGGCGAGTGCCGTGCGAAGCGGTGGCAGCGCACCGGCACGGCGCTCTCGGCGAACCGGACCTGCAGGGCGTACTGGCCACCGGGGGCGTCGAAGCCGCGGACGTACTCGTGGGCGGCCCCGGCGGTGCCGTCCTCGACGCCGTAGCCGAAGAGGAAGGTGTCGCCGGCGCGCAGGCGGGTGTCGAAGAGGAACTCGGCCACCAGGACGCCGGTGTCGTGGTGCCGGCGGACGCGGCCGGTCCGGCAGTTCTCCAGGGCGTGCACGGACATCCGTTCCGGGGCGCAGCCGGGGTTCCCGTGGTGGACGGCGACGAAACGGTCGACGCCGTCGCGGCGGGCGCGGACGACATGCTGCGACTCGCGTTCCAGCAGTTCCCGGCAGGCCCCGATGCGGACCCGCTCGTGGTGGCCCAGGGCGTGCAGCCCGTCGTCCGGGGGGCGCCCCCATTCGACGAGGAGCTTCTCCAGGACGTCCGAGGCCTCCAGGAGCGACCGGTACGTGCGGCCGGCCGGCTGTCCGGCGGGCGCCTTCCCGTCGGCCTCCGCGAGCAGCCGGATCAGGGACTCGTCCGGCAACCGGAGGATCTCCTCCAGGGCGCGCACGGCCCGCAGCGACTCCGGGCGCTGCGGGCGCCGGGCCCCCTGCTGCCAGTAGCTCAGGCTCGTGACCCCGACCTTGACCCCGTGCCGCGACAGATGGTGCTGGACGCGCTGCAGGGGCAGCCCCCGGGCGGCGATCGCGGCGCGCAGGGCGACGTGGAAGGGGCCGCCGCTCAAGGCCCCGTCCAGTTCGGCCGCGGCACCGGGGCCGGGCCGGGCGCCGGCCGTCACACCGGCCCTCGGGCAGGTCCCCGCCGAGGTCTCCGCGGCGGTGTGCGCGTCGGCGTCCACGTGCTCTGGGGCATGCGGCATGCGGGGGCCTCTCTGTGAATGCTCGCGACGGCCGGTCGGACCGTTCGCGCGGGTGTCCGGGCCGCCCCGGCGACGCGGGCGCGCCCTCCCCTTCGCAGCGCGGGGTTCACCGCCCGGAGTCTCCCCGCATTGAAGCGTGTCGACATGGTCCCGACAACAGGTGCCGCGGGAACGCGGTGCCGCCGTGGCCGAGTCGGCGCCCTTGCCCCGCACGCCCGGCGCCGTCGTCCACAGCCCCGCCGGACTGTCACCACACGCCAGTAGGGTGTGAGACATGGCCGACCCCTCCAGCTACCGCCCCAAGCCGGGGCAGATCCCCGACTCTCCCGGGGTGTACCGATTCCGCGACGAGCACCGCCGGGTGATCTACGTCGGAAAGGCGAAAAGCCTGCGCCAGCGCCTGGCGAACTACTTCCAGGACCTGGCGGGCCTCCACCCGCGCACCCGCACGATGGTCACGACGGCCGCGTCCGTCGAGTGGACCGTGGTGTCCACGGAGGTCGAGGCGCTCCAGCTGGAGTACTCCTGGATCAAGGAGTACGACCCCCGGTTCAACGTCAAGTACCGCGACGACAAGAGCTACCCGTACCTCGCGGTGACGATGAACGAGGAGTTCCCGCGCGTGCAGGTGATGCGCGGCCACAAGAAGAAGGGCGTCAGGTACTTCGGGCCGTACGCGCACGCGTGGGCGATCCGGGACACCGTCGACCTCCTCCTGCGCGTCTTCCCCGTCCGCACCTGCTCGGCCGGCGTCTTCAAGAACGCCGCCCGCACCGGCCGGCCCTGCCTGCTCGGCTACATCGGCAAGTGCTCCGCGCCCTGCGTCGGCCGGATCTCGCCCGACGACCACCGGGAGCTGGCGGACGAGTTCTGCGACTTCATGACCGGTCGCACCGGAGCCCATCTGCGCCGTCTGGAGAAGCAGATGGCGGAGGCGGCCGAGGAGATGGAGTACGAGCGGGCCGCCCGCCTGCGCGACGACATCGGGGCCCTGAGGAAGGCCATGGAGAAGAACGCGGTCGTGCTCGCCGACGCGACCGACGCCGACCTGATCGCGGTCGCCGAGGACGAGCTGGAGGCGGCCGTCCAGATCTTCCACGTCCGCGGCGGACGCATCCGCGGCCAGCGCGGCTGGGTCACCGACAAGGTCGAGGAGATCACCACCGGCGCCCTCGTCGAACACGCCCTCCAGCAGCTCTACGGCGAGGAGACCGGCGACGCGGTGCCCAAGGAGGTCCTGGTCCCCGCCCTGCCCGACCCGCTGGAACCGGTCCAGGAGTGGCTCACCGGCCGCCGCGGGTCCCACGTCTCGCTGCGCATCCCCCAGCGCGGCGACAAGCGGGCCCTGATGGAGACCGTGGAGCGCAACGCCCAGCAGGGCCTCGCCCTGCACAAGACCAGGCGCGCCTCCGATCTCACCACGCGCTCGCGCGCGCTGGAGGAGATCGCCGACGCCCTGGATCTGGACAGCGCCCCGCTGCGCATCGAGTGCTACGACATCTCGCACCTCCAGGGCGACGACGTCGTGGCCTCCATGGTCGTCTTCGAGGACGGCCTGGCCCGCAAGAGCGAGTACCGCCGCTTCCAGATCAAGGGCTTCGAGGGCCAGGACGACGTCCGCTCGATGCACGAGGTGATCACCCGCCGCTTCCGCCGCTACCTCGCGGACAAGGAGCGGACGGGGGAGTGGACCGACGCCGACGCCACCGGCGGAGCCGCCGACGCGGACGCCACCGGGACCGCCGACTCCGCCGGGCTTTCCGCCGGGGCCGCCGACGGCCCGGTCGCCGACAGCCTCACCGAGGACGACGGCCGCCCCAAGCGGTTCGCCTACCCGCCCCAGCTCGTCGTCGTGGACGGCGGACAGCCCCAGGTGGCGGCGGCCCGGCGGGCGCTGGACGAACTGGGCATCGACGACATCGCCGTCTGCGGCCTCGCCAAGCGCCTGGAGGAGGTCTGGCTGCCGGACGACGACGACCCCGTGGTCCTGCCCCGCAGCAGCGAGGGCCTCTACCTGCTCCAGCGGGTCCGTGACGAGGCGCACCGCTTCGCGATCACCTACCAACGGACCAAGCGGGCCAAGCGGTTCCGCGCCGGCCCGCTGGACGACGTGCCGGGTCTCGGCGAGACGCGCAAGCAGGCGCTCATCAAGCACTTCGGTTCGGTGAAGAGGCTGCGCTCGGCGACGATCGACCAGATCTGCGAGGTGCCCGGCATCGGCCGCAAGACGGCCGAGACGATCGCCGCGGCCTTCGCCCGGGCGGCTCCGCCCGCACCCGCCGTGAACACGGCGACCGGGGAGATCATGGAGGAGGAGCCCGACACGACGGCGGGCTCCTCCGGGGAGCCCGTGTCCGCGGGCGCCCCGGAAGACCGACGGGGGCAGGAGACATGACCGAGCACGACGCACCACCCGCACCGGAGCGAGAACCCACGCCCACGGCGCCGCCCGCGACGGCGGGGGTCACCCCCCAGCAGGAACACAGCCGGACCGGCGAGGACCGCCCCCGGCACCACCCCCGGCACGACGTGGTCCCCGCCGGGGCCGAACACCCCGTGGACGCCCCCGGCGCCGCGCCCACCGCAGGTCACGAAGACGGAGCACAGGTGAGTACCGACGTCACGCCGCCCGGGATCCCCGAGGCGGCCATCCCCGAGCTGGTGATCATCTCCGGCATGTCCGGGGCCGGCCGCTCGACGGCCGCCAAGTGTCTGGAGGACCTCGGCTGGTTCGTCGTCGACAACCTCCCGCCCGCCCTGATCCCCACCATGGTGGAGCTGGGCGCCCGCTCCCAGGGCAACGTGGCGCGGATCGCGGTCGTCGTCGACGTGCGCGGCCGCCGGTTCTTCGACAACCTCCGCGAGTCCCTCGCCGACCTCGAGGCCAAGGGCGTCACCCGGCGGATCGTGTTCCTGGAGTCCTCCGACGACGCCCTGGTCCGCCGCTTCGAGTCCGTGCGCCGCCCGCATCCCCTCCAGGGCGACGGCCGGATCGTGGACGGCATCGCCGCCGAGCGCGAACTGCTGCGCGAGCTGCGCGGCGACGCCGACCTGGTGATCGACACCTCCAGCCTCAACGTGCACGAGCTGCGCGCCAAGATGGACGCCCAGTTCGCCGGCGACGAGGAGCCCGAACTGCGGGCCACCGTGATGTCCTTCGGCTTCAAGTACGGCCTCCCCGTGGACGCCGACCTGGTCGTGGACATGCGCTTCCTGCCCAACCCGCACTGGGTCCCGGAACTGCGCCCCTTCACCGGGCTGAACGAGGAGGTCTCGGGATACGTCCTCAACCAGCCCGGGGCAAAGGAGTTCCTCGACCGGTACACCGAGCTCCTCCAGCTGGTCGCCGCCGGCTACCGCCGCGAGGGCAAGCGCTACGTGACCATCGCGGTCGGCTGCACGGGCGGCAAGCACCGCTCGGTGGCGATGTCGGAGAAGCTCGCCGCGCGCCTCGCGGCCGAGGGCGTGGAGACGGTGGTCGTGCACCGGGACATGGGACGGGAATGACGGGACGCACTCCGCGGCTGGGCAGGCTGCGCAGAACGGTGCCGGAAGGGCGCACGGGCCGGCCGGTCGAGGCCCGCGGTGCCAGACCGCGCCGCCGCGGCGCCCAGCCCAAGGTCGTCGCCCTCGGCGGCGGCATGGGGCTGTCCGCGTCGCTCACCGCGCTGCGCCGGATCACCGGCGACCTCACGGGGGTCGTCACGGTGGCCGACGACGGCGGTTCCAGCGGGCGGCTGCGCGACGAACTGGGCGTGCTGCCCCCCGGCGACCTGCGCAAGGCCCTGGCCGCCCTGTGCGGCGACGACGAATGGGGCCAGACCTGGGCCCGGGTCGTCCAGCACCGCTTCCAGTCGCAGGGCGAGATCAACGGCCACGCCGTCGGCAACCTGCTGATCGTCGCCCTGTGGGAGCAGCTCGGCGACCACGTCCAGGCCCTGGACCTGGTCGGCAAGCTCCTCGGCGCACAGGGACGCGTGCTGCCCATGTCCGCCGTGCCGCTGGAGCTCCAGGCACTGGTCAAGGGGCACGATCCGGCCCGCCCCGAGGACGTCGACACCGTGCGCGGGCAGGCGACCGTCGCGCTCACCACCGGTGAGGTGCAGTCCGTGCACCTCGTGCCGTCCGACCCGCCGGCCGTCCCGGAGGCGGTGGCGGCCGTCCTCGACGCGGACTGGGTGGTGCTCGGACCCGGTTCCTGGTTCTCGTCGGTCATCCCGCACCTGCTGGTGCCCGAACTGCTGGACGCGCTCACCGAGACGAAGGCACGCCGGGTACTCTCACTCAATCTCGCGCCGCAGCCGGGAGAAACCGAGGGCTTCTCCCCGCAGCGTCATTTGGAGGTTTTGGGACGACACGCCCCTAAACTCGCCCTGGACGTGGTGCTGGCCGACGAGGCCGCCGTGCCCGACCGCGACTCCCTGACCGATGCCGCCAAGCGGTTCGGGGCCGCGGTCGAGCTGGCGCCGGTGGCCCGGCCCGACGGCACCCCGAGGCACGACCCGGAGCTGTTGGCCGCCGCGTACGACCGTATTTTTCGGATGCATGGAAGGATCGGCCCATGGCGATGACGGCAGCGGTGAAGGACGAGATCTCCCGGCTCCCCGTCACCCGGACCTGCTGCAGGAAGGCGGAGGTCTCCGCCGTTCTGCGGTTCGCCGGCGGCCTCCACCTGGTGAGCGGGCGCATCGTGATCGAGGCGGAGCTGGACACGGCGATGGCGGCCCGCCGGCTCAAGCGCGACATCCTGGAGATCTTCGGTCACAGCTCGGAGCTGATCGTGATGGCGCCCGGCGGTCTGCGCCGCGGCTCGCGTTACGTCGTACGGGTGGTGGCGGGCGGTGACCAGCTGGCCCGCCAGACCGGTCTGGTGGACGGCCGCGGACGCCCCATCCGCGGGCTGCCCCCGCAGGTGGTCTCCGGGGCCACCTGCGACGCGGAGGCGGCCTGGCGCGGGGCCTTCCTGGCGCACGGTTCGCTCACCGAGCCCGGCCGGTCCTCCTCCCTGGAGGTCACCTGCCCGGGTCCCGAGGCCGCGCTCGCGCTGGTCGGCGCCGCCCGCCGGCTGTCGATCGCCGCGAAGGCCCGTGAGGTGCGCGGGGTCGACCGGGTCGTGGTCCGCGACGGGGACGCGATCGGCGCGCTGCTCACCCGCCTCGGCGCCCACGAGTCGGTGCTGGCCTGGGAGGAGCGCCGGATGCGCCGCGAGGTGCGCGCCACGGCGAACCGCCTCGCCAACTTCGACGACGCCAACCTGCGCCGTTCCGCCCGGGCCGCCGTCGCCGCCGGTGCCCGCGTCCAGCGCGCCCTGGAGATCCTCGGCGACGAGGTGCCCGAGCACCTGGCGGCGGCCGGCCGGCTGCGCATGGATCACAAGCAGGCCTCCCTGGAGGAGCTGGGCGCGCTCGCCGACCCGCCGCTGACCAAGGACGCGGTCGCCGGCCGGATCCGCCGACTGCTGGCGATGGCCGACAAGCGGGCCTCGGACCTCGGCATCCCGGGCACGGACGCCAACCTCAGCGAGGAACTCGCCGACAACCTGGTGGGCTGACCGCCCGACCGGGGCTGACCTGCCAGGGCCGACCGGCCGGGGCCGCCCGACCGGGGCTGACCGCCCGACCGGCCGGGGCCGCCCGCCCTGCCGGCCGATGTCCCCGCCGGATGTCCGCGCCGACGTCCCGTCCGGGCCGGACCCGGCCCGGACGGCCGGTACGCGGTGGCGACTCGCCGGTGCCGACCGCCCTCAGCGGGTGGCCGGCACCGGCCCGGCCACCCGCGCGGTCCCTCCCGCCGCACGGCACGGCCACCCTCGCCGCACGAAGCGGTCACCCCCACCGCACCGGCACGGCCACCTCCCGCCGCGCCCCCCGAGAACCCCGCCGCACCGGCGCGGTCACCCCCGTGGCCACCCCCGCAACGCCGGCCCCGTCCCTCCCGTGAACACCCGCCTCGGCGCCAACTACCGCCCCACGGCGCCATTTTGACGCACCCTTGACTCGATCATGAACAGTCATGAGCCTGACTCTGTCCGCCGCCGTGGCGGACCCACGCAAGGGGGGTCCATGAGACGTAGAGCGAGATCGATCCTCGCTGTCGGCGCGCTCCTGATCGGCGGAGCGAGCATCGCACCCATCGCCCGGGCACAGCCCGGAAGTTCCCCCGGCACCTCCGACGCCGACGAGGTCAAGGTCTTCCGCGCCGAGGTCACCCAGCAGCAGGTACCCCTGCTGCTGGCGGCCGGCCAGGACGGCCACGAGCTCAGTGAGCGGGCGACCGGACGGGGCACCGCCACCGTCGAGGTGTACCTCACCGACGACCAGGCGCGGAAGCTGGAGAAGCAGGGCGTCCCGCTCACCGAGCACACCCTCTCCGCCAGAGCCGAGAACCGCGTGGCGGCCGCGGCCGACGGCGTGTTCCGGCCGTACAGCGGCAGCGGCGGCCTCAAGGAGGAGATCCTCCGCACCGCCCGGCAGAACCCCGGCCTCACCAAGGTCGTCTCCATCGGGAAGACGGTCCGCGGCCAGGACATCCTCGCGCTCAAGCTCACCAAGAACGCGAAGAAGACCGCGGACGGCTCCAGACCCTCGGTGCTGTACATGTCCAATCAGCACGCGCGCGAGTGGATCACCCCGGAGATGACCCGGCGGCTGATGCACCACTACCTCGACACCTACCGCACCGACCGGCGCGTCAGGAAGCTCGTCGACTCGACCGAGCTGTGGTTCGTCCTGTCGGCCAACCCCGACGGCTACGACCACACCTTCCAGGACCCCGCCAACCGCCTGTGGCGCAAGAACCTGCGCGACGTCAACGCCGACGGCGAGATCCGCACCGGCGACGGCGTCGACCTCAACCGCAACTTCGCCTACAAGTGGGGCTACGACGACGAGGGCTCGTCCCCCAATGCCACCAGCCAGACCTACCGTGGCGCGGGCCCGAACTCCGAGCCCGAGACCAAGGCGCTCGACGCCTTCGAGAAGCGCGTCGGCTTCGCCTACGGCATCAACTACCACTCCGCGGCCGAACTCCTCCTCTACGGCGTCGGCTGGCAGGTCGCCACCGACACCCCGGACGACGTCGCGTACCGGGCGCTCGCCGGCACCCCGGAGAACTCCGCGATCCCCGGCTACCGCCCGCAGGTCTCCTCGGAGCTGTACACCACCAACGGCGAGGCCGACGGCCACGCCTCCAACGTCAACGGCACCGCGATGTTCACCCCCGAGATGTCGACCTGCCAGACGGCCTCGAACCTCTTCCCGGACGACCAGTGGAACGCCGCCGACTGCCAGTCGGTGTTCAACTTCCCGGACGACGAGAAGCTGATCCAGCAGGAGTTCGAGAAGAACGTCCCCTTCGCGCTCTCCGTCGCCGAGAGCGCCGCCCGCCCCGACCGGCCGAAGTCCTCCGTCGGACTGGCCGCCCCCGACTTCACCCCGGCGGGCTTCACCACGTCGTACGGACGCGGCGCGGACCAGGAGGTCTCCGTCGTCGTGCGCAAGGCGGTCCGCGACAAGGAACTCAGGTACCGCGTCAACGGCGGCCGCACCCACGGCCAGGCACTCAGGCCCTGGAAGGGCGGCGAGACCTACGGCGGCGAGGACGACCTCTTCTACGACGAGTACCGGGCGAAGGTCCGCCACGGCGAACCCGGCGACGAGGTCGAGGTGTGGTTCACCGGCGAGAGCGCCGGCGGCCGGAAGGTCTCCAGCGCGCACTTCACCTACACGGTCGCCGAGCGGCCGCGGGCCGACACCCTCGTCGTCGCCGAGGAGGGCGTCACCGCCACCCTGGCGCAGACCTACGTGGACGCGCTCAGGGCCAACGGCCGCAGGGCCCTCGTCTGGGACGTCGCCACACAGGGCGCGCCCGACGCGCTCGGCGTGCTGAGCCACTTCGGCACGGTCGTCCACTACACGGGCGCGAGCGTCCCCGGCAACCCGACCCAGCTGGAGCTGCGCGCCTTCCTCAACGAGGGCGGCAAGCTCATCGAGGCCGGCGAACTGGCCGGCGGCAGCGTCGACCTCGGCGACGGCACCCCGTCCGACGACTTCAGCCAGTACTACCTGGGCGCCCACTCGCGCACCTCCACCCCCGGCGCCACCGGATTCGACGGTGCCGGAGCGCTCCTCGGATACAGCGCGCCGCTCACCGGCGCCCCCGGCAACCCGCTGGACCGGGCCGGCACCTACGGCGTCACCTCCGACGAGCTGCCCCCCGCCACGTACCCGCAGTTCGCGAGCGCGGGAGCGGGACGGTTCGCGGGGACCGTCAACCCGTACGGGCCGTACGCGGGCACGGGCATGGCGGCCGCCGTCCACACCGACGACGCCTACAAGCGCCTCACCCGCACCATCGACCTCACCGGTGTCACCGCCGCCGACCGGCCCGCCCTGCGCACCCGGCTGCTGTGGGACACCGAACCGGGCTACGACAACGCGCTGGTCGAGATCCGCACGGCCGGGGCCGACGACTGGACGACCCTGCCCGAGGCCGGCGGCGCCACCGGCACCGCCGTGCCCGCCGAGTGCGCGGCCGGCTACTACATCGGGGAGCACCCGCAGCTGCGGCACTACCTGACCCTCACGGCGGACGGGTGCACCGCGACCGGCACCACCGGCTCCTGGAACGCCCTCACCGGCGCCTCCAGCGGCTGGCAGCAGGTGGAGTTCGACCTGAGCGCCCACGCCGGGAAGACCGTGGAGGTCTCCCTCGGCTACGTCACCGACCCGGGCAGCGGCGGCCACGGCGTCCTCGCCGACGAGGCCTCGCTCGTCGTGGGCGGCACTGCCACCCAGACCGAGGGCTTCGAGACCTCCCTCGGTGCCTGGCGGGCCGCCGGACCGCCCCCGGGCAGCCCGGCCGTGCTGAAGGGCTGGGCGCGCACCGGCACGCTCTTCCAGACCTACGGGGCGGTCACCACCGACGACACCGTGCTGCTGGGCTTCGGCCTGGAACACCTCGCCGCGGCGGCCGACCGCACCGCGCTCATCGGAAAGGCCCTCGACTCACTTGACGGCTGACACGCAGAGCTCGGACAAGGACGACACGGAGTGACCGAACCGGGCCGCCGGCCCTCCGGCGCGGGGCGGTCCGTACCCCTACTGACGGGTACGGACCGCCCTGCCGGGTATGGGCGAAGTCGATGTCACCCCGGCCGCCTCGGAGAGGTAGGGTCGGGGGTGGTCGGGGACATCCCAAATACAGCTCGCCGGCACCTCGTGGCCGGCGTACCAACGAGGAGATCGGTTCGTGACGATCCGCGTAGGCATCAACGGCTTTGGCCGCATCGGTCGTAACTACTTCCGCGCGCTGCTGGAGCAGGGTGCTGACATCGAGATCGTGGCTGTCAACGACCTGGGTGACACCGCGACAACCGCTCACCTGCTCAAGTACGACACCATCCTGGGCCGCCTGAAGGCCGAGGTGTCGCACACCGCCGACACGATCACCGTCGACGGCCACACCATCAAGGTCCTGTCCGAGCGCGACCCCGCCGACATCCCGTGGGGCGACCTCGGCGTCGACATCGTCATCGAGTCGACGGGCATCTTCACCAAGAAGGCCGACGCCGAGAAGCACATCGCCGGCGGCGCCAAGAAGGTCCTCATCTCGGCTCCGGCCAAGGACGAGGACATCACCATCGTGATGGGCGTCAACCAGGACAAGTACGACCCGGCGAACCACCACGTCATCTCCAACGCCTCCTGCACCACCAACTGTGTGGCGCCGATGGCCAAGGTCCTCGACGAGAACTTCGGCATCGTCAAGGGTCTGATGACGACGGTCCACGCGTACACCAACGACCAGCGCATCCTGGACTTCCCGCACAAGGACCTGCGCCGCGCCCGCGCCGCCGCCGAGAACATCATCCCGACCACGACGGGTGCCGCCAAGGCCACCGCCCTGGTCCTGCCCCAGCTCAAGGGCAAGCTCGACGGCATCGCGATGCGCGTCCCGGTCCCGACCGGCTCGGCGACCGACCTGGTCGTCACGCTCCAGCGCGAGGTCACCAAGGACGAGGTCAACGCCGCGTTCAAGAAGGCCGCCGAGGACGGCGACCTCAAGGGCTTCCTGACCTACACCGAGGACCCGATCGTCTCCTCGGACATCGTCAGCGACCCGTCCTCCTGCACCTTCGACTCCTCCCTGACCATGGTCCAGGAGGGCAACACGGTGAAGATCCTCGGCTGGTACGACAACGAGTGGGGCTACTCCAACCGCCTCGTCGACCTGACGGTCTTCGTCGGCAACCAGCTCTGATCGACGGATCAGGCACCTCGATGTGAGGGCAGGGCCCGGACGGCGCGGGGACGCGTCGCCGGGCCCTGCCTCACGTGCAGACCGCCCTCTCCACGATCACGGAGAACACGAGCCCTCCCGGGAGCCCCTTACATGAAGACGATCGACGAACTCCTCTCCGAAGGCGTGGCCGGAAAGCGGGTCTTCGTCCGCGCCGACCTCAACGTGCCGTTGGTGAACGACGGCACCACCGTGGAAATCTCTGACGACGGCCGCATCCGCGCCGTGCTCCCGACCGTCAAGGCCCTCGCGGACGCGGGCGCCAAGGTGGTCGTCGCCTCGCACCTGGGCCGCCCCAAGGGCGCCCCGGACCCGGCCTTCTCGCTCGCCCCGGCCGCCACGCGGCTCGGTGAGCTCCTCGGCACCGACGTGGCGTTCGCGACCGACACGGTCGGCGACTCCGCCCGCTCGACCGTCGCCGCCCTGACCGACGGACAGGTCGCCGTCATCGAGAACCTGCGCTTCAACGCGGGCGAGACGGCCAAGGACGACGCCGAGCGCGGCGCCTTCGCCGACCAGCTGGCCCAACTCGCCGACGTGTACGTGGGCGACGGCTTCGGCGCCGTCCACCGCAAGCACGCGTCGGTCTTCGACCTCCCCGCCCGGCTGCCGCACGCCGCCGGCTACCTCATCGCCACCGAGGTCGGCGTCCTGAAGAAGCTCACCGAGGACGTCGAGCGGCCCTACGTCGTCGCCCTCGGCGGATCCAAGGTCTCCGACAAGCTCGCCGTCATCGACCAGCTGCTCGGCAAGGCGGACCGCCTCCTCATCGGCGGCGGCATGGTCTTCACCTTCCTCAAGGCCAAGGGCCACGAGGTCGGCGCCTCCCTGCTCCAGGAGGACCAGATCCCGGTCGTCCGGGAGTACATCGAGCGGGCGGAGAAGAGCGGCGTGGAGCTGGTCCTCCCCGTCGACGTGGTGACCTCCACCGCCTTCCCGGACCTCAGGACCAAGGCGCCGTCGCACCCGAACACCGTCGCCGCGGACGCCATCCCCGCAGGTCAGCTGGGCCTGGACATCGGCCCCGAGACCCGCAAGCTGTACGCCTCGAAGCTCGCCGACGCCGCCACCGTCTTCTGGAACGGCCCGATGGGCGTCTTCGAGCACCCCGACTACGCCGAGGGCACCAAGGCGGTCGCCCAGGCCCTCCTCGACTCCCCGGCCTTCACGGTCGTCGGCGGCGGCGACTCCGCCGCGGCCGTCCGCCTGCTGGGCTTCGACGAGAACGCATTCGGCCACATCTCGACCGGTGGCGGCGCCTCCCTCGAATACCTCGAGGGCAAGACGCTCCCCGGCCTCGCCGCACTGGAGGACTGACCCCGCATGAGCACCCGTACGCCGCTGATGGCGGGCAACTGGAAGATGAACCTCAACCACCTCGAGGCCATCGCCCACACCCAGAAGCTCGCCTTCGCCCTGGCCGACAAGGACTACGAGGCCGTCGAGGTCGCCGTCCTGCCGCCCTTCACCGACCTGCGCTCCGTACAGACGCTGGTCGAGCACGACAAGCTGAAGATCAAGTACGGCGCCCAGGACATCTCCGCCCACGACGGCGGCGCCTACACCGGCGAGATCTCCGGCCCGATGCTCGCCAAGCTGCGCTGCACCTACGTCGCGGTCGGCCACTCCGAGCGCCGGCAGTACCACGGCGAGACCGACGAGCGGGTGAACGCCAAGGTCAAGGCCGCCTACAAGCACGGCCTCACCCCGATCCTGTGCGTCGGCGAGGAGCTGGACGTCCGCGAGGCGGGCAACCACGTGGCGCACACCCTCGCCCAGGTCGAGGGCGGCCTGCGGGACGTCCCGGCCGAGCAGGCCGAGACCGTCGTGGTCGCCTACGAGCCGGTGTGGGCCATCGGCACCGGCAAGGTCTGCGGTGCCGAGGACGCCCAGGAGGTCTGCGCGGCCGTCCGCGGCAAGCTCGCCGAGCTGTACTCCCAGGACGTGGCCGACAAGATCCGCATCCAGTACGGCGGCTCGGTCAAGTCGGGCAACGTCGCCGAGATCATGGCGCAGCCCGACATCGACGGCGCGCTGGTCGGAGGCGCCTCGCTGGATCACGAGGAGTTCGTCAAGATCGTGCGCTTCCGCGATCAGTGACCGGGCTGTGAGTATGCGGTAGCGGCGATCCGTCGTACCCTTGCGGGGGCACAGCGTGGAAGCTGTGCCCCCGTCGTCGTCCGAATCCGAGGAAGTTGGTCCAGCCGTGGTTTTGGGGTTCTCGATCGCCCTGATCGTCTTCAGCCTGCTGCTGATGCTGCTGGTGCTGATGCACAAGGGAAAGGGCGGCGGTCTCTCCGACATGTTCGGTGGCGGCATGCAGTCCTCCGTGGGCGGCTCCTCGGTCGCCGAGCGCAACCTCGACCGCATCACCGTGGTGATCGGTCTGCTCTGGTTCGCGAGCATCATCGTCCTCGGCATCCTGATGAAGACGAACAGCTGATCAGCCTCTCGCAGGCACACATCCGGTACGTAAGGCCCCATGTTCGGTACGCGCAGCTGAGCGCGGCCTATCATGGGGCTTGCGTCTACGTGTGGGGGGTTGTAGCTCCAATCACTGGACGCGCGTTGGGCCTTACGTAGACTGAGGCGCTCGCAGCGAAGCGAAACGCCGACTCGCTTCGCGGCACCATCACGCAGGGAGTTACGACCGTGGCAAGTGGCAACGCGATCCGGGGAAGCCGGGTCGGGGCGGGGCCGATGGGCGAGGCCGAGCGCGGCGAGTCCGCGCCGCGTGCCCGCATCTCCTTCTGGTGCTCCAACGGGCACGAGACACAGCCCAGCTTCGCCAGCGACGCGCAGGTTCCCGACACCTGGGACTGCCCGCGCTGCGGCTTCCCGGCCGGCCAGGACCGGGACAACCCCCCGGCTCCGCCGCGCACCGAGCCCTACAAGACGCACCTCGCCTATGTGCGGGAGCGGCGCAGCGACGCGGACGGCGAGGCGATCCTCGCCGAGGCGCTCGCCAAACTGCGGGGCGAGATCTAGGAGTTGAGGAACGGTCAGGCGCCCGCCGCGGCACATGACCGTACTTGTTCCGCGCACCGGTGGCCGTCCGCCACCGGACGGGTGATGACCCGTGCCGTCCTGCCCTGCCCCGTCCTGCCTTTCTTCTCCTCCGTCCTGCCGGCCGTCGCGCTGACACCCGCGGGCCGTGTGTACGTATCTCCTGTCGCGCACCGCGGGACGGTCCCACGACAGCTCATGTCACGCCCTGATCAACTAGGTTGGGACCGCAGCGGGACAAGACGCGCGGCACGGACAGGTGAGAGAAGAGGGCTGGGTCCGACATGAACGCAGACGGCCGTACGAGGCTCGACCGGACGCCCGAGTGGACCGCTCTGGCCAAGCACCGCGAGGAACTCGGCGAGGTGCGGCTGCGCGAGCTGTTCGCCGCCGACGCCGGGCGCGGCAGCAGGTACACACTGCGGGTCGGCGACCTGCGCATCGACTACTCCAAGCATCTGGTCACCGACGAGACGCTCGCGCTGTTGCGGGAACTCGCGGTCGCGACCGGTGTCTTCGGTCTGCGGGACGCGATGTTCCGGGGCGAGAGGATCAACACCACCGAGGACCGGGCGGTGTTGCACACCGCGTTGCGTGCTCCGCGGGGTGCGGTGGTGGAGGTGGACGGGGAGGACGTCGTGCCGGCGGTGCACGAGGTCCTGGACAGGATGGCGGATTTCGCCGGGCGGGTGCGTTCGGGGGAGTGGACCGGTCACACCGGCCGGCGGATCCGTACGGTGGTCAACATCGGTATCGGTGGTTCCGATCTGGGGCCGGCGATGGCGTACGAGGCGCTGCGCTGCTTCACCGACCGCTCTGTGGGGGTGCGGTTCGTGTCGAACGTGGACGGGGCGGACCTGCACGAGGCGGTGCGGGACCTGGACCCGGCGGAGACGCTGTTCGTCGTGGCGTCGAAGACGTTCACCACGATCGAGACGATCACCAACGCGACCTCGGCGCGTTCCTGGCTGCTGGCGGGGCTGGGCGGTGCGGAGGAGGCGGTCGCCAAGCATTTCGTGGCGCTGTCGACGAACGCCGCGAAGGTGACGGAGTTCGGTGTCGACCCGGCGAACATGTTCGCGTTCTGGGACTGGGTGGGGGGCCGGTACTCCTTCGACTCGGCGATCGGGCTGTCCCTGATGATCGCGATCGGTGCGGACCGGTTCGGTGAGCTACTGGAGGGGTTCCGGACCGTCGACGAGCACTTCCGCACCGCTCCGGCGGAGGAGAACGCGCCGTTGCTGCTGGGGCTGCTGGGCATCTGGTACGGCAATTTCCTGGGGGCGCAGTCGCACGCGGTGCTGCCCTACAGTCACTACCTGTCGAAGTTCACGGCGTATCTGCAGCAGCTGGACATGGAGTCCAACGGCAAGTCGGTGGACCGGGCGGGCCGGCCGGTCTCGTGGGAGACGGGTCCGGTGGTGTGGGGCACGCCGGGCACCAACGGGCAGCACGCCTACTACCAGTTGATCCATCAGGGCACGAAGCTGATCCCGGCGGACTTCATCGGTTTCGCCCGTCCGGCGGGTGAGCTGAGCGAGGAACTCGCCGCCCAGCACGATCTGCTGATGGCGAACTTCTTCGCGCAGACCCAGGCGCTGGCCTTCGGCAGGACGCCCGAGGAGGTGCGCGCCGAGGGGGTGCCGGAGGAACTGGTGGCCCACAAGACGTTCCGGGGCGACCGTCCCACCACCACGATCCTGGCCGCCGAGCTGACGCCGTCGGTGCTGGGCCAGCTCATCGCGTTGTACGAGCACAAGGTGTTCGTGCAGGGCGCGGTCTGGGACGTCGACTCCTTCGACCAGTGGGGCGTGGAACTCGGCAAGGTCCTCGCCAAACGCGTCGAACCCGCCCTGACCGAGGGCACGGACGTCCCCGGCCTCGACACCTCCACGAAGGCCCTCGTCGCGACGTACCGGGAACTGCGCGGCCGCTGACGGCGCGACGGCCCGACGGGGTGACGGCCGTGGGGGGGGGGGGGGGGGGGGCCGCCCGGGGGGGGGGGGGGCCCCCCGCCCGCCCCCCCGAGAGCCCCCGG
>NZ_JBVIKX010000009.1:144317-152646 GCF_055580685.1 Streptomyces sp. NPDC031554 | reverse complement strand
TGCGGGCCGGGGCTGGGGGCCCGGGCCCGCGGGGGTGCCGGCGGGGGGGGGGGGGGGGGGGGCCCCCCCGGGCCCCCCCCCCCCCCCCGCTCGACTCAGGGCGAAGCCGGCGGGTACAGCGAGCGCGGCAGTTGCGACGCCGCCGCGGAGTCCAGCAGCCACAGGGTGCGGGCGAGGCCCCGCGCACCGGCCGCCGGAGCCTGGATCTCACCCGCGCCCGACAGGGCGATGGCCGCCGCCTGCGCCTTGTCCTCGCCGGCCGCCAGCAGCCACACCTCACGTGCCGCCCGGATCGCCGGAAGGGTGAGGGTGGTGCGGGTCGGCGGCGGCTTGGGCGCGCCGCGCACGCCGACCACCGTCCGCTCGGTCTCCCGCACGGCCGGGAGCTCGGGGAAGAGCGAGGCCACGTGGGTGTCCGGGCCGACGCCCAGCATCAGGACGTCGAAGGTGGGCACACGGCCGTGGTTCTCCGGGCCGGCCGCGCGGGCCAGCTCCTCCGCGTAGCCGGCCGCGGCCTCCTCCACGTCACCGCCGTGGGGGCCGTCCGACGCGGGCATGGCGTGCACGCGCTTCGGGTCCAGGGGCACGGAGTCCAGCAGGACCTCGCGGGCCTGCGTGACGTTGCGGTCCGGGTCGCCCTCGGGCAGGAACCGCTCGTCGCCCCACCACAGGTCGAGCCGGCCCCAGTCCACGGCGTCGCGGGCGGGGGCCGCCGCGAGCGCGGCCAGCAGACCGTTGCCGTTGCGGCCGCCGGTGAGGACCACGGACGCGTGGCCCCGGGAGGCCTGCGCGTCCACGATCTTCGTGATGAGACGGGCCGCGGCGGCCTGGGCCATCAGATCCTTGTCGTGATGCACGACGAGTTGGGGCGTGCTCACTTCGCGGCCGCCTTCCTCACCGGGGCCGGCGCCGCCGCTTCCCCCGCGGGTGCTTCCGCAGCCGCTTCGACGGGAGCGGCGACCGAGGCCCGTCCTCCTTCGGCGACCTCGCCCCCGGGGACTCCTCCTCCGGAGACTTCTCCTTTGGCGACTTCTCCTTTGGCGACGGCTTCCGGAGTGTCGGCCGTCGGTCCCGCCGCGGTGGGACCGACGGAACCGCGGTCGCCGCCGCCACCGGAGGTGTGCAACCGCTCCACCCCGAACCGCAGCGCCGACGCGTAGGTGTCGTCCGGGTCGAGCCGCCGCAGCTCCTCCGCGATCAGTTCCGCCGTGTCCCGGCGCTTGAGCGCCACCGCACGGTCGGGCTGCCCGTCGATGGACAGCGTGGCCAGCGAGCCGTCGGCCCGGTCCAGCACGATCGGCCCGCAGGACGTCGACAGCCGTACGGCGGTGAGGCCCGGCCCGTCGGACAGCGAGCGCTGGACGGGCACGCCCAGCCGGTCGCCGAGCCACATCGCCAGCAGCTCGCAGCTCGGGTTGAACTCCTCGCCCTCCACCTCGACCGACTCGACCTCGCAGGTGACCTGGTCGAGCGCCGCGGCCAGCATCGAACGCCAGGGCGTGATGCGGGTCCACGACAGGTCGGTGTCGCCGGGGGCGTAGGCCGTCGAGCGGGCCGTCAGGTCCCGCACCGGCTGCTCGGCGGCGTAGGTGTCGGTGACGCGGCGCTGGGCCAGCGCGCCGAGCGGGTCGGCGGCCGGGTCGAGCGGGGCGTTCACCGGCCACCAGGCGACCACCGGCGCGTCCGGCAGCAGCAGCGGCAGTACCACCGACTGCGCGTGGTCGGCCACCTCGCCGTACAGCCGCAGGACGACCGTCTCGCCGGTGCCCGCGTCCGCGCCCACCCGCACCTCGGCGTCCAGGCGGGACTGGGTGCGGTCGCGCGGGGAGCGGGAGACACGCTTGATCACCACGAGGGTGCGCGAGGGGTGCTCGCGCGACGCGTCGCCCGCGGCCTTGAGCGCGTCGTAGGCGTTCTCCTCGTCGGTGACGATGACCAGGGTGAGCACCATGCCCACGGCCGGTGTGCCGATGGCGCGGCGGCCCTTCACCAGCGCCTTGTTGATCTTGCTTGCCGTGGTGTCGGTCAGGTCGATCTTCATGGCCGGCGCCAGCTCCGTCCGTCTCGTTCGAGCATCTCGTCCGCCTCGACGGGCCCCCAGGTACCGGACTGGTACTGGGCCGGCGTGCCGTGCGCGTCCCAGTACTGCTCGATCGGGTCGAGGATCTTCCAGGACAGCTCGACCTCCTCGGTGCGCGGGAAGAGGTTCGAGTCGCCGAGCAGCACGTCCAGGATGAGGCGCTCGTACGCCTCCGGGCTGGACTCCGTGAAGGACTCGCCGTAGGCGAAGTCCATCGACACGTCCCGGATCTCCATCGAGGTGCCCGGCACCTTGGAGCCGAAGCGGACGGTGACGCCCTCGTCGGGCTGGACCCGGATGACGATCGCGTTCTTGCCCAGCTCCTCCGTCGCCGTGTGGTCGAAGGGGGAGTGCGGGGCGCGCTGGAAGACCACCGCGATCTCGGTGACGCGGCGGCCCAGGCGCTTGCCGGTGCGCAGGTAGAAGGGGACGCCCGCCCAGCGGCGGTTGTCCACCTCCAGCTTGATGGCCGCGTAGGTGTCGGTCTTCGACCGGGGGTCGATGCCCTCCTCCTGGAGATAGCCGACCGCCTTCTCGCCGCCCTGCCAGCCGGCCGCGTACTGCCCGCGCACGGTGGCGAGGCCCAGGTCCTTCGGCAGCCGGACGGCCCCGAGGACCTTGGTCTTCTCCGCGGCGAGCGCGTCCGCGTCGAAGGAGGCGGGCTCCTCCATCGCGGTCAGCGCCATCAGCTGCAGGAGGTGGTTCTGGATGACGTCGCGGGCGGCGCCGATGCCGTCGTAGTAGCCGGCCCGGCCGCCGATGCCGATGTCCTCGGCCATCGTGATCTGCACGTGGTCCACGAAGGACCGGTTCCAGATCGGCTCGAACATCGTGTTGGCGAAGCGCAGCGCCAGGATGTTCTGGACGGTCTCCTTGCCCAGGTAGTGGTCGATGCGGAAGACCTGGTCCGGGGCGAAGACCTCGTGGACGATCGCGTTGAGCTCCTCGGCCGACCGCAGGTCGTGCCCGAACGGCTTCTCGATGACCGCGCGCCGCCACGACCCCTTCGACTGGTCCGCCAGCCGGTGCTTCTTCAGCTGCTGGATGACCACGGGGAAGGCGCCCGGGGGCACCGACAGGTAGAAGGCGAAGTTGCCGCCCGTGCCCTGCGCCTTGTCGAGTTCGTCGATCGTCGAGCGCAGTCGCTCGAAGGCGTCGTCGTCGTCGAAGGTGCCCTGGACGAAGCGCATGCCCTGGATGAGCTGCTGCCAGACCTCCTCGCGGAAGGGCGTGCGGGCGTGCTCCTTCACCGCGTCGTGGACCTCCTGGGCGAAGTCCTCGTGGGCCCATTCGCGGCGGGCGAACCCGACCAACGAGAAGCCCGGCGGCAGCAGACCCCGGTTGGCGAGGTCGTACACCGCGGGCATCAGCTTCTTCCGCGACAGATCCCCTGTGACACCGAAGATGACCAGACCCGACGGCCCCGCGATGCGCGGGAGCCGTCGGTCTGCGGGGTCACGCAGCGGGTTGCTGCTCGACAAATTCTCAGCCCTCCGAAGGGGCGAGGCGCTGGAGCTCCGCCTCGGTCGACTTGAGCAGGTCGTTCCAGGACGCCTCGAACTTCTCGACGCCCTCGTCTTCCAGGAGCTGCACCACGTCGTCGTACGAGATCCCGAGCTTCTCGACCGCGTCGAGGTCGGCGCGGGCCTGCTCGTAGGTGCCGGCCACGGCGTCGCCGGTCACCTCGCCGTGGTCCTCGGTGGCGAACAGGGTCGCCTCGGGCATGGTGTTGACCGTGTTCGGCGCGACCAGGTCGACGACGTACATCGTGTCGCGGTACGCCGGGTCCTTCACGCCGGTGGACGCCCACAGGGCGCGCTGCTTGTTCGCGCCGGCCTTCTCCAGGGCGCTCCAGCGCTCGCCCGCGAAGACCTCCTCGTACGCCTGGTAGGCCAGCCGGGCGTTGGCGACGCCGGCCTTGCCGCGGGCGGCCTTGGCCTCGTCGGTGCCGAGCGCGTCGAGCCGCTTGTCGATCTCGGTGTCCACGCGGGACACGAAGAAGGACGCCACGGAGTGGATCAGGGAGAGGTCCAGGCCGCGCTCGCGGGCCTTCTCCAGGCCGGCCAGGTAGGCGTCCATGACCTGGCGGTAGCGCTCGAGGGAGAAGATCAGCGTGACGTTGACGCTGATGCCGAGGCCGATGACCTCGGTGATGGCCGGCAGGCCGCCCATCGTGGCCGGGATCTTGATCAGCGTGTTGGGGCGGTCGACCAGCCAGGCCAGCTGCTTGGCCTCGGCGACCGTCGCCTTGGTGTGGTGGGCGAGGCGCGGGTCGACCTCGATCGACACCCGGCCGTCCTGACCGCCGGTGGCGTCGAAGACCGGACGCAGGATGTCGGCGGCGTCACGGACGTCCGCCGTCGTGATCATGCGGATGGCCTCTTCGACCGTGACCTTGCGGGCGGCGAGGTCCGAGAGCTGCTGGTCGTAGCCGTCGCCCTGCGAGATCGCCTTCTGGAAGATCGAGGGGTTGGTGGTGACGCCCACGACGTGCTGCTGGTCGATCAGCTCGGCGAGGTTGCCGGACGTGATCCGCTTGCGGGACAGGTCGTCCAGCCAGATCGCGACGCCTTCCTCGGAGAGGCGCTTGAGTGCGTCTGTCATGGAATTACATCTCCTACGTGTCGTGTACGGGCGTCAGCGCTGGGCGGCCGCGAGGGATTCCCGGGCCTTGTCGGCCACGTTCTCGGCAGTGAAGCCGAACTCGCGGAAGAGGACCTTGCCGTCGGCCGAAGCACCGAAGTGCTCCAGGGAAACGATGCGGCCGGCGTCCCCGACGTACCGGTGCCAGGTGAGGCCGATACCCGCCTCGACGGCGACCCGGGCCTTCACGGAGGGCGGCAGCACGCTGTCCCGGTACCCCTGGTCCTGCTCCTCGAACCACTCCACGGACGGCATCGACACGACCCGCGTCGGCACGCCGTCGGCCTCCAGCAGCTCACGCGCCTCGACGGCCACGTGCACCTCGGAACCGGTGGCGATCAGGACCAGCTCGGGCGTCCCGGTGGAGGCCTCGACCAGGACGTAGCCGCCCTTGGCCGCGTCCTCGTTCGGCGCGTAGGTGGGCACGCCCTGGCGGGTGAGGACCAGACCGTGCGGGGCGCCCTTCCCGAAGACCTTGGTGTAGCGCTTGAGGATCTCGCGCCAGGCGATCGCGGTCTCGTTGGCGTCGGCGGGGCGGACCACGTTCAGGCCGGGGATCGCGCGCAGCGAGGCCAGGTGCTCGACCGGCTGGTGGGTGGGGCCGTCCTCGCCCAGGCCGACGGAGTCGTGCGTCCACACGTACGTCACCGGCAGGTGCATCAGGGCCGACAGCCGGACCGCGTTGCGCATGTAGTCGGAGAACACCAGGAACGTGCCGCCGTAGACGCGGGTGTTGCCGTGCAGGGCGATGCCGTTCATCTCCGCGGCCATCGAGTGCTCGCGGATGCCGAAGTGCACCGTGCGGCCGTACGGGCTCGCCTCCGGCAGGGGGTTGCCCTCGGGCAGGAACGACGACGTCTTGTCGATCGTCGTGTTGTTGGAGCCGGCGAGGTCGGCGGAGCCGCCCCACAGCTCGGGGACGACCGCGCCGAGCGACTGGAGCACCTTGCCGGACGCCGCGCGGGTGGCGACGCCCTTGCCCGGCTCGAAGACCGGGATCTGCTCCTCCCAGCCGGCCGGCAGCTCGGCCGCCGCGACGCGGTCGTACTCGGCCGCGCGCTCCGGGTTGGCGTCCCGCCACAGCTGGTAGGACTTCTCCCACTCCGCCTTCGCCTGGGCACCGCGCTCCAGGGCCTGCCGGGTGTGGGCGAGGACCTCGTCCGCGACCTCGAAGGACCGCTCCGGGTCGAAGCCCAGGACGCGCTTGGTGGCCGCGACCTCCTCGTCGCCGAGCGCCGAGCCGTGCGCGGCCTCGGTGTTCTGCGCGTTCGGGGCGGGCCAGGCGATGATCGAGCGCATCGCGATGAAGGACGGCCGGTCCGTGACCTGCCTGGCCGCCTCGATCGCGGCGTAGAGGGCGTGCGGGTCGAGGTCGCCGTCCGGCTTGGGGGCGACCCGCTGCACGTGCCAGCCGTACGCCTCGTACCGCTTGACGGTGTCCTCGGAGACGGCCGTCTCCGTGTCGCCCTCGATGGAGATGTGGTTGTCGTCCCACAGCAGCACGAGGTTGCCGAGCTTCTGGTGACCGGCCAGCGAGGACGCCTCGGCGGAGATGCCCTCCTGCAGGCAGCCGTCACCGGCGATGCAGTAGACGAAGTGGTCGAAGGGGGACTCGCCCTGCGGCGCCTGCGGGTCGAACAGGCCGCGCTCGTAGCGGGCCGCCATCGCCATGCCCACCGCGTTGGCGACACCCTGGCCCAGCGGGCCGGTGGTGGTCTCCACGCCCGTGGTGTGCCCGTACTCCGGGTGACCGGGGGTCTTCGAGCCCCAGGTCCTGAAGGCCTTCAGGTCGTCCAGCTCCAGGCCGAAGCCGGCCAGGTACAGCTGGGTGTAGAGAGTCAGGGACGAGTGGCCCGCGGACAGCACGAAGCGGTCGCGGCCGACCCAGTCGGCATCGGCGGGGTCGTGCCGCATCACCTTCTGGAAGAGGGTGTACGCGGCGGGCGCCAGGCTCATCGCCGTACCGGGATGGCCGTTGCCGACCTTCTGTACGGCGTCGGCGGCCAGGACGCGGGCGGTGTCCACGGCCCGCTGGTCCAGCTCGGTCCACTCGAGGTCTGTGGTGGTCGGCTTGGTGCTCACCCTGAGTCAGGGCTCCTCTCCACATGTCGAATACCGGTTGCTTCGGGCGCGCGCCCACCGGCTGCCGGTGACGGAATGACCACCGGCCGCGGTCGAGCCTACCCCCGTGAGGACGTGCGTTTTTTCGAGTCATTCCAGACTGCCGGGCCATTCGGGGATCCGCCTCCCGACCGGCCGAAGTCGCATTCGGCACATGAATACGGAGCCGCTCATCTGACTGCTCAATCGAGCCTCTGTGCGATTCGTGAGCGCGCCTCCTCGCGACGGCCGGAACCGCCGCCGGGCGTGGCCCCCCAACACGACCCCACCCCCGCGAAGCCCGGGGTATGGGCAACGTCTACAGTGGCGTGGTACGCGCGAGCCTTTACCCGTACTTCACGCGGGGAGGCTCGCTGGGATGTCTCTGTCAGGGGTGTGCGTGACGGCCGTTGAATCCCGTCCAGCGGGGGTTATCGGGACGAGCCAGAGCCCGAGCCGGCGGCCGGTGGGGGCCCGCGTCATGGCGTTCGTGGCGCTGACCAAGCCGCGGATCATCGAACTGCTGCTGATCACCACCGTTCCGGTGATGTTCTTGGCCCAGCAGGGGGTGCCGGACCTCGGTCTGGTGCTGCTCACCTGCCTGGGCGGCTATCTCTCCGCGGGCGGCGCCAACGCGCTGAACATGTACATCGACCGCGACATCGACGCCCTGATGGACCGCACCTCGCAGCGTCCACTGGTCACCGGAATGGTCAGTCCCCGCGAGTGCCTCGCCTTCGGCGTCACCCTCGCGGTCGTGTCGACCCTCCTGTTCGGCCTGACGGTCAACTGGCTGTCCGCCTGGCTGGCCCTCGGCGCGCTCCTCTTCTACGTCGTGGTCTACACGATGATCCTCAAGCGCCGTACCTCGCAGAACATCGTCTGGGGCGGCATCGCCGGCTGCATGCCGGTCCTCATCGGCTGGTCCGCCGTCACCGACTCCCTCTCCTGGGCGCCGGTCGTCCTCTTCCTCGTCATGTTCTTCTGGACCCCGCCGCACTACTGGCCGCTGTCCATGAAGGTGCGCGAGGACTACGCGCGCGTGGGCGTGCCGATGCTGCCGGTCATCGCCTCCAACAAGGTGGTCGCCAGGCAGATCGTCGTCTACAGCTGGGTGATGGTCGCCGTCTCGCTGCTGCTGACCCCGCTCGGCTACACCGGCTGGTTCTACACCACGGTCGCGCTCGCGGCCGGCGGCTGGTGGCTGTGGGAGGCGCACTCCCTCCAGAACCGCGCGAAGGCGGAGACCACGGGCGGCAAGCTGAAGGAGATGCGGCTGTTCCACTGGTCCATCACCTACGTCTCGCTGCTGTTCGTGGCGGTCGCGGTGGACCCCTTCCTGCGGTGAGGACCCCTTCCTGAGGACCCCCTGAACGGTCCGGCGGCCGGGGGGGGGGGGGGGGGGCCCCCCCCCCCCCCCCCGCCCGGGGGGGGCCCCCCCCCGGGGCGGGGGGGCGGGGGGGGGAACCACCACGCTGTGGTGTACCCCGGCCCGCACCGGGGCGC
>NZ_JBVIKX010000009.1:0-144307 GCF_055580685.1 Streptomyces sp. NPDC031554 | reverse complement strand
GGGTTTGGGGGGGGGGGGGGGGGCCCCGTTCGGGGGGGGGGCCCCCCGCCCTCGGCCCCCCGGGCCGGGGCGGGGGGGGGGGGGGGGGGGCCCCGCCCCCCCCCCCCGGCCGTCGCCGTTCGATCTACCCGTCGGTAGCATCCTGGCCATGGCAGACACCAAGCAGGTTGACGAGACCGCGGACGCCAAGCGGGCCGCGAAGGCGGAGCGTGCGGCGGCCCGCCTCGCCAAGCGGATCAGCACCTTCTCCCAGGCGCACGGCGGCGCCGAGGGCCAGGTCGCCCATCTCGGCGAGCGCGGCGCCCGGATCGTGCTCGTCGGCGAGGACGGTGGCTGGGGCGACCTCGTGGCCCCCAGCGTGGAGATCGCCGCCAAGGCGGTCGAGAAGTCCGGGATCACCGTCCACGAGAACTTCGACGGCGAGTTCGCCGCCAAGGTGACGACCGGCCCGTACGAGTGGACCCGGATGGCCGGGATCCAGGTGGGCGGCCCGCGCAACACCTGACGCCGGGTTCACCCGTTAGGACGTGTGAGGAGCACATCGAGCACACGGTCCAGCCGCGGGAGCCCCGGATGATCGAAACACCGTCCCTGGTGGACCAGCACTGCCACGGCGTGCTGAGGACGGAGCTGGGCCTCGGCACCTTCGAGGCCCAGCTGGCCCGCACCGAGGGGCCGCCCGCGCCCGGCACCACCTTGTTCGACACCCAGACCGGCTTCGCGGTGCGCCGCTGGTGCCCTCCGCTGCTCGGCCTGGAGCCGCACTGCCCGCCCGCCCGCTACCTCGCCCGCCGCCGCGAACTGGGCGTGCTGGAGGCGGGCCGCCGGCTGCTGAGCGGCAGCGGCATCACCACCTACCTCGTCGACACCGGTCTGCCCGGCGACCTCACCGGTCCCGAGGAGATCGCCTCGGCGGGCGAGGCCGAGGCCCGCGAGATCGTCCGGCTGGAACCGCTGGCCGAACAGGTCGCCGACACCTCCGGCACCGTCGAGGCCTTCCTCGCCAACCTCGCCGAGGCGGTGCACGGCGCCGCGGCCACGGCCGTGGCCTTCACCTCGGTGGCCGGCGTGCGCCACGCTCTCGCCCTCGCGCCCGAGCCGCCCGGACCGGGAGAGGTCCGGGGCGCGGCGGGCCGCTGGCTGGCGGGACGCCGCGCCGGCGAGGAGGTGGACGACCCCGTCCTGCTGCGGCACCTGCTGTGGATCGCCGTCGCCGCCGGGCGGCCGCTCCAGCTCCAGGCGGGCCCCGGCGAGCCCGGCCCGGGCACCGACCGCACCGACCCCGTCCTGCTGACCGGCTTCGTCCGCGCCACGGCCGGCCTCGGCACCGACCTGGTGCTGCTGCACGGCCATCCCCACCACCGGCACGCCGCCCGTCTCGCCGGCGTCTTCCCGCACGTCTACGCGGACTCCGGGGCCGCCCTCGTGCGCACCGGCGCCCGCGCCGCGACGGTCCTCGCCGAGATCCTGGAGCTGGCCCCCTTCGGCAAGATCCTCTTCTCCAGCGGGGCCCGTGGCCTGCCCGAGCTGCACGTCGTGGGCGCCCGGCTGTTCCGCGAGGCCCTGGAGCGGGTGCTCGGCGGCTGGGTGGCCGAGGACGCCTGGTCCCTCACGGACGCCCGGCGGGTGGCGGACATGGTCGCGGCGGGGAACGCGCGACGGGTCTACGGGCTGGAATGAGCGAAGGCCCCACCGGCCGGAGCGCGCCGCACCAGACTGGGCGGATGCAGACCGAAGCCCTGCTCGACCGCTTCCTGGGCGCCCTGGCGCCCCTCGAACCCCTCGCCGTCTGGGCGCACGGCTCGCTCGCCGGCGGCGACTACCAGGAGAGCCGCAGCGATCTGGACCTGATCGCCGTGCTGCCCGGACCCGTGCGGGCCGGCACGGTGTGGCGGGTGGCCGTCCTGCACCAAAGGCTGCGCGCCGACCCGCTCGCCGCCAAGCTGCACTGCAGCTACCTGGCCCCCGCCACTGCCGCGGACCCCGACCGCCGGCACCTGACCTGGGCGCACCAGGAGCTGCTGCGCCGCCCGGTCACCCCCGTCACCCGTCGCGAGCTGCACGTCTTCGGGCGGGTCCTGTGCGGGGACGCCCCGGGCGGGCTGCTGCCGGAGGTGTCGGACCGCGAGCTGGCGGAGTTCGTGGTGTCCGACCAGCGGGACTTCTGGCGGCCCGCCGTCGACAGGCCGCACCTGTGGGCACAGGACGTCTGGGTCGACATGGGCCCGGTGACCTTCGCGCGGGCGACGGTCACGCTGCGGGAGGGCCGGCTGGTCTCCAAGCGCGAGGCCTTGGAGGAGCTGCCCGGCCTCGGTGCGCCCGCCGAGATCGTCGAGGACATCCGACGGCGCCGCTACGGCGGGCCCGATCCCGTTCCCTCCCGGCAGGGGTGGCGGGTCCGCAGGGCCGAGCTGGTGCGCGGCTGGCTCGGACCGGCGATCGACGGCCTGGTGGCGGCGTACGCCTGAGCCGGGGACGCGGGCCGGGAACGGTCACGGACGGACGCCGGGAGGCGTCACGCGCGGGTGCCGGGTGCCGGGTGCCGGGTGCCGGACGCCGGGTGCCGGGTGCCGGACGCCGGGAGGCGTCAGGCGTGGCTGCCGACGGTCGCCTCCGCCGCCGGTCCCGGCGCGTCGAGCACCGTGTCCGGGCGTTCGCGCAGGGCCAGCAGCACGCGCAGGACCGCGATCCACACCAGGCAGGAGCCGAGCATGTGCAGGCCGACCAGGATCTCGGGAAGGTCCGTGAAGTACTGGACGTAGCCGATGACGCCCTGGGCGAGGAGCACCAGGAAGAGCTCGCGGGTGCGGTCCAGCGGGCCCTTGGGGGAGTCGACCGCCTTGAGGACGAACCACAGGGCGAAGGTCAGCGTCACCACGATCCAGGCGAGCACGGCGTGCAGCTTGGACACGGTCTCCCAGTCCAGCGGCATGCGTGCGACCTCGCTGGAGTCGCCCGCGTGCGGACCGGCCCCGGTGACCACCGTGCCGACCGCGATCAGCAGCGCGGACGCGGCGACCAGGAACCACACCAGCTGTTGCACGGACGTGCCGACCAGCGGCTTCGGCGTCCCGTCGCCCTCCCGGGTGCGCTGCCACATCACCGTGGCGACCGCGATCAGCACCGAGGAGAGCAGGAAGTGGGCCGCGACCGTGTACGGGTTCAGACCCACCAGCACGACGATCCCGCCGAGGACGGCGTTGCCCATCACGACCCAGAACTGCGTCCAGCCCAGCAGGGTCAGCCCGCGCCGGTACGGCTTCTGCGAGCGGGCGGCGACGATCGCCCAGCCCACCGCGGCGCACAGCACGTACGCCAGCATGCGGTTGCCGAACTCGATGGCGCCGTGGAGGCCCATCTCGCTCGTCGAGGTGAGCGAGTCGTCGGTGCACTTCGGCCAGGTCGGGCAGCCGAGGCCGGAGCCGGTGAGCCGGACGGCACCGCCGGTGACCACGATGATCACCGACATCACGAGCGCGGCGAGGGCCGCCCGTTGAACCGTCCGGGGGTCGGGGGTCCAGCGTGCGGCGATGAAGGCGAGGGGGTTGCGCACGGCCGCTACGGCGTCGGCGCGGGTCACGTTCGGCACGCCGTCCATCGTAAGGGTCTGCTTGTGCACGCTTTCACGAGGGTCCCGGGCGGGTCCGGAACGGGTCATTCCCAGCGGAAGAACCGGCCGGCCGCGGCCAGCCCCAGGGCCGCCCACACGGCGAGGATCCCCAGGTCGCCCCACGGCATCGCGGCCCCGTGCCGGAGCACGTCGCGCAGTCCGTCCGAGAGCGCCGAGACCGGCAGCAGGGCGAGCGCGTCCTGGGCGCCCGGGGGGAACTTCTCCAGCGGCACGATCACCCCGCCGCCCACCAGGAACAGCAGGAACACCAGGTTGGCGGCGCCCAGCGTGGCCTCCGCCCGCAGCGTGCCCGCCATCAGCAGACCGAGGCCCGAGAAGGCCGCCGTGCCGAGGACCAGCAGCAGGAGGACGGCGAACGGGCTGCCGTGCGGCGACCAGCCCAGCGCGAAGGCGATCACCGTCAGCAGGGCGACCTGGAGGACCTCCGTGACCAGCACGGCGAGCGTCTTCGCGGTCATCAGCCCCCAGCGGGGGAGCGGGGAGGCCGCCAGCCGCTTGAGCACGCCGTACCGGCGCTCGAAGCCCGTCGCGATGGCCTGCCCGGTGAACGCCGTCGACACCACGGCGAGCGCGAGGACGCCGGGGGTCAGGAAGTCGACGGCCTCGCCGGCACCGGTGTCGATGATGTCCACCGAGCTGAACAGCACCAGCAGCAACGTGGGGATCACGACGGTGAGCAGCAGCTGCTCACCGTTGCGCAGGAGCATCCGCGTCTCCAGCGCCGCCTGGGCCCTGATCATGCGCGGCAGCGGCGCGGCCCCCGGCCTCGGTGCGTAGGTGCCGGTGGTGGTCATGAGCGCAGCTCCTTGCCGGTGAGCTCCAGGAAGACGTCTTCGAGGGTGTGCCGCTCCACCGAGATCCGGTCCGGCATCACTCCGTGCTGCGCGCACCACGAGGTCACCGTGGCCAGCATCTGCGGGTCGACCTTGCCGGTGATCCGGTACGAGCCCGGGGTCGGTTCGGCGGCCTCGCTGTCGGCGGGCAGCGCCTTGAGCAGGGAGGTCACGTCCAGGCCGGGGCGGCCGCCGAAGCGGAGGGTGTTCTCGGCGCCGCCGCGGCACAGCTCCTCGGGAGAGCCCTGGGCGATGACCCGGCCCGCGTCGATGATCGCGACGTCGTCGGCGAGCTGCTCGGCCTCGTCCATGTGGTGGGTGGTGAGGATGACCGAGACCCCGTCCGCGCGCAGATCGCGGACCAGGTCCCAGGTGGCGCGGCGGGCCTGCGGGTCCAGACCGGCGGTCGGCTCGTCGAGGAACACCAGTTCCGGGCGCCCCACCACGGCCATCGCGAGCGCGAGGCGCTGCTGCTGGCCCCCGGACAGCCGCCGGTAGGTCGTGCGGCCGCAACCGCCCAGCCCCAGCCGCTCGACGAGCGCGTCCACGTCCAGCGGGTGCGCGTGCAGCCGGGCCACGTGCCGCAGCATCTCCTCGGCCCGCGCCCCCGAGTAGACGCCCCCGGACTGGAGCATCACCCCGATGCGGGGCCGCAGGTCGGAGGCCTGTCCCACCGGGTCCAGGCCGAGGACGCGCACGGTGCCGGAGTCCGGTGCGCGGTAGCCCTCGCAGGTCTCGACGGTGGTCGTCTTGCCCGCGCCGTTGGGGCCGAGCACGGCCGTCACGCCCGCCCGGGCCACCAGGTCGAGGCCGTCCACCGCGGTCTTCGTGCCGTACCGCTTCACCAGGGCCTGGACCTGGACCACGGGCTCGCTTCGCATGGGTCCAGAGTCTAGGTTCGCGCGCGGACGCCCGGACGGGCGGGTGCGGGAAGCCGCGGCCGTCCCGGTCGGCCGGAGATCGTTCGCGCAGGTCAGATTAGGTTCACCTAAGTGACGCAGGGCACCGGACGGTGATCCGGACGCGGCTTGCCTGCCTCCGATGAATTACGCAACAATGGCGTTGTGAAAAACGTCGGCGAGGCTCGGGAGACCCCCACGGGGGCCCCTCAGGAAGAGCTGGCGACCGGTGAGCGCTCCACGCGCAACCGCGTCGCACGCTCCATCCTGGACCACGGGCCGTCCACCGTCGCCGAGCTGGCCGGCCGGCTGGGACTCACCCAGGCCGCCGTACGCCGGCACCTGGACGCGCTGGTCGCCGACGACGTCGTCGAGGCGCGCGAGCAGCGGGTGTACGGAGCGCGCACGCGCGGGCGTCCCGCGAAGGTCTTCGCCCTCACCGACTGCGGCCGCGACGCCTTCGACCAGTCGTACGACAAGCTCGCCGCCGACGCCCTGCGCTTCATCCAGGAGCGGTTCGGCGGGGACGAGGCCGTCGCCGCCTTCGCCCGCGCGAGGATCGCCGAACAGGCGACCGGCTACCGCGAGGCGATCGAGGCCGCCGGGCCCGAACAGCGCACCCAAGCCCTGGCCAAGGCCCTGAGCGCCGACGGGTACGCTGCTACGGCGCGCAGCGCACCGGTCGGCGAGCAGCTGTGCCAGCACCACTGCCCCGTCGCCCATGTCGCGGAGAAGTTCCCCCAGCTCTGCGAGGCGGAGACCGAGATCTTCTCCCAGCTGCTCGGTACGCACGTCCAGCGGCTGGCGACCATCGCGCACGGTGACGGCGTCTGCACGACGTACATCCCCAAGACGTCCCACACGACTGATCACCGCACCGATCACACCATCGATATCGCATCTGCAAGCACGGCCGGGAGGAACCCCGCATGACTCTCCCCACGGAGACTGCCCACCCCGAACTCGAGGGACTGGGTAAGTACGAATACGGCTGGGCCGACTCCGACACGGCCGGCGCCTCTGCGAAGCGCGGCATCAACGAGGACGTCGTCCGCGACATCTCGGCGAAGAAGAACGAGCCGGAGTGGATGACCAAGCTCCGTCTCAAGGGCCTGCGCCTGTTCGAGAAGAAGCCCATGCCGAACTGGGGCTCGGACCTGTCGGGGATCGACTTCGACAACATCAAGTACTTCGTGCGTTCCACGGAGAAGCAGGCGGAGTCCTGGGAGGACCTGCCCGAGGACATCAAGAACACGTACGACAAGCTGGGCATCCCCGAGGCGGAGAAGCAGCGCCTCGTCGCCGGTGTCGCGGCCCAGTACGAGTCCGAGGTCGTCTACCACCAGATCCGCGAGGACCTGGAGGAGCAGGGCGTCATCTTCCTCGACACCGACACGGCGCTCAAGGAGCACCCGGAGCTCTTCAAGGAGTACTTCGGCACCGTCATCCCGGTCGGCGACAACAAGTTCGCGTCGCTGAACACCGCGGTGTGGTCCGGCGGCTCCTTCATCTACGTGCCGCCGGGCGTGCACGTCGAGATCCCGCTCCAGGCCTACTTCCGCATCAACACCGAGAACATGGGCCAGTTCGAGCGGACCCTGATCATCGTCGACGAGGGCGCCTACGTGCACTACGTCGAGGGCTGCACCGCGCCGATCTACAAGTCGGACTCGCTGCACTCCGCGGTCGTCGAGATCATCGTCAAGAAGAACGCCCGCTGCCGTTACACGACCATCCAGAACTGGTCGAACAACGTCTACAACCTGGTCACCAAGCGCGCCGTCGCCTACGAGGGCGCGACCATGGAGTGGATCGACGGCAACATCGGCTCCAAGGTGACGATGAAGTACCCGGCCGTCTACCTGATGGGCGAGCACGCCAAGGGCGAGACCCTGTCCATCGCCTTCGCGGGCGAGGGCCAGCACCAGGACGCCGGCTCCAAGATGGTCCACATGGCGCCGAACACCTCCTCCAACATCGTCTCGAAGTCCGTGGCGCGCGGCGGCGGCCGCACCTCCTACCGGGGCCTGGTCGAGATCGGCGAGGGCGCCCACGGCTCCAAGTCCAACGTGCTGTGCGACGCGCTGCTCGTGGACACCATCTCCCGCTCCGACACGTACCCCTACGTGGACGTCCGCGAGGACGACGTGTCCATGGGCCACGAGGCGACCGTCTCCAAGGTCTCCGAGGACCAGCTCTTCTACCTGATGAGCCGCGGTCTGAGCGAGTTCGAGGCGATGGCGATGATCGTGCGCGGCTTCGTCGAGCCCATCGCCAAGGAGCTGCCGATGGAGTACGCGCTGGAACTCAACCGGCTGATCGAGCTGCAGATGGAGGGCGCGGTCGGTTAGGACCCGCCCGCCACGGACAGCAGCGAAACCTGACGTAGGAAGAGAGCAGACCGACAGCCATGGCTGAGGCTCAGAACATCCCGGTGGGCAGCACGACCGCCGGCCAGATCGCGGTGGCCGCAGAGTCCACCGTCGCCACGCGCATGAGCGCGCCGCCCTCCTTCGACGTGGCGGACTTCCCCGTCCCCCACGGCCGCGAGGAGGAGTGGCGGTTCACCCCGCTGGAGCGGCTGCGCGGCCTGCACGACGGCACCGCGGTCGCCACCGGCGACGGCGTGAAGATCGACATCGACGCCCCCGAGGGCGTCGTCGTCGAGGCCGTCGGCCGCGACGACGCCCGCCTCGGCAGGGCCGGCACGCCGGTGGACCGCGTCGCCGCCCAGGCCTACTCGGCGTTCGAGAAGGCCGGCGTCGTCACCGTCCCCCGGGAGACGGTGCTCACCGAGCCGATCCGCATCACCGTGCACGGCGAGGGCGGGGTCGCCTTCGGCCACCAGGTGATCGAGCTGGGCGCCTTCGCCGAGGCCGTCGTCGTCATCGACCACACCGGTGACGCCGTGCTGGCCGCCAACGTCGACTACCTCCTGGGCGACGGCGCCAAGCTGACCGTCGTCTCCGTCCAGGACTGGGACGACAAGGCCGTGCACGTGGCCCAGCACAACGCGCTGATCGGCCGGGACGCCACCTTCAAGTCGTTCGTGGTCACCTTCGGCGGCGACCTCGTCCGGCTGCACCCGCGGGTCGTCTACGCCGGCACCGGCGGCGAGGCCGAGCTGTTCGGCCTCTACTTCACCGACGCCGGCCAGCACCAGGAGCACCGTCTCCTCGTCGACCACAACACCCCGCACTGCAAGTCGAACGTCATGTACAAGGGCGCGCTCCAGGGCGACGCCGCGCACGCGGTGTGGATCGGCGACGTGCTCATCGAGGCCAAGGCCGAGGGCACCGACACCTACGAGATGAACCGCAACCTGGTCCTCACCGACGGCGCCCGCGTCGACTCCGTGCCCAACCTGGAGATCGAGACCGGCGAGATCGTCGGCGCCGGCCACGCCTCCGCCACCGGCCGCTTCGACGACGAGCAGCTGTTCTACCTGATGGCCCGCGGCATCCCCGCCGACGACGCCCGCCGTCTGGTGGTCCGCGGCTTCTTCGCCGAGCTCGTCCAGCAGATCGGCGTGGACGACATCGAGGAACGCCTCCTCGTGAAGATCGACGCAGAGCTGGAGGCCACCGTCTGATGGCCTTCGTACGCGCCTGTGGGCTGAGCGAGCTGAAGGAGGACACCCCGATGCGGGTGGAACTCGACGGCACGCCGGTCTCGGTCGTGCAGACCGAGGGGGAGGTGTTCGCCATCCACGACGTCTGCTCGCACGCGAACGTCTCGCTCTCCGAGGGCGAGGTGGAGGACTGCCGGATCGAGTGCTGGCTGCACGGCTCCTCCTTCGACCTGCGCACCGGCAAACCGTCCGGCCTTCCCGCGACGCGCCCCGTCCCCGTATACCCCGTAAAGATCGAAGGGGACGACGTGCTCGTCTCCCTCACCCAGGAGTCCTGAGGCACCCATGGCAACGCTTGAAATCCGAGACCTGCACGTCACCGTCGAGGCCGACAACGCCACGAAGGAGATCCTCAAGGGCGTCGACCTGACCGTGAAGCAGGGCGAGACGCACGCCATCATGGGCCCCAACGGCTCCGGCAAGTCCACCCTCGCCTACTCGCTCGCGGGTCACCCCAAGTACACGATCACCGGCGGCACCGTCACCCTCGACGGCGAGGACGTCCTGGAGATGTCCGTCGACGAGCGCGCCCGCGCCGGCCTCTTCCTGGCGATGCAGTACCCGGTCGAGGTCCCCGGCGTCTCGGTCTCCAACTTCCTGCGCACCTCCGCCACCGCCGTCCGCGGCGAGGCCCCCAAGCTGCGCACCTGGGTGAAGGAGGTCCGCGAGGCCATGGAGCGCCTCAACATGGACGCGTCCTTCGCCGAGCGCAACGTCAACGAGGGCTTCTCCGGCGGTGAGAAGAAGCGCCACGAGATCCTCCAGCTGGAGCTGCTCAGGCCGAAGGTCGCGATCCTCGACGAGACGGACTCCGGCCTGGACGTCGACGCCCTGCGCATCGTCTCCGAGGGCGTCAACCGCGTCCGCGAGACCGGCGAGGTCGGCACCCTGCTGATCACGCACTACACGCGCATCCTGCGCTACATCAAGCCCGACTTCGTCCACGTCTTCTCCGGCGGCCGCATCGTCGAGTCCGGCGGCGCCGAGCTCGCCGACAAGCTGGAGAACGAGGGGTACGAGGCCTACACGAAGGGTGGCGTATCCGCGTGACGCAGCTGCCGGGCCTCCTCACTGAGTCCCGTCTTCTCGGCGAGGCGATCCGCAAGGACTTCCCGATCCTGGACCGCGCGGTCCACGGCGACCGGAAGCTCGTGTACCTGGACAACGCGGCGACCTCGCAGAAGCCGCGCCAGGTGCTGGACGCCCTGAGCGAGTACTACGAGCGCTACAACGCCAACGTCCACCGCGGTGTGCATGTGCTCGCCGAGGAGGCCACGGCGCTGTACGAGGGTGCGCGCGACAAGGTCGCGGAGTTCATCAACGCGCCCAGCCGCGACGAGGTGATCTTCACCAAGAACGCCTCGGAGTCGCTGAACCTGGTCGCGAACATGCTGGGCTGGGCCGACGAGCCCTACCGCGTGGACTCCGAGACCGAGATCGTCATCACGGAGATGGAGCACCACTCCAACATCGTGCCCTGGCAGCTGCTGTCGCAGCGCACGGGCGCGAAGCTGAAGTGGTTCGGCCTCACCGACGACGGCCGTCTCGACCTGTCCAACATCGACGAGATCATCACGGAGAAGACGAAGATCGTCTCCTTCGTGCTGGTGTCGAACATCCTGGGCACGGTCAACCCGGTCGAGGCGATAGTGCGCCGTGCGCAGGAGGTCGGCGCCCTGGTGTGCATCGACGCCTCGCAGGCCGCGCCGCACATGCCGATGGACGTCCAGGCCCTCCAGGCCGACTTCGTGGCCTTCACCGGCCACAAGATGTGCGGTCCGACCGGCATCGGCGTGCTCTGGGGCCGGCAGGAGCTGCTGGAGGACCTGCCCCCGTTCCTGGGCGGCGGCGAGATGATCGAGACGGTGTCGATGCACTCCTCGACCTACGCGCCCGCCCCCCACAAGTTCGAGGCGGGCACCCCGCCGATCGCGCAGGCGGTCGGTCTGGGCGCGGCGATCGACTACCTGTCCGCGATCGGCATGGACAAGATCCTCGCCCACGAGCACGCGATCACCGAGTACGCGGTGAAGCGGCTCGGCGAGGTTCCCGACCTGCGGATCATCGGCCCCGCCACGGCCGAGGAGCGCGGCGCCGCGATCTCCTTCACGCTCGGGGACATCCACCCGCACGACGTGGGCCAGGTCCTCGACGAGCAGGGCATCGCGGTCCGGGTCGGACACCACTGCGCCCGTCCCGTCTGCCTGCGCTACGGAATTCCCGCGACCACGCGAGCGTCGTTCTACCTGTACTCCACGCCTGCCGAGATCGACGCGTTGGTCGAGGGGCTGGAGCACGTACGGAACTTCTTCGGCTGAGGGGCGTGACGACGATGGGACGCGAGGGTAGCTGACGTGAAGCTGGACTCCATGTACCAGGAAGTCATCCTGGACCACTACAAGAACCCGCACGGGCGGGGCTTGCGGGACGGCGACGCCGAGGTGCATCACGTCAACCCGACGTGCGGCGACGAGATCACCCTGCGGGTGAAGTACGACGGCACGACCGTCGAGGACGTCTCGTACGAGGGGCAGGGCTGCTCCATCAGCCAGGCCTCGGCCTCCGTGCTGAACGAGCTCCTCGTCGGCAAGAGCGTCTCGCAGGCGCAGAAGATCCAGGAGACCTTCCTGGAGCTGATGCAGTCCAAGGGCCGGCTCGAGCCGGACGACGCGATGGAGGAGGTGCTGGAGGACGCGGTCGCGTTCGCCGGTGTCTCCAAGTACCCGGCACGGGTCAAGTGCGCCCTCCTCAGCTGGATGGCGTGGAAGGACGCGACGGCCCAGGCGCTGGGTGCCGACGCCGACGCCGAAAGGAAGACGGCATGAGCGAGACCGTGGAGACGAAGCCTGCCTCCGAGGAGGAAGTGCGCGAGGCGCTGTACGACGTCGTCGACCCCGAACTGGGCATCGACGTCGTCAACCTCGGGCTGATCTACGGCATCCACATCGACGACGCGAACATCGCGACGATCGACATGACCCTGACCTCCGCGGCCTGTCCGCTGACGGACGTCATCGAGGACCAGGCGAAGTCCGCCACGGACGGCCTGGTCAACGAGTTGCGCATCAACTGGGTCTGGATGCCGCCGTGGGGCCCGGACAAGATCACCGACGACGGCCGCGAGCAGCTGCGCGCGCTCGGCTTCAACGTCTGAGATCCCCGGTACCTCCCCGGTACCCCCGCAGTACGGGAAACGGCGGCGTCCTCGCGGACGCCGCCGTTTCCCGTACTCGTCTTCTCGTACTCGTCCTACCGGGCGCGCGCCCTACGCCAGCTCCTCCACGAGCCGGAAGGCCGAGTCGGCGGCGTACGGGCCGCCGCCCTGGTGGGGCTGCAGCCTCACCTGGAAGTTCTGGTGACGCAGGAAGTACCCCGGGAAGTTCACCGACTCCAGCGTGACCGCGCCGGAACCGGAGGCGCGGGCGCAGAAGGTGGCGTCCTGCCGGAACAGCGGGGAGCCGTCGTCGGCCTCCGCGCGCAGCACGAAGTCGCGGTGGCGCAGGTAGGTCCCGTCCGACGTGCGGAACGACAGGCACGAGCCGTTCGCCAGACCGCTCACCACGGTGAAGGTGGCGTCCGCCCGGAACTCCGCACCGCCGGCCGCTTCCAGCCGCACCTGGCCGCCGCCCACCCGCCAGTAGTGGTCGGGGTAGTTGACGGACCGCACCGACCGGCGCACGGTCACCGGCCGCGGACCGGAGCCGCTCCCGCCGGCCGAGGCGGACGGTGAGGCCGGGGCCGGGGCGTGCGGCGAGGACCCGCCCCCCGGCGACGGCGAGGAGGAGGCCGACGCGGACGGCGAGGCACTCTTCCGCGCGGCCGGCGCCGAGGACGAGGCGTCCGCCGGGGGCGAGCCGAAGGAGATGAGTCCCGGCGACGTCTCCTGGTCGGACATCGTCCGCCCCGCCGAGGCGGCCGACCGCTCCTCGGCGGACCGGTCGGTGACCGAGACGGCGGCGACGCAGGCCACGACGGTCGCGACGGCGAGGACGCCGGCCAGCCACAGCCGCCGCGTCCCCGGTGTCCGGGAGGTGTCCGGAGCCCAGCCGTTCTCCCAGGAATGCTCCGGGGACGGCCGGGACTTGTTGTCTGGCATGCGCTGTTCCTCCAGCGGCGCCCGAAGGGCGAACACGGCTGCGACGGCCCGTTGTGTGAACGGTGAAACAGTAGTGGAACCAGTGACTCTCGAGCAGGCGTTTGGGAGAGCGGTTTCCCCACGGGTTTCCGGACGCCCCGAGGACCCGGAACGGCCGGCCGGGCGGGGGTGTCGGGCGGGGTGTCGGGCGGGCGGGGCGGCCTGCCGGCCCGGTCCGGTCGCCCCGGCCGAGCGGCTGTTCCGGGGCGGCCCGCCCTGGCTGGGTCGGCCCGGCCCGGCCGGGTCGCCCTCGCCCGGTCGGGTCGCCCTGGTCGCCCTCACCCGGTCGGCCCGACCGCCCCGGCCCGACCGGACCGACACGGCAGGCCCGACCCGGCAGGCCCGCGACCCGGTCGGCCGGGCCGGAGCGGTCGGGAGCGGGGCAGGGAGGCCGTCCCTCCGCCGGCGGCCGTGCGCGCCGCGCCGCCGCTCCCCGCCCGTCACCTGAGACACCGTCCCGCTGGTTGGCCTCCACCCGCTCGCGCCGGTTAGGTTTCCCTCATGACCGACACGACTCGCACCACCGGCGCCGCGGCCGCCGGCCTCGCCACCCTCGCCGCCGACGGCACCGTTCTCGACACCTGGTTCCCCGCCCCGCGGCTCACCGACGAGCCCGGCCCGTCCGGCACCGAGCGCCTGTCCGCCGAGAAGGCCGTCGAGCTGCTCGGCGAGGGAGCCGCCAAGGCGATCGGCCCGGACGCCCGGCGGGGCGTCGAAGTGGTCGCGGTCCGCACGGTCATCAGCTCCCTCGACGACAAGCCGATCGACACGCACGACGCCTACCTGCGCCTGCACCTGCTCTCCCACCGCCTGGTCCGGCCGCACGGCCAGAGCCTGGACGGCATCTTCGGCCTGCTGGCGAACGTCGCCTGGACGTCCCTCGGCCCGGTCGCCGTGGACGACCTGGAGAAGGTCCGGCTGAACGCCCGCGCCGAGGGCCTGCACCTCCAGGTGACGTCGATCGACAAGTTCCCGCGCATGACGGACTACGTGGCCCCCAAGGGGGTCCGCATCGCCGACGCCGACCGGGTCCGCCTGGGTGCGCACCTGGCCGAGGGCACCACGGTCATGCACGAGGGCTTCGTGAACTTCAACGCCGGCACGCTCGGCACGTCGATGGTCGAGGGCCGCATCTCCGCGGGCGTCGTGGTGGGCGACGGCTCGGACATCGGCGGCGGCGCCTCCACGATGGGCACCCTCTCCGGCGGCGGCAACGTGATCATCGCCATCGGCGAGCGCTGCCTGATCGGCGCCGAGGCCGGCGTGGGCATCGCCCTCGGCGACGAGTGCGTGGTGGAGGCCGGCCTGTACGTCACCGCGGGCACCCGCGTGACGATGCCCGACGGCCAGGTCGTCAAGGCCCGCGAACTCTCCGGCGCCTCGAACATCCTGTTCCGCCGCAACTCCGTCACCGGCACGGTGGAGGCCCGTCCGAACAACGCGGTGTGGGGCGGCCTCAACGAGGTCCTGCACAGCCACAACTGACGTCTCGACACGGGCCGGGGCCCGCACCGCGGATGCCCGCGGTGCGGGCCCCGGCCCGTGTCCTACCCGGACACGAAGGCCCGGTACGAGGCCAGCAGCTCGTCGGCCGTCTCGCGGTCGGCGGGCCGCAGGGGCGCCCGGACGGGGCCGGCCGGCAGGCCGAGTCCGCCCAGCAGGGCCTTCGCGGTGACCGTGCCCGGCAGCCCCGAGGCCGTCATCGCCTCGATGAGGGGCATCGCACGTCGCTGGAGGCGCGCGGCCCCGGCCGTGTCACCGGCGTCGAACGCGTCGACGACGGCCCGGAGCCGGCCGGGGACGACATTGGCGACGGTGCTGATGTACCCGGTCGCGCCCACCGCGTACAGCGCGAGGATCTGCTCGTCGCAGCCCGCGTAGTAGGCCAACTCCGTCCGGGAGAGCACCTTCTGGGTGCCGAGGAGGTCGTAGGAGCAGTCCTTCACCCCCACGATCCGGGGGTGTTCCGCGAGGCGGATCAGCGTGTGCGGCTCTATGCGGGTGCCGGTGCGGCCGGGGATGTCGTAGAGCAGGACCGGGAGTCCGCACGCGTCGGCGACCTCGCGGAAGTGCGCCTCCAGGGCGTCCTGCGGAGGACGGCTGTAGTACGGACTGACCACCAGCACGCCGTCGGCGCCCGCCTTCTCGGCGGCGAGGGCCAGTTCGACGGTGTGCCGGGTGTCGGCGGTGCCCACACCCGCCACCAGGGCGGCCCGGTCCCCGACCGCCGCCCGCACGGCCCGCACCAGCTCCGCCTTCTCGGCGTCCGACGTGGTCGGGGACTCGCCCGTGGTGCCGGACAGGACGAGCCCGTCGCAGCCGTCCGCCACCAGACGGGCGGCGAGCCGCTGGGCGCCGTCGAGGTCCAGGGCGCCCGACGCGGTGAAGGGCGTGACCATCGCGCAGAGCGCGCGGCCGAAGGGGGCGGCGGGGAGGGCTGCGTTCGTCATGGAGGCAGTCTCGGCACCGTGATCGTGAAGCTCCACTTAAATCTGCTACGAGGTACGGCTAAGGACTGCTGCGACGTCGTCGGCGCGGCGAACCCGCGGCACCGCACGGGTAGCCGTCGTCCCCGCGGGTACCCGGACCGTCACAACCGTGAGAGGAGGCGGAGCACGTGACCGGGACCACGGAGACCCGGCCCGTCCACGACGGGCACCGCACGGTCGGAGAACTCGTCGGACAGGCGAGCGAACAGCTTTCCCGGCTGGTCCGGCAGGAGATGGCACTGGCCAAGGAGGAGCTGGCGGAGAAGGGACGCCGCGCCGGCCGCGGCGGAGGTCTGCTGGGCGCCGCGGGCGCGTTCGCGTACGCCGGTCTGCTGGCCCTCGCCGGCACGGGCGTCGCCGCCCTCTCGCTGGTGCTGCCGGTCTGGGCCGCGGCGCTCATCGTGACGGCGGTGCTGTTCGTGATCGCCGCCGTCCTGGGCGCGACCGGACGCAGCCAGCTGCGTCAGGCCACGCCGCCCACCCCCGAGGCGGCTCTCGGCAGCGTCAAGGCGGACGTCGAGGAAATCAGGGAAAGGGCGCACCGATGACGGACAGGGCAGCCGCGGACGGTGCCGCGGAGCTGCGCAGGCAGATAGCACAGACCAGGAACCAGCTGGGGGCCACGGTGGAGGAGCTGGCGGCCAAGACGGACCTCCGCGGGCGCGCCAAGGCGCGTGCCGCCGACCTCAGGGACCGCGCCGGCGCGATGACGGTCCAGCTCCGCAGCACGGCGGCCCAGGCGGGCCACGCCGTCCAGGAGAAGGCGAAGGACGCGGGCCACACCGTCCAGGACAAGGCGGGCCGCGTCGGTCACACGGGCCGGAGCAGGACGAAGGACACGCGGTACGAGCTCCAGGAGCTCCAGGAGGAGGCCGCGCTGACGGGCGGGGGCCTGCGGGACACCGGGTCCCACCGGGAACGTTCCGCCCCGGCGGCGCTGCGCGCGCCGGTCCGGTTCGTCGGGCGGCACCCGAGGCCGGTGCTGATCGTGGTCGCGGCGGGGGTCGCGATCGCGGCGGCAGGGATGCTCGGCCGCCGCCGCACCTGCTGACCCGGCCGTCGGCGGACGACGGGACGTCGGACCCGGTTCCCCCTCGGGGGCACCGGGTCCCTCCCTGTCCGGACCCGTTCGGACCCGTCCGGGCCGACGCCGGGCCCCGCCGCAACCGCCCGGAGGGGCCGGCCGGGCGGGGTGTCCGGCCGGCCCGGGAAAGGCCGGTTACGGCTTGAACCGCAGCACCTGCGGGTCGTGGTCGCTGATCTGGTCGTGGAACTCGGCGTTGATGTGCACGCTGTCGTACGTGAAGTCGCAGCCGCGCCGGATCGACGGGCTGACCAGGATCTGGTCGAGGACCTGGCTGTTGCCCTGGTAGACGTACGAGTAACGCTCGCTCTTCGGCAGCGACTTGACCGCCGACCACAACTCGCCGTCACCCTCGAGGAGCTTCGCGGTGCCGGAGAACTCGAAGTCGTTGATGTCGCCGAGCGCGACGACGTCCGCGTTCTTCTGGGTCTCGAGGATGTCCTTGACGAAGGCGTTGACCAGCGTCGCCTGCTGGTGGCGCTGGGTCTCCGAGCTGCGTGCCGCCGGCTGGTACTGCGAGGTCAGCCCCTGGTCGCCGCCCTTGGAGTTGAAGTGGTTGGCGATCACGAACACCGTGCGGCCGCGGAAGGCGAACTCGCCGACCAGCGGCTTGCGGCTGGAGCTCCAGGCCGCGTTCGCCGGGTCGATCCGGCCCGGCGAGACCGTCAGGGCCGCCTTGCCGCGCACCTCGGTGACGCCGGCCGCGGTGGTGGCGTCGCCGCCCGCGCGGTCGGTGAAGGAGACCCGCTCGGGGTTGAACAGGAACACCTGACGGATGTTGCCGCCCGGCTCACCGCCGTCGGCCTTGTCCACCGGGTCGACCGAGCGCCAGTCGTAGCGCGGGCCGCCCGCGGCGACGATCGCGTCGATCAGCGCGGCCACCGTCCGGTCGGCCGCCACCGTGCCGTCGTCGGTCGCGCCGTTGTTGTCCTGGATCTCCTCCAGGGACACGATGTCGGGCGACTTCAGGTTGTCCACGATCGCGGAGGCGTGCGCCGCGAACGTGGTGTCGGACGGGTCGAGGTTCTCGACGTTGTACGTCGCGACCGCCAGCTCGCCGTTCTTCTGCTTCTTCGTCGTCTCCCGCTCCGTGCCGCCGCTCTGCGGCGTGCCGATCCGGTTGGCGACGACGGTGTAACCGCCGAACTGGTTGTAGTCCAGCGGCCCTTCGGTGACGCCGGCCAGCCTGTCGCCGACGTTCGCCGCGGGGAAGTCGGCGACCTTGCCGAGCGACTGGATCTGGAGCCGGCCGGTGTTCTGGGCGTCGTAGGAGCCGTAGACCGTGCCGCCGCGGCGGTTGCGGTTCTCCCACGGCTTCACCGTGACCCACAGCTCGGTGTACGGGTCGGTGGCGCCGACCACGCGGACGTCGGAGACCTGGACGTTCATGCCCTCGAGGGACTCGTAGAGGTCCAGGGCGTAGGTGCCCGGCCGCAGCGCGAGGCCGTTGACCGAGTTGTTCGCGGCCGGGTCGCCGGCCGGGGCGTACGCGGCCGGCACCGACTTCGCGTCGACGACCGTCGCGGCCGGGACCGGGTTGCCCGCGGAGACCACGGTCACCGTCGGGCGGACGATCTCCGTCACCGCCTGGTTGCCGGACGAGGTGCCGCCGGGCACGAACTCCGAGACCGTGCCGGAGACGCTGACCGCGTCCCCGACGGCGGCCTTCGGGGCGGAGCTGGTGAAGACGAAGACGCCCTCACTGGTGGCCGGGTCGGCGTCCGGGTTCGGATCCTGGATCCAGAAACCCTTGGACGAGCCGTAGGTGCGCACACCGGTGACGATTCCGGTCACGTCGGTGACCTGCTTGCCGGCGTACGGCGAGACGCGGGTGGTGCCCTGGATGTCGTGGATGCGCGCCGAGTCCGCGTGCGCGGGCGCGGCGACGACGACCGCCGACGCGGCGGAGCAGACGGCGGCGACGGTGAGCGCGGCGAGGCGCGTGGAAGACCTGCTGGGCAAGGGATTCCCTCCGGGGACGTGCATGAGCGCCGGGACGAGGGTGGGACGTGGGGCGCGGATGACGCGCGTAGAAAACCGGTGAACACCTGTCCCCCCAACTTCTACGCGCGTCAATCTCCAGCCTGGCCAGCCCAGTTGTCAAGGTTTCGGCCATGTACGAGACCTGACCGGTAGATGAACCGGGCGGCATGGGGCGAAACCCGTCTAGGCTGAGCGGTCGAGTGGCACCACGCGTCCGAGGAGAACAGCCGATGTCAGACAGCTCCCCCCTGCCGCCGGTGCGGCTGCACCCCGAAGCGGAGCTGGCGCGCGACGCGCTGTCCACGCCGTTGCTCTCCCGGGCCGTGCTCCTGGCCCGTTGGGCCGGGCCGGACACCCGTGTCGACGCCGGCGGAGGCCTGGTCGACGAACAGCTCCCGGCCGCCGCCGAAGCGCTCGGACTCACCGGCGAGGACGCCGCCGCCCACGCGAGCGAGGCCTGGCGGGCCGCCGTCGACGCCGGACTCGTCGAGGTCGCCGACGAGGAGGCCGGTACCGTCACCACGGGCGAGGCCCTCCCCCTGCTCACCGGCGGCGCCCCGCACGACGTGCTCGCCGTCTGGCTCGCCGCCCTGGAGGCCGTCCTCGCCGACGCGACCGTGCCCGACCTCGACGACCTGGTCGACGCCATGGACGAGGGCGGCGAGGTCGACTTCTCCCGGCTCGACTGGGACCCCGAGGGCGAGGCCGCCTTCCTCGACGGCGTGCTCGGCAACCTCTACCTGCTCACCGTCACCGAGGAAGGCCCCGGCGGCGGTCCCGTCCCGCTGCCCGCCCTCGCCGCCTCCATGATCGTCCCCGGCGACCTGGGCGAACCCACCAACGACATGCTGGAGCAGATCTCCGACGCGATGATGCGTCTCGACGACCAGTTCCGGCTCCTGGAGCCCGTCGGACTGGTCGCCTACCAGCCCGTCGACGAGGCGCTGATGGGCGACCCCGAGGAGGAGCCCGCCGCCCCCGTCGACGAGACCGACGTCTCCCGCTACGGCATGGTCGGCCTCACCCCGCTCGGCCTCTACGGGATCCGCGCGCGCCTGCTGGAGGCCGGCTTCCAGGCGCCCGCCGTCGGGGACCTGGTCGACAAGGGGGCCGACGCCCTCCTCGACGGCAGCTCCGGCTACGGGCCGCACGCCGCCCGCGCCGAGACCGAACAGTGGCTGGACCGGCGCGAACCGCTCGCCGCCGCCCGCGAACTGCTCGCCGCCGCCCGCGGCTCGGACGAGGGCGCCCCGCTGCGCCGGCTGCGCTGCCAGCAGGCCCTGTCCCTCGTGGGCGCGCAGGCCGAACCCGCCGTGCGGGAGGTCCTCGACGACCCCGAACTCGGCGGGCTCGCCCGGGTCTGGCTGAGCGAGCTGGGCGCCGCCGACGTGCCGACGCCCTCCCAGGACCTGGTCTACTGGCTCACCATCGACACCCTCGCCGCCCAACTGGCCGCCGAGGGCAACTCCGACGAACTCCAGGCCCTCGTCGAAGGGCTCGCGCAGCAGCACAGCGGCTTCTTCGCCGCGGCCTGGCGGGTCGCGCACCCGGCCACCGCCGACGTCCTGGAGGCCATGGGGCGCCTGCACCCGGACAAGCGGATCGCCAAGGAGGCCCGCAAGGCCGCGTTCAAGGCGCGCTCCCAGCAGGGCGGCTGACGGGAGCCGGCGCGCGCGACCGGCGGACGGGGACGTGGCGCGGGCGACCGGGAGCCGACGCGGGCGACCGGGACGCGGTGCCGGCGGGCGGGGGCGGGTGCGGTTCCCCGTCCGTTCCGGCGCCGCGCCGCGGGTGCGGCCGCGCGGTTCCCGCCGGCGCCCGCCGGCGCCCGCCCGGGCGCCGCTCCGCGTTCAGCCGGTGTCCGCGGGCGAGGGCGGCGGACGGGCCCCGAACGCCGGCGTCCGACACCGGTGCGGGCCTCCTCCCCGTGCGGCCTCTTCTCGTGCGGGCCTTCTCCCGCGGCCCACTGACATCTAACATGTCAGTTCATGGAGCCACTGCGACCGGTGCACCGCACCCTGCTCAGGGATCGGGCGTACGCGGCGATCCGCGACGCCATCGTGTCCGGGGAGATCGAGCCCGGCGCGGTGGTGCGCGACGCCGACCTCGCGGAACGGCTCGGGCTGTCCCGCGCGCCGGTCCGGGAGGCGTTCGCGCGGCTCGTGGACGAAGGGCTGCTGGAGAGCAAGCCGCAGAGCTACACGCGGGTGACCCCGGTCGTCGCCGGTGACGTACGGGACGCTGCGGCCGTGGTCGGCGCGATGCACGAACTGGTCACGCGCGTGGCGGTGCCCCGGCTGTTCGCGGCGGACGTCGAGGCGATGCGCGCCGCCAACGAGCGGTTCGGCGCCGCCGTGGACGCCGGTGACGTCGAGGGCGCCCTGCGCGCCGACGACGCGCTGCACGACGTCCTCGTCCGGGTGAGCGGCAACCGCGCGGCCGCCGCCACCGTCGCCCGCTACACCCCCCTCATCCGGCGGCTGGAGCGACGGCGCTTCGGCGAGGGCGGCACCTGCCGCTCGGCCGGACTGCACGACCGGCTGATCGCCGCCTGCGCGGCCGCCGACACGGACGAGGCGGTCCGCGTCACGGCGGAGATCTGGCGCACCCTCGCGGATCTCGCCGACACCGGCACCGGCGGCGGCCCCGCCGACACCGCCGCCGACGCGCCAGGCGCCGACGGCTGAACCCCGTCCTCACCCGGCCCCGGGAGGCCCCGTGTCCCAGCCCCGCTCCCTCTCCTCGTACGAGCGCTACCCCCTGCTCTTCGGCCCGTCGCCCGTGCACCCGCTGCACCGGCTGACGGAGCACCTCGGCGGCGCCGCCGTGTGGGCCAAGCGGGAGGACTGCAACTCCGGGATCGCCTACGGCGGCAACAAGACGCGCAAGCTGGAGTACCTGGTCGCCGACGCCCTCGCGCAGGGCTGCGACACCCTGGTGTCGATCGGCGGGGTGCAGTCCAACCACACCCGGCAGGTGGCGGCCTGCGCGGCCCGCGCCGGACTCAAGTGCGTGCTGGTGCAGGAGAGTTGGGTGGAGTGGCCCGACTCGGTGTACGACAAGGTCGGCAACATCCTGATCAGCAGGCTCGCGGGGGCCGACGTCCGGCTGGTGCGGGCCGGGTTCGGGATCGGCTTCAAGGAGAGCTGGGAGCTGGCGCTCCGGGAGGTCGAGGAGTCCGGCGGCAAGCCCTACGCCGTCCCCGCCGGCGCCTCCGACCACCCGCTCGGCGGGCTGGGATTCGCCGGATGGGCGTACGAGGTGGCGGAGCAGGAGCGGGACCTGGGCGTCTTCTTCGACACCGTGGTCGTGTGCTCGGTGACCGGGTCGACGCAGGCCGGCATGGTCGCCGGGTTCGCGGCGCTGGAGGAGGCGGGCGGCCGGCCCCGGCGCGTCCTCGGCGTCGACGCCTCGGCCGAGCCCGCCCGGACCCGGACGCAGATCGCCCGCATCGCCCGGCGCACCGGGGAGCTCATCGGGGTGCGGCGGGAACTGACCGAGGCGGACGTCGAGCTGGACGAGCGCTACCACGCCGGGATCTACGGCGTCCCCGACGAGACCACCCTGGAGGCGATGCGGCTCGCCGCACGCACCGAGGGCATGGTCACCGACCCCGTCTACGAGGGGAAGTCGATGGCCGCGCTCGTCGACCTGGTCGGGCGCGGCGAGATCGGCCGCGACTCCACCGTGCTCTACGCCCACCTGGGCGGCCAGCCCGCGCTCAACGCCTACAGCGCGCTGTTCTGAGCCCGCACGGTGGCATGCCGGTCCTCGCTACCATCGGGGAGAGTCCCCGGTTTGCTAGGAGTGACGGGATGACGCAGGTCAAGCCCATGCGCGCGGACGCCCGCCGCAACTACGAGCGGTTGCTGACGGCTGCGGCCGAGGCCTTCGCCGAGCACGGGGAGGGCGCGTCCCTCGACGACATCGCCAAGCGGGCGGGGGTCGGCTCCGGCACGCTGTACCGGCACTTCCCCACGCGTCAGGCGCTGCTGGAGGCGGCGTACGTCGACCGGATCGAGGCGCTCGCCGTGCGCGCGGACGCGCTCGCCGCGCTCCTGCCGCCGGGCGAGGCGCTGGTGGAGTGGCTGAACGAGGTGTGCGTCGGCACGATCCAGGTGCGCGGCATGAAGGCGCTGCTGGGGTCGGCCGTCACCGATGCCGGCAGCGCCGCGGCCACCGTCTGCGGTACGACCGTGCAGGGCGCGGCGGCCCGGCTGGTGGAGGCGGCACAGCGGGAGGGGACGCTGCGCGGGGACGTCGAGCCCGTGGAGGTGCTGCGGCTGGCGCACGGTGTGGCGACGGCGGCGGAGCTGGCGAACGGGGACGCGAGCGCCATCCGCCGGTACGTGTCGCTGCTGACGGAGGGGCTGAGCCCCGGGCGGTGAGCGGGGTGTGACGGGCCGTCGGCGACGGGTGCCCCGGCGAGGGGCGCCCGCGCGCCGTCGGGGCCGGCCGGCCCGGGGCTCAGAGGGCCTGCGCGGCCGGCTTCACCATGTTCCGCACCGTGCGGGCCTTGACGAAATCGCCCATGGCCGTCATCTCCCACTCGCCGGTGAACTGGCGGATCAGCTTGGCCATCATCACGCCCGTCTGCGGCTCGGCGGCGGTCAGGTCGAAGCGGACCAGCTCCTCGCCGGTGGTGGCGTCCAGGAGACGGCAGTAGGCCTTGGCGACCTCGGTGAACTTCTGGCCGGAGAAGGAGTTCACGGTGAAGACCAGGCCGGTGACCTCCTGCGGGATCCGGCCCAGGTCGACGACGATCACCTCGTCGTCACCGCCGCCCTCACCGGTGAGGTTGTCGCCGGAGTGCTTGATCGCGCCGCCCACGATGGACAGCTTGCCGAAGTAGCAGCTGTCGATGTGGTTGCGCTGCGGGCCGTAGGCGATCACCGAGGCGTCCAGGTCGATGTCCTTGCCGCGGTACGCCGGCTCCCAGCCGAGGCCCATCTTGACCTGCGAGAGCAGCGGCCTGCCGCCCTTGACCAGGGACACCGTCTGGTTCTTCTGGAGGCTGACGCGGCCCTTGTCCAGGTTGATCTTCCCGGCGCCGGGAGCGGGCGGGGCCGGGGGAGCGGGCGGTGCGGCCATCGGCGGTGCGGACGGGGCGACCGGGGGCTGCGTCGTGGGCATCGGAGGGGCGGCCGGCGGGGCGACCGGCTGGGCCGGAGCGGCCGGAGCGGGCTCCTCCACGGTGACGCCGAAGTCGGTGGCGATGCCCGCCAGGCCGTCGGCGTACCCCTGTCCGACGGCACGGGCCTTCCAGACGCCGTTGCGCAGGTAGATCTCCACGATCACCAGCGCCGTCTCGGCGCCCAGCCGCGGGGGAGTGAAGGTGGCCAGGACGGCGTTGTCGTCGGCGCCGCGCAGGGTGGCCGTCGGCTCGATGCCCTGGAAGGTCTGGCCCGCCGCGTCCGGGCTGGCGGTGACGACGATCTTCTCGATGCCCGGGGGCAGCGCGGAGGTGTCGACGATGATCGCGTCGGGGGCCGCGCCGCCGCCGGAGCGGTAGGTCACGCCGGGGCCGGCCGGCTGGTTGTAGAAGATGAAGTCGTCGTCGGAGCGCACCTTGCCGTCGGCGGTGAGCAGCAGGCCCGAAACGTCGAGACGCACGGGGGCGGCGACGTCCACCGCCACACGGGTGACGGGGAGAGGGATGTTCGAGCCGGGGGTCATAGCTGTCATGCCTGGGTGAACGAGCGAGGGCGTTTTACCGTTCCCTTACCTGTGGTCCGATCGGGGGGCGGCGCCCCCGCGGACCCCGCTCCGGCCCCGGACGGGCCTCGTCCCCGGACGAGGCCGGACGGCCCTCGTCCCCGGACGCCGGACGGGCCGGCTCCCGCTCCCTGCGGCGTCCGGGGAGCGGGAACCGAGGGCCTCGCCCGGGGACGGGACGGGGCGGTCCGCTACGGGACCACCACGATCTTCCGGCCCACGCCCGCGGCGAACTGCTCCAGGGCCTGGGGGTACCGGTCCAGGGGGAGCCGGTCGCTGATGAAGACGTCGGGGTCCAGCACCCCGTTCGCGAACAGCTCCGCCGCCCGCTCGTAGCTGTGCAGGACGGCCATGGACCCCGTGATCGTGATCTCCTGGTTGTAGATCCGGTACGGATCGATCGTCACCCGCGTCGCGTAGTCGGCGACCCCGAACTGCAGGAACGTGCCGGCCTTGGAGACACGGTCCAGCCCGTCCTGGATCGCCGCCGCGTTCCCGGTCGCGTCGATGACGAGGTCCCACCCCTGGGGCCGGTCCAGCTCGTCCGGGGTCGCCGCCGACGCGGAGACCCCCAGCCGCCGCGCCGTCTCCAGCCGTGCCGGGTTCAGGTCCACCACGTCCACGCTCGCCGCACCGGTCCGCTTCGCCAGCTCCAGCATCATCAGGCCCATGGTCCCGGACCCGTAGATCAGCACGTGCGCGCCGAGCCGCGAGCGGAGCACGTCGTAGCCGCGCACCGCGCAGGAGAGGGGCTCGATCAGAGCCGCGTCCTCGGTGCGGACGTGTTCGGGCAGCTTCACGCAGTTCGCCACCGGCGCCACCGCGTACTGGGCCGCGCCGCCGGCCGTCGTCACGCCGATCGCCGCCCAGCGCTCGCAGAGGTTGTCGCGGCCGGTGCGGCAGTAGCGGCACTCGTGGCAGTACAGGGACGGGTCGACGGCCACCCGGTCGCCCACCGCCACCTCGGTGACCTGGGCGCCGGCCCCCACCACCGTGCCGGCGAACTCGTGGCCCGGCACGATCGGCAGCTTGGGCGCGAACTCGCCCTGGAGGATGTGCAGATCGGTGCCGCACAGTCCGCAGGCGGCGACCTCGACGACGACGTCGCGGGGGCCGGGGGTGGGGTCCGGGACCTCGGTGACGACGGCGCGGCCGAGGGACTCGATGACGGCGGCCTTCATTTCACGGCTCCCAACGACAGGCCCTGGACCAGCTTGTCCTGGGCGGCGAACCCCGCGGCGAGCACCGGCAGGGAGATGACGAGCGACGCGGCGCACACCTTCGCCAGGAACAGGCCCTGGCTGGTGATGAAGCCGGTCAGGAAGACCGGGGCGGTCTCGGCGACGACGCCCGTGAGGACCCGGGCGAACAGCAGCTCGTTCCAGCTGAAGATGAAGCAGATGAGGGCCGTGGCCGCGATGCCGGGCAGCGCGATCGGGCCCACCACCCGCGTGAGGACCGTGGGCAGGCGGGCCCCGTCCACCCGGGCCGCCTCGATGACCGCCACCGGGACCTCGGCGAGGAACGACTGCATCATCCACACCGCGATCGGCAGGTTCATGCAGGTGTAGAGCACGACCAGCAGCCAGATGTTGTCGAGCAGGCCGGTGTCCCTCGCGAAGAGGTAGATCGGCAGCAGGCCCGCGACGGCCGGCAGCATCTTCGTCGACAGGAAGAAGAACAGCACGTCCGTCCACTTGCGCACCGGGCGGATCGAGAGCGCGTAGGCCGCCGGGACGGCCAGCAGCAGCACCAGCAGCGTCGACGCCACCGAGGCCACCATCGAGTTGACCAGCGCCGGCCAGGGGCTGGCCCCGCCGTCCGTGCCGAAGAACTCGCGGTAGCCGTCCAGCGTGAGCGACGCCGTGAAGGAGGGCGGGTTGGTCGCCGCGTCCTCCTCGGAGTGGAAGGAGGTCAGCGCCATCCACGCGATGGGCAGGAAGAAGACGATCCCGGCCAGCCAGGCCAGCAGGCCGAGCCCGGCGCCCTTGCGGCGGGCCCGTACGGTCGGCGCGTTCATGCGCGCGACACCTCCTCGCGGAACAGGGACGACACCACGCGCAGCGCGAAGGTGGCGATGACGATCGAGCCGATGACCACCAGGACGCCCGCGGCCGAGGCGAGGCCGTTCTCGTGGGCCTGGTAGAAGCTCTGGTAGACGGTGTAGGGCAGGTTGGCGGTGCCCAGGCCGCCGGACGTGAGGGTGAAGACCGCGTCGAAGTTCTGCACGATGTAGATCGAGCCGAGCAGGGCGCCCAGCTCGAGGTAGCGGCGCAGGTGGGGCAGGGTCAGGTGGCGGAAGATCTGCCAGTCGCTCGCCCCGTCCACCCGGGCGGCCTCCATCTGCTGCTGGTCCCGGCTCTGCAGGCCGGCCAGCAGGATCAGCATCATGAAGGGGGTCCACTGCCACACCAGCGAGGCCTCGACGGCGAGCAGCGGGGTGTCGGAGATCCAGTCCGGCTGGGGGCCGCCCACGTAGTGCAGCAGGCCGTTGAGCAGGCCGTACTCGGGGTTGTAGAGGACGTGCTTCCACAGCAGCGCCGCGGCCACCGGGACCACCAGGAACGGGGCGATCAGCAGGGTGCGCACGAGGCCCCGGCCGCGGAACCTGCGGTCCAGCAGGAGGGCGAGGAGCAGACCGAGGACGAGGCTGGCCAGTACCACCGCCACCGTCAGCAGGACCGTCGTCCACACCGACCTGCGCAGGGCCTCGTCGGTGAGGACCTCCCGGTAGTTCCCGAGACCGGTGAAGCTCCGGGCGTCGGGGTAGAGGGCGTTCCAGTCGTAGAAGGAGATCACCAGCGTGGCCACGAACGGGAGCTGGGTGACGACGATCATGAAGATCAGGGCGGGCAGCAGCGGGGCGCGGGTGGCCCATGCGCGCAGCCGGGCGGAGGGCCGGCGCCCGGCCGGCAGCGGGGTGGCCACGGGGGCCGTCGTCGTGGCGGTCATCGGCCCTCGTACTCCTCGGAGACGCGCTCGGCGAGCTGCTGGGACTTCCTCAGGGCCGACTCGACGGACTGGCGTCCGGCGATGGCCGCGCTGATCTCCTGGGAGACCTTGGTGCCGAGGTCGGTGAACTCGGGGATGCCGACGAACTGGATGCCGGGCGCGGGCCGCGGCTGCACGCCGGGGTCGCGGGGGCGGGCGCCCTCGATGGCGGCCTTGGTCATGTCCTGGAAGGCGGACGCCTCGGCCCGGTAGGCGGCGTTGGCGTACGTCGAGGCGCGCTTGCCGGCGGGGACGTCCGCCCAGCCGACCCGCTCGCCGACCAGCTGCTCGTACTCCTTGCCGGAGGCCCAGGAGACGAACTGCCAGGCCTTGTCGGCGTTGCGGGAGGCCTTCTGGATGCCCCAGGCCCAGGTGTAGAGCCAGCCGGAGGTCCCGGTCTTCTCGACGGGGGCGGGGGCGTAGCCCATCTTGCCCTTGACCGGGGAGTTCGCCGCCTCCAGGGAACCGGCGGCGGAGGTGGCGTCGTACCACATGGCGACCTTGCCCTGGGTCATGTTGTTGAGGCACTCGGCGAAACCGGACTGGGCGGCGCCGGACTCGCCGTGCTCGCGGACGAGGTCCACGTAGAACTTCGTCGCCTTCCCGAACTCGGGCGAGTCCAGGCGTGCTTTCCAGTCCTCGTCGAACCAGGTCCCGCCGAAGGTGTTCACGACGGTGGTGAGCGGTGCCATCACCTCGCCCCAGCCGGGCAGTCCGCGCAGGCAGATGCCCTTCATGCCGGGCTCGGCCCCGTCGGCCTTCGCAGCCAGGTCGGCCACCTGGGTCCAGGTGGGGCGCTCGGGCATCGTCAGGCCGGCCTTGTCGAAGACGTCCTTGCGGTACATCAGGAAGGACGACTCGCCGTAGAAGGGCTGGCCGTAGAGCTTGCCGTCGTCGGCGGTGAGCGACTCGCGCATCGGGGCGAGGACGTCCTGCTCGTCGTAGGCAGGGTCCCCGGCGACGTAGGAGTCCATCTCGTGCAGCCAGCCGTTGCGGGCGTAGATCGGTATCTCGTAGTTGGACAGGGTCGCCACGTCGTACTGGCCGGCCTGGTTGGCGAAGTCCTGGCTGATCTTGTCGCGGACGTCGTTCTCCGGCAGGACGGTGAAGTTCACCTTGATGCCGGTGTCCTCGGTGAAGTGGGCGGCGGTGAGTTTCTGCAGCTCGGCCATCTGGGGGTTGTTGACCATGAGGACGTTGAGGGAATCGCCGCCCGATCCGGCCCCGCCGGCTCCGGTCCAGCAGCCGGAGAGCAGCGGGGCGAGCAGCGTCCCTGCGGCGGCCAGGGCGAGCGTGGCTCGCGGTGGCCGCCGTCGGCTCGGGGTTCGCATGGATCACTCCTGGACGTGTGGGGTGTGTGGGGTGTGTCGGGGGTGGGGGAGGCAGGGGGTGCGAAAAAGGGCGTGAGGGGGTGGGGGAGCGGCCCCGGTGGGGGAGCCGACGGGTTCTCGGGATTCCTCGGGCGTGTGTCCGGCCGGTGCGCCGGTTCCTCAGACGCGGACGACCTGGGGGCCCAGCAGGGAGTAGCGGTGGGCCTCGGGGGCCGGCAGCAGCGTGCTCGTCACGATCGCCTCCAGCGAGCCGACCTCGGCGAACCGGCAGAAACTGACCGCGCCGAACTTGGTGTGCACCCCGACGAACACCGTGCGGCGGGCGGCCCGCACCGCCTGTGCCTTGACCTCCCCGACGGCCGGGTCGGGGGTGGTGAGCCCGTGTTCACGGGAGATGCCGTTGGCGCCGATGTAGGCGAGGTCGACGACGAAGCCCGCGAGCATCCTCGTCGTCCAGTGGTCCACCGTCGCCAGGGTGCCGGACCGGACCCGGCCCCCCAGCAGCAGGACGGACACGTTGCCGGCGCCGGCGAGGGCGCCCGCGACCGGCAGGGAGGCGGTGACCACGGTCAGCGGCCGGTCCCGGGGCAGCGCCTCCGCGATGAGCTGCGGGGTGAAGCCCTCGTCGACGAAGACCGTCTCGGCGTCCCCGAGGAGTCCGGCCGCCGCGGCGGCGATCCGGCGCTTCTCGGGCACGTGACTGGTGGCGCGGAAGGCGAGGGTCGTCTCGAAACCGGCGCTCTCCACCGGATACGCGCCACCGTGCGTACGCCGCACCAGGCCGTGGTCCTCCAGGGCGCGCAGGTCCCGCCGTACGGTCTCCTTGGCCACGCCCAGATCGGCGGCGAGCGCGGCGACGTCGACCGAACCGGTGGCGCGCGCGGTCCGCACGATCTCCCGCTGCCGCTCCTCCGCCGTCCTCGGGGTCACCGCCGTCACCTCGCTCCTCCGTCCGCCCGTTTCTGCCCGTTCGGGCCCGGTGGAGCCCGTGAGGGAAGTTCTACAACGGGGGCGATGCGGTGGCCAGGCCTGTCGCGGGCCCGATGCGGCCCGTCTGTGCCCGTTCGGTGCGGCCGGTGCCCGCCGCGGACCTGCGCGGCCGTGGCGGCGGGCGGCTGTTCGGGCAGAACGGGCGCCCGAAAGCGGCGGCGGGCGGGCCCGTTCGGTGCCCGCCCGCCGCCGTACCGCTCCCGTGGGGCGTCAGTACGGCCAGATCGGCGGGTCGTTGACGAAGTGGCCGCCGAGGTGGGCGTGCGCGACATTCTCCGGGTCCAGCTCGCCCTGTTCGGCGATCAGCTTCGCGGCCCACGGCTCGGAGTCGTCGCGCGGCTCGTAGCCGAGCGCCCGCGCGCTGGTCAGGTCCCACCACAGCCGGGTGTTGGCGGAGGAGCCGTGGACCACGGTGTGTCCGACGCCCTCGGCGGTCAGGGCGGCGTGGAACAACCGGGCGCCGTCGGCCGGGCTCATCCACACCGACAGCATCCGCACGCTGGTCGGCTCCGGGAAGCAGGAGCCGATGCGCACCGAGACGGTCTCCACGCCGTGCTTGTCCCAGTAGAACTGGGCGAGGTCCTCGCCGAAGGCCTTGGACAGGCCGTAGAAGGTGTCCGGGCGGTGCGGGGTCTCGACGGGGATGAGGGGGTCGTCGCCCCGAGGGCGGGGGGTGAAGCCCACCGCGTGGTTGGAGGAGGCGAAGACGACGCGCCGTACGCCCTCCTCGCGGGCGGCCTCGTACAGGTGGTGGGTGCCGACGATGTTGGCGCCGAGGATCTTGTCGAAGGGGGCTTCCAGGGAGATGCCCGCCAGGTGGATGATCGCGTCGACGCCCCGCACGGCCTCCCGCACGGCGCCGGGGTCGGCGAGGTCGGCGACGATCGCCTCCGGCTCGCCCTCGATCGGGCGCAGGTCCAGAAGACGCAGCTCGTAGCCGTACGCGGGGAGCAGCTCCCGCATCAGGGTGCCCAGGCCTCCGGCGGCGCCGGTGAGCAGGACGGTGCGCGGAGCGGGCATCCTCGGATCTCCTTGGGTCGGCGGGTACGGCGGGCGACGGGCCCGACGGCCGTATCCGTGGACTTCATTCACATGCATGGACACGCTAAGGATCTCCCGCCCGTCGCGTCAAGTGTCTCGCGGACCCGGAGAATCGGCTCCCGTCTGGTGGTTTGCGCGCTTGACCGGGGGTTGGGGGCCTTCATAGGGTGAGTCCGTTCATAGATGTGGACATTAGTCAGAAGAACGCACGCGTCGTCCTAGGGAGAGCCCGTGACGCCAGCCCCGCTCGCCGCACGTCTGCGCGTCCCCAGCGGACCACTGTTCTTCCCCGTCACCGCCTACGGCCCCGACGGCTCCCTCGACCTCGACACCTACCGCGCGCACGTGCGCCGCGGCATCGAGGCGGGGGCGGCGGCCGTCTTCGCCTGCTGCGGCACCGGGGAGTTCCACGCGCTCACCCCCGAGGAGTTCGAGACGTGCGTGCGCGCGGCCGTGGACGAGACGGCCGGACGCGTGCCCGTGGTCGCCGGCGCCGGCTACGGGACCGCGCTCGCGGTGCGCTACGCGCGTCTGGCGCAGGCCGCCGGGGCGGACGGGCTGCTCGCGATGCCGCCGTACCTCGTGGTCGCCGGCCAGGAGGGGCTGCTGCGGCACTACCGGGAGCTGGCCGCCGCGACCCCGCTGCCGGTGATCGTCTACCAGCGCGACAACGCCGTCCTGACGCCGGGGACGGCCGTCGCGCTGGCCCGCACCGACGGGATCATCGGGATCAAGGACGGGCTCGGCGACCTCGACCTCATGCAGCGCATCGTCAGCGCCGTCCGCACCGAGGCCCCCGGCGACTTCCTCTACTTCAACGGCCTGCCGACCGCCGAGCAGACCCAGCTCGCCTACGCCGCCATCGGCGTCACCCTCTACTCGTCCGCCGTGTTCTGCTTCGCCCCCGAGATCGCCCTCGCCTTCCACCGGGCGCTCGCCACCGGCGACGAGAGCACCGCGCACCGCCTCCTCGACGGCTTCTACCGCCCCTTCGTCGAACTGCGCGCCCGGGGCCGCGGCTACGCGGTCTCCCTCGTCAAGGCGGGCGTACGGCTGCGCGGCCTGGACGTGGGCGAGGTGCGGCCCCCGCTGCACGAACCCGACGAGGACCACGTCAAACAGCTCGCGCAGCTGATCGACCGCGGGTACGCGCTGCTGGAGGAGGACAAGTGAAGGCGTCGACGTTCGTCTACCCCTGGGACGTCAACGGCGACCCGGCGGCGCCGGACCGGATCGCCGCGCTCGGCGTCCGGCAGGTCACCCTGGCCGCCGCCTACCACTCCACCCGCGCCCTCACCCCCCGCCACCCCCGCCACCGCGTCGTCACCGCCGAGCACGCGGCCGTGCTGTACCCGGCCGGCAGCCGCTGGCACGGCCGCGCGCTGCGCCCGTACCCGGCCGGGGACTGGGCGCCCGGCGACGCGTACGGCGAGGCCGCCGGCGCGCTCGCACGGGCCGGCCTGGAGGTGCACAGCTGGGTCGTCCTCGCCCACAACTCCCGGCTGGGTGCCGAGCACCCGCGGACCTCCGTCGTCAACGCGTACGGCGACCGGTACCCGTGGGCCCCGTGCATCGCGCAGCCCGCCACGCGCGCGTACCTCGTCGACCTGGCCGCCGAGGCCGCCGTACGGCCCGGCGCGGCCGGCACCGAACTGGAGTCCCTCGGCTGGTACGGCCTCCAGCACCTGCACGCCCACGACAAGACCGGCGGGGTCGGGCTCGGCGAGGCCGGGCAGTACCTGATGTCGCTCTGCTTCTGCCCCGCCTGCCGGACCGGCTACGACGACCTGGGCCTGGACGCCGACGAGCTGGCGGCGGCGGTGCGGACCGCGCTGGAACCGGTGTGGCGGGGGCTGCCGGACGACGGGGGCTGGGCCGGCGTGGAGAAGCTGCTCGGCGCGGAGCCGGCGGCGGCCACGCGCGCGTGGCGGGACGCGACCGCCCGCTCGCTCCAGGAGGAGGCCGTCGCCGCCGTCCGCGCGGCGGCACCCGAGGGCTTCCAGGTGCTCCTGCACGCCGACCCGGTGTCCCACCGCGTCGGTGCCAACCCGGGCGTCGACCCCGCGCACATCCTGTCGGTGGCCGACGGCGTGGTCGTGCCCTGCGCGGGCGGTCCCGTGCTCCTGGAACCGTTCGCGCGGCAGCGCCGCGAGAACGCCGTGATCGCCGCCAACCTCACCGTCGTCTCCGGCATGGGCGGCAGCCCCGGCACGCTCGCCGAGGACGCGGCACGCGCGCGGGAGCTGGGCGCCACGGAGATCCGGCTGTACCACGCGGGACTGGCCTCGGACGCCGACCTGGAGGCGGTCCGCGAGGGACTCGCCGCGCTCTGATCCGGCGCGGCGGCGAGGGGGCGGGCCGGCAGCGGGGACGGGGCACGGGGTGCGGGCGCGGGTCGGCGGAGGGGTCGTCACCCCCGTGATCGCCGTGGGGCGCCGGGCCGCGGCGAGGAGGGGGTCCGCCCCGCGATGAGTCCGGGCCGCTCCGCCGGTCTTCCCTTCAGGCACCGACCCGGAGGAGCGACAGATGACCCACACCGACACAGACACCGAAACCGGCACCGGCACCGGCGGGACGGTCCTCGACCTCGGGGCGCAGGCCGAGGTGGTGGCCCGGCTCGCGGCGGCCGTGCGGGACGACCGGCTCGCGGACGGGACGCCCTGCCCCGCGTACGCGGTCCGCGACCTGCTGGGCCACCTCACCGGCCTCGCCGTCGCCTTCCGCGACGCCGCCCGCAAGGACCTCGGACCGACCACCGACACCCCTCCCGGCACCCCGCCCGACCTCGGCCCCGGCCGGCGCGAGGAGCTGCCCCGCGTCCTCGGCGAACTCGTCGAGGCCTGGCGGGAGCCCGCCGCCCGGACCGGCCTGACCCGCGCCGGCGGGATCGACCTGCCGGCCGAGGTCGCGATCGCCGTCGCGGTCGACGAACTGGTCGTCCACGGCTGGGACCTCGCCCGCGCCACCGGCCAGGACTACACCCCCGACCCGGCCGCGCTGCGGGCGTCCCACGCCTTCCTGCTGGCCGCCGCCGAGGACCCCGCCGGCGGCGCGGGCGTCTTCGGTCCCGTCGTACCGGTCCCGCCGGACGCCCCCCTCCTGGACCGCACGATCGGCCTGAGCGGCCGCGACCCGGCCTGGACCCCCGGGCGGGCGTGAGGGGGAGAGGGGCGGCGGAAGGGCGTGGCCCCGGCGGGGACGGGCGCACGACCGTGGCCCGTGCGGGGCACGGCCGCCCGGCCGGGTGCGCCCCGCACGCGCCCCGCCCCGGTCTGCCCGGCCAGGTCCGGCTCGCCTTGTCCCGGTCGGCTCGCCCCCGGTCCGGTCCGCTCATCCGGTTCGCCCGCCCCGCCCCGGCGCGGTCCGGTCTGTTGGCCGCGGATCAGGTCCGGCCCGCCCCGCCCCTGCCCGCTCGCCCGCGCCGCCCGGCCCGCCCCGGTCCGCTCATAGGCTGCCGCGGAAGTCCCGTCGGCGGCACCCGCGGCACCCGCGTGGCACCGCCGCAGCACTCCGGGGCGGCGTCGTGGACGCCTCCGCCGAAGAAACCGTAGACGGACGTGATCCGGGCGCGGTCCGGCGGCGTGGTACGTACCCTCCCTCCATGCCCCTCAGCCTCACCGTCCTCGGTACCGCCTCTCCGCACCCCGGGCCGGGACGGCCCTGCTCCGGCTACCTGGTGCGGGGCGGGGGCGCCGAGGTGTGGGTGGACGCCGGACCGGGGACGTTCGCCGAGTTGCAGAGGCACACGGATCCGCGGCGGCTCACCGCGATCTGGATCTCGCACCTGCACGCCGATCACAGCGCGGACCTCCTCGCCGCCGCCTACGCCTTCGCGTTCGGCGGCATGACCCCGCCGGCCCCGGTGCCGGTGTACGCGCCGCGCGACTGCGCCCGGCGCCTGGCGGGCTTCCTCGGCCGGCCGGACGTGCGCTTCCTGGACGGGATCCTCGACTTCAGGCCGCTGCACGACGGGCACACCGTCCGCCACGGGAACCTGCGCCTCACCTCCCGCGCGGTGCTCCACGGCACCGAGGCGTACGGGCTGCGCGCCGCGTGCCAGGGCAGCGTGCTCGCCTACTCGGGAGACAGCGGACCGTGCGAGGCGCTCGCCGAACTCGCGCGGGGAGCCGACCTGTTCCTGTGCGAGGCCGACATCGACGCACATGGCGAAAGCGAACAGCGGGTGCACCTGACTCCGGAGGACGCCGGCGCCTGTGCGAAGGGCGCGCGGGAACTGCTCGTCACCCACGTGGGACCCACCCTCACCCGGGAGGCCGCGGCCGACCGCGCCGCACCGGTCTTCGGCGGGCGGACCGCCGCCGCGCGCGAGGGCGAGACCTTCTCCCTCTGACGGGGCGGGGAGAAGCAACCTCGACTTCCTCTGTCAGAAGCATTGACGAAACACAGCGCCCCTCCTACCTTCATCCCGTCGTACTTCGTACGTCATATATGAGACGCGATACGCGAGATCAGATACGCGACACCGAGAGGCGCGCATGACCTCTGTGCCCACGCCGATCCCCTCCCGCACGCAGTACGTGCTGGAGGAGATCAAACGCCGCATCCTCACCGGGCAGCTGACCCCTGGCCAGGCGCTGGTCGAGACCGAGCTGGCCGCGCAGTTCGGGGTCTCCAAGACCCCGGTGCGCGAGGCGCTCAAGACCCTGGCCGGCACCGGACTGGTCGTCATGAGCCAGTACAAGGGCGTCACGGTGCGCATGGTGGACGCGGACATGGCGCGCGAGGTCTACGACGTGCGACTGCTCCTCGAACCCGAGGCGCTGAAGCGGGCCGTGCGCCGCGGTGCCTCCCTGGACGCCGCCCGCGCGGCGCTCACCATGGCCGACGAGGCGACCGACACCGCCGAACGCTCCCTGGCCAACCGGGAGTTCCACCGCGCGCTGTACCTGCCGTGCGGCAACCCGCTGCTCGGCCGGATGCTCGACGAGGTCCGCGACCAGGCCGCCCTGGTCTCGGCCGTCGCCTGGGCCGCCTCCCCCTCCTGGGAGCGGGAGGCGGGCGAGCACCGCGAGATCCTGCGGCTCGCCCTGGGCGGCGACGCCGACGGCGCGGCCCGCGCCCTGCACGCCCACATCGCGTCGTTCGTCCACCGGGCGTTCCCCGGCACCCAGGCAGAGGAAGGTCAGGAATGAGCAGCGTGGCGTTCGAGACCCAACGTGCGGCGCTCGCCGACGTCGTGGCCATCCCGGTGACCCCGTTCGCCGAGGACGGCTCCGTCGACCGGGACGTCCACCGGGCCCTGCTGCGCCGTCTGCTCGACGGCGGGATCAGGACCCTCACCCCCAACGGCAACACCGGCGAGTTCTACGCCCTCACCCCCGAGGAGCGCCGTCTCGTCACGGAACTGACGATCGAGGAGACCGGGGACCGCGCGGTGGTCCTGGTCGGCGTCGGACACGACGTGCCCACCGCCGTCGCCTCCGCCCGGCACGCCCGTGAACTCGGTGCGGGCATGGTGATGGTCCACCAGCCCGTGCACCCCTACGTCTCGCAGAGCGGCTGGGTCGACTACCACCGTGCCATCGCCGAGGCGGTGCCCGAGCTGGGCGTCGTCCCCTACATCCGCAACGCGCAGCTCGCCGGCGCCCGCCTCGCCGAACTCGCCGACGCCTGCCCGAACGTGATCGGCGTGAAGTACGCCGTCCCGGACGCCTCCCGGTTCGCCGCGTTCGCCCGGGACGCGGGTCTCGAGCGGTTCGTCTGGGTGGCCGGCCTCGCCGAGCCGTACGCCCCCTCCTACTTCTCCGCCGGCGCCACCGGATTCACCTCGGGGCTGGTGAACGTCGCCCCGGCCGTCTCGCTGAACATGCTCGAGGCGCTGCGGTCCGGCGACTACCCGGCCGCGATGAAGGTCTGGGAGCAGATCCGCCGCTTCGAGGAACTGCGCGCGGCCAACGGCTCCGCCAACAACGTCACCGTCGTCAAGGAGGCCCTCGCCTCCCTCGGCCTGTGCCGCCGCGAGGTCCGCCCGCCGAGCCGGCCGCTGCCCGAGGCGGACCGCGCCGAGGTCGCCGCCATCGCCGCGGGGTGGTCCATATGACCGAGCCCGTCCGCAGGCGCCCCGAGGACCTGCGCAGCCACCAGTGGTACGGCACGGAGGGCCTGCGCTCCTTCAGCCACCGCGCCCGCACCCGCCAGCTCGGTTACCTGCCCGAGGAGCACCTCGGCAAGCCGGTGATCGCGATCCTCAACACCTGGTCGGACATCAACCCCTGCCACGTGCACCTGCGGGACCGGGCGCAGGCCGTCAAGCGGGGCGTGTGGCAGGCGGGCGGCTTCCCGCTGGAGTTCCCGGTCTCCACCCTCAGCGAGACCTTCCAGAAGCCGACCCCCATGCTCTACCGCAACATGCTGGCGATGGAGACCGAGGAGCTGCTGCGGTCCTACCCGGTGGACGGCGCCGTCCTGATGGGAGGCTGCGACAAGACCACCCCCGCCCTCCTCATGGGCGCCGCCAGCGTCGACCTGCCGGCCGTCTTCGTGCCCGCCGGCCCGATGCTGCCGGGCCACTGGCGCAACGAGGTCCTCGGATCCGGCACCGACATGTGGAAGTACTGGGACGACAAGCGGGCCGGCCTGATCGGCGACTGCGAGATGGCCGAGCTGGAGAACGGCCTGGCCCGCTCGCCCGGTCACTGCATGACGATGGGGACGGCGTCCACGCTGACGGCGGCCGCCGAGGCGCTCGGCGTCACCGTCCCCGGCGCCTCCAGCATCCCGGCCGTGGACTCCGGGCACGACCGGATGGCCGCGAAGGCCGGCATGGCGATCGTCGACCTCGTCCACCGGGACCGCAGGCTGTCGGGCATCCTGACCCGCGACGCCTTCGAGGACGCGGTGACGACCGTCCTCGGCCTCGGCGGCTCCACCAACGCCGTCATCCACCTGATCGCCATGGCGGGGCGGGCGGGGGTCAAGCTCACGCTGGACGACTTCGACCGCATCGCCCGCACGGTCCCGGTCCTCGCCAACGTCCGGCCCGGCGGACAGAAGTACCTGATGGAGGACTTCCACTTCGCCGGCGGTCTGCCCGGGTTCCTCTCCCGCATCCCCGACCTGCTCCACCTGGAGCGGCCGACCGTGTCGTACGACACGATGCGCGAGCAGCTCGCCGGCGCGCAGGTGCACCACGACGACGTCATCCGGCCGCGGGACAACCCGGTCGCGGCCGAGGGCGGGGTCGCCGTCCTGCGCGGCAACCTCTGCCCGGACGGCGCGGTCATCAAGCACATCTCGGCCGAGCCGCACCTGCTCAAGCACACCGGCCCCGCGGTCGTCTTCGACGACTACCGGACCATGCAGCGCACCATCAACGACCCGGAGCTCGGCATCACCGCCGACAGCGTGCTGGTCCTGCGCAACGCCGGCCCCAAGGGCGGTCCGGGCATGCCCGAGTACGGCATGCTGCCCATCCCCGACCACCTGCTCCGGCAGGGCGTGCGCGACATGGTCCGCATCTCCGACGCCCGGATGAGCGGGACGAGCTACGGCGCGTGCGTGCTCCACGTGGCGCCCGAGTCCTACGTGGGCGGCCCCCTCGCCCTGGTCCGCACCGGTGACCTGATCACCCTCGACGTCGAGGCCCGCACCCTCCACCTCCAGGTGGACGACGAGGAGCTGGAGCGGCGCAGGGCCGACTGGACGCCGCCGCCCGACCGCTACGAACGCGGCTACGGCGCGCTCTACAACGAACAGATCACCCAGGCCGACACCGGCTGCGACTTCGAGTTCCTGGCCCGTCCGGGCACCGTGCGGGACCCCTACGCGGGCTGACCCGCACCACGGAACCACCTCGACACACCCCTGTCCGGGGAGAAAGCGCTTCCTGCACCACGAGAACACCGCGCGACCACCACCCGAGCACCTCGCGTACCGCGCCGCACCACGCCAGCACGACGTACGACGACGTACCCAGAAACGGAGAACAGTCATGGCCCAAGCCGCAGCCGTGGCGAAACCGCCCGCGCCAGCCCGGCGGCGCCGTGCCTCCGCCACGCCGCGCAGGCTGCCGTACCTGCTGATCGCGCCGGCGGCCCTGCTCATGCTGGGCTTCATCGCCTACCCGGTCATCAGCGTCTTCTACTACAGCCTGCAGAACTACAACCCCACCAAACCGTGGCGCAACGGCTACGCGGGCTTCGACAACTTCGTCCACGCCTTCACCGACGACCCGGTGTTCTGGGACACGCTCACCTTCAGCGCCAAGTGGGTGTTCGTCGAGGTCGGGCTCCAGCTGCTGTTCGGCCTGGCCCTCGCGCTCATCGTCAACCAGACCTTCGTGGGCCGCTCGCTCGGCCGCGCCCTGGTCTTCTCCCCGTGGGCCGTCTCCGGCGTGCTGACCTCCGCGATCTGGGTGCTGCTCTACAACTCCCAGACCGGCATCACCCGTTACCTCGCGGACATGGGCATCGGCAGCTACGGCACCAGCTGGCTGTCGGACACCTCGACGGTCTTCCCGGCCGCGGTCGTCGCCGACCTGTGGCGCGGCGTCCCCTTCTTCGCGATCCTCATCCTCGCCGACCTCCAGTCCGTCTCGAAGGACCTGTACGAGGCCGCAGAGGTCGACGGGGCGAGCCGGCTGAAGCAGTTCTGGCACATCACGCTGCCCCACCTGAAGGACGCGATCGTCCTGTCCACGCTGCTGCGCGCGGTGTGGGAGTTCAACAACGTCGACCTGCTCTACACCCTGACCGGCGGCGGGCCCGCGGGCGAGACCACCACGCTGCCCCTCTACATCGCCAACACCTCCGTGGACGCCCACAACTTCGGCTACGCGTCCGCCCTGACCACCGTCGCGTTCGTGATCCTGCTCTTCTGCTCGATGGTCTACCTGAGGCTGAGCAAGTTCGGAAGTGAGGCCAAGTGATCACCAAGGAGGCCACCGAGGCGGCGCCCACCCCCGTGAGCGTCCCCGTCGCGTCCGAGCCGGACCCGCGCGGCCGCAAGAACCGCGCCTGGGACGAGGCCCCGCGCTGGCAGATCTACCTGCCGCTGTCGATCTACCTCGTCTTCACGCTGATCCCCTTCTACTGGATCCTGCTGTTCGCGCTGCGCCCGGCCGGCTCCACCTCGCTCCTGCCCTGGCCGATCACCTTCGACCACTTCGAGAAGGTCTGGACGGACCGCAGCTTCGGCACCTACTTCCAGAACAGCCTGCTCGTCGGCGTCGCCACCCTGCTGACGACGACCCTCGTCGCGCTGGCCGGCGGCTACGCCCTCGCCCGCTTCGACTTCAAGGTCAAGCGCGCCTTCATGCTGGCCCTGCTCTGCTCCCAGTTCGTGCCGGGCGCGCTGCTCCTGGTCCCGCTGTTCGAGATCTTCGCCGAACTCCAGATGATCAACTCGCTGACCAGCGTGATCATCGCCGAGACGGTGTTCCAGCTGCCGCTGTCGATGATCCTGATCAGCAACTTCATCAAGAACGTGCCGTACTCCCTGGAGGAGGCGGCCTGGGTCGACGGGTGCAACCGGCTCACGGCCTTCCGCATCGTCGTCCTGCCGCTGCTGCGGCCCGGTCTGATCGCCGTCGGCTCCTTCGCCTTCGTGCACTCCTGGAACCACTTCCTGTTCGCCCTGATGTTCCTCAACAACCAGAGCAAGCAGACCATCCCGGTCGGCCTCAACACCCTGATGAGCGCGGACAGCGTCGACCTCGGCGCCCTCGCCGCCGGCGGCATCATCGCCGCCGTCCCGGTGGTGCTCGTCTTCGCCTTCATCCAGAAGTGGCTGATCACCGGCTTCAGCGCGGGGGCGGTGAAGGGATGAGCGACCGTCACCCCGCCGTCGCCGGCCGCGCCCACACCCCGCACACGGCGCACGGCCCCGGGACGGCACACGGAGCGGGCGAGGGGAGGATCCCGTGAGCACCCCCGAACCGCTGACCATGGGCACCCCGCCGAGCACGGCGGACGCCGGCGTCCCGGTCGTCCTCGCCGGTGCCCGCGGCCACGGCCGCTGGCACCTGGAGAACATCCGCCGTCTCCAGGACAAGGGCATCGTCCGCCTCGCGGGCGTCTGCGAGCTGACCCCGCTCACCCCCGGCGAGCTCCCCCAGGGCCTCGGTGCGCCCGAGCAGTCCGCCGACTTCGGCGAGCTGCTGGACCGCACCGGCGCCCGGGTCGCCGTCGTCTGCACCCCGATCCCCACCCACACCGACCTGGCGCTGACCGCGGCCCGCAAGGGCGTGCACCTGCTGCTGGAGAAGCCGCCGGCGCCGTCCTACGCGGAGTTCCGCCGGATGGCCGACGGGGTCGCCGAGGCGGGCGTGGCCTGCCAGGTCGGCTTCCAGTCGCTCGGCTCGCACGCCCTGCCCGCGGTCCGCCGGATGATCGGCGACGGGGTGATCGGCGAGGTCACCGGGGTCGGCGGGGCCGGCGCCTGGGCCCGCCCGGAGGCCTACTTCCGGCGCGCGCCCTGGGCCGGGAAGCGGCGGCTGAACGGCGTCGACGTGATCGACGGCGCCCTCACCAACCCGCTCGCGCACGCCGTGGCCACCGCGCTGGCGCTGGCCGGCGTCACCCGCGCCGAGGACGTCACCGGCATCGAGACCGAACTGGCGCACGCCAACGCCATCGAGTCCGACGACACCTCCTGCGTGCGGATCACCACCGCCGGCGGACGCCCCGTCGTCGTCGCCGCGACCCTGTGCGCGGAGGACCCCGACGACCCGTACGTCGTCGTCCACGGCAGCCAGGGCCGGATCACCTTCTGGTACAAGCAGGACCGCGTCCTGCTCCAGCGCGGCGGCCACGGCCCCGAGGAGTTCGAGTACGGCCGCACCGACCTGCTGGAGAACCTCGTCGACCACCTCACCGACGGCGCCGACCTGCTGGTCCCGCCGGCCGCGACCGAGGCGTTCATGCGGGTCGTCGAGGCGATCCGGGTCGCCCCCGACCCGCTCGAACTGCCCGAGGGGGCCTGGCACCGGCTCCCCGGCGAGGACCGCCGGGTCGTCCCCGGCGTCGACGGCCTGGTCGCCGCCGCCGCCGACGCCCTCTCCCTCTTCTCCGAGCTGGGCGCCGCCTGGGCGCCCCCGACCACACGTCAGGAAGGGGTGGACACCTGATGGCACAGGATCCCGACGCACCCGTCGTGCTGCGGGTCGCGGGCCGCCCGGTCGGCCACTACGTCACCCGGCCCGAGCTGCCCGACCGGCTCTCCCCGCGCCCCTTCCTGCACCCGGTCACCACCCTGGCCGGCACGGCCGTCACCGAACTGAGCCCCGCCGACCACATCCACCACCTCGGCGTCGGTGTCGCCGTTCCCGACGTCGAGGGGCACAACTTCTGGGGCGGCCGCACCTACGTCCGCGACCGGGGCCCGACCGAACTCGACAACCACGGCGTCCAGCGGCACACCGGCTTCCCCCTGTGCGACCCCGACGGCTTCGTGGAGGAGCTGCGCTGGACGGCCGCCGGAACCGAGCTGCTGCGCGAGCGCCGTACGGTCGCGGCCACCGGGCTCACCGACACCGCCTGGGCCCTGGACCTCACCTTCTCCCTCACCAACGCCACCGCGGCCCCGGTGACCATCGGCAGCCCGGCGACCAACGGGCGCCCCGGCGCGGCCTACGGCGGCTTCTTCTGGCGCGCCCGCAAGGAGGACCGGGCCCCCGACGTCTTCACCGCCACCGCCGAGGGAGAGGCCGGGGTGCACGGCGGACGCGCCGACTGGCTCGCCCTGACCGGCCGGGACTGGACGCTGGTGTTCGCGGGCGCCACCGACGCCACCCGCCGCGACCCCTGGTTCGTGCGCACCGCCGAGTACCCCGGCGTCGGCTCCTCGCTCGCCTGCGCCGAGCGGCTCGTGATCGCCCCCGGCGACACCGCCGTCCGCCGCGTCGTCACCGTCGTCGCCGACGGCCGTCTCGGCCGCGACGAGGCGGCCGCCCTCGCCCGGAAGGCGGTCGCCCAGTGACGGACGTGGCCGTGACCGGCGCGACGTACGAGAACCCGGTCCTGAACGCCGACTGGTCCGACCCGGACGTGGTGTGCGTCGGCGACGACTTCTACCTCACCGCCTCCAGCTTCGGCCGCGCCCCCGGCCTGCCGCTGCTGCACTCCCGCGACCTGGTCGACTGGACCCTGGTCGGGCACGCCCTCGAACGCCTCGAACCGGAGGCCGCGTTCACCTCCCCGCGCCACGACTGCGGGGTCTGGGCGCCCTCGCTGCGCCACCACGACGACCGCTTCTGGATCTTCTGGGGCGACCCCGACCAGGGCATCTTCCAGGTCAACGCCCCGGAGATCACCGGACCTTGGACCCGGCCCCACCTGCTGAAGGAGGGCCGGGGCCTGATCGACCCCTGCCCCCTGTGGGACACGGAGACCGGCGAGGCGTATCTGGTCCACGCCTGGGCGAAGTCCCGCTCCGGGATCAAGAACCGCCTCACCGGCCACCGGATGCACCCCGACGGCACCTCGCTCCTCGACGACGGCGAGGTGATCGTCGACGGGGACCGCCTCCCCGGCTGGTTCACCCTCGAGGGGCCCAAGCTCTACCGGCACGACGGCTGGTTCTGGATCCTCGCCCCGGCCGGCGGGGTGGAGACCGGCTGGCAGGGCGCCTTCCGCTCCCGGGACTTCCTCGGCCCCTACGAGGAGAGGATCGTCCTGGAGCAGAAGGACACCGACGTCAACGGCCCCCACCAGGGCGGCTGGGTGCGCACCCCGTCCGGCGAGGACTGGTTCCTGCACTTCCAGCAGCGCGGCGCGTACGGCAGGGTCGTGCACCTCCAGCCGATGCGCTGGGCGGCCGACGGCTGGCCGGTGCTCGGGGACGACGGCGCCCCCGTCACCGTGCACCGCAGGCCCGCCCTGCCCCCGCAGCCCGCCGCCGCGCCCGCCACCGACGACGACTTCCCCGGCGGACGGTTCGGCCGGCAGTGGCAGTGGACGGCCAATCCCCCGGCTCCGCCCGGGCCGGGGGACCCCCACGACGGGTGGGCCGTCCGGCACACGGGCGACGGACTGCGCCTGTCCTGCGTCCGCACGGCCGACGCGCACGACCTGCGCAGGCTGCCCCACGTGCTCACCCAGCGGCTGCCCGGCACCCCGTCGGCCGTCGAGGTGGAGCTGGAGCTGCACGACGAGGAGCCCGGAGCACGGGCCGGACTCGCGGTGCTCGGGGACGCCTTCGCCTGGATCGGGCTGCAGCGCGGCACCGACGGCGCGGTCCACCTGGTGCACCGCTTCGCCGAGGCGGCCGCCGGGAGGGAACGGGACGCCGCCCACCCGCGGCCCGCCCCGCACGGCAGGGTCCGGCTGCGCGTCGAGGCCGGCGCCGGCGCCCGCTGCCGTTTCGCCTACGACCTCGGCGACGGCCCGCGCCGCAGCGGGCCCGTCTTCGCCGCCACCCCCTGGCGCTGGGTCGGCGCCCTGCTCGGTCTGTTCGCCCTGGCGCCCGAGGGACCGGGCCGTCCCGGGACCGCCACGTTCACCCGCTTCAGGATCAGCCCCCTCTAACCCACCGCAACGGTCAGTCTGTCGGGAGCCGCAATGACGCACTTCCCCAGCAAGCACTCGTCGAGACCCGGCGCCGCCGCGGCCGGCCGGACCGCCGCGCCGGTCCTCGGCGTGGCCGGCGTGGTCGGCTCCGCTCCGGCCACCGCCGACGGCGGGGCGGTCACCGTCACCGCTGCGGCCTCCCGCGCGGCGCGTACGGCGTGCGCCGCGGGTGAGCCGAACATCTTGCCGCAGGGGACTGGACAGGGCCGCCCCGGCACCGTCATCGTCTACGGCACGCCTGTGACGTACGGGAGTCCGACCGGCGGTGCCACGGTCCGGATCGCGGCCCACGACGTCACCGCCCGCCCCCTCGTTCGCGGCGACGGCCTCGGCGACGACCTCGACGAGGCCGCGCACGAGCCGGACGCCGGGCGGGCGCCGGCGGCGGGGACGACCGGCGACCGGACCGTCCTCCAGGACACCGCCTCCCCGCCCGGCCGGGCCACCCCGGTCACCGACGGCCCCCGGCCGGACGCGGCCACCGGCGTCCGCGTCCACGCCCGCCGCTCCCAAGGCGGCACCGACCACCTCGGGGACACCGGCGACCGGGCTCCCCACGCCCGCCGCTGACCCCGCGCGCCCCCACATGCCCGCACAGCCCGTTGGATCCAGAAGAGAAGAAGAAGAGAGCCGACCAATGAAGATCAGCATTCGCAGAAACAGGCGCGCCGCCACGGCCGTAGCCCTGGGGGCCGCGCTCGCCCTGACCGCCACCGCCTGCGGTGACGACGGCAGCGGTGCCGGCGGGGACAAGGGGTCCGACGGCAGCGGCAAGGGCAAGATCGTCTTCTGGGACAACAACGGCGGTGTCCGCACCGACATCTGGAAGCAGGTCATCGCCGACTTCGAGAAGGCCAACCCCGACATCGACGTCGAGTACGTCGGCATCGCCTCCACCGAGTACCAGTCCAAGGTCGACACCGCCATCCAGGGCGGCGGCCTGCCGGACGTCGGCGGCATCACGGCGTCGATGGCGGCGTCGATCGCGGCGCAGGACGCCCTGGAGCCGCTGGACGGCCGCCTCGCCAAGTCGTCCCTGAACGGTGAGCTCAACAAGTCCATGGTCGAGTCGCTGAAGTCCGCCGGCGGCGGCGACGCGCTCTACTCGGTCCCGACCTCCGCCAACAACGGCGTCCTCTACTACCGCACCGACCTGTTCAAGGCGGCGGGGCTGGCCGAGCCGACCACCTGGGACGCGTTCTACACGGCGGCGGAGAAGCTGACGAACACCGGCAAGAACCAGTTCGGGTACACCATCCGCGGCGGCGCCGGATCCATCGCCCAGGCGCTGGACGCGATGTACGGGCAGAGCGGGATCACCTCGTTCTGGAACGGCGACAAGACCACCGTCAACGACCCGAAGAACGTCGAGGCGCTGGAGAAGTACGCGGCCCTCTACAAGAAGGTCACCCCGGCCGCCGACCTCAACAACGACTTCACCAAGATGGTCGCCCAGTGGGACTCGGGCACCATCGGCATGCTGAACCACAACCTGGGCTCGTACCAGGACCACGTGAAGGCGTTCGGCGCCGACAAGTTCCGGGGCATCCCGCAGCCGGTCGGCGCCTCCGGCAAGCGGGTGCAGGTGTCCAACCCGGTCGACGGCATCGGCATGTTCAAGAGCTCGAAGAACAAGGACGCCGCCTGGAAGTTCATCGAGTTCGCCACCTCGCAGGCGGAGAACTCGAAGTTCAACGAGTCGGCCGGCCAGGTGCCGTCGAACACCGCGGCGGCGAACGACGCCTGGATCGCCAAGGCCGAGCCGACCAAGCTGGCCGCGCAGGCGCTGTCGGACGGGTCCACGACGATCGTGCAGCTGCCGTACTACCTGCCGGACTGGGGCACCATCTCCAAGTCCGACAACGAGCCCAACTTCCAGAAGGTCCTGCTGGGCAAGCTCACCGCCAAGCAGTTCCTGGACACCCTCGCTGAGCAGCTGAACGAGGCGCAGGCGGAGTGGAAGGAACAGAAGGGCTAGGCCTTCCTCCCGCCGCACGGCGGCCGGCCGCGGCGTCCCGCCGGGGCCGGCCGCGATCCCCGCGGCGGAACCGACCGCCGCTTCCGCGGCGGGACCGGCCGTGGATTCCGCGGCGCAGCCGCACCCGCGCACCGTCCCGCGCCCCGGCAGGGGCGCGGGCCCCTCCCCGTGAGACATCCCTGTGCGAAAGGCGCACCCCCGTGTCCCTCACCCGCAGACAGGTCACCTCGGCGGCCCTCGCCGCCGTCCCCCTCGCCGCCGCGGCCACCGGCACCGCCCGGGCCGCGGGGCGTCCCCGCACCCTCTACATCGCCGGTGACTCCACCGCCGCCCAGAAGTACGCCGACGCGGCGCCCGAGACCGGCTGGGGCATGGCGCTGCCGTTCTTCCTGCACAAGGACCGGCCGGTCGCCAACCACGCGGTGAACGGCCGCAGTTCCAAGAGCTTCGTCGACGAGGGACGGCTGGACGTCATCCTCGCGTCGATCCGTCCGGGGGACTTCCTCCTGATCCAGTTCGCGCACAACGACGAGAAGACCACCGACCCGGCCCGCTACACCGAGCCCTGGACGACGTACCAGGACCACCTGCGGCTGTACGTCGACGGGGCGCGCTCCCGCGGGGCGCGGCCCGTGCTGGCGACGGCCGTGGAGCGCCGCCGCTTCGACGCGGCCGGCGACGCGCTGCCCACGCACGGCGACTACCCGGCGGCGATGCGCGCCCTCGCCGCGCAGGAGGACGTCGCGCTCCTCGACCTCCAGGCCCTGTCGCTCGCGCTGTGGCAGAAGCTCGGGGCGGAGGAGACCAAGCGGTACTTCAACTGGACCGACACCGAGCAGGACAACACGCACTTCAATCCGCCGGGCGCGATCGCCGTGGCCCGGCTCGTCGCCGCCGAGCTGCTGCGCCGCCGGGTGCTGACGGCGCGCGACGTGCGCCGGCTGGACACCGAGATCCCGGAGTCGTGGATCACCTGGCCCCCGGCCACCGCCTGACACACCCCCTCCCGCGAAAGAGAGAGCGCACAATGAGCACACAGAGATGGCATGGGCATGCCACAAAGACCGCCCTCGTGGTCGGCTGCACCGCCCTCGCCCTGACGGTCACCGGCACCCCCGCCCAGGCCCACTCCGCCCGTGACGTCGCCCGGCAGACCCTGCCGGCCGGCGACGGCTGGGCGTCCTACGGGACCGGCACCACCGGCGGTGCCGCCGCCGACGCCGAGAACGTCCACACCGTCACCACCTGGGCGGAGTTCAGGGCCGCCCTGGAGGCCGGCGGCACCGCACCGAGGATCATCAAGGTCAAGGGCACGATCGACGCCGTCTCGGAAGGGTGCGACGCCTTCGCCGCGCCCGGCTACGACTTCGACGCCTACCTCGCCGCGTACGCGCCCGAGGTGTGGGGCCTGGACACCGACCTGAGCGCCGAGCCCGCGGACAGCCCCGAGGGCCTGCGGCGCGCCTCGGCCGCCGCCCAGGACACGGCGATCAAGGTGAACGTCCCGTCCAACACCACCATCATCGGCGTCGGCAGGAACGCGGGCATCAAGGGTGCCAGCCTCCAGATCAAGGCCGTCGACAACGTGATCGTCCGCAACCTCGCCTTCGAGAGCCCCATCGACTGCTTCCCGCAGTGGGACCCCACCGACGGCTCGAAGGGCAACTGGAACTCCGAGTACGACACCGCCGTCGTCTACGGGTCCACGCACGTGTGGCTGGACCACAACACGTTCACCGACGGCTCCCACCCCGACAGCGCCGCGCCGACCTACTTCGGCATGCTCTACCAGCAGCACGACGGCGAACTGGACATCGTGCGCGGCTCGAACCACGTCACCGCCTCCTGGAACGTCTTCACCGAGCACGACAAGACGATCCTCATCGGCAACAGCGACAGCGAGTCCACGGCCGTGGGCGACCGGGGCAAGCTGAAGGTCACCTTCCACCACAACCTGTTCTCGAAGCTCGTCGAGCGCGCGCCCCGCGTCCGCTTCGGACAGGTCGACTCCTACAACAACCACTTCGTCGCCGACGCCGACTACTCCTACAGCTTCGGCATCGGCAAGGAGTCCCAGCTCGTCGCCCAGCACAACGCGTTCACGCTGCCCGCCGGCGTCAGCGCCGCGAAGGCGCTGAAGAAGTGGAGCGAGGCGCCGGTCACCGCCGACGACAACTACGTCAACGGCAAGCGCGTCGACCTGATCGCCGTGCACAACGCGGAGATCCCCGCCGAGACCCTCCGGTCCGGCGCGGGCTGGACGCCCACCCTGCGCACCAAGGTCGACCCCGCGAAGGCCGTCCCCGGCATCGTCAAGGGCCGGGCCGGCGCCGGAAAGATCTGCTGACCCGCACCACCCGCACCGCTCGCACGACCCGTATGACCCGCACCACCCGCACCACAGAGCACCGCACCGTGTGGGCCGGGGCCCCGCCGCCCCGGCCCGCACACCCACCCCCCCCCACCCGAGGTCCGCATCCCACGAGCCGCACGAGCCGCACCCCGAAGGAGCACCCGCATGCCCTCGCCCCACGTCCAGCTCCCCCTGTCCCGACGGGGTTTCCTCCTGGCGAGCGCCGGTGCGGGCGCCGCCCTCGGCCTGGCGGCCGGCCCCGTCAGGGCCGCCGCCCGCCGGCCGTTCGGCCGCTTCGGCTCCCCGTCCGCCCGCCTCACCCCGGGGACCCTCTACGTCGACGCGCGCGGACGCGGGGACCACACCTCGGTCCGGGACGCCGTGGCCGCCGCCACCGGGACCGGCCGCACCCTCGTCATCGCCCCCGGCACCTACCGGGAGACCGTCGCGGTCGACACCACCCGCACCGGGGCGACGTGGATCGGCGCCTCGGAGAACCCCCGCGACGTGGTGATCGTGTACGACAACGCGGCCGGCACCCCCAAGCCCGGCGGCGGCACCTACGGCACCACCGGCTCGGCCACCACCACCGTGCAGGCCGACGGCTTCACCGCCCGCTGGATCACCTTCGCCAACGACTGGCTGCGCGCCGACCACCCCGGCGTCACCGGCACCCAGGCCGTCGCGATCAAGGTCCAGGGCGACCGCTCCGCCTTCCACCACTGCCGCTTCCTCGGCCACCAGGACACCCTCTACGCCGACTCGACCGCCCTCGGCACCTTCGCCCGGCAGTACTTCTCCCACTGCTACGCCGAGGGGGACGTCGACTTCGTCTTCGGCCGGGCCACCGCCGTCTTCGAGCACTGCCACTTCCGCACCCTGCGCCGCACGGACCTCACCGCCGCCCCCTACGGCTTCGTCTTCGCGCCCTCCACGGCAGGCGCCAACCCCCGCGGCTACCTGGTGACCGGCGGCCGGGTCACGAGCGAGGCCCCGGACGCCTTCTACAAGCTGGCCCGCCCCTGGGTGCCCAGCTCCGACACCACCGCCCGCCCCATGCTCACCGTCCGCGACACCCACCTCGGCCCCGGCATCGACGCGGTCGCGCCCTACACGAACATGTCGGCCTCCTTCCCCTGGCAGGACCAGCGGTTCGCCGAGTACCGCAACTCCGGACCGGGCGCGGTCGTCACCGTCCCCGAGAACCGGCCCCAGCTCACCCCCGAGCAGGCCGCGTCGGCGACCCGGTCGGCCCACCTCGGGGACTGGCGGCCCTGGAAGGAGACCTGCTGACATGCGCAGGCGCACCCTCCTCGCGGGCATCGCCGCCGGGACCCTGACCGCGGCGGCCCCCGCCCACGCGAGCCCGCGCCGCGTCCTGCACGTGCGCCCCGGCGACTCCGTCCAGGCCGCCGTGGACGCCGTCACCGGGCCCGGCTGGACGATCGTCGTGCACCCCGGCACGTACCGCGAAGTCGTCGGCGTCCCCGCGGACAAGGCGGAGCTGACCCTGCGGGGCGCCTCGCGCGACGCCCGCGCCGCCGTCCTCGTCTTCGACAACGCCAACGGCACGACGAGACCCGACGGCACCACGTACGGCACCGCCGGCTCCGCCACCTTCACCTCCGCCGCCCCCGGCCTGACCGTGCGCGACCTCACCCTCGCCAACGACTGGCTGCGCGCCGACCACCCCGACGTCACCGGCACCCAGGCGGTGGCCGCGTACGTCACCGGCGACCGCTCCCGCTTCGACAACGTGCGCTTCCTGGCCCACCAGGACACCCTCTTCGCGGACACCACCGCCCTGGACGCCTTCGACCGGCAGTACTACCACCGCTGTCACCTCCAGGGCGACGTCGACTTCGTCTTCGGACGGGCACGCGCCGTCTTCGACGCCTGCCGCTTCCACACCCTCCGGCGGGACGTCGCCTTCACCCCCAAGGGCATGGTCTTCGCCCCGGCCACCGCCCGCGCCAACCCCTACGGCTTCCTCGCCGTCCGCGGCCGGATCACCTCCGGCGCCGAGGACGGGGCGTACAAACTGGCCCGGCCCTGGGTGCCGTCGTACGAGACGACCGCCTGGCCCTCCCTCGTCGTCCGGGACACCTGGATCGGGCCCGGCATCGACGCGGCCGCCCCGTACACGAACATGCGCGAGGCCTATCCCTGGCAGACGATGCGCTTCCGCGAGTACGGCAACACGGGACCCGGCGCGGTGATCTCCGAGCCCGGCGACCGGCCGCAGCTCACGCCCGCCGAGGCGGCCGTCCACACCCGGCGCTCCTACCTCGGGGACTGGAGGCCGTACGAGCGTGCGTGAACCGGTGGGCCGGCGGGCGTTCGTGGCCGGGACGGGGGCGGCCCTGCCGGCCGGGGGAGCCGCCGGCGGTGCGTGCGGCGGTCGTCGCCGGTCCGCCGTCGGGGCGACCATGGACTGACCGCGGCGAAAGTTCCGACAGCTTTTCGCACGGTCCGGCAACCCTTTCCGGCCACGGCGGCGACTGGTGGGAGGGAACGGGCCGGGGCGGTCCCCCCGGCCCGTTCCCCCACCATCCCTCCAGGAAAGGAACGCCCCGTGCGTTTGAGCACCGGACGCCACCGCAGGACGCGCACCCTCTCGATCGCCGCCGCGGTGGCCGTCGCCTCAGGGGCGGGCGGCGTCTACCTCGGCCTGACGGACGACGGCGCGCAGGCCGCGACGAGCACGGTCACCGTGTCGACCACCGCGCAGCTGGAGGCGGCCGTGAAGAACGCCGCCGCCGGCACCGTCATCCAGGTCCGCGGCGGCACCTACTACCCGACGGCCACCCTGAAGTCCACGGCGAGCGGCACCTCCTCGAACCGCATCACCCTGCGGGCGTACGGCACCGAGAAGGTGAAGATCGACGGTTCGAAGCTCCCGGCCGGCTCCTGGCTCGCCGGGATCTACGGCAGCTACTGGACCGTGCAGAACCTCACCTTCCAGAAGTCCCCGGCGCAGGGCTTCGTCGTGACCTCTTCCACCGGAGGTGTCTTCAGGAACCTGGTCACCGCCGGCAACGGCGACACCGGCTTCACCCTGCGCGGCGACGACACCGTCGGCAACCTCGTCCAGAACCTCGACAGCCACAGCAACTACGACGCCGCGAACCACGGCCAGAACGCGGACGGCATCGCCGTGAAGTTCGGCTCCGGCAGCGGCAACCGGATCACCGGCGCCCGTCTCTACAACAACTCCGACGACGGCCTCGACCTCTGGCAGTTCTCCACGGCGGTCACCATCGAGCACTCGTGGGCCTTCGGCAACGGCAAGAACCGCTGGGGCGACACCGCCTTCGAGGGCAACGGCAACGGGTTCAAGCTGGGCGGCGGGGGCGTCGTCGTCGCGCACGTCGTGAACGACAACGCGGCCTGGGACAACACGCTGAACGGGTTCACCGAGAACTCCAACCCCGGCGCGATCGTGCTGAACCGCAACACCACATACGCCAACGCGCAGGCCGGCTTCTACTTCGCGACCGGCAAGGCCCGCCTCGCCCGCAACCTCGCCGTGGCCGACAAGGGCGGCCGCGCGAAGCCGGGCCCCGCCACGGTGAGCGCCGCGAACAACTGGGACGCCGGCGTCGCCACCCCGGCGTTCAGGTCGACGGACGCGACGACGGCGTACGGAGCCCGCGCGGCGGACGGGTCGCTGCCGGCGACGACGTTCCTGACCACCGGGTCCACCACGATCGGCGCCGACATGGACTGAACCGGACAGCCGAACGCCCCCGCCGGTGACCGCCGGCGGGGGCGTTCTCGCGCCGGCCCGAGAGGGGCTCGGGCCGGCGCGCCGACAGGCCTACTTGTAGGTGATGTCGGACGAGGAGAACTTGCAGGTCTTGCCGTCGGCGCCGGTGCCCAGCTCGGTGGGCTCCTTGCCGGTGCTGTTGCCCTTGAAGCGGACGCAGGTCTTCGTCTTCTTCTTGGTGTCGCCCTGGATGCGGATCTTCGACAGGGTCGCGGTGTCGCCGTAGTTGGCGTTGACGCCGACGATGGCCTTCAGGGGCGCCACGATGTCGATGTCGCTCAGCACGACCGTGCGCTTGTACTGCGTCTTGCAGTTGCCGCACGAGCGGACCAGCTTGCCGGAGTTCTCCACCCGGAAGCCGGTCACGGTCAGCGTGCCGGCGCCGTTGAACTGGAGCACCTTGTCGGCGCCGTTCTTCGCGCCGCCGCCGATGACCTTGTAGACCGACGAGGCGGACTTGCCCTTGAAGCTGGCCGCGTCCTCGCCGACGTCCAGCCACCACACGTTCTGGAGCGTGCAGGAACCCTTGCAGTGGACGCCGTCGGCGGCCGGGGTGCCGATGATCACGTTCTTCAGGACGGCGCCGTCGGCGAGCTCGAAGATCGGGTCCTGGCCCTCCTCCTGGCCGCTGCCGCCCAGGGCGCCGGAGCCGACGAACTTCGTCAGCTTGCCGTCGTAGGTCCCCGACACCTTGATCGTCGACGAGACGGACTTGCTGCCGGTGGCGGTGGGCCACGCCGTCGCCGCGCCCGCGGACGAGAGCATCGTCGTGGTGACGATCGCCGCGCCCGAGACCGCGAGGGCGGCGGAGCCGGCGATCAGCGCCCGCCGCTTGGTGACCTTGCGACGGTGCCGGACGCGGGGCTGTGCTGGTGCAGTCATGTACCGGTTCCTCAAGTGGGTGGTGACTCTTGCGCTGTGTGGTCGTCACCGGTGAGGAAAGGGTTGCCGCTCCGCCGAAAGTTTTTTTCTCCGGATCCCGCGGCCGCTACGAGTCGCCCTCGTCGTCGTCCCGGGCCGCGAAGTCGCCGCCCACGGAACTCTCCCCGCCGTCGGACACGCCGGCCACCACGTAGCTGTCGTCCTTGGCGTCCCGGCCGCCGCGCTCGTGGTCGTACTGCCCGGCGAAGACCCACTCGCCCTCGGGGACCGTACGGCCCTCCTTGAGCACCCAGGTGTAGACGACGAAGCCGTCCCGCTCCTCGGCCGTGAAGGTGAAGTCGCCCTCGGGCAGCGAGCGCCAGGCACCCGCGGCGGACACCCCGCCGGTCTGCGCGACCTTCAGCTGCACGGTCAGCGCGGTGAGCCGCTCGGAGGTCTTGAACGTCACGTTGCTCTGCGCCCAGAATTCGTTGCTGTGCGGGTCCACCGAGCCGTCCGACCACAGCGGGCCGTCCTCGGTGTCGTCGACGGCCGGCAGCACGGCCGGGGCGGGCGCGGACGGCGACGCCGGCGCCGACACCGTCGGTGAGGCGCTCGGCTCGGGCTCGTCCTGCCCGCTGGCGCTCGGGTCGGGCGTCGGCTCCGGCGAGGCGGGCGGGCGGCTCGTCGCGTCCGGGGACTCCACCGGCGGCGGCGAGACGGCGACCGTCTGCTGCGACGGCGAGTCGTCCTTCACCGCGGACGCCACCGCGTAGCCGCCGACCGCGAGCATGCCCGCGACCGCGGCCGTGGCGCTCACGATCCGCGCCCAGCCCCACAGGGCCGGCCGGGTCGCCCGGTGGGCGCCGGGCCGTTCCTGCTCCACCATGCCGCGTTCGATCCGGGCGAGGATCCGCTCGCGGTTCGGCTCGTACGCCCCGGCCGCCTCGTGCAGCCGGGCGCGCAGCTCGCCGTGCCCGTCCCGCTGCGTCGTCATCGGTTCCTTCCTCCGGCCTCACCCGTGCGCGCCGCCATCACGGCGTGCACCTTCCGCGGACCCGACGGGGCGCCGAGCAGCTTCTGCAGCTCGGCCATCCCCTTCGAGGTCTGGCTCTTCACCGTACCCACCGAGACGCCCAGGGCGAGCGCGGTGTCCTTCTCCGAGAGGTCGAAGGCGTGCCGGAGCACCACACAGGCCCGTTTGCGGAACGGGAGTCTACGCAGCGCCGACTGGACGTCCACCACGCCCGCGACGTCCGGATTCTCCGTCTTCTCCTCGCGCTGCGACCAGAACAGGGCGATCCTGCGGCGCTCGCGGACCGCGCTGCGGATCCGGGTGCGGGCCAGATTGGCCACGACACCGCGCGCGTACGCCACCGGGTGGTCGGCCGCGCGGACCCGGTCCCAGCGGTGCCAGAGCGCGAGCAGCGCGTCCGCCGCCAGGTCGTCGGCCGCGTCGGCCTCGCCGGTCAGCAGATGGGCGAGGCGGGCCAGTTCGGCATGGTGGCGTTCGAAGAAGGCATGGAACTCCACGGAGGCGGCGTCGTCGACGACTGTGCCCACGAGTGACCTCTTCTCGATGCGGAATCCGCACCCCGGCGGGGGTGCGCGTTGTGCGTGTCATGTGAATGACATGGGGATGTCCCGGGGAGGTGGTCGGGACAAGATCCGGAGCGTAGCAGTGGTCAACCGCGCGATCGGTACGGGGGTTCGAACAGTGTATGGCCGACCGAACCCCGATTTCGTGACACGGCGAAAACCCCGACGGAGTTCGGCGGGGGAACGATCCAGTCGGCATCCGCCCGCGGATCGCCAGGTCACCAGGAGCGCCCGTCATGCCCGAGATCCAGAAGGCGGCCGACCGGCCGACGCCCCCGCCCCCGGCGGCGAACGGCGTCGACCGGTTCCTCGGAATCACCGAACGGGGGTCCACCCTCGGCCGGGAGGCACGCGGCGGCTTCACCGCGTTCTTCACGACGGCCCACCTCCTCGTCCTGGACCCCCTCGTCCCGGGCAGCGCCGAGGACGAGTTCGGACACCGGCTCGACGCCGTCCAACTCGCCACCGTCACCGCCTTGGTGGCCGCCGTCATGACCGTGGTCACGGGTGTCGCCGGCGACCTCCCGCCGACGTCACGTCCCGGGGCCCGACCACACCGGCCCGGCCCGGCCGGCTCGTCGACACCCCCGGCTTCGGACTCGTCGGCCGCCTCAGCCCGTTCGGCGCGTCCGGCGAGCCCACCGCCGTCACGGTCGTCCTGCTCGTCCTCATCCTGGTCCCGTCCGGCTTCCTCGACACCATGGGCACCGCCATGGCGGCCGGACGCCCCGGCAGCGGGCCGCCCGCCGGAACGCCGACGCGCCCGCCGTCCGCCGTCCGCCCGGACGGTCCTCGGGGCCGGGTACGGCGGACAGGCGGCGATCGTGACGGCGCGCGGGAGCCCGCGCCTCCCCGAAGGCGCGGAGCGGGCGGCGGGGTGCACGGCGGGGCGGGGGCACGCGAGCGGGGCATGCCTCCCCGCTCGCGCGCGGACCGGCCCCGGCACATCGGGCGCGACGACGATCCGCCTCCGCCGCACGGGGGAGGGGCCCTCGTCCCCGGGGCTCAGCCCGCCGGATCAACGACCGGACGCGGGCGGCGGCGGAGGAGCCCTCGTCCCCGGGGCTCAGCCCTCCAGCACCAGGACGACCTCGTCGATCTCCGCACCGCGCGCCTGGGCGAACCCCGTGGCCCGCGCGGTCACCCGGAAGCCGCACTTCTCCAGGACGCGCCGGGAGCCGGCGTTGTCGTCCGCCGCGCGCGCGTACAGCGGGCGTTCGGGCACCTCGGCGAGGAGCGCCGCCAGCGCGGCCGTGGCGATGCCGCGCCCCCAGTGGGAGCGGTCCACCCAGTAGGTGACCTCGCGCTCGCCCGGTTCGCCGTAGACCGCCGCGCTGCCCACCACGTCGCCGTCGGCCAGGATGGCGCGCACCACGTCGGCGGAGGCGCGGATCCTTCTCCAGCGGGCGTCGAAGGCGTCCCGGTCGGCCGGGTCCTTCGGGGTGAACGCGGCCATCCGCAGGGACTCGGGGTCGTTCATCTGCCGGTAGAACACCGGCAGGTCGCTGTCGTGGACCGGGCGCAGGGCGATCTGCATGCCTCAGAGCCTACGCGTGGCCAGGGTCAGCCGGTCGCGCGCGTCGAACAGCGCGTCCTTCACCATCTGCTCGTGCGCGGGCGTCAGCCGGGCCACCGGCACCGAGCAGCTGATCGCGTCGCGCGCGGGGGTGCGGTACGGGATCGCGACGCCGAAGCAGCGCAGCCCCAGCGTGTTCTCCTCCCGGTCCACGGCGAAGCCCTGCTCGCGGATCTGGTGCAGCTCCTCGATGAGCTTCTCGCGGTCGGTGATGGTGTGCTCGGTCAGCGCGGGCAGCGTCTCGGGGAGCAGCTTGCGGACCTGTTCGTCGGTGCAGGTGCTCAGCAGCGCCTTGCCGAGGGAGGTGGAGTGGGCGGGCAGCCGGCGCCCGACGCGGGTGAAGGGGCGCAGGTAGTGCTGCGACTGGCGGGTGGCGAGGTACACCACGTTGGTGCCGTCCAGGCGCGCCAGGTGGATGGTCTCGGTGGTGTCGTCCGACAGCCGGTCCAGCGTGGGACGGGCGGCCGCGACCACCTCGTCGCCGTCGATGTAGGAGGTGCCGACCAGCAGCGCCCGTACGCCGATGCCGTACCGCGTGCCCGTCGCGTCCGTCTCCACCCAGCCCAGCTCCACCAGGGTGCGCAGCAGCATGTAGAGGCTGGACTTGGGATAGCCGACGGCCTCCTGGACCGACGCGAGGGAGTGCATTCCGGGGCGGCCGGCGAAGTATTCCAGCAGTTCAACCGTCCGCACCGCGGACTTGACCTGCGCCCCGCCCCCCGTCTCGCCAGCCGACATCGCCCTTGACCCCTTCGTTCGACGGGAAATAGTCTCCGACAGCATATTCATCATCAGAGACAGCGTTCAGTATATCGAACATCCCTGGTGGTGAGGTAAGGACAGCGGCATTGCGATGCGGCGACGAACGTGGAGGGACCCGCGGTGGCAGCAGCACCAGTCTGGAGTGTCGACCCCCGAACCGGGAAGCAGCGTGAACAGGTCGCGGTGGAGGCCACGGTCCAGGAGGTGGACTCCGTCGTCCGTGCCGCGCACGGCGCGCGCGCGGCCCTCGCCGACCGCGCCGTGCGCGCCGCCTTCCTGCGCGCCGCCGCGGACCGGCTGGAGGCGGCCAGGGACCAGCTCGTCGAGGTGGCCGACGCCGAGACCGCCCTCGGCCCGGTCCGGCTGACCGGCGAACTCGCCCGCACCTGCTACCAGCTGCGCGCCTTCGCCGACATCGTCGAGGAGGGCGCCTTCCTCGACGTCGTCGTCAACCACCCCGACGACACCGCGACCCCGCCCGTGCCCGACCTGCGCCGCTACAAGGTGCCGCTGGGCGTCGTCGCCGTGTACTCGGCGTCCAACTTCCCCTTCGCCTTCTCGGTCGCCGGCGGCGACACCGCGAGCGCGCTGGCCGCGGGCAACCCGGTCGTCGTCAAGTCCCACCCCGACCACCCGGGCCTGTCCGAGCTGGTCGCCAACGTGGTCCGCCGGGCCGCCGCCGAGCACGGCGTCCCCGGCGACGTGCTGGGCCTCGTGCACGGCTTCGAGGCGGGTGTCGAGCTGGTCAAGCACCCGCTGATCGCCGCCGCCGGCTTCACCGGATCCATCCGGGGCGGCCGCGCGCTGTTCGACGCGGCGGCCGCGCGGCCCGTGCCGATCCCCTTCCACGGCGAGCTGGGCTCGCTCAACCCGGTCGTGGTGACCGAGGCCGCCGCCGCCGAGCGCGCGGAGGCCATCGGGACCGGTCTCGCCGGCTCCATGACGCTGGGCGTCGGACAGTTCTGCGTGAAGCCGGGCCTGGTCCTCGTGCCCTCCGGCGCGGCCGGTGACGGCCTCGTCAAGTCCCTGACCGACGCGGTCAGCGACACCGACGCGGGCGTCCTGCTCGACCACCGCATGCGCGACAACTTCCTCGCCGGCGTCGCCGAGCGGGCGCAGCTGCCCGAGGTCGGGACGCCGGTCACCCCCGGGGCCGGCGGCGAGCACACCGTGAGCGCGGGCTTCCTGACGGTCGCGGCCGAGAAGCTCACCGCGGAAGGGGCCCACGACCTGCTCCTGGAGGAGTGCTTCGGCCCGGTGACCGTGGTGGCGCGCTACGACGACGACGAGCAGGCGCGGTCCGTCCTGTCGCGGCTGCCCGGCAACCTCACCGCGACCGTGCACCTGTCCGAGGAGGAGGCCGCCGGCCAGGGCCGCGGCGCCGAGATCCTCGCCGAACTCACCCCGCTCGCGGGCCGCGTGCTCGTGAACGGCTGGCCGACCGGTGTCGCCGTGGCCCCCGCGCAGCACCACGGCGGCCCCTACCCGGCGACCACCTCCACCTCCACCTCCGTGGGCGGCACGGCCATCGAGCGCTGGCTGCGTCCGGTCGCCTACCAGAACGCGCCCGAGGCTCTGCTGCCGCCGGAACTGCGCGACGACAACCCGCTCGGACTGCCGCGGCGCTTCAACAACCGCCTCGAACGCTGACCGCCACCGGGCGACGGCCCGGGCGACAGAAGGATCTGGAAAACTCGCCGCATGGACCTCGAACTGCCGGAACTTCCCTTCCCGTTGCGCACCTACGGGCCCGACGGACACTGGAGCCATGAGGACGGGGTCCTCACCGCATGGGCCGGTCCCCGCCAGGACCGGTTCGTGCCGCCCACCGCGGAGGCGCTGGACCCGGCCGGCGACGCGCCCCGGCTGCTGGGGTCGCCCGAGGGCGACTTCCAGCTCATCGCCCGGGTGACGGTCGGCTTCAACGGCACCTTCGACGCCGGGGTGCTCTACGTCCACGTCGGCGAACGGGCCTGGGCCAAGCTCTGCCTGGAGTACTCCCCGGACGTGCCCACCGTCTGCACGGTGGTCACCCGCGGCCACTCCGACGACGCCAACTCCTTCTCCGTGGAGGGCAGTTCGGTCTGGCTCCGGGTGAGCCGGACCGGCCGGGCGTTCGCCTTCCACGCCTCCCACGACGGCGAGCGGTGGATCTTCGTCCGGCTGTTCACGCTGGGCGACGAGACGGAGACGGGCGCGGCCCTGGTCGGCTTCATGGCGCAGGCGCCGATGGGGGAGGGGTGTGTCGTCACCTACGACCACCTGGAGTTCCGGCCGAAGTGGCCGGACGACCTCCGCGACGGGCCGTGCCGGGCGGGAATGAACCGAACCGTTTGAACGTTCACGCAGTCGCCGGAGGGAGTCTCCGCACCCGTACGACCTGGAGAGAGCCGAGACATGCGCGTCGAGATCTGGAGCGACATCGCCTGCCCGTGGTGCTACGTGGGCAAGGCCCGCTTCGAGAAGGCGCTCGACGCCTTCCCGCACCGTGACCAGGTCGAGGTCGTGCACCGCTCCTTCGAGCTGGACCCCGGCCGCGCGAAGGGCGACGTCCAGCCCGTGCTGATCATGCTCACCAGGAAGTACGGCATGAGCGAGGCCCAGGCCCAGGCCGGCGAGGACAACCTCGGCGCCCAGGCCGCCGCCGAGGGCCTCGACTACCGCACCCGCGGGCGCGACCACGGCAACACCTTCGACATGCACAGGCTGCTGCACCTGGCCAAGGCGCGGGGCCGCCAGGACGAGCTGATCCAGCTCCTGTACCGGGCCAACTTCGCCGAGGAGCGGTCCCTGTTCGACGGGGGCGACGAACGGCTCGTGGAACTGGCCGTCGAGGCCGGCCTCGACGCCGACGAGGCGCGCGCGGTCCTCGCCGATCCGGCCGCCTACGCCGACGAGGTCCGCGCCGACGAGCGCGAGGCCGCCGAGCTCGGCGCGAACGGCGTCCCCTTCTTCGTCCTCGACCGCGCCTACGGCGTCTCCGGTGCCCAGCCCGCCGAGGTCTTCGCCCAGGCCCTCACCCGGGCCTGGGGCGAGCGCTCCCCGCTCCGCCTCGTCGACCAGGGCGCGGCCGAGGCCTGCGGCCCGGACGGATGCGCGGTACCGCAGCACTGAGACGGGCGGTGCCGGAGCCGAAGGGGCTGCTCACGGCCGGTGTATAAGCGTCCCTTGGGGAGACCGGGCGGAAAATCGCCATGGACTTCGACTTCGCGGCACCGCACAGTGGGGTCATGGAGACCTTCGAGACCCTCGTCCGCACCGAGTTCGCCCCGAAGAACACCCACCTCAACACCGCGAGCAACGGCCTGCTGCCGGCCCGCACCGTCACCGCCCTGCACGAGGCGGCGCTGCTGCGCGCCGAAGGCAGGCCGCTGACCCCGCTGTACGAGGACGTGGAGGCCTGCCGCGCGGCCTACGCCCGGCTGGCCGGCGTCCCCGTGGGCCGGGTCGCGGCCGGCGCCTCGGTCGCCGCGCACACCGGCGTGATCGCCGCCTCCCTGCCGGCCGGCGCCGAGGTCCTCACCGTGGAGGACGACTTCACCTCGGTGCTGAACCCGTTCCACGTCCGCGGCGACCTCAAGGTCCGCGCGGTCCCGCTGGAACGGCTCGCCGAGGCGGTCCGCCCCGGCACCGCGCTCGTCGCGGTCAGCGCCGCCCAGTCCGCCGACGGACGGATCGCGGACCTGCCCGCCCTGCGCGAGGCGGCCCGCGCCCACGGAGCCCGCACCTACGTCGACTTCTCCCAGTCGGCCGGCTGGCTGCCGATGGACGCGGGCGCGTACGACTACTCCGTCTCCGTCTCCTTCAAGTGGCTGCTCGGCCCGCACGGGGCTGCCTTCCTCGTGGTGCCCGAGGACTTCGGCGGGCTCACACCGCTGCTGGCCGGCTGGGTCGCCGCCGAGGTGCCGTGGGACAGCTGCTACGGCCCGGTCGCCGAACCGGCCCGTTCGGCACGGCGGTTCGACCTGAGCCACGCCCTGTTCACCTACGCCGGGCTGCGCCGGTCCCTCGACCTGATCGAGGAACTCGGGGTCGCCGCCGTGCACGCCCACGACCTGGCCCTCGCCGACCGGTTCCGGGCCGGGCTCGCGACCCTCGGCCACGAGCCCGTGCCCGCACCCGGCTCGGCGATCGTCTCGGTGCCCGGTCTCGGCGTCCGCCAGCCGGAGCTGAGCCGGGCCGGCGTCGAGGTCTCCGACCGGGCGGGCAACCTGCGCGCGTCCTTCCACCTGTTCAACACGGCGGCGGACGTGGACCGGCTGCTGGACGTGCTGTCGGGCTGAGCACGCCCGAACGCCCGGCGGGCGGGTTCAGCGCACCGGAGTGAAGTCGCGGGCACCGATGAACTCGGGCCGCCGCACCGGCGCCGCGAACGGTTCCACCGCGGCGTTCTCCACGCTGTTGAACACGATGAAGACGTTGCTGCGCGGGAACGGCGTGATGTTGTCGCCGGACCCGTGCATGCAGTTGCAGTCGAACCAGGTCGCCGAACCGGCCCGCCCCGTGAACAGCCTGATGCCGTACGCCGACGCCATCTCGGTCAGCGCCTCGTCGGAGGGTGTGCCCGCGTCCTGCATCTGCAGCGACTGCTTGTAGTTGTCCTTCGGCGTGGCGCCGGCGCAGCCCAGGAACGTCTTGTGCGAACCCGGCATGATCATCAGACCGCCGTTGGTGTCGTGGTTCTCGGTCAGCGCGATCGACACCGACACCGTCCGCATCCGGGGCAGGCCGTCCTCGGCGTGCCAGGTCTCGAAGTCGGAGTGCCAGTAGAAGCCGGAGGCGCCGAAGCCGGGCTTGACGTTGATGCGCGACTGGTGGACGTACACGTCCGAGCCGAGGAGCTGGCGGGCCCGCCCGACGACCCGCTCGTCGCGCACCAGTCGGGCGAAGACCTCGCTGATCCGGTGCACCTCGAAGACGGACCGGATCTCCTTCGACTTCGGTTCGACGATCGACCGGTCGTCGTCCCGGATCGCCGGGTCGGCCACCAGCCGGTCCAGCTCCCGCTTGTGGACGGCGACCTCGTCGTCGGTCAGGAGCCGGTCGACGGTGGCGAAGCCGTCCCGCTCGAACGACTGGAGGTCGAGCGGTTCGAACGGGCCGGGCGCGTCCGGGGCGCCCCAGACGACCGGGTCCTGGCGGGGGACGGTCACCTCGGTGGCGCCGCGGCTGGGGTAGAGATCGGTGACGGTGGTGCCGGTGACGGTGGTCATGGGGACGTCACACCTCCTCGGGCTCGGTGAGCAGCGGGTAGACGCCGTCGTCGTCGTGGTCCTCCCGTCCCGTGACGGGCGGGTTGAACACGCAGATGCAGCGGAAGTCCTCCTTGACGCGGAGCGTGTGCCGCTCGTGCCCGTCGAGGAGGTACATGGTCCCGGGCGTGATGCTGTGCGTCAGCCCGCTCTCGTGGTCGGTGAGTTCGGCCGCGCCCTCCACGCAGACGACGGCCTCGACGTGGTTCGCGTACCACATCGACGTCTCGGTGCCGGCGTAGAGGACCGTCTCGTGCAGCGAGAAGCCGACCCTCTCCCTGGCGAGGACGATGCGCTTGCTCTCCCAGGTGCCGGACGCCGCCTTCACATGCCGGTCGGTGCCTTCGAGTTCCTTGAACGAACGGACGATCACGGTGGTGCGATACCTCCCGGGTAGGGATCGATGACGGCCTGACGGGTCGTCAGGCGGTTTCGCGGACGGCGCGGGCCAGGACGCTCATGCCCTCGTCCAGTTCCTCGGGCGTGACGGTGAGCGCCGGCAGCAGCTTGACGACCTCGCTCTCGGGTCCGGACGTCTCGATCAGGAGCCCGAGCTCGAAGGCGCGCCGCGCCACCCGCGCGGCCCGCCCCTTGTCGTGGAACTCCAGTCCCCACACCAGGCCGCGGCCCCGGTACTCCTTGACGTCGGCGAGGTTCTCCTCGGTGATCGAGACCAGCTCCCGCTCGACCTGCTCGCCGCGCTGCCGGGTCTGCTTCTCCATCGCCGACCCGTCGGCCCAGTAGGTCTCCAGCGCGGCGGCGGCGGTGACGAAGGCCGGGTTGTTGCCGCGGAAGGTGCCGTTGTGCTCGCCCGGCTCCCAGACGTCCAGCTCGGGCTTGAACAGGCACAGCGACATGGGCAGGCCGTAGCCGCTGATGGACTTGGACACGGTGACGATGTCGGGGGTGATGCCCGCCTCCTCGAACGAGAAGAAGGCACCGGTGCGTCCGCACCCCATCTGGATGTCGTCGACGATCAGCAGCATGTCCTGCCGCTCGCACAGCCCGGCCAGCGCCCGCAGCCACTCCGGGCGGGCCACGTTGATGCCGCCCTCGCCCTGCACGGTCTCGACGATCACGGCGGCCGGCTTGTTGAGTCCGGAGCCCTGGTCCTCCAGGAGCCGCTCGAACCACAGGAAGTCCGGCACCTGGCCGTCGAAGTAGTTGTCGAAGGGCATCGGCGTGCCGTGCACCAGCGGGACGCCCGCGCCGGCCCGCTTGAAGGCGTTGCCGGTGACGGCGAGCGAGCCCAGCGACATGCCGTGGAAGGCGTTGGTGAACGACACGATCGCCTCGCGCCCCTTCACCTTCCGCGCCAGCTTCAGCGCCGACTCCACCGCGTTGGTGCCCGTCGGGCCCGGGAACATGACCTTGTACGGCAGGTCGCGCGGCCGCAGCACCAGGTCCTGGAAGGTCTGCAGGAAGGTCCGCTTGGCGACGGTGGACATGTCGAGCGCGTGCGTGACGCCGTCGCGCATCAGGTAGTCGATCAACGCCCGTTTCAGCACCGGGTTGTTGTGCCCGTAGTTGAGCGACCCGGCACCGGCGAAGAAGTCGAGGTAGGAGTGCCCGTCCTCGTCGTGCATGCGGCTGCCCTGCGCCCGGTCGAAGACGACGGGCCAGCCGCGGCAGTAGCTGCGCACCTCCGACTCGAGGGTCTCGAACACGCTGAGGTCGGGCTGGGTGATGGTCACGGCGAAACGCTCCTCGGTGCGGTGGGGGAGTCGTGCGGGTGGTCGTGCGTGGCCGGCGACGGGCGTCCCGTGCGGCCGGGGGTGGCTCAGACGGAGGCCAGCGGGCCGATGCGGTACAGGACCTCACTGTCGTGGGGGCCGTCCGGGAACAGGTCGGTGCCGAAGAGGACCTCGCGCGTGACGTCCGCGCCGTGCCGGGCGGCGTAGGAGGTGAACAGCCGCTCGGAGGCGGTGTTGCCCGGGGCGATGGTGGTCTCGACGGTGGTGAGGGGGCGCTCGGCGGCCACCCGGGCGGTCAGCGCGTCGAGCAGCGCGGCGGCCAGGCCGCGGCCGCGGTACGCGTCGTCGACCGCCACCTGCCAGACGAGCAGCGTCCGCGGCGCCCCGGGGCGGACGTACCCGGTGACGAACCCGACCGGTCCGCCGTCCTCTGCGCGCGCCACCGCGGAGGTGTCGGCGAAGTCCCGGCACCACAGCAGATAGCTGTAGGAGGAGTTCAGGTCGAGGGTCCCGGATTCTTTCGCGATACGCCAGAGAGCGGCCCCGTCCGCCACCGAAGGGCGGTCGATCCGCAGGTCTGCTTGTGTGGCAGTCATGCGGATTGAACTTACCGAGGGGCATGGAAAAATTCATGGAGAGGTCGCGTCGATTCGGTGTCACCCCCGTGGACACCTTCTGTTATGACCCCTTATGTGCCGGGCGTACCGGGACATAAGGGGGTTCGTGTGGAATGCGTCACGCGCCCTTGGTGTGCTCGAGAAATACCCGGGTTTGATCTCCTGGAATTCGGGCAGAAGAACTCGGGAAAACCATTCGGGGAAAAGGCTGGGAAAAGGCTCTGCGGGAAACTGCGAGAAACTTCGGAAAAGGGTGGCAATTTTCTGGATTCGGGATCCGGCGATTCCTTTGATGATTCCGTCGATCCGCTGCCGCGGGAATGTCCGCATGGCCGTCGTGCCGCGCGGAATCCCCGGCGTGGCTGATCGGCGGCCGGCGCGGACCGACCCGCGCGCCGGTCACCGGTCCGTCGGCGGCCCGCCGGTGGTCCGACCGGTGCCGTCCGGGCCCGCGCGTGGGCCTCGGGGGTGCGTGGCGCGGTGCGTGGCGCGCGGCGCGGGTCGAGCCGGCCGCGACCCGCCCGTCGCCGGGCACGGCCCGCAGGATCGCCGGTCGCCGGTCCCTGGTCCCTGGTCGCCGGAGGGCGGGGCCGGTCGGGAAGGGCGGCCGTGCCGCGGGCGCGGCGGGCGCCGTCGACGGCCCGGTCAGGGGCGCGCCTCGGCCGGTCTCACCGCCAGGCGCGCTCCGCGGCGCGCAGCGCGCCCGTCAGGTCCACGTCCAGGCCCCTCTCCGCGAGCGCCGCGCCCAGGGCCGTGAGGGAGCCGCGGACCGCGCCCGGCGTCGCGTCCGCCCCGTAGTGGTTGACCCGGATCATCTCCCCGGCCAGCGCGCCCCCGCCCGCGGCCAGCGGCACCGCGGGGTCGCTCGCCAGCGCCCGCGCCACCAGCTCCGAGGCCACGACGCCCGACGGCGTCCTGAGCGTCGTGGCGACGGGCGCCGCCTCGCGCGCCTCGCGCACGTACGGCTCCAGGCCGCCCCCCAGGGCCAGCGCCCCCGCGCGGGTCGCGGCGGCGGCGGACGCGTGCCGGGCCATCACGGTCTCCAGGCCCTCCGCCTCGATCCGCTCCACACACGCCTCGAGCGCCAGCATCTCCAGCTGTGCCGGCGCGTGCAGCAGGGCCTTGCGGCCGCCGTCGACCCACCGCTCCTTCCAGTCCAGCAGCGACAGGTAGGAGCGGCGCGGCGCCCGCGGGTTGGCGGCCATCCGGGCCCATGCCCGCTCGCTCACCGACACCGCCGACACGCCCGCCGGCCCGCCCATCGCCTTCTGCGCGCCGATCACGCACAGGTCCACGCCCCAGGCGTCCGGCAGCACCGGCTCGGCGCCCACGGAGGCCACGGCGTCCAGGTAGAACAGCGCGCCGTGCTCCTTGACGACCTCGCCGATCTCCGCGACCGGGTTGGTGTTGCCGGTGGCCGCCTCGGCGTGCACCAGCGACACGAAGTCGATCCCCGGGTGCTCGGCGAAGGCCGCGCGGATCTGCTCGGCGGTGACCGCCGTGTGGAAGGGCACCGCGAGGTCGATCACGGTGGCGCCGCAGTCGCGCAGCCAGTCGCCGAAGGTCTGCCCGTACGGGCCGGTGATCACGTTCAGCGCGGTCGTGCCCGGCCCCGCCGTCCCGCGGATCGCGCCCTCCAGCGGCAGCAACGCCTCGCCCTGCGTGATCACGACGTCCTGCCGGGTGTCCAGCAGCCGTGCCACCCGGTCCTCCACGGAGGCGAACCGGGCGGCGGTCAGCGGAGCGAGATCCAGGAAGGGGTGCGTCACGGCGGTGCTCTCTTCACTCACGGGGTAATGGTGACGAGAGTAACCGGAGTGACCCCCACCCCCCGGACCGGCGACTTCGCAGGCCGAAGGACCCGGCTGTCAAGGGTTTGGTTTGAGAGCCTCAAACTTCTCCTTATAATCGGAACTCACCGTTCTCCCACAGGAAGGCCCGCCGTGAACACGCTCCTCGGGCGTCGCACCCGTGTCCTGGCCGCCACCACCGCTGCCGCCGGCCTCATGCTCGTGGCCGCCTGCACCTCCAGCGACGACGGCGGCAGCGGCTCCAAGACCGCGGCGGGCGGCGTGGAGCTGGTCAAGGCGGGGAAGCTCACCACCTGCACCCACCTGCCCTATCCGCCGTTCCAGTCGGAGATCGACGGCAAGGTGCAGGGCTTCGACGTCTCCCTCATCGACCTCGTCGCCAAGGACCTGGGCGTCGAGCAGGCGATCCTCGACACGCCGTTCGAGAACTTCAAGACCGGCGCCTTCCTCAACTCCGGCGAGTGCGACCTGGCCGCGGCCGGCATGACCATCACTGAGGAGCGCAAGAAGAACGTCGACTTCTCCGACCCCTACTTCGACGCCACGCAGGCCGTCCTGGTCGCCAAGGACGCCGGGGTGGACTCCCTCGCCGACATCAAGTCCAAGAACGTCAAGCTCGGCGCGCAGGCGCAGACCACCGGCGAGGACTACGTGACGAAGCAGGGCTTCGACCCGGTCTCCTTCGAGTCCTCCGACGCCGTCCTCAACGGCCTGCGCACCGGCCAGGTCAAGGCCGTCGTCATCGACTACCCGGTCGTCCAGGGCTGGCTGAAGGACAAGGCCACCGCGGACGCCTTCGAGGTCGTCGACAACCTCAACACCGGTGAGCAGTACGGCTTCACGGTGAAGAAGGGCAACACGAAGCTGGCCGAGGCCATCAACAAGGCGATCGCCGACGCCAAGGCCGACGGCACGTACAAGAAGCTCTACGAGCAGTGGATCGGCCCGTACGACACCTCCGCGGCCTCCCCGTCCGCCTCATGAGCGACGCCACGAAGCTCGAGGTCCCCCGGCGCAAGGGCCTGACCCGGACCCAGAAGCGCAGGCTGTCGCGCGGTGTCCAGTACGTCGTCTTCGTCGCCGCCCTGGTCGCGTTCGCGCTCTCGGCGGACTGGGGCCGGCTGAAGAACCAGTTCGCGCAGGCGGACATCGCCGAGAAGATGTTCCCGGACGTCATCACGCTGGCGCTGAAGAACACCGTGCTCTACACGCTGTCCGGCTTCCTCGTCGGGCTGGCCCTCGGCATGGTCATCGCGCTGATGCGGCTGTCCTCCGTCGGCCCCTACCGCTGGCTCGCCGGGATCTACATCGAGATCTTCCGCGGTCTGCCCGCCCTGCTGATCTTCATCTTCATCGGCGTCGCCGTGCCCCTGGCCTTCCCCGGCACGGAGATCGTCGGCGGCACGTACGGCAAGGTCGCCCTGGCCCTCGGCCTGGTGGCGGCGGCGTACATGGCGGAGACCATCCGCGCGGGCATCCAGGCGGTGCCCAAGGGGCAGATGGAGGCGGCCCGCTCGCTCGGCTTCTCGCCCGCCCGCGCGATGGTCTCGATCATCATCCCGCAGGCCTTCCGCATCATCCTCCCGCCGCTCACCAACGAGCTGGTCCTGCTGTTCAAGGACTCCTCGCTGGTGCTGTTCCTCGGCGTGACCCTGGAGGAGCGCGAACTGTCCAAGTACGGCCGCGACCTGGCCAGCACCACCGCCAACTCCACCCCCATCCTCGTCGCCGGCCTGTGCTACCTGCTGGTGACGATCCCGCTCGGCTTCGTCGTGCGCCGCATGGAGGCCAAGGCCCAGGAGGCCGTGCGATGAGCCGACCGGAGATCGAGGTCCGCGCCCTGCACAAGTCGTTCGGCGACAACGAGGTGCTGCGCGGCATCGACCTGGAGATCGGCCAGGGCGAGGTCGTGTGCGTCATCGGCCCGTCCGGCTCGGGCAAGTCGACCCTGCTGCGCTGCGTGAACCTCCTGGAGGAGCCCACCCGGGGCCAGGTGGTCGTCGGCGGCGTCGAGCTGACCGACCCCGACGTCGACATCGACGCCGCCCGCCGCCGCATCGGCATGGTCTTCCAGCAGTTCAACCTCTTCCCGCACCTGACGGTGACCGAGAACCTGACGCTCCCGCAGCGCCGGGTCCTGCGGCGCGGCAAGGCGGAGGCGGCCGCGGTCGCCGCCGAGAACCTGGAGCGGGTCGGCCTGTCGGAGAAGGCGGGCGCCTACCCCTCGTCCCTCTCCGGCGGCCAGCAGCAGCGCGTGGCCATCGCCCGCGCGCTGGCGATGGGCCCCCAGGTGATGCTGTTCGACGAACCCACGTCGGCGCTCGACCCCGAACTGGTCGGCGACGTCCTCGCGGTCATGCGCATGCTCGCCAACGAGGGCATGACCATGATGGTCGTCACCCACGAGATGACCTTCGCCCGCGAGGTCGCCGACCGGGTCGTCTTCATGGACGGCGGAGTGATCGTCGAGGACGGCGCCCCCGCGCAGGTCATCGGCGCCCCCCGCCACGAACGCACCCGCCACTTCCTCTCCCGCCTCCTCGACCCGGCGATGGCCGACGTGGAGGAGGAGACCTCGGACCAGGTGGGCGGCGGCGCCTGACCCCGGGCGGGCGGCGACGCCTGGCTAAGGTGCCGTGCATGAGCGACGACACGGTGCTGCACGTGAAGGGCAGGGTCCTCGCCGGACCGGGCGAGGACCAGGTCCGCGACGAACTGTGGGTGATCGGCGGGAGGGTCTCCTACGACCGTCCCGCCGCCGCCCGTGACATCCGCACGGTGACCGGCTGGGCCCTGCCCGGCCTGGTCGACGCCCACTGCCACGTCGGCCTCGGCGCCCACGGGCCGGTCGACGCCGGCGCCGCCGAGAAGCAGGCGCTCACCGACCGCGACGCGGGGACCCTGCTGATCCGGGACGCCGGCTCCCCCTCCGACACCCGCTGGGTCGACGACCGCGAGGACCTCCCGAAGATCATCAGGGCGGGCCGGCACATCGCCCGGACCCGCCGCTACCTCCGCGGCTACGCCCACGAGATCGAGCCGGCCGACCTCGTCGCCCACGTCGGCCGGGAGGCCCGGCGCGGCGACGGCTGGGTGAAACTGGTCGGCGACTGGATCGACCGGGAGGCGGGCGACCTGACGCCGTGCTGGCCGCGGGACGCCGTGGAGGCCGCGATCGCCGAGGCGCACCGCCTGGGCGCCCGGGTGACGGCGCACTGCTTCGCCGAGTCGTCCCTGCGCGATCTGGTCGAGTCGGGCATCGACTGCGTCGAACACGCCACGGGCCTCACCGACGACCTCGTCCCCCTGTTCGCCTCCCGCGGCGTCGCGATCGTCCCGACCCTGGTGAACATCGCGACGTTCCCGCGGCTCGCGGCCGGCGGCGAGACCAAGTACCCCGTCTGGTCCGCCCACATGCGACGCCTCCACGCCCGCCGCTACGACACCGTCCGCAACGCCCACGACGCCGGCATCCCGGTCTTCGTCGGCACCGACGCGGGCGGCTCCCTGCCGCACGGCCTGGTCGCCGCCGAGGTGGCGGAACTGGTGAAGGCGGGCATCCCCGCGGTGGCGGCCCTGGCCGCGGCGACCTGGTCCGCCCGCGACTGGCTCGGCCGCCCCGCCCTGACCGAGGGCGCCCCGGCCGACCTGGTCGTCTACGCGCAGGACCCGCGCACGGACGTCCGCGTGCTCGGGACGCCGGAGCGGATCGTGCTGAACGGGCGGATCGTGGGCTGAACCCGTCAGGGACGGGACGCGCAGGGGCGGCGGGGGGCGGAACACCCCCGCCGCCGGCCCCGCGTCACCCCGCCGTCCCCACCACCGTCCCGACCGCCCGCAGGAAGCCGTCCACCGTCCCGCGGTCCCGCACCGCGACCCGCAACCACTCCTCGCCCAGCCCGGGGAACGTGTCCCCGCGCCGCACCGCGTACCCGAGCGCCCGCAGTTCCCGCCGCACCGCCGCCGCCGCGGGCACCCGCACCAGCACGAACGGCCCCTCCGCGGGCCCCGCCACCCGCACCCCGGCCCCCGCGAACCCCGCCAGTCCGGCCACCAGGTGCGCCCGGTCGGCGGCCACCCGGTGCGCCGCGTGCGCCGCCTCGGCCAGCGCCCGCGGCGACACGCAGGCCTCGGCCGCCGCCAGCGCGGGCGTGGACACCGGCCACAGCGGCTGGGCCCGCTCCAGTTCGCGGACGGTGTCCGGCGCGGCGAGGACGTACCCGATGCGCAGCCCCGCCAGCCCCCACGTCTTCGTCAGGCTGCGCAGCACCACCAGACCGGGCACGTCCGTCCGCCCGGCCAGGGCCTCGCGCTCGCCCGGCACCGCGTCCATGAACGCCTCGTCGACCACCAGCGTCCGACCGGGCCGGGCGAGCCCGGCGACCGCGGCGGCGGGGTGCAGCACCGACGTCGGGTTCGTCGGGTTGCCGATCACCACCAGGTCGGCGTCCTCGGGCACGGCCGCCGGATCGAGCCGGAAGCCGTCCTCCTCCCGCAGCAGCACCCGGTCGACATCGTGCCCCGCGTCCCGCAGCGCGGCCTCCGGCTCGGTGAACTGGGGGTGCACCACGACCGGCCGCCGGACCTCCAGGGCACGGGCCAGCAGCACGAAGGCCTCCGCCGCGCCCGCCGTCAGCAGCACCCGCTCGGCCGGCAGGCCGTGCCGCGCCGCCACCGCCGCCCGCGCGGCCCGGCCGTCGGGGTAGGCCGCGAGCCCGGCCAGGGACGCGGCGAGGTGCTCGCGCAGCCACGCCGGGGGCGTGTCCGCGCGGACGTTGACGGCGAGGTCGACCAGCGCCGAGCCGTCGTCGCGCACCTCCGCGTCCCCGTGGTGGCGCAGGTCGTGCCCGTCAGTGCGCATGGGAATGCGTGTGCCCTCCGTGATGGTGGTGCCCGTGGCCGTGGTCGTGGCCCTCGTCGTCGGGGTGGAAGTGCGGCTGCTGCGGCTGCCCCACCTTGTCCTCGAAGCCGGGCAGCGCGATGCGGTACACGCACGAGTCGCAGTTCATCCGCAGATCGCCCTTCACGGCCTCCGCGTACCGCTCCATCACCAGGTCCAGCAGCTCCGGCTCGGGCCCGATGACGTCCGCCGAGCGCACCTCGACCTCCGGGTGCGCGGCCGCCCACTCCTCGGTCTGGTGCCGCACCCGGTCCGGCAGGATCCCGGTGAACAGGAAGTACGGCAGGACGACGATCCGCCGCGCGCCGAGCCGCACGCACCGCTCCAGCCCGCTCGGCACGTCCGGCGCCGCCAGCGACACGAACGCGGTCTCCACACCCGCGTACCCGCGTCCCTCCCACAGCAGCCGGGCCGCCTTGTGCACCTCGGCGTTGGCGTCCGGGTCGGTCGAGCCGCGCCCCACGAGCAGCACGGTCACGTCGGCCCGGTCCCCGGGCGCGTCCCCGCCGCCCAGCGCCTCGTCCAGCCGCCGCTCCAGCACGTTCAGCAGCGCCGGGTGCGGGCCCAGCGGGCGGCCGTACGTGTAGGAGATCCCCGGGTGCCGCTCCTTCTCCCGGGCCAGCGCCGCCGGGATGTCCCCCTTGGCGTGACCGGCGGACACCAGCATCAGCGGGACGGCCGCGAACCGCCGTACGCCGCGCTCCACCAGGTCCGTCACCGCCTCGCCCAGCGGCGGCGGGGACAGCTCGATGAACCCGCCCGCCACGGGCAGTTCGGGGTGGCGGCGGCCCAGCTCCCGGACGAAGTCACGGAACGCCTCGGCCCCGGCCTCGTCCCGGGTGCCGTGGCCGGCGATGAGCAGGGCGGGCGGTGGCGTGGTCACGGGTTCTCCTCGGAGTGCGGATCGGAGTGCGAAAGGGGGGTGTACAGCAGGGCGTTGAGGGCGGCGGCGGCGACCGCCGAGCCGCCCTTCTCGGACACGTTGCTCACGGCGGGCAGGCCGCTCTCGCGCAACGCGGCCTTGGACTCGGCCGCGCCGACGAAACCGACGGGCAGGCCGATGACGAGCGCGGGGGAGGCGTCGAGGACGAGCAGCTCCTCCAGGGCGGTCGGCGCGCAGCCGATCACCCAGAGGGCGCCGGGCCCGACCTGCTCGTACGCCAGCCGGACCGCGTGCGCCGAACGCGTCAGCCCGGGACCGGCGACGGCGTCCCGGAGCCGGCAGACGGTCTCCCGCCGGGTGATGCCGGCGGCCACCATCTCCACGTCCACGACCACCGGCGCCCCGGCGTGCAGCGCGGCGTGCGCCTTCTCCGGCGCGCCCTCGTCCGTGACGAGGTCGCTCGCGTACTCCAGGTCGGCGGCGGAGTGGATCATCCGCCCACCGCCCGGGTCAGCGGCGGGAAGTGCGAGGTGTCCAGGCGGGCGCGCAGCCGCCGGAAGGACTCCTGCTCGATCGGGTGGACGACACGGTTCACTGGGGCTCCTCCTGCCAGCGGTAGCCGCGCGGCGTCACCATGCGGCCGGCGATGTCCCGGGTCGCGGTGTTGCCCACCGTCACGACCGTCATCATGTCCACCGTCGCCGGGTCGAGCAGCGCGAGCGTCGTCACCCGCGCCGTGCCGTCCGGCCGGGAGGCGTTGCGCACGACGCCCACCGGGGTCGTCGGCTCCCGGTGACCCGCGAGGATCGCGAGCGCCTTCGGCAGCTGCCAGTCCCGGCCCCGGCTGCGCGGGTTGTAGAACGTCACCACGAGGTCCGCCTCGGCCGCCGCCCGCACCCGCCGCTCGATGACCTCCCACGGCGTGTGCAGGTCCGACAGGCTGATCGACACGTGGTCGTGGCCCAGCGGCGCCCCCAGCAGCGCGGCGGCGGCCAGCGCGGCGGTCACCCCCGGCACGCCGACCACGTCGATGTCGTCGGACGCCTCGGCGAGCGCGGGGGAGGCCATGGCGTACACCCCGGCGTCCCCGCTGCCGATCAGCGCCACGGCGTGCCCGCGCCGGGCCTCGGCGACGGCCGTGCGGGCCCGCTCCTCCTCCGCGCCGAGCCCGGACTCCAGCACCCGGGTGCCGGGCCGCAGCAGGTCGCGGATCTGGTCGACGTACTGGTCGAGGCCGACGAGCACCGAGGCGCGCCGCAGTTCGGCCTTCGCGCGCGGGGTGAGCAGGTCGCGGGCGCCCGGCCCGAGCCCGACCACCGCCAGCCGGCCGCGGCCGGGCCGCCGTACGACGGCACAGGTCGCCGTCGCGGGGACACCGGCCGACTTGCGCTTGGGCACGAGGAGTTCGCCGCCGCCGGCCAGGGCGGCGGCCTCGGCGACGGACGGGGTGCCCACGGCGGCGAGGGGCGCGTCGGAGGGGTTCGGCACCGGCACCGCCGCCAGCTCCTCGGCCGGGTACGTCACCAGCGGCACGCCGAGCCGCCCGGCCGCCTCCACGATGCCCGGCTCCTCGCGCTTGGCGTCCACGGTGGCCAGCTCGGCGACGCTGCGCGCGGACAGGCCCGCGTCCCGCAGGGCCGACTCGATCACGTCGAGCACTTCCCCCGCCGGAGCGCCCTTGGACGCACCGACCCCCACCACCAGTGACGGCGGACGCAGCAGCACCTCGCGCCCGGCGGGTCCGACGGCCCGGTCCGTGAGGCGCACCGTCCAGGCGCCCCGCTCGGCGAACGGCACCGGCGGCAGCGGCCACGCCACCTCCGCGCGCAGCGCGACCGGCTCCCCGTCCAGCAGGGCCCGCGTCACGCCCGCCACGTCGCCCTCCACGGGCATGCCGAGGGTGTCGAGACCGGGGATGCCGACGGAGTCCGTCGCCGTGGTCACCACGGGCAGCGCGCCCAGCGACTCGCCCACCTCGCGGGCCAGGTCGTTGGCGCCTCCCGCGTGCCCGCCGACCAGCGGCACCGCGAACCGGCCCGCCTCGTCGACGCACACCACACCCGGGTCGGACGCCTTGTCGGACAGCAGGGGCGCGAGGAGCCGTACCACCGCGCCCGTCGCCAGGAAGCACACGAGCTGCTCGCACTCCGCGAACGCCCGCCGCACGGCGTCCCCGACGGGCCCGTCGTACACGCGCGTGCGGTCCGGCCACGCCGCGGCCAGCCGGTCGCGTGCCGCCGCCCCCGCCGCGGTGGCGGAAATGAGGCCGATCACTGGGCAACTCCTTCTTCAGGTGCTTCAAGGACTTCGGGAAACTCGGGAACCCCGGGAACTTCGAGGACCTCTTCGGGGGCTTCCGCCGGGACCGCCCCGGGAGCGGGGGCCTTGGACCCCCACAGCAGGAAGACGGGGTTGGTCGCCGCCAGCCGGGTCACGTCCCCCGGCAGCGGGGCCAGCCGCGAGGACTGCAGCAGGACGCCGTCGACGGCGAACCCGGCCTCCGTGAGCGCGGCCCGCGCCGCGGGCACCCGGTCCAGCGCGGCCATCGCCACGACCACGGTCCGCCGGGCCCGGCGCGCGCACGCCCCGACGACGGCGGGCAGTTCGCGCCCGCCACCGCCGACGAACACCGCGTCGGGATCGTCGAGCCCGGACAGCACCGCGGGCGCCTCGCCGTGCACCACGTGCACGTCGACGCCGTGCGCGGCCGCGTTGGCGCGGATCCGCCCGACGCCGTCCCCCGACCTCTCCACGGCGCTGACCGCGGCGCCCAGCCGCGCGCACTCGACCGCCACCGACCCCGAACCGGACCCCACGTCCCAGACCAGGTCGCCGGTGCGCGGTCCGAGCCGGGCCAGCGCCAGCGCCCGCACCTCGAACTTGGTGATCATCGAGTCGCGGTGCGCGAAGTCGTCCTCGTCCAGCGCCCACCCGGCGGGCCGGCGCACCGGCCCCGCCAGCGTCCGCACGGGACCGGACGCCCGCGCCTCGTCCAGGCACAGCACGACGCTCACCGCCGTCCCCCAGTCGCGGGCCGCCGCCTCGGCGGGTGTGACCCGCTCCACGCGCTCGCGCGCCGGGTCGCCCAGCGCCGAGGCGACGACGAGGACCCGGCCGGAAGCGGCCCGCGCCAGCGCGGCGCCCAGCTCGGCGGGACCCGCACCGGGCCCGGTCAGCACGGCCACCTTCGGATGCGCCCGGCACACCTGGACCGCCGTCCGCGGATCCCGCCCGTGCGCGCTGACGACGACGGCGTCCTCCCAGGTCAGCCCGAGCCGCGCGAACGCGGTGGCGACCGAGGACACCCCCGGCACCACCTCCAGCCGGTCCGCGCCGAACCGCTCGGCGAGCGCCCGCACGATCCCGAAGAACCCCGGGTCCCCGGACGCCAGCACCACCACCCGCCGCCCCCGGGCGACGTACCGCTCGATGCCGTCGAGCGCGGGCGCCAGCGGCCCCAGCACGATCCGCTCGGCGCCCTCCGGCAGCTCCGCGGCGTCCAGGTGGCGGCGTCCGCCGACGACGAGGTCCGCGCCCGCCGCCACCGCCGCGGGGACGGGCGTTCCGGTCCCCGTGCCGACGACGGTGATCGGACGGCTCACGTACGGGCACCCCGTTCGCGCAGGGCCCTGCGGGCCTCGGGGTCGGCCCTGCGGTGGCCGTGGAAGTGACCGGGGTGGTAGAGGTGCGAGCGGGTGCCGTGCGCGGCGAGCGCCGGGCCGACCAGGAACAGCGTGTGCTTCCACAGCCTGTGCTCCTTGACCGTCTCCTCCAGCGTGCCGATCGTGCACCGCACGACCAGCTCCTCCGGCCAGGTGACCTGGTGGGCGACGACGACAGGCGTCGCGGTCGGGTAGCCGCCCTCCAGCAGCTCCCGCACCAGCTGCCCGCTGCGCGCTGCCGACAGGAAGAGCGCCATCGTCGTGCCGTGCCGGGCGAACTCCCGCACCTCCTCGCCGGGCGGCATGGGCGTCTTGCCGCCGCCGAGCCGGGTGAGGATCACCGACTGCGCCACCTCGGGGATCGTCAGCTCGCGCCGGGCCAGCGCGGCGACCGCGGAGAAGGAGGACACGCCGGGCACGATCTCGGTGGCGATGCCGATCTCGTCGCAACGGTCCATCTGCTCCTGCGTGCCGCCCCACAGGGCGGGGTCGCCGGAGTGGATCCGGGCGACCGCGAGACCGTCCCGGTGCGCCCGTTCGTAGACGGCGACGACGTCCTCCAGGGACATGGTCGCCGAATCGAGGATCTCCGCGCCCTCCCGCGCGTGCTCCAGCACCTCCGCCTGGACCAGGCTCGCGGCCCAGATCACGACATCGGCCTCGGCGATGGCGCGGGCGGCGCGGAAGGTCAGCAGGTCGGCGGCGCCGGGACCGGCGCCGACGAAGGTCACCTTGCCGGCGGGGGCGCCGGTGGGGGCGTCGGCCATGTGTTCGGGTCCTCTCATGACGGGGTGGAGTGCGGGGCGGCACAGGGGTGGTGGTGAAGGTGCGGGGCCGGGGCCCGATCGGATACGAAGGGCACATGGCGGTGTTCGTCGCGCTCGGCGCGTTCCTGATGACGTTGGCCGGCGGCTGGACCGCACAGCGCGTGACCGACCGCCGTCACCTGGTGCTGGGCCTGGCCGGGGGCCTGATGCTCGGCGTGGTCGGCCTGGACCTGCTGCCGGAGGCCCTGGAGGCGGCCGGCACGGAGGTCTTCGGCGTGCCCGCCGCACTGCTGCTGTTCGTGGCGGGCTTCCTGCTGGCCCATCTGGTGGAACGCCTGCTGGCCCACCGGCAGGCCTCGCACGGCGCCGGCGAACACGACGGCCGCAGCCCCCAGGTGGGCCTCACGGCGGCCGCGGCGATGGTCGGTCACAGCGCCATGGACGGCGTCGCGATCGGCGCGGCCTTCCAGGTCGGCGGCGGCATGGGCACGGCCGTCGCCCTGGCCGTCGTCGCCCACGACTTCGCGGACGGCTTCAACACGTACACCCTCACCAGCCTTTACGGGAACGACCGCCGCAGAGCCCTCGCCATGCTGGTCGCGGACGCGGCCGCCCCGGTCGTCGGCGCCGCCTCCACCACGTTCGTCACCATCCCCGAGCCGCTCCTCGGCGGCTACCTCGGCTTCTTCGCCGGCGGACTGCTCTACCTGGCGGCGGCCGAGATCCTCCCCGAGGCCCACCACGAACACCCCGCCCGCTCGACGGTGCTGTGCACGATCGCGGGCGCGGCCTTCATCTGGCTGGTGGTCGGCGTGGCACAGTGAACCGGCCGGCACCCGGCGACCCCCGCCGACAGCGACCCCGCCGACAGCGGCACCGGTGGCCGGCGAGCCCGCGGCCGGCGGGCGGTGCGCGGTGGCCGGCGAGCCCGCGGCCGGCCGTCGCCGGGACCGCGTCGCCGGGCCGCTGACCGGCTCGTGGCGCGGCCGCGCCACCGGCCCGGCGGCCCGCGCGCGGCGAGCACCGTCGGGCGAGGCGGCGGCCGGCTCGTGCACGGGCCGGGAGAGCGGAGGGGAGAGCGGAGAGGGCTGGGCGGACGGGGCCGGGGACGGCCCGCGGACCGCCCCGGCGGCCGCCTCCGGGGCGGGACGTCTCACAGCTTGCCGCCCCGTCCGCCGTCGCGCCGGGCGGGCGCGATGAGCGTCGACAGGTAGGGGAGCGGCTCCCCGGCCAGCTCGGCCGCGGGCCGGATCGACTCCCCGTCCAGCCCGAGCGCCGATCCCCACACCGCGTCCTGGAGCCGCCCGGTCTCGCGCAGCGCCTCCGCGACCTCGGCGGCCTGCCGGCCGAACTTGTAGGCCACGACGGTGCCGGGCCCGGCCAGGGCCTCCTCGAGCACGGCCGACCCCGCCGTCACGGGCACCAGCGTCAACGGCTCCGTCCCCTCGGTCAGCACGGCCCCCGACCGCGCCGCGAGGTCCTGCATGGCGGTGATCCCGGGCACCGTCTCCACGACGGTGCCCGGCACCAGCTCCCCGACGGTCTGGGCGAGGTACGTGAACGTCGAGTACACGTTCGGGTCGCCGATGGTGGCGAAGGCGACGGAGCCGTACCGCGCGAGCAGCCCCGCCACCCGCTCCCCGGCGACGTCCCAGGCGGACTCCCGCCGGCCCCGGTCGGTCCGCTCGTTCAGCGCGAACGCCACCCGTACGACCTTCTCCGCGGGCACGTAGTGGAGCACCGTGGCCTCGGCGCGCCCCCGCTCCGCGCCCGCCGTCCCGTCGGGCGCGGCCATCACGGGGACGACGACCACGTCGGCGGCCCGCAGCGCGTTGACGCCCTTCACGGTCACCAGTTCCGGGTCCCCGGGACCGACCCCGACTCCGATCAGCCTGCTGCTCATGACGTCCGGCACCTCTCCACGAACCGACGGGCCGCACCGGGCGACGACGCCCAGTGCGTGTGCAGGTAACTCGCGTGCACACCGCGCTCCACAAAACCTTCGACCCGCTTCACGGGCGCGAGCAGCCCCCAGGCGGGAGCCGCCCCGGCGCCCGGCTCGACGACGGTCCGGTGGAACTCGTGCCCCCGCGTCCGCGTCCCCGCCGCGGCGAGCACGCTGTCGCCCACCGCGACGGCGTCCCGGTAGCCGAGGGTGAGCCGCTCGGTCATCCGCGCCGTGGCGTCGAGCACCCCGCACATGGGCCGCCCGTCCAGCTCCCGGCACAGGTACAGCAGTCCCGCGCACTCGGCGGCCACGGGAGCCCCACCGCGGGCGAGTTCGGCGACGGCCTTGCGCAGCGGCTCGTTGGCGGACAGCTCACGGGCGTACACCTCGGGGAAACCCCCGCCGACGACCAGCCCGGCCGTTCCCTCGGGCAGCTCCTCGTCCCGCAGGGGATCGAAGGTGACGACCTCGGCCCCGGCGGCGGAGAGCAGCTCGGCGTGCTCGGCGTAGGAGAACGTGAAGGCCGCCCCGCCGGCGAGCGCGACGACCGGCCCGTCCGGCGCCGCACCGGAGCCCGCGCGCGAGGGGGCCGAGGCCCCACCCGTGCCCCCGTCCGCGTCCAGGGAGGAGCACAGCGCCTCACCCGCGTCCCACGCCGTGCCCGCCGGCGTCCCCGCGCTCCGCGCCAGCGCGGCCAGCGCCTCCAGATCACACCCGGCCGAGACCTGCGCCGCCATGGCGGCCACCGCCTCCACCGCCTGCGCCCCGCGCTCGGCCACCGGCACCAGCCCCAGGTGCCGCGACGGCGTCTCCACCGGCGCGGACCGCCGCAGCGCGCCCAGCACCGGCACCCCCACCGACTCGAGCGCCTCCCGCAGCGACGCCTCGTGCCGGTCGGAGGCGACCTTGTTCAGGATCACGCCCCCGACGCGCACCTGCGGGTCCCACGACACGAACCCGTGCACCAGCGCCGCCACCGACCGCGACTGCGACGACGCGTCCACCACCAGCACCACCGGCGCCCGCAGCAGCTTCGCCACCTGCGCCGTGGACGCCAGCTCACCGCGCCCCGCGGCCCCGTCGTACAGCCCCATCACGCCCTCGACGACGGCGATGTCGCACCCGCGCGCCCCGTGCAGGAACAGCGGAGCCACCAGCTCCGGCCCGCACAGGTACGCGTCGAGGTTGCGCCCCACCCGCCCGGTGGCGAGCGCGTGGTACCCGGGGTCGATGTAGTCCGGTCCCACCTTGTGCGGGGACACGGCGAGCCCCCGCGCGGCGAACGCGGCCATCAGCCCCGTGGCGACGGTGGTCTTGCCGCTGCCCGACGAGGGCGCGGCGACGACCAGCCGCGGGACGGAGGACGTCACCACTCGATGCCCCTCTGCCCCTTCTGCCCCACGTCCATCGGGTGCTTGACCTTGGACATGTCGGTGACGAGATCGGCGAGGTCCACGAGCTTCTCCGGCGCGTTCCGCCCGGTGATCACGACGTGCTGGGTGCCGGGCCGCTCCCGCAGCACCTCCACCACCTCGTCGGTGTCGATCCACCCCCAGTGCATCGGGTACGCGAACTCGTCCAGCACGTACAGCCGGTACGTCTCGGCGGCCAGGTCCCGCTTGACCTGCTCCCAGCCCTCGCGGGCCTTCTCCTCGTTGTCCAGCTGCGCGTCCCGCTGGACCCAGGACCAGCCCTCGCCCATCTTGTGCCAGGCGACGGTCCCGCCCTCACCGGAGTCCCCGAGCACCCGCAGCGCCCGCTCCTCGCCGACCTTCCACTTCGCCGACTTGACGAACTGGAACACCCCGATGGGCCACCCCTGGTTCCAGGCCCGCAGCGCCAGCCCGAACGCGGCCGTCGACTTGCCCTTGCCGACGCCGGTGTGCACGACGACCAGCGCCCGGTTGCGTCGCTGACGGGTCGTCAGTCCGTCGTCCGGTACGGTACTCGGCTGTCCCTGCGGCATTACGCGGCCCTCCTCGAAGTCCCCTGCACGTCCCTGACCAGCCCGGCGATCGAGTCGGCCCGCAACTCGTCGAGCGTGACGGCGCTGCCGCCCAGTTCCTGCGCGAGCCGCCCGGCGAGCCCCAGCCGCACCGGCCCCGACTCGCAGTCCACGACCACCGACGCGACCCCGTCGGCCGCGAACAGCCGCGCCGCCCGCCCGGCGAGGGCCACGGGCTCGGGCCCGCCGGTCGCCCGCCCGTCCGTCACCACGACCACCAGCGGCCGCCGGACGGAGTCCCGCAGCCGCTCCACCCGCAGCACGTCGTGCGCGCGGAGCAGTCCGGCCGCCAGCGGCGTACGGCCACCGGTCGGCAGCGACTCCAGCCGGGCCGCCGCCGCGTCCACGGACGAGGTCGGCGGCAGCGCCACGTCGGCGGCCGACCCTCGGAACGTCACCAGCCCCACCTTGTCCCGCCGCTGGTAGGCGTCGAGCAGCAGCGACAGCACGGCACCCTTCACGGCGCTCATCCGCTGCCGCGCGGCCATGGAACCGGAGGCGTCGACCACGAACAGCACGAGATTGCCCTCGCGCCCCTCCTTCACCGCCTGCCGCAGATCGTCACGGCGCACGACCAGCCCGCGCCCGGAGCGCCCGCGCGCCCGCTGGTGCGGCGCCGCCGCCCGCACGGTCGCCGCCAGGTGCAGCTTGGTCAGCGCCCCCCGGGGCCGCCGGGACCCGGTGGTCCGCCCCTGCTCGGTCCGCGCCCGCGACCGCCGCCCGGCGGCTCCCTCCCCGATGCCGGGCACGCTCAGCGCCTTGGTCCGGAAGGGCTCGCCGGCCCGCGCCGGCCGCTGCTCACCGGCACCGGCCCCCGAGGTCTGCGGCTCGCCGCCCTCCCCGGCCTCGGGCCGCGCCCCCGCGTCACCGCCCTCGGGCCCCTCCGACGGCGGCTGCCCGCCGCCGCCCCCGTCCGGCCCGTCCGGACCGGGATCGGGATCGGGGTCGGGGTCCTCGTCGTCGGACCCGCCGAACTCCTCCAGCGTCTCGTCGAGCCTGTCCTCGTCGAGCCCGGGCGCGTCGAACGGGTTGCGGCGCCGCCGGTGCGGCAGCGCGAGCAGCGCGGCCTGCCGGACGTCCTCCGCAAGCACCTCGGTCCGCCCGGCCCACGCCGCCAGCGCGGTGGCCGTCCGGGCCATCACGATGTCGGCCCGCATCCCGTCGACCTCGAAGGCCGCGCAGGTCGCCGCGATCTGCCGCAGCGCCCCGTCGCCCAGCCGCACCGACGGCAGCAGCTCGCGCGCCGCCACGATCCGCGCCCGTACGGCGGTCTCCTCGTCGGCCCACCGGGCGGCGAAGGCCGCGGGGTCGTCGTCGTACGCCAGCCGCCGCCGGACGACCTCCACCCGCTGGTCGGGCTCCCGGGAGGCGGCGACCTCCACGGTCAGCCCGAACCGGTCGAGCAGCTGCGGCCGCAGCTCGCCCTCCTCCGGGTTCATGGTCCCGACCAGCAGGAACCGCGCCGCGTGCCGCACGGAGACGCCCTCGCGCTCGACGTAGGAGGCTCCCATGGCGGCGGCATCCAGCAGAACGTCGATGAGGTGGTCATGGAGCAGGTTGACCTCGTCGACGTACAGGATGCCCCGGTTCGACGCGGCGAGCAGACCTGGCTCGAAGGCCTTCACGCCTTCTGTCAGCGCCCGCTCGATGTCGAGCGCGCCCACCAGCCGGTCCTCGGAGGCGCCGACCGGCAACTCGACCATCCGCGCCGGGCGTTCGGCCCCGGGCCCCGGCTCGTGCGGCCCGTCCGGGCACGCGGGGTCCGGCGCCGCGGGATCGCAGGAGAACCGGCATCCCGGGACCACGGCGACCGCCGGCAGCAGCACCGAGAGGGCCCGCACGGCGGTGCTCTTCGCGGTCCCTTTCTCGCCGCGCACCAGCACCCCGCCGACGGCCGGGCTCACGGCGTTGAGGAGCAGCGCCAGCCGCAGGTCGTCCTGTCCGACGACGGCGGTGAACGGGAACGGGGTACTCACTGGTCGTCACCCTCCAGGTCGCCTTCCAGCTCCAGGTAGGTCGCCCGGAGCCGTTCGATCGTGTCCGCGTCCGGCTCCGCCCACAGCCCGCGGTCCGCCGCCTCCAGCAGCCGCTCGGTGATGCCGCGCAGCGCCCACGGGTTGGACTTCCTCATGAAGTCCCGGTTCTCCGGGTCGAAGACGTACTCGGCGCTGAGCTTCTCGTACATCCAGTCGTCGACCACGCCCGCCGTGGCGTCGTAGCCGAAGAGGTAGTCCACGGTCGCCGCCATCTCGAAGGCGCCCTTGTAGCCGTGCCGTCGCATCGCGGCCATCCAGCGCGGGTTGACCACCCGGGCGCGGAACACCCGGTGGGTCTCCTCGCCCAGCGTCCGGGTCCTCACCTGGTCGGGAGTGGCCGAGTCGCCGACGTACGCCTCGGGGGAGGCGCCCGTCAGATGGCGCACCATGGCGACCATGCCGCCGTGGTACTGGAAGTAGTCGTCCGCATCCGCGATGTCATGTTCGCGCGTGTCCACGTTCTTCGCCGCGACCGCGATCCGCCGGAACGCCGTCTCCATGTCGCCGCGCGCCGCCCGCCCGTCGAGCCCGCGCCCGTAGGCGTAGCCGCCCCACACCGCGTACACCTCGGCGAGGTCCGCGTCCGAGCGCCAGTTGCGGGCGTCGATCAGCGGCAGCAGTCCGGCGCCGTACGCGCCCGGCTTGGAGCCGAAGACGCGGGCCGTCGCCCGGCGCCGGTCGCCGTGCTCGGCGGTGTCCTCGTCGGCGTGCGCCTTCACGTAGTTCACGTCGGCCGGCTCGTCCAGCTCGGCCACCGCCCGCACCGCGTCGTCGATCAGGCCGACGACGTGCGGGAACGCGTCGCGGAAGAACCCGGAGATGCGGACCGTGACGTCGATGCGGGGCCGGCCCAGTTCCGCCGCCGGCACGATCTCGAAGCCGGTCACCCGGCGCGAGGCGTCGTCCCACACCGGGCGGCAGCCCAGCAGCGCGAGGATCTCGGCGATGTCGTCGCCCTGGGTGCGCATGGCCGAGGTGCCCCACACCGTCAGGCCGACCGACTTCGGGTACGCGCCGGTGTCCGTCAGGTACCGCTGCACGAGGGAGTCGGCGAGGGACTGGCCGACCTCCCAACTCAGGCGGGACGGGATGGCCTTGGGGTCGACCGAGTAGAAGTTGCGGCCGGTCGGCAGCACGTTGACCAGCCCGCGCGTCGGCGAGCCGGACGGGCCGGCGGGGACGTAACCCCCGTTCAGCGCGTGCAGGATGTGCCCGATCTCGTCGGTGGTCCGCTCCAGCCGGGGCACGACCTCCGTGCAGGCGAACTCCACCACCGCGACGGCGTCGGCGAGTTCGGTGCCCAGCACCTCCCGGACGAGCGCCCGGCTCTCACCGGCCGCCCACCCCCGCGCCTCCATGCCCTCCGCGATCCGCCGGCACAGCTGCTCCAGCAGGTCGATCGCGTCGGCGGCGCTGCGCGACGGCCCCGGCACCAGCTCCGTCAGCTCCACCGGCACCTTGACCGGCGCCCCCGGCTCGGCGAGCAGCTCCTTCTCGGCCAGCCCGAAGTGCTCGGCCAGGCAGGCCCGCAGGCCCGGCAGCGCGTTCGCCCGCCCGCCCCACACCTGCGAGGCCCGCAGCACGGCCAGCACCAGGTTCACGCGCGGCTCGCCCACCGGCCCGCCGCCCAGGACGTGCAGGCCGTCGCGGATCTGCACGTCCTTGATCTCGCACAGGTAGCCGTCGATGTGCATGACGAACTCGTCGAACGCCTCGTCGTCCGGCTGGTCGTCGACGTGCAGGTCGTGGTGGAGCTCGGCGGCCTTCACCAGCGTCCAGATCTGCGCCCGCACGGCCGGCGCCTTGGCCGGGTCCAGGTCGGAGACGAGCGCGTACTCGTCGAGGAGCTGCTCCAGCTTGGCCAGGTCGCCGTAGGTGTCGGCGCGCGCCATCGGCGGCACCAGGTGGTCGACGACGGTGGCGTGCCCGCGCCGCTTGGCCTGCGTGCCCTCGCCGGGGTCGTTGACGATGAACGGGTAGATCAGCGGGAGTTCACCGAGCACGGCGTCGGGGGCGCAGCCCCCGCTCAGGCCCAGCCCCTTGCCCGGCAGCCACTCCATCGTGCCGTGCTTGCCCATGTGGACGATCGCGTCGGCGCCGAAACCGTTCTCCAGCCAGCGGTAGGCGGCCATGTAGTGGTGCGACGGCGGCATGTCGGGGTCGTGGTAGATCGCGATCGGGTTCTCGCCGAAGCCGCGCGGCGGCTGGATCATCACGACGACGTTCCCGAACCGCAGGGACGCCAGCACGATGTCGTCGCCGTCGACGTACAGGCCGCCCGGCGGCTCGCCCCACGCGTCCAGCATGCCCTGCCTGAGGTCCGCGTCGAGCCGGTCGAACCAGGCCCGGTAGTCGGCCAGCGGCACCCGGGCGGGCGCGGCGGCGAGCTGCTCCTCGGTCAGCCACTCGACGTCGTGGCCGCCGGCCTCGATCAGCCGGTGGATCAGCTCGTCGCCGTTGTCGGGGTACTCGGTGAGGGAGTAGCCGGCCGCCTTCAGCGCGTCCAGCACCCGGACGGCGGAGGCGGGTGTGTCGAGGCCGACCGCGTTGCCGACCCGCGAGTGCTTGGTGGGGTAGGCGGTGAAGACGAGCGCGAGCTTCTTGTCGGCGTTCGCCTTGTGCTTCAGCCGGGCGTGCCGTACGGCGATCCCGGCGACGCGCGCGGCCCGCTCGGGGTCGGCGACGTACACCGGGACGTCGTCGGGGCCCTGCTCCTTGAAGGAGAAGGGGACGGTGATCAGCCGTCCGTCGAACTCGGGGATCGCGACCTGCATCGCCGCGTCCATCGGGGACAGGGCGGCGTCGGAGGCGTCCCAGGCGGCCCTCGACGAGGTCAGGCACAGCCCCTGCAGGACGGGCACGTCGAGGTCGGCGAGCGCCCCGATGTCCCAGGCCTCCTCGTCGCCGCCGGCCGACGCCTGCGAGGCGTGGGTGCCGCCCGCGGCCAGCACGGTGGCGACCAGGGTGTCCGCCGTGCCGAGGATCTCGTACAGGCCGGGGTCGGCGTCGCGCAGCGAACCGCAGTACACCGGGAGGGCGTTGGCGCCCGTCGCCTCGATCGCGTCGCACAGCGTGTCCACGAAGGCGGTGTTGCCGCTCAGCTCGTGCGCCCGGTAGAAGAGCACGCCGACGGTCGGCCGGCCCTCCCGGAGCTCCCGGTCCCCGTGGACGCCGTGCGCGGGCATCGGCCGCGGCTCCTCGAAGCCCTCGCCCGTCAGCAGGACGGTGTCCGAGAGGAACCGGGCCAGCTCGGTGAGGTTGGCGGGGCCGCCCTCGACGAGGTACCGGAGCGCCTCCGCCACCACGCCGGCCGGCACGGACGACTCGGCCATCAGCTCCGCGTCCGGCACGGCCTCCCCGCCCAGCAGGACGGTGGGGACGCCGGACGCCTTCAGCGCGGCGAGCCCGTCCTCCCAGGCCCGCTTCCCGCCGAGCAGCCGTACGACGGCGACGTCCGCGCCCTCGATCAGGCCCGGCAGGTCCTGTGCGACGTCCACGCGGGTCGGGTTGCCGATCCGGTACGAGGCGCCGTCGGCGGCCCGGGCCGCCAGCAGGTCGGTGTCGGCGGTGGACAACAACAACACTGTGCTCATGCGGGCGCTCCCGGTGGGATGAAGGGCAGTCCTTGCGGCGCGCCCGACTCGATGAGCCGCCACAGCGCGTCCGTGTCCGCGTGCTGTTCGATCAGGTCGCCGAGCCGGTCGAGCTGCTCCTCGCGCAGCGCGGCGAAGGAGGTGTCGGCGGCCGGCACGAAGCGGCGGCCCGCGGCGGCCGCCACCTCCCGCAGGAACGCCCGGCGGAATCCGTCCGACTCCAGGGAGCCGTGCCAGTGGGTGCCCCAGGTCTGGCCGACCCGGCAGCCGTCCAGGCTGTGCCCCTCGTCATCGCGGAGGAACGCCTCGCCCCCGGTGACGTCGGCGACCCCGTGATGGATCTCGTACCCCTCGACCCGTTCGCCGAGGGCCTCGCCGGCCGGCCGGGTGAGGGTCTTCTCGCGGGCGAACCGCACCCGGACGGGGAGGACGCCGAGCCCCGCGACCTCGCCGGCGCGCGACTCGACCTCGTCCTCGATGCGCTCGCCGAGGATCTGGAAGCCGCCGCAGACGCCCAGCACGGGCCGCCGCTCGGCGACCCTGCGCAGGATCGCGTCCGCCAGCCCGCGCTCCCGCAGCCACTCCAGCGCGCGCACCGTCCCGCGGGTCCCGGGGATCACCACGAGGTCGGCGTCGGCCAGTTCCTCCGGCCGGTCCACGAACCGCACGACGACGCCCGGCTCGGCGGCCAGCGCGTCCACGTCGGTGAAGTTGGACATCAGCGGGACCGCGCAGACGGCGACCCGCAGCACGTCCTCGCCGACGGGCGGGGCGGTGTTCGACTCCCGGACGGTACCGCGCAGCGACACCCGCAGTCCGTCCTCCTCGTCGATGCCGAGGCCGTGCCGGAAGGGCAGGACGCCGTAGGTGTGCCGCCCGGTGAGCCCGTGGAGCATGTCGAGCCCCGGTTCCAGCAGGCTCACGTCCCCCCGGAACTTGTTGACCAGGAACCCCGCGACCAGTGCCTGGTCCTCGGGGGAGAGCAGCGCGACGGTGCCGAAGAAGGAGGCGAAGACCCCGCCGCGGTCGATGTCGCCGACGACGAGCACGGGGAGCCGCGCGTTGCGGGCGATCCCCATGTTCACGATGTCGGTCCGCCGCAGGTTGATCTCGGCGGGACTGCCCGCCCCCTCACAGATCACCGCGTCATACGTGCCCCGCAACTCGGCGAGACAGTCGAGGACGGTCCCGAGGAGTTCCTCCCGCCGTCCGCCGCGCAGCCCGCCCCTGGAGGACGATCCGCCGGGCTCCCCGGGCCTCCCGGGCTCCCCGGTCTCCCCGAAGAAGCCGCGCGCGCTCATCTCGCCGACCGGCTTGCCGAGCAGCACGACCTGGCTGCTCCGCTCGCCGCCCGGCTTGAGCAGCACCGGGTTCATCAGCGCCGTCGGCTCGATGCGGCAGGCCTGCGCCTGCATGGCCTGCGCGCGCCCGATCTCGGCGCCCTCGCGGGTCACGAACGAGTTGAGGGACATGTTCTGCGCCTTGAAGGGCGCCACCCGGACGCCCTGCCGCACCAGCCACCGGCAGATCCCGGCCGTGACGACGCTCTTGCCGGCGTCCGAGGTGGTGCCGGCGACGAGGAGACCCCCGCTCATGACGTACGCCCCTTCACTCCCGCCGCGAGGATCCTCGCGGCGACGACGCGCGCGGCGACGGTGGCGCCGAGCGCGAGCAGGCCGACGCGGCGGGAGAGCCGCGCGGCACGTTCGATGTCGCGGGCCTCGACGGGCCGCCCCCGCCCGCCGTTCAGCACGGGCCGGTGCTCGACGCGTCCGCCGTACGACAGCGTCCCGCCCAGCCGCACCCCGAGGGCGCCGGCGAACGAGGCCTCCACGGGACCGGCGTTGGGGCTGGGATGCCTGCGCGCGTCGGCCCGCCAGGCCCGCACCGCCCCGCGCGGATCGTCACCGGCGACGGCGGCCAGGACGGCGGTCAGCCGTGCCCCCGGCCAGCCGGCGACGTCGTCGAGCCGGGCCGACGCCCATCCGAAGCGCAGGTGGCGCGGCGAGCGGTGGCCGACCATGGCGTCCAGGGTGTTGACGGCCCGGAACCCGAGCAGCCCCGGCACGCCGCCGACGGCCCCCCACACCAGGGCGCCCACGACCGCGTCGGAGGTGTTCTCGGCGACGGACTCGACGACCGCGCGGGCGATCCCGTCGGCGTCCAGGGACTGCGGGTCCCGCCCGCACAGGTGCGGCAGCCGTGCCCGCGCGGCCTCGACGTCCCCCGCCTCCAGGGCCCGCCCGACGGTCCGGGCCTCCCGTACCAGCGAGGTCCCGCCGACGACGGCCCACGCGGCGGCTGCGGTCAGCGTGACGGAGGCGGCGGGGGAGCGGCGTGCGGCACGGGCGGCGAGGGCCCCGAGGGCCACGGCGCCGCCGGCGCACACGGCGGTGTGCAGGGCGCCCCACCCGCGGTGGTCCCGCCACAGCACCCGCTCCACGCCGGCCGCGGCCCGCCCGAACACGGCGACCGGATGCCCCCGGCGCGGATCGCCGAGGAGCAGGTCCCCCAGGAGGCCGGCGGCGGCACCGTACGCGTAGTGGCGATCGGTACCCATCGGCTCAGCCGGCCGACGGGCCGGGCAGTGACCTGGTGCTGTACCTCGAACGGCAGCCGAGCATGGCGGTATGTCCTCACTCAGGGTGTCCACGCCCTGGTTCGACGAGACCGGCGACGAGAGTTCCTGGCTCCCGGGGGGGTCTACCCCGGTGACAGTGGCGGGACCGCGCCGGATTCACACCGGCTTCCTCCTGCGTCGCCGTACATGGCCCCGGAAGTCCACCACGGGCCCGGAACGGCCGTCAACTCGCTGTTGACCTGCGACGGGACAGTGTGCAGAACCCCACAGGCCGCCGGCCCCCGCACATCGCCGGTCACGGCCGCCACGCGCGCGTGGGGCGCGGGACGGTGGTCCGTCCCGCGCCCCACGCGCGTGTGTGTGCCGTCCGGTCAGACGATGATCAGCGAGATCCCGTAGGCCACCGCCCCGGCGCAGGCTGCGAAGCACGCGTACGCGCCGGTGACGGCCAGGGTGGCGGAGCCGCCCCGGGCCACGGCCCGCTCGCGGTGGGAGAGGCCCATGATGCCGAGGGTGAACAGGGCCACGAGGGCCACGGTGACGACGAGACTGACGCCGAAGACGGAGCCGAGAGCCGCCCAGTCGATCTTCATGCTGCTTCTTCCTTCGTACCGGTGGGGGCCGGACTCAGACGGTGGTGACGGTGGGGGCGGCCGGCGGGGCCGGCTCCGCCGGGGCGGGGATGGTGGCCGTGAGGTCCTCGGTGACCGTGCCCGCCGGGGGCGGGGTCACGGCGGCGATCGCGGTGGTGACCACGCCGGCCGGCTCGTCGTCGACGACGTTCGTGTGGTCGACGACCTCGCGCCGCGAGATCTTCCAGATCGCCGCGCTGGAGGCGATGAGGAACACCGCGACGAGCGCCGTGCCCCAGCTGCCGAAGCCGGTCACGTACTCGGCGAGGGCGCCGACCAGGGCCGCGGCCGGCAGCGTCAGGCCCCAGGCGACGAACATCCGGGTGGCGGTCGACCAGCGCACGACGCCGCCCTTGCGGCCCAGGCCCGCGCCCATGACCGAGCCGGAGACCGAGTGCGTGGTGGAGAGCGAGAAGCCCAGGTGGGAGGAGGCCAGGATGACGGTGGCCGCGCTGGTCTGGGCGGCGAAGCCCTGCTGCGGCTGGAGGTCGGTCAGGCCCTTGCCCATGGTGCGGATGATGCGCCAGCCGCCGAGGTAGGTGCCGAGCGCGATCGCCAGGCCCGCGGACAGGATGACCCACAGCGGCGGGTCGGAGTCGGGGGCGACGGCGCCGCCGGCGACCAGGGCGAGGGTGATGATGCCCATCGTCTTCTGCGCGTCGTTGGTGCCGTGGGCGAGCGAGACCAGGCCGGCGGAGGCGATCTGGCCGGTTCGGTAGCCCTTGGCGGCGGCCTTGCCGTCGGCCTTCCTGCCCAGCGAGTACGACAGCCGGGTCGCGAGCATCGCCGCGACGCCCGCGACGATCGGCGCCGCGACCGCCGGGATCAGGACCTTGGTGACGAGCACGTCGCCGTGGACCGCGCCGGCGCCGGCCGAGGCGATGGTGGCGCCGATCAGACCGCCCATCAGGGCGTGCGAGGAACTGGACGGGAGTCCGACCAGCCAGGTCAGCAGGTTCCAGAGGATCGCGCCGACCAGGGCGGCGAAGATGACCTCGGGGCGGATGCCGGTCTCGTCGACGAGACCCTTGGAGATCGTGTTGGCGACCTCCACGGAGAGAAAGGCGCCTACAAGGTTCAGGACGGCGGACATGGCCACCGCCACCTTGGGCTTGAGCGCACCGGTCGAGATGGTGGTGGCCATCGCGTTGGCGGTGTCGTGGAAACCGTTCGTGAAATCGAACGCGAGTGCGGTTACTACCACAATCGCGAGGATCAGCGAGAAGCTTTCCATTTACCCAGGCAATCGTTCGAAGTCATTGGCTGGATGAACGTAGGTAACCCGGGTGAACGGAAGGTGAACTGGGACGGGCATCGTGGTGTCCACAATCGGCGATGTCGATTCCGCTTCGTCGCGACGCCCCGGACGCCGCACGGGTCCGGGTCCCCGCCCCCCGTTCCCGACGGCCCCGCGGGGCCGTCGAGGAGACGTTCGTCACCTGGCAGGATCGCGGCATGGCAGAGCAGCGAAGCGACACCGGCGACGGCCTCCACGACCTCCGCGGTGAGGAGGTCGCGCACGCCTGGGAACAGCTCGTGGCGACGGCCCGCCGCACCGTCGCAGACGGGCTCGTCGTCGGCACCTCGGGCAACGTCTCGGTCCGCGTCGGGGACCTCGTCCTGGTCACCCCCTCGGGCGTCCCCTACGACCGTCTCACCCCGGACGACGTCACCGGCGTCGACCTCGACGGCCGGCAGGTCCTCGGCACCCTCACCCCGACCAGCGAACTGCCCATGCACCTCGCCGTCCACCGCACCACCGACGCCCGCGCCGTCGTCCACACCCACGCCGTGCACGCCACCGCCGTCTCGACCCTCGTGAGCGAGCTCCCCTCCGTCCACTACATGACGGCCGCCCTCGGCGGCCCCGTCCGCGTCGCCCCCTACGCGACCTACGGCACCGAGGAACTCGCCCGCAACCTCCTCCACGCCCTCACCGGCCGCACCGCCTGCCTCCTCCAGAACCACGGCACCCTCACCCACGGCACCACCCTCGACCAGGCCTACGACCGCACGGCCCAGCTGGAGTGGATGTGCCGGCTGTGGCTGACCGCCTCGTCCGTCCCGGGCCGCACCCCGAACCTGCTGACCGACGAGCAGCTGGGGGAGGTGGCGGAACGCCTGCGGGGCTACGGACAGAAGCGCTGAGGCGGCACACCGGGCCCGCGGCCGCGGCACGGGCGCCCTCGGCCGCCGCCCCTCGGCCGCCGTCTCGACGGCGACGGCCGTGCCGGTGCGCGACCGCGCCGCGCGGGCGGGGGGCGTGCTCCGCCGCGCGGGCCGGCCACCCGGCCACCCGGCCACCCGGCCTCGCGGTCCGGGCCGACGGGCGGGGGCGGGCGCCCCGCGGGCCGACCCTGTGGCTTCGCCGGGCGGGTGGGTCGTGCGGTTCCGCAGGCGGGCGGACGAACGGTTCCGCCCTCGACGCCGACGCGGGGACCGGGCACCTGACTCCGCCGCGCGGGCCGACGGCGCGGCCCTGCGATGCCGCGCGGGCCGACGGCGCGGCCCTGCGACACGGACCGCACGCGGCTCCGCCCTCCGGCCCCGGACGGGCCGGCCCCGGACGGGCCGGCCCCGGACGGGCCGGCCACGCGGCCCGGGTACACGGCCAGACCACCCGGCCCGGATACACGGCTCCGCCGTGCGGGCCGGCCGGGTGGCCGGTGGGCGGGCCCCACGCGGCTCCGCCGTCCGGCCCCCGTCCGGCCCGGCGGACAGCGGCTCGCCCGCCGTCCGCCGCGGGCCCGCGGGCGCCGGAGGAACGGCCGCGGCCGTCCGCTCCCGCACCCCCGCCGCCCTCCACCACTGGCCCCCGGCGGGATCGGCCAGGACACTGGACGGGTGCGCACCGTCACCGCAACCGCCGTCACCGCCGCCGCGGCCCTGGCCGCCGGCGCCGCAAGCGTGGCCGCAGGCCGCCTCGCCAGCGGCGCGGCGCTGAAGCCGTCACCCGGCCGCCCCCTGCCCACCGAACCCCGGCTCACCGTCCACGGCACGGCCGACGGCCGGGTGACCCTCACCCGCGACCTCGCCGCCCTGCGCCCCGGCACCTACGGGCTCGCGGGCGACGGCTCCCACGCGGTCGTCGGCCCCGTCCTGGACACCGCCCCGCACTCCGCCGACACGGTCGTGCGCCGTCTGGAGCGGGTCACCCACGGCACCCTCGACGCGGGCGACGCGGTGTGGCTCACCCCGAACCTGTACGTGGGCGACCCGAGCACCGCGCTCGGCCTCGACCACGCCGACGTCGACGTGCCCGGCGAGCTGGGACCGCTGCCCGCCTGGTTCGTCCCCGGCGCCCGCCGCACCTGGGTGATCGCGGTGCACGGCCTGGGCGCCACCCGGGAACACGCCCTGAACCTGACCGGCTTCCTGCACCGCCGCCGCTTCCCGGTCCTCGCCCTCTCCTACCGCGGCGACCTGGGCGCCCCCCGCCCCCCGGACGGCCTCAACCACCTCGGCGAGAGCGAGTGGCGCGACCTGGACGCGGCGATGCGCTACGCCGTCCGCCACGGCGCCGAACGTCTCGTCCTGCTCGGCTGGTCCACCGGCGCCACCATGGTCCTGCGCGCCGCCGCCCGCTCGGGGCTGCGCGACCTCGTCTCGGGGCTGGTGCTGGACTCACCGGTCCTCGACTGGCAGGCCACCCTGCGGGCCCTCGCCTCCGCCCGCCACACCCCGGGCGCGCTGCTGCCGCTGGCCGTCCGCGCCGCCGAGGGCCGCGCCGGCCTGGGCGCCGACACCGCCGACGGGGCCGCCGGCCCGGCCGTCCCCCTCGTACCGACCCTGATCGTCCACGGCCCCGGGGACACCGTGGCCCCCTGGGAGGCCTCCCGCCGCTTCGCCGACCGCCACCCCGGCCCGGTCACCCTCCACTCCGTCCCGCACGCCCCGCACGCCGCCATGTGGAACCCCGACCCGGCCGCCTACGAGGAAGTGCTGCGCCGCTTCCTGACACCCCTGATGTGAGGTGTCGCGGCGCACCGCGCCGGAGCGGTCCCACGCGTTCCGTTTGAGGCCGGACCACTGGCTCGAACAGGCCCCCTCGCCCCTCCCCGCGCCCCGTGCGTTGGCCAGTCCCGTAGCCCGTCGTGACATTCCGTTTGGGATTTCGGACCGTCAACCGGAAGACTGCACCCGTGACGTCCCGTATCCCGCGCGACTCCAGGCTTCGACTCGTCCGCCCACGACCCCTGGCCGCCGCCCCCTCAGCTGTGAACCAGCGGCGCCAGCGCCGCCCCGCACCCCGCCCGCCGGAGGGCACCCCCGCCCCGGCGGAGCTGGCCAGAATGGCGCGCTCCGGGCTGGCCGCCGCGGCCCGCGTCGCCCGCTGGGCCGACAACGCCCTCGGCCCCGGCCGGGACGCGGCCACCGACGACGGCAAGGCCACCCTCTCCGAGACGACCGCCGAACGCGCCGCGGCCGACCTGGGCCTGACGGTGGCCCAGGTCCGTGCCGACTGGGACACCGCCCGCCTCGCCGGCCTCATCGAGGTGCACGGCGACAGCGCTCGCCCCGGCTGGCGGCTGCGCGCCTGGAACCGTGACGACAGCGCCGTCCTGCGCGGCTGGGTCGCGCTCTTCGACGCCTGGTCGCTGGCCACCCCGGAACCCGCTGGCCAGGAGCCCGGCGCCGTCGCCGAGGTCGTCTCGGCCATGCCGCAGGTGCTCTCCTTCCTCCAGCTGTCCGCCGGCCCCGTCCCGGTGGACCAGCTCCTGGACCTGCTGCGCCAGCGCGTCACCGAACTGCGCACCGAACGCTGCGAGGTGTCCTACGGCCCCGAGGACGCCGACACCGCGAGCTCCCGCCGGCCCCGCCCCCTCACCGACGCCGACCCGGCGGAACCGGCGCGCGCCGACGAACTCGCGCCCCTCCTCGACTGGGCCCTGCACGCCCTCGCCTCGGTGGGCGCGCTCACCTGCGGGGACGGTCACGCCACCCTGACCCCGCTCGGCAACTGGGCGGTCTGGGTCAAGCTGGAGCAGATCTGCGTCGCCGCGCAGAGCCCCGCGGGCAACATCGAGGTCGCGGCCGAGGAGATGCTCCGCGGCTGCGCCCAGCTCCGCCCGAACGCCGCCCGCGCCGAGTACCGGGCCTGGCTCGCCGCCCGCACCGTCGGCAGCGCCGTCGGCGATCTCCTCACCGCCGCCCGCGGTGAGGACGCCCTGCTGCGCGGCCTCGCCTTCGAGGCGCTGCGCGTCGTCGGCGCCCCCGCGGAGCCCGACGTGCGCGCCGTCGTCGAGGAGCCCGCCCTGCGGCCGTACGCCCTGCTGTGGCTGGCCGAGCACGACGGGGTGGACCCCGAGGACGCCCACGAGGTGCTCACCCGCGAGGAGGCCACCTGGCTGTGGGTGGACACCGCCGCCGCCGTCGCCGACCACGGCGAGGCGCCGATGCTGGTGCGCCACCTGGAGTCCGCGCTCCAGCCGACCGTGCCGGCGCTGCTGGCCGAGGTCCGCTCCGTCGGGCACCCGCGCACCGTGCAGGTCCTGGTGGCGCTCGCCGCCGCGCACCCCGACCCGGCGCTGGCCAAGGCCGTGCGCCGGGCCGCCTTCCAGGTCCACACCGGAGGTTAGGCGTACCGCCCCGCCGGGCTGTCGACACGGCTCACCGGTGACCGGCCCGTGAGAGCGGTACGGCGGCGGGCGCCGGCGTCGTCCACCACGACGGCGTCCGCCCCCGCCGGGCGTCCGCCCTCACGGCCCGGTGCCCGCGCGGCCCGGCGTGCGACCGCGGCGCCGCGCCGTCCCCGCCCGTCGGCGACGCCGGCCGGCGACACTCTCGGGCGCGGCCACCGCGCGGTCAGCGGAAGGTGTCGCACCGCGCCATGTCCCCGCTCCGGTACCCCACGTCGAACCACTGCTGCCGCTGCGCCGACGACCCGTGCGTCCACGTCTCGGGCGTCACCCGGCCCTGGAACCGCTCCTGGATCCGGTCGTCGCCCACGGCCGCCGCGGCGTCCAGCCCGTCGGCGATGTCCGCGGCGGTGAGGCTGGTGATCAGCGGCCGCCCGGTCGACTCGTCCGGCGTCGTGGTGGCGTGCCGGGCCCACACGCCCGCGTAGCAGTCGGCCTGGAGCTCGACACTCACCGCGGCGCTGCCGGCGCCGGTCGGCCCGTCCTGCGAGCGGCCCAGCGTGCCCATGAGGTCCTGCACGTGGTGCCCGTACTCGTGCGCCACGACGTACGCCTGCGCGAAGGGGCCGCCGCTCGCGCCGAACGTCGACCGCAGGTCGTCGAAGAACCCCAGGTCCAGGTAGACCTTCCGGTCGCCCGGGCAGTAGAACGGCCCGACCTCCGAGGTCGCCGCCCCGCACGCCGTCCCCACCCGCTGGGCGAAGAACACGGTGGACGAGCGCGTGTAGGTGCCGTCGCGCCGCTGGAACTCCTCGTCCCAGAAGTCCTGCACGCTGTTGACCACCGCCACCGTCCGGCAGTCGTCCCGCGTGTTCGCGTCCTGCCCGGTGAGGCAGTCGCGCTGCACCTGCGCGAGCCCCGACGAGGCCGCCGCGGGCTCGTCGCCGCCCGAGGAGAGCCCGAGCCGGTCCGGCCCGACCCCGAGGAACAGCCCCAGCAGCAGCGCGATCAGCCCGGCGATCCCGCCGCCCACGGTCGCCCGCCCGCCCGGGATCCGGCTTCCGCGCACGTCCTGCACCTCGGACGCGTCCAGCCTGGCGTCGTCGTCGAACTGCAAGGGCCACCTCCGTCTGTGCCGCCGCCGGCCGGCGCCGCCGCGGCCGTCGTCCTCACCCGGCGAGCCCCTCCCCGCGCGGAGGGGCGTCGGCGACCAGGTACCCCCGCGTCCCGCCGTTGCACGCGCGATCTCGTCGGCGGCCCGCGCGGCCCACCGGGCCGTCGTGCGCCGGACCGGGCACGCGCCCCGCGCGGAGATCGAACACGCGCACTCAGGAAAAGTGCTTGCACGGCCCCGTTAGAATGGCCTCATGGCCATTCTCCTCGCGCATTAGACGGCGGGAACGTCCTCAGCCGCCCATCCCGCCCCCACCCGCTCTGGAGTCTGTCCGTGATCTCCGCCTCCGGCATCGAGCTGCGCGCCGGTGCCCGTATCCTCATCGAGAACGCCTCCTTCCGCATCGCCAAGGGCGACCGCATCGGCCTGGTCGGGCGCAACGGCGCCGGCAAGACCACGCTGACCAAGGTCCTCGCCGGTGAGGGCATCCCCGCCGCGGGCCAGGTCACCCGCTCCGGCGAGGTCGGCTACCTCCCGCAGGACCCCCGCACCGGAGACCTCGACGTCCTCGCCCGCGACCGCATCCTCTCCGCCCGCGGTCTCGACGTGCTGATCCGCAAGATGCGCGACAACGAGCAGCGCATCGCCAACGGCCAGGGCTCCACCCGCGACAAGGCCATGCGGCAGTACGAGCGCCAGGAGACGGAGTTCCTCACCAAGGGCGGGTACGCCGCCGAGGCCGAGGCCGCCACCATCGCCGCCGCGCTCAACCTGCCCGACCGCGTCCTCGGACAGCCCCTGCACACGCTGTCCGGCGGTCAGCGCCGCCGGGTCGAGCTGGCCCGGATCCTGTTCTCCGACGCCGACACCCTCCTCCTCGACGAGCCGACGAACCACCTGGACGCCGACTCGATCGTCTGGCTGCGGGACTACCTCAAGACCTACCGCGGCGGCTTCATCGTCATCTCCCACGACGTCGACCTGGTCGAGACGGTCGTCAACAAGGTGTTCTACCTGGACGCCAACCGCTCCCAGATCGACGTCTACAACATGGGCTGGAAGCTCTACCAGCAGCAGCGCGAGGCCGACGAGAAGCGCCGCAAGCGCGAGCGGCAGAACGCCGAGAAGAAGGCCGCCGCCCTGCACTCGCAGGCCGACAAGATGCGCGCCAAGGCCACCAAGACGGTCGCCGCCCAGAACATGGCCAAGCGGGCCGACCGGCTGCTCGCCGGACTCGAGGCCGTGCGGGCCTCCGACAAGGTCGCCAAGCTGCGCTTCCCGGAGCCCGCGCCCTGCGGGAAGACCCCGCTGATGGCCGAGGGCCTGTCGAAGTCGTACGGCTCGCTGGAGATCTTCACCGACGTCGACCTGGCCATCGACAAGGGGTCCCGCGTCGTCATCCTCGGCCTCAACGGCGCCGGCAAGACCACCCTGCTGCGCCTGCTCGGCGGCGTGGAGAAGCCCGACACCGGCGAGGTGCGCCCCGGCCACGGACTCAAGCTCGGCTACTACGCCCAGGAGCACGAGACCCTCGACCCCGAGCGCTCGGTCCTGGAGAACATGCGCTCCGCCGCCCCCGACCTCGACCTCGTCGAGGTCCGCAAGGTGCTCGGCTCGTTCCTGTTCTCCGGCGACGACGTCGACAAGCCCGCCGGTGTCCTGTCCGGCGGCGAGAAGACCCGGCTGGCCCTGGCCACCCTCGTGGTCTCCTCGGCCAACGTGCTGCTGCTGGACGAGCCCACCAACAACCTCGACCCCGCCAGCCGCGAGGAGATCCTCGGCGCGCTGCGCACCTACAAGGGCGCGGTCGTCCTCGTCACCCACGACGAGGGCGCCGTGCAGGCGCTCCAGCCCGAGCGGATCATCCTGCTGCCCGACGGCGTCGAGGACCTGTGGGGCTCCGACTACGCGGACCTCGTCGCCCTGGCTTGACCGAACGCGTGATCCACGGCGTATGGATCATTCGGCCCACCGGTGATCCACCATCTGTGTGAGATCTCCTCGTATCGAGGTGTGTCCTACACCCATTTCACGGCCGACCCCTCTGTCGTCGGGGGTCGGCCGTCGTGCGTCCCTGACCTGGCACTTCGCGGAAGGACCCGTTCGGCCATACGAACGCCCGCCACCGGAATGGATGATTCCGTTCGTGGTGACGTGCTCCTGTCGTCACCACCGTGTCGCACGGACCTTGCCGAATGGGTGGCCATCGGGCTCCGGAGGGGTGATCATGAGGGGACCAGAGCGCACTTCCCATGAGGAGGCACGGGTGGCCGAGACTCTGAAGAAGGGCAGCCGGGTGACCGGCGCCGCGCGCGACAAGCTCGCGGCAGACCTGAAGAAGAAGTACGACTCCGGTGCGAGCATCCGGGCGCTGGCCGAGGAGACCGGCCGCTCGTATGGCTTCGTGCACCGGATGCTCAGCGAGTCGGGCGTCACGCTTCGTGGGCGTGGCGGAGCGACCCGCGGCAAGAAGGCCGCCTCGTCCTGATCCGGGCGGCTCACCGGCTTCGATGGTGGCCACCCGGTCGGTCTTCCGGCCGACCGGGTGGTTACTGTGCAGTCACTTGGCTGACCGCCAGCTGACCGCACCCATCGGAGGCGCCCCATGGCCACGCCCGACCGGGAACTCGTTCCCCTGCTCGACAAGGACGGCGTACGGCTCACCGTCGACGACGCGCTCGCCACGGTGACGCTGACCAACCCGGCCAAGCGCAACGCGCAGAGCCCCGCGATGTGGCGCGCGCTGGCCGAAGCGGGCCGGCAGCTGCCGGGCTCCGTCCGCGTGGTCGTGCTGCGCGGCGAGGGCAAGTCCTTCTCCGCCGGCCTCGACCGGCAGATGTTCACGCCCGAGGGGATCGAGGGCGAGCCCTCCTTCGTCGACCTCGCGCGCAGCGGCGACGACGAACTCGACGCCGCCATCGCCGAGTTCCAGGAGGGCTTCACCTGGTGGCGGCGCAACGACCTCGTGTCGATCGCCGCCGTCCAGGGCCACGCCATCGGCGCGGGCTTCCAGCTGGCCCTCGCCTGTGACCTGCGCGTCGTCGCCGACGACGTGCAGTTCGCGATGCGCGAGACCGCCCTCGGCCTGGTGCCGGACCTCACCGGCACGCACCCCCTCGTCTCCCTCGTCGGGTACGGCCGCGCCGTCGAGATCTGCCTGACCGGCCGCTTCGTGCACGCCGAGGAGGCGGTCGCCACCGGCCTCGCCAACGTCACCGTGCCCGTCGCCGAACTGGACGCGACGGTGCGCGAGCTGGCCGCGGCGGTCCTGGCCGCGCCGCGCGACGCGGTCGTCGAGACCAAGGCGCTGCTGCGCGGCGCCGGCGACAGGACGTACGACGAACAGCGGGCCGCCGAACGCGCCTCCCAGGCCCGCCGCCTCCGGGACCTGGCCGGCCTCGGAGAGTGACACCACGGGTCCGGTGACCCCCGGACGACCCCGGTGGGTCAGGTGGACGCGGCGGGCGTTCAGTCCGCCGCCGTCACCAGCACCGCCACCGTCGGCCGGTCCGGCAGCGCCTCGGACACCGCCGCGCGGACGCCCCGGGCGACCTCCAGCGCCCGGTGGTCCGCGCGCACCGCGACCTCCACGCGCGCGTGCCGTCGCGGCAGGGCGGCCGTCGCGTCCCGCCGCTCCTCCAGGCGCACCGCGCGCCCGAGCACGTCCGTCAGCGCGGACACGCCGGGCACCGAGAGGGCGGCCCCGGCGGCCCGCGCCTCGTCGCCCTCCCGTACCGCCCCGGCCGGCCGCGGCGGCCGCCCGAACTCCGGCCCGGGCCCCGGCCGTTCCGCCGCCGCCTCGCCGTCCTCGGCCCCGGCCCCGGTATCGTCGAGCAGCGCCGTCACCCGCAGGTCCACCTCGGCCACCACCAGCCCGAGCCGCTCCGACGCCGCCAGCGCCAGCGCCGTGCGCAGCCGGGACGCGGTCGTGGGCAGCGGGGCGAAGGCCGCCGCCGCGAACTGCGCCGTCACCCGCAACGGGCCCGGCGGCAGCGCGCCCGGCGGCTCCGGGACCACCGGCTCGTACGCCGCGTCGGGATCCGCCGTCGCGAACCGCAGCGTGTCCAGACGCACACCGGGCAGCTCCCGCGCCGCCCGCCGCAGCACCGCCTCCGCCGCGTCCTGCGCGATCCATGCCCCGTCCCGCGGCCCGCCCAGAGGGAGCAACCGTCCCCTCGCGAGCTGTTCGCGCACTCCGCGCGTCCATCCGTCCGACGTCATTCCTCCAGCCTGCCGCATCCCTGGGGCGCGGTCGGGCTCCCGCGCTTACGGTGGCAGGAGGACGACGACCGAAAAGGACGTACGGCGATGAGCGAGACGAGCGAACAGAGCAGGACGCAGCTCCCCGACGGCGGCACCGAGCCGGTGTCGACCCGCAAGACGACGAGGCGTGGCGGCGGCGCCCCGGGCTCCCGCGGACGCACCACGATCGCCGACGGCGTCGTGGAGAAGATCGCCGGGCTGGCGGCCCGCGACGTGGTCGGCGTGCACGCGATGGGCAGCGGCATGAGCCGTACCTTCGGCGCGGTGCGCGACCGGGTGCCCGGCGGCAGCACGAAGGCCGTCACCCGCGGCGTCAAGGCCGAGGTCGGCGAGGTGCAGACGGCACTCGACCTGGAGATCGTGGTCGACTACGGCGTGTCCATCATCGAGGTCTCCCGGGACGTGCGCGAGAACGTGATCGCGGCCGTCGAGCGGATGACCGGCCTCGAGGTGGTCGAGGTCAACATCGCGGTCAGCGACGTCAAGCTGCCCGAGGAAGAGGAAGAGGAGCCGGAGTCCCGGCTCCAGTGACGCACCGGCCACGGGCGACCGGGCCGCTGAGGGGAGTGCACCGTGAACATGGCCGTGGTGGGCATGATCGCCGGCATGGCACTGGGCTTCGCCGGGTACTTCGGCGGGTTCGGGGCCTTCCTGCTGGTGGCGGCGCTGGGCGCCGTCGGGTTCGTCGTGGGCCGGTTCCTCGAAGGGGACCTGGAACTCGGCGACTTCTTCCGCGCGCGCGACGACCGACGCCGGTGACGTCCGTGAGCGAGGCGCCCGGCGCGCCCGGCACCCGCCCGGCCGCGGTCCCGCCCGGGGAGCGGGGCGCCCTGCGGATCGCCGACCGGGTGGTGGCGAAGATCGCCGCACAGGCCGCGCGCGAGGCGGTGGGACCGCTGCCGGCCGCCGCCGCCCGGCCGTACGCCACCGTGGTCGTCCATCACGACGCCGCTCACATCCGCGTCCACCTCGAACTCGGCCACCCCACCGACATCGGCTCCCGCTGTCACGCCGTGCGTCGCCATGTCACCGAGCGGGTGGGCACGTTGGTGGGAATGGAGGTGCCGGAGGTCGCCGTCCAGGTCGAACGCCTGCATCTGACGGCGGAACACGGCGTGGCACACGGGAGGACGCCATGAGCGAGTTCCCGGGATCCGAGGACGGCACACGACGGCTGCCGGTCCTCGAGAAGGCCGCCGAGGACGACGGGCCCCGGGCCGGGCCCCCGCACCGCCCCGGCCCCGACCCGGCCCCCGCGCCGGGCAGCGGACGCTTCTGGTCGGCCCGCCGGGTCCCGGCGGCCGTCGTCGCGCTGCTGCTCGCCGCCCTCGCGGGCGTGCTGCTGTACGACATCGCCGCGGTGCGGGCCGACCGGCCGGCCCTGCGCGTACGCCGGGAGCTGGCGCGGCAGCTCGCCGAACGGCCCCTGGACGACACCTGGGTCCTCGTCGGCGCGGGTGTCGCCGCGGCCCTCGGCCTGTGGCTGGTCCTCCTCGCCGTCACGCCCGGGCTGCGCGACCTGCTGCCCATGCGGCGCCCCCACCCCGACGTCCGCGCCGGACTGCACCGGGGCGCCGCCGGGCTGGTGCTGCGCGACCGGGCCATGGAGGTCGCCGGCGTGCAGTCGGTCCACGTCCGTGCCGGGCGCCGCCGGGCCGACGTACGGGCGGTCTGCCACTTCCGCGACCCGGACGAGGTGCGCGCCGACCTGGGCGAGGTGCTCGGCGACGCCGTCCGCGGCCTCGGACTCGTCCGGCCGCCCGCACTGTCCGTGCACGTGCGCCGGCCCGGGAAGAAGGGATGACGACGATGCTCCGGACCGTCAACCGGGTGGCACTGGGCCTCGTGGGCCTCGTCCTGCTCGCCGTCGGCGGCGCCGTGCTCGCCGTCGGCCTGGGCGCGCACCCGCCCTCCTGGTGGATCCACGACGACCGGCACGACGTCCTGCTCAGCACCGCCGAACGCACCCGCTGGCGGGACGAGGGCTGGTGGTGGCCGGTCGTCCTCGCCGCGCTGGCGGTGCTCGTCCTGCTCGCCCTGTGGTGGCTGGTCGCGGCCCTGCGCAGGCGCCGTCTCGACGAGGTCCTCGTCGACACCGGCGACGGCGCGGGCGCCCTGCTGCGCGGCCGGGCCCTGGAGCACGCCCTGGCCGCCGACGCGGCCCGCCTGGACGGCGTGTCCCACAGCCGCGCCCACCTCACGGGCCGCAGGACCGCCCCCGAGGCCCACGTACGGCTCCAGCTGGAACCGCACGTGGACCCGGCCGTGACGCTCGACCGGCTGGCGAACGGGCCCCTGGCCCACGCACGGGACTCGGCGGCACTGACGTCGCTCCCGGCGAAGGTCCGCCTGAGGACCCACAAGCACAAGGCGGAACGGGTCAGTTGACACCGGTCCGGACCGGTCGCCCGGCCGCCCGGACCGGTCCGGGCGGCGGAGGGGTCCTCAGAACCCGTGCCGCATGCCGCCGTCCACCGGCACCATGACACCGGTCAGGTAGGAGGCGGCCGGCGACAGCAGGAAGGCCGCCACCCGCCCGAACTCCTCCGGCGCCCCGTACCGCCGCAGCGGGATCCGGGACTCGTTCGCGGCCCGGGTCGCCTCCGGGTCGGCCGACAGCGCGTCCAGCTCGCGCACCCGGTCGGTGTCGATCCGTGCCGGCAGCACCCCCACGACCCGGATGCCGCGCGGCCCCAGTTCGTCGGAGAGCGACTTCGCGAAGCCGGCCAGCCCCGGCCGCAGGCCGTTGGAGATCGTCAGTCCCGGAATCGGTTCGTACACCGACCCCGACAGCACGAACCCGATGACACCGCCGGCCGTCAGTTCGGCGGCGGCCGCCCGCGCCAGCCGCACCGCGCCGAGGAACACCGACTCGAACGCCGTCAGCCACTGCTCGTCCGTGTTGTCCGCGACGAACCCGGGCGGCGGCCCGCCCACGCTCACCAGCACACCGTCGAGGCGGCCGAACGCCTCCCGCGCGGCCGCGACCAGCCGCGCGGGCGCCTCGGGGTCGGCGTTGTCGACGGCCACCCCGACCGCGTCCGGCCCCAGCGCCCTCGCCGCCTCGGCGGCACGCTCCTCGTCCCGCCCCGTGACGACCACCTTCGCGCCGTCGGCGACCAGCTCGCGCGCGGTGGCGTTGCCGAGGCCGCGGGTGGCCCCGGTGACGACGTACACCCGGTCCTTCAGTCCAAGATCCATGGCCCCTATCCTGCCTGTCCGTCGCCGTAGAGCGTGAGGGCGGTGTTGACGAGACCGATGTGGCTGAACGCCTGCGGGTAGTTCCCCAGGTGGCGGCCGGTCCTCGGGTCGTACTCCTCGGCCAGCAGCCCCACGTCGTTGGCCAGGGCCACCAGGCGGTCGAACAGCTCGCGCGCCTCCCGGGTCCGGCCCGTCATGTGCAGGGCGTCCGCGAGCCAGAAGGAGCACGCCAGGAAGGTGCCCTCGTCGCCGGGCAGACCGTCGACGGGCAGGCCGGCGGTGCTGTAGCGGCGCAGCAGGCCGTCGTGCCCGAGTTCCTCGCGGACGGCGTCGACGGTGCCGGCCACCCGCGGGTCCTCGGGGGGCAGGAAGCCGACGCGCGGGATGAGCAGCAGGGCGGCGTCCAGGTCGCGCGAGCCGTAGTACTGGGTGAAGGTGTTGCGCTCGGGGTCGTAGCCCTTCTCGCACACCTCGCGGTGCACCTCGTCGCGCATCGCCCGCCACCTCTCGAGGTCGCCGCCGAGCCGCGGGTACCGCTCCACCGCGCGGACGGCACGGTCGGCGGCCACCCACACCATCACCTTGGAGTGCACGAACTGGCGGCGGCCGCCGCGCACCTCCCAGAGCCCCTCGTCGGCCTGCCGCCAGTTGTCGCACAGCCAGTTCACCAGCGCGCACTGGAGCGACCACATGTGCGGCTTGGGCGACATCCCCGCGGTGCGGGCCAGCGACAGCGAGTCCATCACCTCGCCGTACACGTCGAGCTGGAGCTGGTTCACGGCGCCGTTGCCGATGCGCACCGGACGGGAGTCCGCGTAGCCGGCCAGCCACGGCAGCTCGGACTCGGGCAGCCGGCGCTCGCCCGCCAGCCCGTACATGATCTGCAGGTCCGCCGGATCGCCGGCGACGGCGCGCAGCAGCCAGTCGCGCCAGGCCTCGGCCTCCTCCTCGTAACCGGCCGCCAGCAGGGCGCCGAGGGTGAGGGTGGAGTCCCGCAGCCAGCAGTAGCGGTAGTCCCAGTTGCGGACCCCGCCCGGCTCCTCGGGCAGGGACGTGGTGAGCGCGGCGGCGATGCCGCCCGTCGGCACGTAGGTGAGGGCCTTCAGGGTGATGAGGGAGCGCACCACGGCGTCCCGGTGGGGCCCGTCGTAGCGGCAGCGCGCCGACCAGGCCCGCCAGTCCGCGAGGCTGACCCGCAGCGCCTCGTGGGGGTCGACGAGCGGCGGGCGCGCGTGGTGCGAGGGGTGCCAGGTCAGCACGAAGGCGACCCGCTCGCCCGCGGCGACGGTGAACTCCGCGTGGGTGCCGAAGTTCTCGCCCCAGGTGCGCACCTCCGGCTCGCTGCGCAGCCACACCGAGTCCGGCCCGGCGACCGCCACCCGGTGCCCGTCGACCCGGCGCATCCACGGGACGACCCAGCCGTAGTCGAAGCGCAGCCGCAGCACGCTGTGGACGGTGACCCGCCCGCGCAGTCCCTCGACGATCCGTACGACGTCGGGGGCCCGGTCGCGCTGCGGCATCAGGTCGGTGACCCGGATCGCGCCCTCGTCGGTCTCCCACTCGGTGTCCAGCACGAGCGTGTCCGGGCGGTAGGCGCGGCGGGTGCAGTACTTCCCGTCGGCGCCCTTGGGCGCGATGCGCCAGTGGCCGTTGTCCTCGTCGCCCAGGAGGCGTGCGAAGCAGGCCCCGGAGTCGAAGCGGGGCAGGCACAGCCAGTCGACCGAGCCGTCCCTGCCGACCAGGGCCGCGGTCTGTTCGTCGCCGATGACGGCGTAGTCCTCGATGCGGGGGTGCACGGGGTGCGGGTTCCCGGCGGTGCGGCAGGGCAATCCGGGCGGGAGCCGGGCGGGTGACACGGTGTCGGCGCGAGCGGCCGGCCGCGGCCCCGGCGGCGCGGCGGGCTCCCGTCCTCGACGGCGCGCCGAGGGCCGGGGGCGCCGCCGAGCGCGGTCCCGGGCGTGCGGCCCGGCGGGGTCTCGGAAGCGGACCCGGCGGGGTCTCGGAGGTGCGGCCCGGTGGTGCCTCAGACCGCCGCGGGCTGCGCCTCCGCGGGCTTCTGCGGATCGGCCGCCTCCCTGCGGTCGCGCAGCTCCCGCCGGACCAGGACGACCCAGCCGACCGGTACGCCCGCGGAGAACAGCCACCACTGGATCGCGTAGGCGTAGTTGAGCGCGGCGTCCTCGTTGCCGGGCCTGCCGACCAGCTGGGGCGTGCCGTTCGCGGGCTCGGGCGCCGTCTGGGCGACGTAGCCGCCGAGGACCCGGGCGTCCAGACGCCGCGCCTCCCGCGCGCTGTCGATCAGCATGACCTGCCGGTCCGGCAGCCCCTGGAGGTTCTTGATGCCGCTCGCCGCCGTCGTCTCGTCGGGCATCAGCCGCCCGGTCACGGTGACCTGTCCGGCGGGCGGCGCGGGGACCTCGGGGAACGCGGTCTGACTGGGGGCGTCGGCGGGGATCCAGCCGCGGTTGACCAGCAGCACCTTGCCGTCCCGCAGGACCAACGGGGTCAGGACGTGGAAGCCGACCTCCTCGTCGCTGTTGACGCGGCGCCGGACCACGACCTCCCGCCCGGTGTCGAAGCGGCCCACGGCGGTCACGGAGCGGTACCGCTGACCGGTGCTGACGGTGTGGCCCGGAGAGGTCAGCTCCTCCACCGGCACGGGGTCGGCGGAGAGCGCCTCGGAGACCAGCCGGTTGCGGGCGGCACGCTCGTCGTGGCGGTGCATCTGCCAGATGCCCAGTTCGATCATCGTGGGGATCAGGAGAAGGGCGACGAGCGTGATGATCACCCACTGCCGGGACAACAGGAAGCGGTACACCCCACGACGGTACCCCCCGGCCGTGGGGTGTCCTCGGGTGGGGCCCGCTTCAGACCCGGTCGACGATGCCCGCCTTTCCCTCGGCGCGGGCGCAGTGGGCGCCGCAGTACCAGCGCCCCTCGGCCTCCACGCCCTGGCCGATGATCTGCACCCGGCAGTGCTCGCAGATCGGTGCCATGCGGTGGATCGCGCAGGAGAAGCAGTCGAAGACGTGCACCGCGCCCTGCGCGTGCACCTCGAAGGTCATTCCGTAGTTGTTGCCGCAGACTTCACATGTCGCCATGGGCCACAGGGTGGGCCGTCGGTGCGGCGGGGGCGAGACGGCGCCGGGCGAGTCGCGCGGCAATCACCCGTCCGTACGGTCACCGCGGCGCGGCCGGCTCGACGTCGCGCAGCAGCTGGCCGAACGCCGCCTCGTCCACCACCGGCGTGCCGAACTGGCGGGCCTTGACCACCTTGGAGGTGCCCGAGTCGGGGTCGTTGGTGACGAGCAGGCTGGTCAGCCGGGAGAGCGACGTGGCGACGTGCAGTCCGGCCTCGGTCGCGCGGTCCTCCAGCAGGTCGCGCTCGACCGAGGTGTCCCCGGAGAACGCGATGCGCATGCCCTGTCTGAGGCGTTTGCCGTCCTCGTACCGCCCGGGGTTGGGGTACGGGCACGCGGGCCGCTTCCGGGCCGGGCGCCAGCTCGTCGGCCGGGGGCCGGCGGAGCCGCCCGTCCGCTGCCCGATCCGCGGCGCCGGGCGGTCCTGCCACTCCGTCAGCGGCCGGCACTCGTGCAGCGGCAGCCGCACCCCGCCCGCCGCCGCGGCCCGCAGGCTCGGCCGGAACGCCTCCGCCAGCACGCGCGCGTCGTCCAGGGCGTGGTGCGCGCGCCGCTGGACGACACCGAAGTGGGCGGCCAGCGACTCCAGCTTGTGGTTGGGCAGCGGCAGGGCCAGCTCCTTGGAGAGCGCGATGGTGCACAACCGCTGCCTCACCGGGGCCTCGCGGTTCGCGCGCGCGTACTCGCGGGCGATCATCTGCCAGTCGAACACCGCGTTGTGCGCGACCAGCACCCGGCCGTCGAGCCGGTCCGCGAACTCCTGCGCCACCTCGCGGAAGAGCGGCGCGCCCTCCAGCACCTCGCTCGTCAGACCGTGGATCCACACCGGGCCGGGGTCGCGCTCCGGGTTGACCAGCGTGTACCAGTGGTCCTCGACCTCACCGCGCGCGTCCAGCCGGTAGACGGCGGCGGAGATGATCCGGTCGTCGCGGGCCAGGCCGGTGGTCTCCACGTCGACGACCGCGTATCCCCGGGGGTAGGCGGCCGGCCATTCCGTGGGGGAGGAGGCTGCGGGCGTACGGTCTTCGAGCATGGTCAATGAGGATACGGGCCGCCACCGACAGCGGGCACCCGCATCCCGCCCCACCGCCGTGCACCCCCGCACGCGCGTGCGGGACGACGCCGGACGCGGGGCGCGAGGGACGCGCGCCGGCACGCGCGCGTGGAGCGTCGGTACGACGTCCCGCCGGCCGGGGTGCGATCCCTCCCGTGTGCCCGGACCACCCCGTGACGAGCCGCACGGCGAGCCCCACGACGAACCTCGTGGCGGAGCGCCCGGAACCCGGCTCGACCGGCTGCGGGCCGCCGTGCTCGGCGCCGACGACGGCAGGCCCGGCCGGCCGGCTCGCCGGGTCGATGCCGACGGCGACGGGGACGCACGCGCGGCTCGACGGTCCCGCGAGGACGCCGAGGGGCCGGACGGATCCGCTCCGCCCGGCCCCTCGCGTTCCGGCTACTTCACCGCGCGCAGCGCGTTCACCACGCCGAAGCCGTAGAAGCCGTTGACGCGCTTGCCGCCCGCGCAGGTCGCGTCCACCACGCCGTCACCGTTGCCGTCGTACGGCTCGGTGGGGCAGCCCGGGTTGTCGGCCTGCGCCTTGAGCAGCGCCTGGAGCGCCGCCGGGGACGCGAACGGGTGCTTGGACTTCAGCAGCGCGGCCACACCGGCGACGTGCGGTGACGCCATCGACGTGCCCTGCAGGAAGCCGTACCCGCCGTTCGGCATCGTCGACAGGATGCGGCCGTTGGCCGACGGGGTGTCCGGGATCTGGTACCGGTCGCCGCCCGGCGCCGCCACGTCCACGGCGCCCAGACCGTACGTGGAGTAGTACGACTTGGTGCCCTTGACGCCCGTCGCGCTCACCGTGACGACCCCCGGCAGCTGGGTCGGCACGTCGAAGCACTCGTGCGGGTCGATCGTCCGCGTCACCGGGGTGGAGTCGTCCGGGCTGGACTCGTCCACGATGGCGTCGGAGTCCAGGTCGTGGTTGGAGTTGCCGGCCGAGGCGACGTTGAGCGTGCCCTTCTTCTGGGCGTACAGCTGCGCCCTGTTGACCGCGTCGACGATGGCCTTCTGGTCCGGGTCGTCCATGCAGTTGTACAGCCACGGGTCCACGTAGTAGCTGTTGTTCGTGATCTCGACGCCGTGGTCGGCGGCGAACACGAAGGCGCAGACGACGTTCTCCGGGTAGAAGAGGCCGTCCGTGGGGTCGCTCACCTTGATGCCGGCGACCTTCACGCCGGGCGCGACACCGGCCACGCCCACGCCGTTGCGGGCCGCCGCGATCTCACCGGCGACGTGCGTGCCGTGGTAGTCCTCGGTCGGGTTGTACGGCCGCCAGGCGCCCGCGGAGGTGTCCGCGACGCCGCCGACGCAGTTCGCCGACTGCGACGCGGAGAAGTTCGGCGCGAGATCGGGGTGGGTGTCGTCCACACCGGTGTCGATGACGGCGACGGTCACCTTGCGGCTGCCCGGGTTGATCTCGGCGGCCTTGTCGGCGCCGATGGCGCGCAGGTCCCACTGGTCGGCCTCGAGCGGCTCGCTCACGCCCGCGGCGGCGGACGCGCTCGCCGTCCTCGCGGCGTCGGCCGCGGACATCAGCTCGGCGGCCCCCTCGTCCGTGGTGCCGGCGGGGCTCAGCGGCGCGGTGCGGGTCGCGCCCGCCGACTGCACCCCGCGCACCGCGCGTATCCGCGTGCCGAAGTCGGGGTTCGCCGAGTGCACGACGATGACGCCTATCTTCGCGTAGGTCGCGACGACGGTGCCGTCGGCCGCGGCGATCGCCTTCTTCACCGACTCGATCGTGCGGTGGTCCACCTTGGTGTTGACGACGTACGCCAGCGTTCCGGCGTCCGCCGCCTGGGTGGCCGTGGTCGTGACCGGAGCCGCCGAGGCCGCCGTCGGCAGGAAGCCGAGGGAGGCGGTCAGCGACAGCACGACGGGCACCGCGAGGGCGAGGCGGCGTCTGGAAGGCAGATGAGCCATGGGGTCTCCACATCATCCGGAAGCGAGACCTGCCCGGACACGGATTGTGCCTGAACAGGTACATGACGGGTGGTGCTCGCCCGAAGCTATCTCCCCGACTCACCGACCAGCAATGACCTTCGGGAGGTGATTTCACCCGGCCATGACCTCCGCCGGGCGTGGCTCGTTGACACAGCGGCCGCCGAGGCCGCTCCGGAAACCGGTGGGAGGTGTTGAACCCGTCGTCGTGCGCCGCCGTGACCTTGGGCAGGGACGGCGAGGACCTTCGCCCGCCCCTTCGCCCACCGCACCCGCAACGCGAGGAGACTCCGTGGCCACCGAGACACCGCCCCCCTCGAAATCCCCAGCCCGACTCCCCTCCGGCGAGGAGTTCGTCGCGGTGCAGGAGAGCGCGGAGTTCGGTGAACTGCGCCGCTCCTACCGCGGCTTCGCCTTCCCGCTGACCTTCGCCTTCATCGTCTGGTACCTGCTGTACGTCCTGCTCTCCAACTACGCGGGCGACTTCATGGGCACCAAGCTGTTCGGCAACTTCAACGTCGCCATGACGCTGGGCCTCGGCCAGTTCCTCACCACGTTCCTCATCGCCTGGTGGTACGCGCGCGTGGCCGCCGCCAAGTTCGACCCCAAGGCCGAAGCGATCAAGTCCCGGATGGAGGGCGACGCATGAACACCGCGCAGACGTTCCTCGCCGCCGGTGAGGCCGGCGAGCACCGCACACTGATCATCACCCTGTTCGCCGTCTTCGTCGCCGCGACCCTCGTCATCACCGTGTGGGCGGGCCGCCAGACGAAGGACGCCGCCGACTTCTACGCGGGCGGCCGCCAGTTCACCGGATTCCAGAACGGCCTCGCCGTCTCCGGCGACTACATGTCGGCCGCGTCCTTCCTCGGCATCGCCGGCGCGATCGCCCTCTTCGGCTACGACGGCTTCCTGTACTCCATCGGGTTCCTGGTCGCCTGGCTGGTCGCCCTGCTCCTGGTCGCCGAGCCGCTGCGCAACTCCGGCCGCTACACCATGGGCGACGTCCTCGCGTACCGCATGCGCCAGCGCCCGGTGCGCACGGCGGCCGGCGCCTCCACGATCGTCGTGTCGATCTTCTACCTGCTGGCCCAGATGGCGGGCGCGGGCGTCCTCGTCTCCTTGCTCCTCGGCATCACCAGCGACAGCGGCAAGATCGGCATCGTCGCCCTCGTCGGCGTCCTGATGATCGTGTACGTCACCATCGGCGGCATGAAGGGCACCACCTGGGTCCAGATGGTCAAGGCCGTCCTGCTGATCGCCGGAGCCCTGCTGCTCACCTTCCTGGTGCTGCTGAAGTTCGACTTCAACCTCTCCGACCTGCTGGGCTCGGCCGCCGACAACAGCGGCAAGGGCGCCGCCTTCCTGGAGCCGGGCCTGAAGTACGGCGCCACCGGCACCACCAAGCTGGACTTCATCTCCCTCGGCATCGCCCTGGTCCTCGGCACCGCCGGCCTGCCGCACATCCTGATCCGCTTCTACACCGTCCCCACCGCCAAGGCCGCCCGCAAGTCGGTGCTGTGGGCCATCGGCCTGATCGGCGCCTTCTACCTGATGACCCTCGCCCTCGGCTTCGGCGCCGCCGCGCTCATCGAGCCGGAGGAGATCACCTCCTCCAACAAGGCGGGCAACACGGCCGCGCCCCTGCTGGCGCTCCATCTCGGCGGAGTCGACTCCAACTGGGGCGCCATCCTGCTCGCCACCATCTCCGCCGTCGCCTTCGCCACGATCCTCGCGGTCGTCGCCGGCCTGACCCTGGCCTCGTCCTCCTCGTTCGCCCACGACATCTACGCGAACGTCATCAAGAGGGGCACGGCCACCGAGAAGCAGGAGATCAACGCGGCCCGGTACGCGACCGTGGGCATCGGCGCCGTCTCCATCCTGCTCGGCGCCCTCGCGAGGGACCTCAACGTCGCCGGACTGGTCGCCCTCGCCTTCGCGGTCGCCGCCTCGGCCAACCTGCCGACCATCCTCTACAGCCTGTTCTGGAAGCGTTTCACCACCGCGGGCGCCCTGTGGTCCATCTACGGCGGCCTGGTCACCGCCGTCGGCCTCGTGCTGTTCTCCCCGGTCGTCTCGGGCAAGCCCACCTCGATGTTCCCCGACGTCGACTTCCACTGGTTCCCGCTGGAGAACCCCGGCATCATCTCCATCCCCGTCGGCTTCCTGCTCGGCTGGCTCGGCACGGTCCTCTCCAAGGAGGAGCCGGACACCGCCAAGTACGCGGAGCTGGAGGTGCGGTCCATGACCGGCACCGGCGCGCACTGACACACCCCGAGGGGGCCGCGTCGCGGGCGGTCCACCGCTCCCCGCGACGCGGCCCCGGTGTTCCTCGTTCTTCGTGTCCCGTCCCTCGTGCGGAACGCGCCCCCGCGCTGTCGGTGGTGTCACGTAGGCTCGCAGATGACGGAAAATCCGTGATCCGCTACGAGGGAGGGGGCCCGCGTGCTCATCGACACCTACGGCCGGGTCGCCACCGACCTGCGCGTCTCGCTGACCGACCGCTGCAATCTCCGGTGCACGTACTGCATGCCCGAAGAGGGCCTGCAGTGGCTGGCCAAGCCGGATCTGCTCACGGACGACGAGATCGTCCGCCTGATCGACATCGCCGTCACCTCCCTCGGCATCGAGGAGGTCCGCTTCACCGGCGGCGAACCCCTGCTGCGCCCCGGCCTGGTCGGCATCGTCGAGCGGGTCGCGGCCCTGGACCCGCGCCCCCGGATGTCGCTGACCACCAACGGCATCGGCCTCAGGCGCACCGCACCGGCCCTCGAGGCCGCGGGCCTGGACCGGGTCAACGTCTCCCTCGACACGCTCCGCCCGGACGTCTTCAAGACCCTGACCCGCCGCGACCGCCACCAGGACGTCCTCGAAGGCCTCCGGGCCGCCCGGGACGCGGGCCTGACCCCGGTCAAGGTGAACTCGGTCCTGATGCCGGGCCTCAACGCCGACGAGGCCCCCGACCTCCTCGCCTGGGCCGTCGAGCACGACTACGAACTGCGGTTCATCGAGCAGATGCCCCTGGACGCCCAGCACGGCTGGAAGCGCGAGGGCATGGTCACGGCGGGCGACATCCTCGCCTCCCTGCGCACCCGCTTCGACCTCACCGAGGAGGGCCCGCAGGAGCGCGGTTCGGCCCCGGCCGAACGCTGGATCGTCGACGGCGGCCCGCACCGGGTCGGCGTCATCGCCTCCGTCACCCGCCCGTTCTGCGCGGCCTGCGACCGCACCCGCCTCACGGCGGACGGCCAGGTCCGCACCTGCCTCTTCGCCCGCGAGGAGACCGACCTGCGCGCCGCCCTGCGCTCCGGCGCCCCCGACGAGGAGATCGCGCTCATCTGGCGGGAGGCGATGTGGGGCAAGAAGGCGGGCGCGGGCCTGGACGACCCGTCCTTCGTCCAGCCGGACCGCCCGATGTCGGCGATCGGCGGTTAGGGCCTCTCGTTCGGATCAGGCCGGGCTCGCGGGGTCCGGCCTGATCCGAACGGAAAGACCCTGGGCCGGCGATCGGCGGTCAGGAGGCCCCGTCGGCTCCCGGCAGCCCCGGAGAGCCCGGGGCCGGGACCCGAGGCGCCTCGGGCGACTCCCACTCCGCCAGCAGGACGACGTCCTTCAGGAAACCGCGCACTCCGAGGAACTGGGACAGGTGCTCCCGGTGCTCCTCGCACGCCAGCCACGTCTTGCGGCGCTCCGGCGTGTGGATCTTCGGGTTGTTCCACGCCAGCACCCACACGGCGTCGGCACGGCAGCCCTTGGCGGAGCAGATCGGGGTCTCGTCACTCACAGGTTCGTCTCACAAGCGCGCGGAAAAAGGCGACGCCGAGCAGCCACGGGGGGAGCTGCCCGGCGTCGGTCCGTCGCTCCGACGGGGGATGCGGAGCGCGTACGAAGTATGTCACGGCGACCCGGCGCCACGGCACCGGAACAACAGCTTTTATTGGGCCCGGCGCACAGCCGGCTCATGGCCGCCGCTCGGTCGGACCGGCCTCCGCGTGCCCCGACAGCGGCCCGGTCCGCTCGCGCCCGGACTCCGGCTCCGCCCGCGGGGATTCCGCGGCGGGCTCCTCTTGTGCCGCCCGCCCCTCCGGGTGCCCGGCAGTGATCATCGGCGGCGGGGGAGGGGTCACGAACGTCGACGGCAGCCCCGGAGCGTTCTCCCGCCCGGCATTGGCGATCACCACCGCGACGTACGGCAGGACCAGGCCCAGGACCAGCGCCACCACCGCGACGTGCCGTTCCACGTTCCACAGCGTCGCGCCCAGGATCACCGCCACGGTGCGGACCGACATCGAGATCACGTACCGTCGCTGCCGGCCCCGGACGTCCTCCTGGAGCCCCTGACGTGCCCCGGTGATCCGGAACACCTGGACGTCGCCGCCACCGCGCTGCTTCCGCATCACATTCCACCATTCGCGCGCTCGGACTCTCCCCGTCCACCACGGTACGCCGCGGCCCGGCCGCCATCGAGGCCGGGGCGTCACCGGCCGGGCGGACACGCTGCGCCACAGCGCGTAGGGCAGCACTCGACATGCGGCGTACGGAGACCGGGCCGACACTGAGGGCAATGCTCGCGTAGAGCCGTACGAGGAGGCATCCATGGGCTGGTTGTGGGCGATCATCGTGGGATTCGTGCTGGGACTGATCGCCAAGGCGATCATCCCGGGAAAGCAGCACAGCCCGCTGTGGCTGACCACCATCTTCGGCATCCTGGGTGCGATCGTCGGCAATGCCGTCGCCCGGGGTTTCGGAGTCGAGGAGACGTCGGGCATCGACTGGAGCCGGCACATCTTCCAGCTGATCGCCGCCGTCATCATCGTCGCCGTCGGCGACATGCTGTACGTCCGCACCCTGGGCAGGCGCAGGCACCACGCCTAGGGGGTGTCCGCCCCTGCGCGTCGGGTCGGCGCGCGGCGTCCGGTGCCGGGGGCACCTCCCACGCCGTTCGGGCAGTGGGGGAGCGTCGCACGGCGGAGGACCGCCCGTGCACCGGAGGTGCCCGGGTGGTCCGGTGACGCGGCGGTGGGGGTCCCTCCCGCGCGAGCGGAGCCGAGCGTGGGGGAGCCGTGCCGGACGCCGCGCGCCCGACGGGAAGGGCCGGACACCCCCCTGGAGCGCACGAAGAGACGCGGGCGGCGGGCCACGGGAATCCCGTGACCCGCCGCCCGCGCCCCGGGGCGTGCGGTGCCGCTACGCCCCGGTCACCTCGACGGCGGCGAGGTTCTTCTTGCCGCGCCGCAGCACCAGCCACCGCCCGTGCAGCAGGTCCTCCACCGCCGGGACGGCGTCCTCGGCGGTGACCTTGACGTTGTTCACGTAGGCCCCGCCCTCCTTCACCGTCCGCCGGGCCGCGGACTTGCTCGCCACCAGACCGACCTCGGCCAACAGGTCGACGACCGGTCCCGGCTCGGCGACCCGGACGTGCGGCACCTCCGACAGGGCCGCGGCCAGCGTCCGCTCGTCGAGGTCCGCCAGCTCGCCCTGCCCGAACAGCGCCCTGGACGCGGCGATCACGGCAGCCGTCTGGTCGGCGCCGTGCACCAGCGTCGTCAGCTCCTCGGCCAGCGCCCGCTGCGCGGCCCGCGCCTGCGGCCGCTCCTCGGTCTGCCGCTCCAGCTCCTCCAGCTCCTCACGGGAACGGAAGGACAGGATGCGCAGGTACTTCGAGACGTCCCGGTCGTCCACGTTCAGCCAGAACTGGTAGAAGGCGTACGGCGTCGTCATCTCCGGGTCGAGCCAGACGGCGCCGCCCTCGGTCTTGCCGAACTTGGTGCCGTCCGCCTTGGTCATCAGCGGCGTCGCCAGCGCGTGCACGGAGGCGTCCGGCTCCAGCCGGTGGATCAGGTCCAGGCCGGCCGTGAGGTTGCCCCACTGGTCGCTGCCGCCCTGCTGGAGCGTGCAGCCGTAGCGCCGGTGGAGCTGGAGGAAGTCCATGCCCTGCAGGATCTGGTAGCTGAACTCGGTGTAGCTGATGCCCTGGTCGGACTCCAGCCGGCGGGCCACGGAGTCCTTCGTCAGCATCTTGTTGACGCGGAAGTGCTTGCCGATGTCCCGCAGGAACTCGATCGCGGACAGCCCGGCCGTCCAGTCGAGGTTGTTGACCATCACGGCCGCGTTCTCCCCCTCGAAGGAGAGGAACGGCTCGATCTGGGAACGCAGCCTGCCGACCCAGCCGGCGACCGTCTCCGGGTCGTTCAGCGTGCGCTCCGCCGTCGGGCGGGGGTCGCCGATCAGACCTGTGGCGCCGCCGACCAGCGCCAGCGGCCGGTGCCCGGCCTGCTGGAGCCGGCGCACGGTGAGCACCTGCACCAGGTGTCCGACGTGCAGGGACGGCGCGGTCGGGTCGAAGCCGCAATAGAACGTGACGGGACCGTCCGCGAGCGCCTTGCGCAAGGCGTCCTCGTCGGTGGACAGGGAGAACAGCCCCCGCCACTTCAGCTCGTCGACGATGTCCGTCACGGTTCTCGTGTCTCCTCGATGATCTCGGGCGGTCGGGCGACCGCCGGCTATGAGGTTATACGCCCTGGCTGACAGAGCTCATGTTGAAATCCGGCACCCGCAGCGCGGGCATGGCGGACCTGGTGAACCAGTCGCTCCACTCCCGGGGCAGCGTCTTCTCCGTGCGCCCGGCCTCGGTGGCCCGGCCCAGCAGGTCGACGGGGGACTCGTTGAAGCGGAAGTTGGTGACCTCGCCCACGACCTCGCCGTCCTCGACGAGGTAGACGCCGTCCCGGGTCAGCCCGGTCAGCAGCAGCGTCGCCGGGTCGACCTCGCGGATGTACCACAGGCAGGTCAGCAGCAGCCCGCGCGTGGTGCTCGCGACCATGTCCTCCAGCGACCGGTCGCCACCGCCGTCCAGGACGAGGTTGTCGGCTCCCGGGGCCACCGGCAGGCCGGTCAGGGCCGCGCCGTGCCGGCTGGTCGTGAGCTGCTTCAGCTCACCGCCGCTGATCCACTCGGTGGCGCGGATCGGCAGGCCGTTGTCGAACACCGACTGATCACCGCCCGAGGAGTGCGCGACGACGAACGGCGCCGACTCCAGGCCCGGCTCGTCGGGGTCGCTGCGCAGGGTCAGCGGCAGCTCCGTCAGCCGCTCGCCGAGCCGGGTGCCGCCGCCCGGCCTGGAGAACACCGTCCGCCCCTCGGCCGCGTCCCGGCCCGACGACGACCACAGCTGGTAGATCATCAGGTCCGCGACCGCGGTCGGCGGCAGCAGCGTCTCGTACCGTCCCGCGGGCAGCTCGATCCGCCGCTCGGCCCAGCCCAGCCGGACGGCCAGCTCGGCGTCGAGCGCCGCCGGGTCGACGTCCTTGAAGTCCCGCGTCGAGCGGCCCGCCCACGCCGAGCGCGTACGGTCCGGTGACTTGGCGTTCAGCTCCAGCGTCCCGGTGGGCTGGTCGTGCCGCAGCCGCAGCCCCGTCGACGTGCCCAGATAGGTCGAGACCAGCTCGTGGTGGGCGAAGCCGTACAACTCCCGGCCGCCCCCGCGCGCGCGGGCGAACGCCTCGCCCAGCGCCGGCGCGAAGTCGGCGAACACCGCGGAGGAGGTCTCGAGGGGCGCCTCGGTGAACTCGGGGGACGGTGCCACGCCCGTCACCAGCGGCTGGGCGTCCTCGGCGGGCGCCGCACCGCGCGCGGCGGTCTCGGCGGCCCGCACCAGGGGCTCCAGCTCGTCGGCGGTCACCGCGGACCGCGAGACGACCCCGGAGGCGGTGCCCTCCCTGCCGTCGACGGTCGCGATCACGGTGAGCGTGCGCCCGCGCGTGACGCCGTTCGTGGTCAGCGCGTTGCCCGCCCAGCGCAGATTGGCGCTCGACCGCTCGTCGGCGATCACGACGCAGCCGTCGGCCCGCGACAGCTCCAGCGCCCGCTCCACGACCTCGTGCGGCTTGTCGGTACGGGCGCTCATCGGCCGGCCTCCTGCGTCGTGTTGAGGATGTTGACGCCCTTGAACAGGGCGGACGGGCAGCCGTGCGACACGGCCGCGACCTGGCCCGGCTGGGCCTTGCCGCAGTTGAAGGCACCGCCCAGGACGTACGTCTGAGGGCCGCCGACGGCCGCCATGGAGCCCCAGAAGTCGGTGGTCGTCGCCTGGTAGGCCACGTCCCGCAACTGCCCGGTGATCCGCCCGTTCTCGATCCGGAAGAACCGCTGTCCGGTGAACTGGAAGTTGTAGCGCTGCATGTCGATCGACCAGGACCGGTCCCCGACGACGTAGATCCCGCGGTCCACGCTTCCGATCAGGTCCTCGGTGGACATCCCCGCCGGGTCCGGCCGCAACGACACGTTGGCCATGCGCTGCACCGGCACATGGTCGGGGGAGTCGGCGAACGCGCACCCGTTGGAGCGCGCGAAGCCGGTCAGCTTCGCGATGCGCCGGTCCAGCTGGTAGCCGACGAGCGTGCCGTCCTTGACCAGGTCCCAGGACTGCGCCTCGACGCCCTCGTCGTCGAAGCCGACGGTCGCCAGGCCGTGTTCGGCGGTGCGGTCGCCGGTGACGTTCATCAGGTCCGAGCCGTAGCGCAGCGTGCCGAGCCGGTCGAAGGTGGCGAAGGAGGTGCCGGCGTAGGCGGCCTCGTAGCCGAGGGCCCGGTCCAGCTCGGTGGCGTGCCCGACGGACTCGTGAATGGTCAGCCACAGGTTGGACGGGTCGACCACCAGGTCGTACAGCCCCGGCTCGACGCTCGGCGCCCGCATCTTCTCGGCGAGCAGCTCCGGGATCCGCTCCAGCTCCTCGTCCCAGTCCCAGCCGGTGCCCGTCAGGTACTCCCAGCCGCGCCCGACCGGCGGCGCGACGGTCCGCATCGAGTCGAACTCGCCGCTCGACTCGTCGACCGACACCGCCGTCAGCGCCGGGTGCAGCCGCACCCGCTGCTGGGTGGTCACCGTCCCCGCGGTGTCGGCGTAGAACTTGTTCTCGTGGACGGTGAGCAGCGAGGCGTCGACGTGGTTGATCCCGTGGGCCGCCAGCAGCCGGGCGCTCCAGTCCGCCAGCAGCGCCGCCTTCTCCTCGTCGGGCACCGTGAACGGATCGATCTCGTACGAGGAGACCCACGTCTTCTCGGCGTGCACCGGCTCGTCGGCCAGCTCCACCCGCTCGTCCGACCCGGCCGCCCTGATCACCTGCGCGGACAGCTTCGCCATCGCCACCGCCTGCGAGGCGACCTTGGCGGCGGCGTCCATCGTCAGGTCCACACCGGAGGCGAACCCCCACGTCCCGCCGTGCACCACCCGCACCGCGTAGCCGAGGTCGGTGGTGTCCGACGACCCGGAGGGCCTGGCGTCCCGCAGCCGCCAGGACGCGCTGCGCACCCGCTCGAACCGGAAGTCGGCGTGCTCCGCGCCGAGCGCACGCGCGCGTGCCAGGGCGGCGTCGGCAAGGGCGCGCAGGGGTAGTGCCAGAAATGACTCGTCGATTTCATGGGGCACGGGTGGGAATCCCTTCGAACTGCTCGCCTGTGAGGTACGTCGCAAGCAGTGAACCATGGCTCACCGAATTCATTCCTCGGAAGCAGAAGCACGACGGTTCCTGCCGATATGGCGAAGAACGAGAGCACCGGTGGCGATGTTCGCGCGGAGCGACAGGGCGGCTCGGTCACGCGGGGATCCATGTGGCCGGCGCGCTCTCCCTGCGGGACGACCTGACCGCCTTGGTGACGTACGACCGCAGGATGCTCGAAACTGCTCGGGCCGAGGGCCTGCCCGCTCACGCTCCCGGAATGGCTGAGTGACCGGGCGGCCGACTGTAGAAACCCGACAGCCGCCTCTGCACGTCACTGTCGGTGCCCGATTCCTTGTCGGCGCGCCCGGACCGATAGGTTTCGAGGAAGCCGCCTGTGGATCCAGCTGACCGGGCGGTGTGTCACGACCCCTAAGGAAAGGGTGATCCGTTGAGCCGCTCGGTTCTCGTCACCGGAGGTAACCGGGGCATCGGCCTCGCCATCGCCCGCGCGTTCGCCGACGCCGGCGACAAGGTCGCGATCACGTACCGGTCGGGAGAGCCGCCCGCCGCCCTCGCCGAACTCGGCTGCCTCGCCGTCAAGTGCGACATCACCGACCCCGAGCAGGTGGAGCAGGCCTACAAGGAGATCGAGGCCGAGCACGGCCCGGTCGAGGTCCTGATCGCCAACGCCGGCATCACCAAGGACCAGCTCCTGATGCGCATGTCCGAGGAGGACTTCACCTCGGTCGTCGACACCAACCTCACCGGCACCTTCCGGGTCGTCAAGCGCGCCAACCGCGCCATGCTGCGGGCCAAGAAGGGCCGCGTCGTCCTGATCTCCTCCGTCGTCGGCCTGCTCGGCTCGGCGGGGCAGGCGAACTACGCCGCCTCCAAGGCCGGCCTGGTCGGCTTCGCGCGGTCCCTCGCCCGTGAGCTGGGCTCGCGCAACATCACCTTCAACGTCGTCGCCCCCGGCTTCGTCGACACCGACATGACGCAGGCGCTGACCGACGAGCAGCGCGCCAACATCGTGTCGCAGGTGCCGCTCGGCCGGTACGCGCAGCCCGACGAGATCGCCGCGACGGTGCGGTTCCTCGCCTCGGACGACGCTTCGTACATCACTGGAGCCGTCATCCCCGTTGACGGCGGACTGGGAATGGGTCACTGATCACCATGAGCGGAATCCTCGAGGGCAAGCGCGTCCTGATCTCCGGTGTGCTGATGGAGTCCTCCATCGCCTTCCACGCCGCCAAGCTGGCCCAGGAGCAGGGCGCGGAGATCATCCTCACCGCCTTCCCGCGGCCCACCCTGACCGAGCGCATCGCCCGGAAGCTGCCCAAGCCCACCAAGGTCATCGAGCTCGACGTGACCAACGACGAGCACCTCGGCCGGCTGGCCGACATCGTCGGCGAGGAGCTGGGCGGCCTCGACGGCGTCGTGCACTCCATCGGCTTCGCGCCGCAGGACGCGCTCGGCGGCAACTTCCTGAACACGCCGTTCGAGTCGGTGGCCACCGCCATGCACGTCTCGGCGTACTCCCTGAAGTCGCTGACCATGGCCTGCCTGCCGCTGATGCAGAACGGCGGCTCCGTCGTCGGCCTCACCTTCGACGCGCAGTACGCCTGGCCGCAGTACGACTGGATGGGTCCGGCCAAGGCCGCGCTGGAGGCCACCAGCCGCTACATCGCCCGTGACCTGGGCAAGCAGAACATCCGCTGCAACCTCATCTCCGCGGGCCCGCTCGGTTCCATGGCCGCCAAGTCCATCCCGGGCTTCAGCGACCTGGCCGCCGTGTGGGACACCCGCTCCCCGTTGGAGTGGGACCTGAAGGACCCGGAGCCGGCCGGCCGCGGCATCGTCGCCCTGCTGAGCGACTGGTTCCCGAAGACCACCGGCGAGATCATCCACGTGGACGGCGGCCTGCACGCCATCGGCGCCTGATCCACCGGCACGTCCCCGACGCCCCGCCGCCCGCCTCGCGCGGGAGGCGGGGCGTCACCCGTTCGGCGTACCCGGCCGGGCGGTGGAGCACCCGCGCGGGCCACTCTGAAGTGCGCGTCCGTCAAGCGCTTTCCTCCCCAGCCCGGCCGAGGAGGTCTCCTTGTGCGCCTGTTCCGCAGCGTGGCCCCACTGACCGTCGCCGTCTTCTTCGTCCTGCCGTTGCCGGCACACGCGCTGTCCCACGCACGCGTGGCGGCTCGGCCCGTCACCACCGCGGCACCCGAGGACCTGTTCGGCGCGGAGTGCCGGACCACCGTCGAGGGGTCCGAGGTGACCGTCCACTGCCACAACCCCTACGCCGTCGTCGACCGGGTGCGCCTGCACGTCGAGTGCGCGCGCTGGTGGGACCTCGACACGGACGGCGCACCCGCCGACGCCGGACCGGCCGTGACCGTACGGCTGACCGGGCGCTGCTGGAAGGAGGTGGGGGAGGCCTGGGTCAGCCACCAGCGGGTGTGAACCGCCCGGGCCGGCACAGGAAGGGATAGCTCGCCGCCTCGACGGCGGCCGTCTCCGCGTCCCCCGCGCGGATCGCGTCGACCAGCCGGCCGTGGTCCATGCGCGTCTGTGGCGTCAGCTCCCCGCCGACGTCCTCGCGCAGCCAGTCCCGCAGGACCTCGCCCAGATCGGCGTACACGGCCGTCATCGCGTCGTTGTGGGAGGCGGCCACCACGGCCAGGTGGAACGTGGCGTCCGCCGTCACGAAGGCCTCGGCGTCACCCGACTCCCACGCCTCCTCGCGGCGCAGCAGCAGGGTGTCCAGCTGGGTAAGGTCCTTCTCCGTGCGCCGCTCGGCGGCCAGCCGTGCCGCGCCCGACTCCAGGGTGGCGCGCAGTTCCGCGATGTGCCGCGGGTCGGCGCCCGCGAAGCGGCGGTGCATCACGCCCGCCAGCTCGCTGGTCGCCACCACGTAGGTGCCCGAGCCCTGGCGGATGTCCAGCAGCCCGTTGTGCGCGAGCGCGCGGACGGCCTCGCGGACGGTGTTGCGCGCGACGCCCAGCTGCCCGACCAGCTCGGGCTCCGTCGGGATGCGCGAGCCCACCGGCCACTCTCCCGAGATGATCTGGGTGCGCAGCGCGGCGATGACCTGCTCGGACAGCGCCGAGCGGCGGGGATGGCTCAGGGGCATGGCACACCTTCGCACGGGCGGGGCCGGGACCGGGTCCCCGGGGGTGGACAGCAAATCATCCCATGATTCTATGATGGGCGGATGGTGAGCAAGGAAACCACGAGCACGCGCGACGCGGCCCCCTCGACCGACCACCGCCCGGCGCCCGCCCCGCGCGCGTGGACGGCCCGTCTGGTCGTCGTGGGCGTGGTGCTGGCCGCCCTCAATCTCCGTCCCGCCATCACCAGCCTCGGCGCCCTCCTCGAAGAGGTCCGCGACGGCCTCGGCATGAGCGGCGGCGTGGCCGGCCTCCTCACCTCCGTGCCCCCGCTCTGCTTCGCCGTCTTCGGCGTCACGGCGCCCCGTCTCGCCCGCCGCTTCGGCGCCGGCGCGGTGGTCTGCGCCGGCATGGCCGCCATCACCGCGGGCCTGCTGATACGCCCGTACGCGGGCGGTACGGCGGGCTTCCTCGCCGCCAGCGCCCTCGCCCTGATGGGCATCGCCGTCAGCAACGTCCTCATGCCGGTCATCGTCAAGCGCTGGTTCCCCGACCGGGTCGGCTCCATGACCGGCCTGTACTCGATGGCCCTCGCCCTCGGCACCTCGGCCGCCGCCGCGGTCACCGTGCCCCTGACCGACGCGCTCGGCGGCGACTGGCGGTCCGGACTCACGGTGTGGGCCGGCCTGGCGGCGGCCGCCGTACTGCCGTGGCTGCCGTTGGCCCGCGAGCGCGGGGCGGCGTCCGTCGCGCCGTCCCCCGCGCGTGCGGAGGACGGCCGTGCGGGGGAGGGCCGTGCGCAGGACGCCCCCGTGCTGCGCATCACCCGCAGCCGCACCGCCTGGGCGCTCGCCGCCTTCTTCGGGCTCCAGGCCACGGCCGCCTACATCACCATGGGCTGGATGCCGCAGATCTTCCGCGACGCGGGCGTGCCCGCGAGCACGGCCGGACTGCTCCTGGCCGTCACCATGGTCATGGGAGTGCCGCTCGCCTTCGTCATCCCGCGCCTGGCGACCCGGCTGCCGCACCAGGGCCCGATCGTCGTCGCGCTCGGCCTGTGCGGCCTCGCCGGGTACGCCGGTCTGCACCTCGCGCCCGCCGCCGGCGCCTGGGCCTGGGCCCTGCTGCTCGGCGTCTCCAACTGCGCCTTTCCGCTGGCCCTCACCATGGTCGGGATGCGGGCCAGGACCGGCGGGGGAGTGGCCCAGCTGTCCGCCTTCGCGCAGAGCGCCGGCTACCTGCTGTCCATCCCCGGCCCGCTGCTGGTCGGCGTCCTCTACCAGCACAGCGGCGGCTGGGGCCTGCCCCTGGCGCTCATGGCGGCGCTGATGGTCCCGCAGATGGCGGTGGGCGTCCTGGCCGGCCGCGACCGTACGGTGGAGGACGAGGCCGCCCGCTGACACCGCCGCGCCCTGCCACCTCGCCCCCTGTGTCCACCGCCCTCCTGTGTCCACCGCCCCTCCGTGTCCACCGCCCTCCAGCACGTCCGCCGACCCCGCGGCGACCGCCCGGCGCGCCGGGTGCGAGACTGGGCGCATGCCAGTGCTCGACCCGAACCCCCAGAACGGCCAGAAGAAGATGCTGATCGTCTTCGGCTCGTTCCTCCTCATTTTTGTGATCATCGGGATCATCGCCACCATCGCCTCGCCCTGACCCGGGTCCGCCCCCTGCGCAGCGGGGGTGGGGTTAACCCCCCGGTCCCCTAGGGGGCGAGGGTCAGGGTCAAGTGGGTGGATCACCGGATGGGACGCCGGCCACCGGGTCCGTACCTTCGAGATGTGGCCGCGCGACGCGGCCGGAACCCCTCGGAGACCAGCGGAGGCACCCATGTCGGCCCCCACGCACACCCGGCCCCACCCGGCCGCCCAGGGCAGCGGCGTCGGCACCCGGCTGCCCTGGTGGGCCCTGGCCCTGCCGACCCTGGCCTTCGTGGCCCTCCTCGCGCTGATACTGAACCCGTCCGACGCCCAGGCGGCGTCCGGTGGCCCGGCGCTCGCCGACCTCGTCGACCGCGTGCGGCAGCTCGTCGGGCGGTAGGCCCCGCCGATCACGCCCCGGGTACACGCCTCACCCCCCGCTCCCAGGTGAAGACGCATGTCAACTCCCTGCGCCCCGTGGCCTGTTTCATGCGAAGCTGGGAGCCATGAGCGTCGCAGAACCCCGCAGGATCATCCTCTTCCGGCATGCGAAAGCCGACTGGCCACAGGTGACCGATCACGAGCGGCCGCTCGCTGAGCGGGGCCGCCTGGACGCGGCCGCCGCCGGACGCAAGCTGACCGACACCGGTATCCCCGTCGACCTGGCCCTGTGCTCCACCGCGACCCGCACCCGCGAGACGTGGAAGCTCGCGGTGCACGAGTTCCCGCACCGGCCCAGGACGGTCTACGAGGAGCGGATCTACGAGGCCTCCCCGGGCGAGCTGATCGCCCTGCTCAACGAGACCCCGGACGACGCGCGCAACGTTCTCCTGGTCGGCCACAACCCGGGCGTCCAGGGACTCGCGGACGTCCTCTCCGGCGCCTCGGAGGGCGACGCACGCGAGCGGATGACCCGCCGCGGCTTCCCCGCCGCCGCCTTCGCCGTCCTGACCTTCGACGGCTCCTGGAAGTCCCTGGAACCGGGCGTGGCCACCCTCGTCGACTACTGGGCGCCCTCCGAGTGACACCGGCACGACCACGACACCCGTGAGGCCCGGCGGCACGCCGGGCCCCGCGGCCGGCTCCCCGGCCGCTACTCCTCGTCGTGCGTGTCCGCCGCCTCGACCTCTTCCCGGGTGACGCCCAGCAGATACAGGACGGTGTCCAGGAAGGGCACGTTCACCGCCGTGTGCGCGGCCTCCCGCACCACGGGCTTGGCGTTGAAGGCCACCCCGAGACCGGCCGCGTTCAGCATGTCCAGATCGTTGGCGCCGTCGCCGATCGCCACGGTCTGCGACAGCGGTACGCCCGCCTCCGCGGCGAACCGGCGCAGCAGCCGCGCCTTGCCCGCGCGGTCCACGATCTCCCCCGTGACCCGGCCGGTCAGCTTCCCGTCGACGATCTCCAGGGTGTTGGCCTGCGCGAAGTCCAGCCCCAGCCGTTCCTTGAGGTCGTCGGTGACCTGGGTGAAGCCGCCGGAGACGACACCCACCTGGTAGCCCAGCCGCTTCAGGGTCCGGATCAGCGTGCGCGCGCCCGGCGTCAGCCGGACCTCGGCGCGCACCTTCTCCACGACCGAGGCGTCCAGCCCCTCCAGCAGTGCCACCCGGGCGTGCAGCGACTGCTCGAAGTCCAGCTCGCCCCGCATCGCCGCCGCCGTCACCCCGGCGACCTCGTCCTCACAGCCGGCGTGCGCCGCGAAGAGCTCGATCACCTCGTCCTGGATCAGCGTGGAGTCGACGTCCATGACGACCAGCCGCTGCGCGCGCCGGTGCAGACCCGCGGCCACCACGGCGACGTCGACACCGAGTGCCGCCGCGTCCGTGACCAGCGCGGTGCGCAGCGGTTCGGTCTCCACTCCGGAGACGGCGAACTCGACCGCGGTGACCGGGTACTTGGCCAGCCGGAAGATGCGGTCGATGTTGCCGCCGACCTTGGTGATCTTCGCGGCGACGGAGGCGGTGGCCTCCGCGGTGAGCGGATGCCCGAGCACGGTGACCAGCGACCGTCCGAGGCCGCGCGGCCGGTTGTCACCGAGGCCGGAGATGATCTCCGCCTGCATCTTCATCGACTCCGCCCAGCTGTGGACGGTCGACCGCAGGTCACCCTCCAGCCCGTGCGGCGGCTCGGTCACGAGCGCGCACAGCACCATACGGCCACGGGTGACGACCTGCTCGATGTCGACCACGTCGACGGAGTAGGCGGCAAGGGTGTCGAAGAGACCGGCCGTGATGCCCGGCCTGTCCTTGCCGAAGATCTTGACAAGGACGGTCGGGACGTCGGAGGACCAGGTCGGCGAGGTCTGCGAAGCGCTCATGGTGTACCCACCGTATCCGGCACCCCGTGCCTCCCGCCCCCGAGGTCCGTCTGGCGGACACTGAACAGTGGGTGTCGCTCACATGGCGATCACCTGGAGGAACGGCGGTGAGCAGCCGGCGGCCCTCCACCGGCCGAGCACCGGCCCTCATGCCGGCCACCGGCCGTTCCCGTGAGCGTGAGCGTGAAACGGAACGTCGTCCCCGCGACAACGGCGACCCGCCCGTCCGCCGCGCCCCCGCCCTGCTCTTCCGGGGCCTCACGACGCCGACGGCGCCGGGCCCCCTCGTCCTCCTGGCCGTCCTCCCCCTCGCCCGGACACGACCGGTGGCCTCGGTGAGGCCGTGGGCGCAGGTCGTCCTGCCCCGGGCCGAAGTCGTCGCGGCCGTGCTGACGCCGGCCTGCCCCGCGCCCGGCTCGGCCGCCCCGCCCGCCCCGCCCGGCTCGCCCCGCCGGGACCCGTGGCAGCGGCCGCCGCGTGGCCGTCCTCCTCCGCGTCGGCCTTCCCGCGGGACGACTCACCGCCCCCCGCCCGGCCCGTCCGGCGGCGGGGGAGGGGGCGGTGGGGGCGGCGGCACGAGGCCGTCGTCCGGTGGGCGTTCCCGGGAGCCCGGCCGCCCCGTCGGGCGCCGGGGCGGCCGGGCGGGGGGTTCCACGGGGCCCACCATCGTCGGCGCGTCGTACAGCCCGTGCCCGGGCCGCTCGTGCCCGGACGAATCCTGTCCCGACCACTCCTGTCCCGACCACTCCTGCCCGGTCCGCTCGTGTCCGGGCCGCGAGCCCTCCGGTTCTCCCCGCCCTCCCGGCAGCCGCAGGTACGGGTTGGTCGCGGGGTTCGGCGGCCGGTACGGCGCACCCGGCGCGTACGGGCCCGAGCGGTCGTTCCTCCCTGGGGAGCCGCCGGACCCCCCGGCCGCCCGCCCCGGACCGTCCCCGTGCGGAGGCGGTCCGCCACGCCCCGGCGCCGCCCACTCACCCCCGTCCCCGCGCCCCGCCGCGGAGTCCCGCGGCACCACCGCCCGCCCGCCGACGTCCCCGGTCGCGAAACCGTGCGCCGCCACCACCCGTGTCCCCGCCGCCCCGGTCGCAAGGGCGAGGAGCGCCCCGGCCGCCCCGGCACCGGCCCCCCACGCGCCCCCCAGCAGCACGGCCGCGCCGAGGTGCCCGTGCAGTTCCAGGCCGGCGCCGAAGGCGTCGAACCCGAGGACGGACAGGGAGGCGTCGACGGACACGTCCGTCAGCCGGGCGAGCAGCGGCAGCGCCGACGCCGTCACCACCCCCAGCCGCACCGCACACCACACCGTGAACCCGGCGCCGGCCGCGCCCCGCACCACCCCGGAACCGCTGGCCGCGCCCGCTCGGCCCACCGGGCTCCGCACCGCCGTCAACACCCCCGCCAGCAGCGCCGTCACCGCCGCCGCGACCCCCAACAACCACACCCGTCCGTCCAGTTCGGCCAGCCGGCCCAGCGTCACCGGCCCCTCGGCGCCGGAGCCCAGCAGGTCGTCGAGCGGATCGGGCAGCACACGCGTCAGAACTCCCGTCGCCCGTCCGTCCCACGGCACGAACAGACCGACACCCACCCCGAGCCACACCCCGTTGGGCGCCCCGAGCAGCGCCGCGCCCGCGATCCGCTTCGGGTGGTCGTCACCGATCGCCGCGTACGCCGCCGCCGCGAACCCGGCGGCCACCGCGACCAGCAGCACCGTGACGAGGGCGGACACCGCGGGCCGCACCACCCGGTGCACGGCATCCCAGCCGGGCGGCAGCGGCGTACGGCGCGAGGCCAGCAGGGCGATCAGCAGCACCGCCGCCGACCAGAGCAGTCCGCCGAGCAGCGTCGCGGACGCGTCGACGGTGAAGCCGACCGCGGCCCGCGCGTCCACGAGGTCCCCCAGCCGGTCGGGCAGCAGCCCGCCGACGTCCCCGAGGTCGCCCAGCCCGGGGACCTCGACACCGCTCCCGCCGCCGGGCAGGTCGGCCGGCCCCAGCGCCCCGCCGTCGAGGGTGACGACGTCGTGCCCTGCCCAGGCCAGCCCGCCCAGCACGGCGACGAACAGCGCGACCACCGTGCCCGCGCGGGCCAGGAGTTCACCGGGCGCGACCACGGCTCCGGCCGCGCGCAGGGACCGCAGGAAGAACCAGGACAGGAGCACCGCCCCGACCAGGCCCACACCCAGTGGCGTGATCTCGACGGCGGTGTTCGCCTCCGCGCCCGTCAGGCCGAACGTGGACACATCGCCCGACGGCGTCACGGAACCGCCGGCGCCCAGCGCCACGACCGCCGCCGTCATCGGCCCCAGCGAACCCGCGGCGTCCGCCCCCAGCAGGTGCAGGCCGAGCGCCGCCGTCCCCGCCATCCCGATCGACGCCCAGCTCACCGCGGCGACCGCGGACAGCAGCACGTCCGGCCACGGCACCCCCTCGTCGTACGCCGTGCTCCCGCCGTGCCCGACACCCGTGCCGGTACTCATGCAGACCCCCCGATCCGCGGTGCGCAGCGGCGAAGATCGCCGCTTCCGTCCCCCTCGCGTGCGTTTACCACTCTCCGGCCGGGTTTCCACCCCGTCAACGGAAACGGACGACGAGAGGGTGCGAGCCCGCGCGCCCCCTTGGCAAGGCCCGGCTTTCGGTCAGGAGGCCGCGCCTGAAATAGTTCCCGACGATGTTCGACATCCCTAGACTCCCTGTGATGGGGGTAACTCGGGGGACTACTCAGTGGGGCATGGAGTGCCGGAACTCGTACTGGAATTGAACGGACGCACCTGGACGCTCGATCCGTCCAGGTCATACACCCTCGGACGGGATCCGCAGGGGGACGTCGTCCTCGACGACGCCAGGGTCTCGTGGCGTCACGCCACGGTCAGCTTCAACGGCCGCGGCTGGACACTGGAGGACCACGGCAGCACCAACGGGACGTTCGTGCAGGGCCGGCGCGTCCAGCAGGTGGACATCGGGCCCGGCTCGGCCGTCCACCTGGGCAACGCCACCGACGGACCGCGCCTGAACCTCTCCGCCGCGCAGGCGGCGGTCGCGCAGCCGCAGCAGCCCTACGCCGCCCAGGCCGCGAACCCCGGCTGGGCGCAGCAGGCCCCGCCCCAGCAGGTGCCCCAGCAGCAGGCCCCGCCCCAGCAGCAGATCCCGCAGCAGCAGGCCCCGCAACCCGGATGGGAGCCGCCGCAGAAGGTCGGCGCGTCCGTTCCCCCGCAACAGGGCCCTGGTGCCGGCGCGGGGGCGCCGCCGGTCCACGGCGACCGCAGCCCGACCACGTTCCACCAGTTCTCCCTCGGCCGCGTCATGCGCATCGGCCGTGCCCTGGAGAACGACCTGGTCGTGTCCGACCTCCAGGTCTCCCGCAACCACGCCGAGTTCCACTCGACGCCCGACGGGCGCATGGAGATCCGTGACCTCGGCTCGCACAACGGCACGTACGTCAACGGCCAGCCGATCGCCAAGGGCGGCTCGCAACTGCTCGGCCCCACCGACATCGTGGGCGTCGGCCACTCGACGTTCCGGATCGTCGGCGACCGGCTCGAGGAGTTCGTCGACACCGGTGAGGTCTCCTTCTCCGCGCGCCACCTGACCGTGACGGTCGACGGCGGCAAGCAGATCCTGAAGGACGTCTCCTTCGGCGTCCCGGAGAAGTCGCTGATCGCGGTCATCGGCCCGTCCGGCTCAGGCAAGTCCACCCTGCTCAAGGCCCTCACCGGCTACCGGCCGGCCAACCAGGGCGACGTCCTCTACGACAACCGCAACCTCTACAAGCAGTTCGCCGAGCTGCGCCAGCGCATCGGTCTGGTCCCGCAGGACGACATCCTGCACAAGGAACTGACCGTCAAGAAGGCCCTCAAGTACGCGGCCAAGCTCCGCTTCCCCGCCGACACCACGGCCGCCGAGCGCGAGGCCCGCATCGACGAGGTGCTGCGCGAGCTGAAGCTGGACATCCACAAGGAGAAGAAGGTCACCTCGCTCTCCGGCGGCCAGCGCAAGCGCGTCTCGGTCGCCCTGGAGCTGCTGACCAAGCCGTCGCTGATCTTCCTGGACGAGCCCACCTCGGGCCTCGACCCGGGCATGGACCGCGACGTGATGCAGCTGCTGCGCGGCCTCGCCGACGACGGCCGCACGGTCCTCGTGGTCACGCACTCCGTGGCCGAGCTCGCCATCTGCGACAAACTGCTCGTGATGGCGCCCGGCGGCAGCGTCGCCTACTTCGGTCCGCCCGAGGAGGCGCTGAACTTCTTCGGCTACGACAGCTGGGCCGACGTCTTCTCCGCCTTCGAGAACTACCGCGACTACGACTGGGCGGGGCGCTGGAAGGGCTCGCAGCACTACCAGATGTACGCCGCGGACATCGACGCCATCGCGCCGCAGTCCGTATCGATGCCGCCGATGCAGGCGATGCGACCGCCGAAGCCGCAGAGCTGGATGTCCCAGTTCGTCACCCTGGTCCGCCGCTACGCGTCGGTGATCGTCTCCGACAAGGGCTTCCTGGGCCTGATGGTGATCCTGCCGGCCGTGATCGGCGCGGTGAGCCTGCTCATCGACCCCGACCGGGGCCTGCTGCCCAACGGGGTCAACCCGCAGAGCGGCCGGATCGTCCCCAACGGCACGGCCAGCACCGTCCTGCTGCTCCTCGCCGTCGGCGCCTGCTTCTCGGGCGCGGCGAACTCCGTCCGCGAGCTGATCAAGGAACGGGTGATCTACGAGCGGGAGCGCGCGACCGGCCTGTCCCGCTCGGCCTACCTGATGTCCAAGGTGTTCGTGCTCGGCCTGATCACCGTGTTCCAGGGCCTGCTGGTCGGCGTCATCGGCTTCGCCAGTCGTGAGATCCCCGAGGAGGGCCTGATCTTCGGCGGCGCCCCGCTGCTGGAGCTCTGCCTGCCGATCATGGGGCTGGGCTTCACCTCGATGATGTTCGGTCTGGTCATCTCCTCACTGGTGAAGACGTCCGAGAAGACCATGCCGCTGCTGGTCATGTTCGCCATCGTCCAGGTCGTGTTCACGGGCTGCCTGTTCGCCCTGAACGGCTCGATCGGCGCCAACCAGGTCTCGTACCTGATGCCGTCGCGCTGGGCGGTCGCCGCCGCGGGCGCCACGCTGGACTTCAACAAGATCAGCCCGCCCGAGAAGGGCGCCGACGACGACCCGCTGTGGGAGCACACCCTCGGAGCCTGGAGCCTGGACATGGCCGCCCTGCTCGTCCTCGGCGTGATCTGCGGCTTCTTCGTGGCCCGCTTCCTGCGCCGCCACGAGCCCGAGGTCATGCGCAAGTAGGCGGCGGCGGTCGTACGACGCCGAAGGGCGGCACCCCGGTCAGGGAAGGTGCCGCCCTTCGGCGCGTGGGGGCCCGGCGGGACCCGGGACCCGGGACGCTCAGTACGCGCTGTTGACGTTGTCGATCGTGCCGTACCGGTCGGCCGCGTAGTTGGCGGCGGCGGTGATGTTGGCGACCGGGTCGTAGATGTTCCAGGAGGTGCCCGGGACGTGGTACGCCTTGAAGGTCGGCGGGATCACCTGGAGCAGACCCTTCGACGGGATGCCGTTGACGGCGTTGATGTCCCAGTCGTTGATGGCCCTCGGGTTGCCCGAGGACTCACGCATGATGTTCTTGTGCAGCCCGTGGTAGGAGCCCGGGATGCCCTTCTTCTCCATGATGCCGAGCGCCTCGCGGATCCAGCCGTCGAGGTTGTTCGAGTAGCTCTTGACGGAGACCTGCTTGACCACGGGGCGCTGGGCGGACCGGTTCGCGGCGGCCTTGGCCTCGCGCGCGGCGGCCTTCTCCGCGGCCGCCTTCCTCGCGGCGGCGGCCTTCTTCTGCGCCGCGGCGGTGGCGGCCGCCTTCTTCGCGGCCACCGCGTCGGCGGCGGCCTTCTTCTTGGCCTCGATGGCCTCGATCTTCAGGCTGGCGCCGGCCAGCTGGTCGGTCACGCCGGCCTTGACGTCGCGCACCTGCTCGGAGCTGTAGGCCACGTGGGACGCGGGAAGGGCGTCCGTCGTGGTCGTCTGACCGTCGGCCGGAACCACGGTGAAAGCGACGGCGGCGGCACCGAGCGTGGCGACACCGGCGAGCGCGATCTTGTGAGTGTTCTTGGGCATGGCGGAAGGACCTCTTCGAATAGCGCGGAGGTCGCTCACTTCGTCCGACGGCGGACAGCGGGTGCTTTTCGGCACGAGCGCCGCGGATCAGAAACCGCGGCGCTGAGCGACGAGAGCCATTGTTAGCGGCCGCAAAATGCCCAGGCAAAGGTGTGACGTACTATCCCCGGTAGTGGATCAGGTACGGTCAAAACGGGGCAGATCGGGCCATCTGCGCCGCTCAAAAGGGGTCTTTTGACTTCTATCTCCCTTAGTACGTGACGTGCACCCTATGTGCGGGCTCACAGGAGTGGCAAGGTTTTGTCACCATACGTCACGAGAAGGGCGTTTTGTGTGAGCGACTTCCGCAGGCAGGAGGAGATGCAGGTCCCCGAACTCGTGCCACAGGTAGCCACCCCGCAGCGCCTCCCGGTAACCCCGGTCGATCGCGGCCCGCCCCGCCACCGCCTCCAACATGAGCAGATGCGAAGCCTCCGGCTCGTGCAGGCCGGTCAGCAGCCCGTCCACCACCCGCACCCCACGCCCGGGGGTGACGACGAGGTCCGTCCATCCCGCACGCGCGCGTACGACCCCGTCGGCCCCCACCGCCGACTCCACCGCCCGGACGGCGGTCGTCCCCACCGCGACGACCCGGCCCGCGCCCGCCCGCGCCGCGTTGATCAGCCGGGCCGACCCCGCGGGCACCGAGAACCGCTCCGGGTACGGCGGCTCGTGCGCCTCCGCCGACGCCACCCCGGTGTGCAGCGTGACCGGCGCGAACTGCACCCCCCGGCTGACCAGCTCCGTCACCAGCCGTGCCGTGAAGGGCCGCGCCGCGCTCGGCATCTCCGCACTGCCCGCCCCGTCGGCCGACGGCAGCGCGAACACCGTCTGGTACGCCGACAGCGGCTGGTCCCGTTCCGTGTAGGAGTACCGGATGGGCCGCCCGTGCTCCCGCAGCAGCCCCGGCACCGCCCCCGCGCTCACCCGCGCCCACCACAACCGCCCCCCGGGCGCGCCCAGCGCCTCCTCCAGCACCAGCCGCACCCCCGAGGGCAGCCGCACCTCCGTCCCGGCCGGTCCTCCCGCGCGCGGACGCGTGGTGCCCCGCCCGTCGGGCTCCCGCAGCTCGACCGCCCACCGCCCGTCGTCCCCGCGCGTGGAGAAGTGCACCACCACGCGCGCGTGCCCGATCCGCCCGTCCACGGCGGCGGCCAGCGTCGGCGAGGTGTTCACCACGAGCAGGTCGCCGGCCCGCAGCAGGCCGGGCAGCTCCCGGAACACGTGATGCGCCGGCTCGCTCCCGCGCGACACCAGCAGCCGTACGGAGTCTCGGTCGCGGCCGGGCCCGCGCTGCTCGGCCGGAACCCGGGCCGACAGCTCCCGCGGCACGCTCAGGGCCAGGGTCATCGCCGTCCCTCCAGCAGGGCCGGTGCCCCGTAGCGCCCACCGGGCGGCCGCTCGTCCAGCAGCCGCAGGAAGGCCGGCACCACCCCGCCCGGCTCCGGCCGCACCCCGTCGTCGGCCGGTACGGCCGCCGCGTACAGGTCCGTCGCCATGTCCCCGGGGTCCACCGCCCACACCCGCAGCCCCGGCTCCTCCTCGCCGAGAACCGCCGCGATCCGGTCGAGGGCCGCCTTCGACGCCCCGTACCCGCCCCACGTCGCGTAGGCCTCGGCCGCCGCGTCCGAACTGACCGTGATCACCGCGCCGTCCGGCGCCCCCCGCAACAGCGGCAGCGCCTCCTGCACCAGCCCCAGCGCGGCCACCACGTTCACCTCCAGGGCCCGCCGCAGTCCCTCCAGGGGCAGCTCCGCCAGCCGTACCAGCGGCTCGGCGCCCAGCGCGCTCGCGTTGTTCACCAGCAGCCGGCACCCGCCGAGCCGCCGGGCGGCCGCCACCAGCGCGCTCCGGTGCGCGGGATCGGTCACGTCCCCCGCGAGCGCCTCCACCCTGGTCCCGTGCTCCGCGAGCGCGGTGGCCGTCTCCTCCAGCACCTCGGCCGTCCTGGCGTCCAGCACCAGATCCCAGCCCCGGGCGGCCAGGGCCTCGGCGAGCGCCCGGCCCAGTCCCTTCGAGGCACCCGTGATGATCGCAACCGGCATGACAACCGTCCCCTCGTCGACCCGCCGCGCGGCGGTGCCCTCACCGTAGGAACGCGCCCCCACCGGCCGCCTCGGACGCGGGGCGGGGCCCACCGGGGCCCTTCGACGTACGCCCCCGGCACCGGGGCCTCGGGACTAGGTCCCGCGACCTACCCCGCTGCGGCACAGGCCCGATGCCCGCTGTCACCCCCCGCCGCTACCGTGAGGACATGAGTCAAGGCCCCCGGTCCGGCCTCGCCGCGGTCAGTTCCGCGCTGCTGGCCATGAGCAGGCACCTCGAGGTGCGCGACGTCCTCAAGACGATCGTCGCCTCGGCGCGCGAGCTGCTCGACGCGCAGTACGCCGCGCTCGGCGTGCCCGACGACCACGGGGGCTTCGCCCAGTTCGTCGTCGACGGGGTCGACGAGGAACAGTGGAAGGCCATCGGCCCGCTGCCCCGCCAGCACGGCATCCTGGCGGCGATGCTGCGGGAGGCCAAGGCCGAACGCCTCGCCGACGTGCGCGAGGACCCGCGCTTCGAGGGCTGGCCGGCCGCCCACCCGGAGATGTCCGACTTCCTGGGCCTGCCCATCCGCGACGGCGACGAGATCATCGGCGCCCTGTTCCTCGCGAACAAGCTGTGTCCCGACGGGGCGGACCCGCAGCGCTCCGGGCCCTCCGGCGGCTGCGGCTTCACCGAGGACGACGAGGAACTGCTCGCGATCCTCGCCCAGCACGCCGCGATCGCCCTCACCAACGCCCGCCTGTACGAGCGCAGCCGTGAACTCACCATCGCCGAGGAACGCTCCCGGCTCGCCCACGAACTGCACGACGCTGTGAGCCAGAAGCTCTTCTCCCTGCGCCTGACCGCCCAGGCCGCCGCGACCCTCGTCGACCGCGACCCCGCCCGCGCCAAGGACGAACTCCAGCAGGTCGCCGCCCTCGCCGCCGAGGCGACCGACGAACTGCGCGCCGCCGTCGTCGAGTTGCGCCCCGCCGCCCTCGACGAGGACGGCCTGGTGGCCACCCTCCGCACCCAGATCCAGGTCCTGGACCGCGCCCACTCCGCGCGCGTGACCTTCACCGGCCACGGTGTCCGGGCCCTGCCCGCCGCCCAGGAGGAGGCCTTCCTGCGCGTCGCCCAGGAGGCCCTGCACAACGCGCTGCGCCACTCCGGTGCCGAGCACGTCGACGTGACCCTCCACAAGCGCGGCCCGGACACGGTCCTGCGCGTGGCGGACGACGGCGACGGATTCGACCCCACGACGGTCCGCAGGGCCGGCCGCCACCTCGGCCTGGTCTCCATGCGGGACCGGGCCGGCGGGGTCGGCGGCAGCCTGACGGTGCAATCGGCGCCCGGCAAGGGCACCACGATCGAGATGGAGGCTCCCGGTGGCTGACGCAATCAAGGTGCTGCTCGTCGACGACCACCAGGTCGTCCGCCGGGGCCTGCGCACCTTCCTGGAGGTCCAGGACGACATCGAGGTCGTCGGGGAGGCGTCCGACGGTGCCGAGGGAGTCGCCCGCGCCGAGGAGCTGAGGCCCGACGTCGTGCTGATGGACGTCAAGATGCCGGGCACGGACGGCGTGGAGGCCCTGCGCAGACTCCGCGAACTGGCCAACCCCGCGCGCGTCCTCGTCGTCACCAGCTTCACCGAGCAGCGCACGGTGGTGCCCGCCCTGCGCGCGGGCGCCGCCGGATACGTCTACAAGGACGTGGACCCCGACGCGCTGGCCGGCGCCATCCGCTCGGTCCACGCCGGCCACATCCTGCTCCAGCCCGAGGTCGCCGACGCCCTGCTCTCCCAGGAGGAGGCCCACTCCGGTCAGGGCAGGGGCGGTTCGCTCACCGACCGGGAGCGTGAGGTCCTCGGTCTGATAGCGGACGGCCGCTCCAACCGGGAGATCGCCCGCGCCCTCGTCCTGTCCGAGAAGACCGTCAAGACCCACGTCTCGAACATCCTGATGAAGCTCGACCTCGCCGACCGCACCCAGGCCGCCCTGTGGGCCGTACGCCATGGCATGGCGGGCTGACGCACGCCCCGGCGCGCGACCAGGCGCACGGCACCCGGCGCACGCCACCCGGCACACGACCGGTGGCACGGCGGGGCGTCCGGCCGGACGAGTCTCCTCCGGTCCGAGATTCGTACCGTGGTGGGAACGTCCCCCGAACGGCGCGTTCTCCGTCGGACTCCGGCGTCCTCCCGTGCGTACCGCGGTGATCGCCGCGGTCGTCACCGGGAGAGGTCGGAAATGAAGAACCTGAAGAGAGCAGCGGCCGTGACGACGGTCGCCGGCGGACTGGTGGCCGCGGGCGCCGGGACGGCGTCGGCCGCCGGCGGCGCGTCGGCCGACGGCGTGGCCGAGCACGCGCCGGGCGTCGTCCCGGGCAACGTCGTCCAGGCCCCGGTGCACATCCCGGTCGACGCCGTCGGCAACAGCGTCGACGTCATCGGCGTGCTCGACCCCGCCTTCGGCGACCCGGGCCCCGACCACTGAGGCACGGCCGAGGCGCCGACCGCCGAGGAACCGCCGCACCCCTCCCGGCCCCGCCCCGGGGAGGCCGGTTTGCCGCACCGCCGCACCGCCGCACGGCACCGCGGCCGGCGTCCTCCACCCGGGCCCCGGCGGGTGCCGCCGGCCACCGGCGGGGAGACACCCGCGCCGCACGCGGGCACCTCACCGCTCCCGCTCCTCCACATACGCGTTGTACGCGGCCACCTGAGCCCGCCGCCCCGTCCGCTCCACCGGCCGCAGCGCGGCCACCCGGGCCCCCATCTCCGAGGCGCTCACCGCACCTCCGTGCCCGTTCTCCTCGGCGAGCGACACCAGCAGCCCCACCCGCTGCGCCAGCTCCAGCACCCGCACCGCGCGCGGCGGGTACCCCGGCGCCAGCACCTCCCGCCCGCGCTCCGCCCGCGCCCGGTACGCGTCGATCGCCGCCTCGGCCACCGGCCCCGAGCCCGCCACGTCCAACCGCGCCAGCACGGCCGTGGCGTCGCGCAGCGCCTCCGCCAGCTCCCGCTCGGCCTCGCCCAGCGACGGCACGTCCGCCGGCGGGGCCTCCCGCACCGGGAGGCAGTGCCACGTCACCTCGACATGCGCGTCGCCCGCCGGCCCGGCCTCGCGCACCTCCGGCACCAGCCCGAGCGCGGCCCCGTGACAGACCACCGCCTCCTCGGCCGCCAACGCCCTGGCGTTGAACTCCGGCGGTCCGCTCAGCCCCAGCGGGTGCCCCGGCGCCGGCAGCGCCACCCGCAGCCCCCTCACCCCGAGCGACCGCAGCCGCCCGAGCGCCAACGTGAGCCCGACGGGCGCGGCCTCGCCGGGCAGCCCTTCCACCCGGTGCACGGCGTCCGTCCCGACGACGGCGAGCACGGCGTCGTCCGGAGAGACGAGTCCGGCCAAAAGGGCGTTTCCCCAAGCGGCGAGGCGACCGGAGCGCGGTTCAGAGAGCATGCCCCCAGCCTAAGGACCGGACCGATGGAACGGTCCACCCGGCCGGTGGCGTAGATTTTCCTGGAGGGGCCGCGCCCACCCGCGCGCGGCGGTCCGAGCCACAGGCGTACGCGACAACCGAGACCGGCCACACTGCAAGGGGAGACAACGCGCTCATGAGCGATGTTCTGGAGCTTCAGGACGTATCCGTGGTCCGCGAGGGCCGGGCTCTGGTGGACCAGGTCTCCTGGTCGGTCAAGGAGGGCGAGCGCTGGGTCATCCTCGGCCCCAACGGAGCCGGCAAGACGACCCTTCTGAACGTCGCCTCCAGCTACCTCTACCCCAGCAGCGGCACCGCCGCCATCCTCGGCGAGACCCTCGGCACGCCCGGCACCGACGTCTTCGAGCTGCGCCCCCGCATCGGCGTGGCCGGCATCGCCATGGCCGACAAGCTCCCCAAGCGCCAGACCGTCCTGCAGACCGTCCTGACCGCCGCGTACGGCATGACGGCCGGCTGGCGGGAGGACTACGAGGAGATCGACGAACAGCGCGCCCGCGCCTTCCTCGACCGCCTCGGCATGACCGAGTACCTGGACCGGAAGTTCGGCACCCTCTCCGAGGGCGAGCGCAAGCGCACGCTCATCGCCCGCGCCCTGATGACCGACCCCGAACTGCTGCTGCTGGACGAGCCGGCCGCCGGCCTCGACCTCGGTGGCCGCGAGGACCTCGTCCGTCGCCTCGGCCGCCTCGCCCGCGACCCGATCGCCCCCTCGATGATCATGGTCACGCACCACGTCGAGGAGATCGCCCCCGGTTTCACGCACGTCCTCATGATCCGTCAGGGCAAGGTCCTGGCCGCCGGACCGATCGAACTCGAACTGACCTCGCGCAACCTCTCCCTCTGCTTCGGCCTCCCCCTCGTCGTGGAACAGGTCGGCGACCGCTGGACCGCCCAGGGCCTGCCGCTGTCCTGACCGCCCCCGTTCGCGCCCTGTCGGCCGCACCCCCGCCGGACCTACCATGAACGCGTGGACGACATCGACGCGTGGGTGTGGTGGCTGGTGGGCGCGGCAGCGCTCGGAATCCCTCTGGTGGTCACCGCGATGCCGGAGTTCGGCATGTTCGCGGTCGGCGCCGTGGCCGCGGCCGTCACGGCCGCGCTCGGCTTCGACGTGGTCGCCCAAGTGCTCGTCTTCGTGATCGTCTCCGTCGCCCTCATCGCCGTCGTACGGCCCATCGCCGCCCGGCACAGCGCCCAGCGGCCCCAATTCGCCAGCGGCGTCGACGCGTTGAAGGGCAAGCAGGCCGTCGTACTGGAACGGGTCGACGGCTCGGGCGGACGCATCAAGCTCGCCGGGGAGATCTGGTCGGCGCGCGCTCTCGACACCGACCGCACCTATGAAGTGGGGCAGGAGGTCGACGTCGTGGACATCGAGGGGGCCACGGCGATCGTCATCTGACCCGCCAACTGCCGCACCACGTAAGTGAACCGAACACCCCACGAGCCGGACGACGGTCTGGCACACTCGACCAGCAAGATCTTCAACAAGCCTAAGATCTTCCGAAAGCGCCGAGGCGGAGAAGGGTACGGGGAGCACGATGGAACCGGTCATCATCGTCTTGATCATCCTGGTGGTGTTGGTCTTCATCGCCCTGATCAAGACGATCCAGGTCATCCCACAGGCGAGCGCCGCGATCGTGGAGCGGTTCGGCCGCTACACACGGACGCTCAACGCGGGCCTCAACATCGTCGTGCCGTTCATCGACACCATCCGCAACCGCATCGACCTGCGGGAACAGGTCGTCCCGTTCCCGCCGCAGCCGGTCATCACCCAGGACAACCTGGTCGTCAACATCGACACCGTCATCTACTACCAGGTGACCGACGCCCGCGCCGCGACCTACGAAGTCGCCAGCTACATCCAGGCGATCGAGCAGCTCACCGTCACCACCCTGCGCAACATCATCGGCGGCATGGACCTCGAACGCACCCTGACCTCCCGCGAGGAGATCAACGCGGCCCTGCGCGGAGTGCTCGACGAGGCCACCGGCAAGTGGGGCATCCGCGTCAACCGCGTGGAGCTGAAGGCGATCGAGCCCCCGACCTCCATCCAGGACTCGATGGAGAAGCAGATGCGCGCCGACCGGGACAAGCGCGCCGCGATCCTCACCGCCGAAGGCACGCGCCAGGCCGCCATCCTCACCGCGGAGGGCGAGAAGCAGTCCGCCATCCTCAAGGCCGAGGGCGAGGCCAAGGCCGCCGCCCTGCGCGCCGAGGGCGAGGCCCAGGCCGTCCGCACGGTCTTCGAGGCGATCCACGCCGGCGACGCGGACCAGAAGCTGCTCTCCTACCAGTACCTCCAGATGCTCCCGAAGATCGCCGAGGGCGACGCCAACAAGCTCTGGATCGTCCCCAGCGAAATCGGCGACGCCCTCAAGGGCCTCTCCGGCGCCATGGGCAACTTCGGTCCCATGGGCGGCGGTTCGAGCTCCAACGGCGGCTCGGACAGCCCGAGGGAACGCCGCGAGAAGCCGTCGATCGACTGACACGCCTCCTGAGACGAACGGTTGCCCGCGCCCCCTTCCGAAAGGGGGCGCGGGCAACCGTTCGTCACCGTCACAGCGAGCCGGCGGACGGAACACGGACCGCCCGCCGGGCTACGCCGCGTCCGTGGTCAGCCACTCCGGCAGCGCGGCCAGGTCCTCCTGCCCCAGGGCGAGCAGCATCGCGTCCTGCGGGGTCGGCTCGAACGGCTGCCGCAGCAGCGGCATGCCCGCCTGGTCCGGAGTACGGTCCGCCTTGCGGTGGTTGTCCTCCGCGCACGAGGCGACCGTGTTGAGCCAGGAGTCCCGGCCACCCTGGGCCCGCGGCACGACGTGGTCCACCGTGGTCGCCCGGCGGCCGCAGTAGGCGCACCGGTGCCGGTCCCGGACCAGCACACCCCGCCTCGACCACGGGGCTTGTCTTCGGAACGGCACTCGTACGTACCTGCACAGCCTGATGACCCGGGGCGCCGGTATGTCCACCTCGGCTCCCCGCATCCGCAGTTCGGGGTGGGCCTGCTCGACGACGGCCTTGTCCTGAAGCACCAGAACGACGGCTCGGTTCAACGTCACCGTCGACAGCGGCTCGAAGCTCGCGTTCAGTACCAGCGTGTCCCGCATACCAGCCCACCTCCTGTGTGCACCGGCCCACCCCCTGGCGGGCTGGGAACAACTCTGGCCGGGCACGCCGAGATGGACAACGCAATATCTGCTGCTCCCACGGGGGATGCCCCCCGCGCCCCCGGCAACAAAATGCCCGCCCCTGATCACTTCCAAGACCAGGGACGGGCAAACGTCGAATGAACGATGAGCTGACGGGGCGGAGGCCCGGCTCAGCTCGACGCGGGGTTCTCGTACTCCCCGATCAGCTGGGCCCGCGCGAGCGTGTGGAAGCGCAGGTTGAACCCGACGGCGGCCGGAGAGGCGTCCGAGTCCGGACCGAGCTTCTCCTGGTCCACCGCGTACACCGTGAAGACGTACCGGTGCGGGCCGTCCCCGGGCGGCGGGGCGGCACCGCCGAAGTCCTTCGTCCCGTAGTCGTTGCGCGCGTGGACGGCGCCTTCGGGCAGGCCCTCGAACTTGCCCCCGCCGGCCCCCGCCGCAAGCTCGGTCACCGAGACGGGGACGTCGAACAGGACCCAGTGCCAGAAGCCGCTGCCCGTCGGCGCGTCGGGGTCGTAACAGGTCACCGCGAAACTCTTGGTCTCCGGCGGGAAGCCCTCCCACCGCAGGTGCGGCGAGGTGTTCCCGTCCGCCTGGACCTGGTCGCCCTTGAGGGTCGCGCCCTCCCGGACGTCCTCGCTCGTCACCGTGAACGACGGCACGGGCGGATGGAAGTCGTGGGGGAGCGGCCGCCGCTTGAGCTCGGTCACCTCGGTACCTCCTGCATCGGTTCTGGAGTCAGTGGTTCCGAGCCTAGAACCAGTTGCGCTTGCTGCCGACCTCGGACAGCCACTGGTTGAGGTACGAGGCCCAGTCGGTCCCCTGGTAGTCGTTCAGCCCGACCTGGAAGGAGCGGAAGGTGTCGCTGCCCTCGCTGAACAGCCCCGGCTTCTTGTCCATCTCCAGCACGACGTCCATCGTGTGCTCGTCGGCGACGAAGCTCACCTCGACCTGGTGCAGACCGTGGTACTGCGACGGCGGGAAGAACTCGATCTCCTGGTAGAACGGCAGCTTCTGCCGCGTGCCCCGGATGTGACCGCGCTCGAGGTCCGCGTTCTTGAAGCGGAAGCCCAGCTGGAGGAAGGCGTCCAGGATCGCCTTCTGCACCGGCAGCGGGTGCACGTTCACCGGGTCCAGGTCACCGGAGTCCACGGCCCGCGCGATCTCCAGCTCGGTGGTCACCCCGATGTTCATCCCGCGCAGGGCCTGCCCGTCGATCATCGTGATGGGCGTCTCCCAGGGGATCTCCAGGCCGAACGGCACGGCGTGCACCGCACCCGCCTGGAGCTCGAAGGCGCCTCCGAGCCGCTGCTTGACGAACTCGATGTCCTGCTTGTACTCCTGGTCGCCGCTCTCGACCTCGACCTTGGCCTGGAGCCCGACGGACAGTCCCTCGATCTGCTGGTTCACGGACCCGCCCTGGATCCGCACCTCGCCCTGCACCACGCCACCCGGAACGACGTTGACCTCGGTCAGTACCGTCTCGACCGAGGCCCCACCGGCCCCGAGACTCGCGAGCAGCTTCTTGAACGCCATGACTCTCCCTCTAGACCTCTACGACGGGATCCCTGATCCCTACAAACGCAATCCGGCCGGAGCCGGTTCCGTACCCCACCCTGGCAAGCCGGGTGCCCATCGGCCACCCCGGCGCACCGGCCGTCTCCGTTACGCTCGGAGAGCATGATCGCGAGCCCCGACCGTACGCCCCCGCCCAGGAACTTCTCCGAGCGCCCTGTCCTGGAGGTCGCCCCCGATCCCCTCGGCGGCCCCGTCGTACGCGCCACCCCGGACGGCCGGATCACCCCGCGCCCCACCGAGGCCGAGGCACACGACGGACCGAAGGCCCCGGGCTCCCCCACCTTCCGCACCAGCATGATGTTCGGCTCGTCCGGACACGTGCGCGTCTGCTTCCCCTACGGCATGTCAAGGCGGACAGCATGAACGTCGACTTCCTCGCCCGCCCCGCGGAAGAGGTCGCCCCCGAGCTGCTCGGGAGCGTCCTCACCTGCAAGACCCCCGAGGGGACCGTGAGCATCGCCATCACGGAGACCGAGGCGTACTCCGGTGCGGCCGACCCGGCCTCCCATGCCTACCGAGGCCGGACGCCCCGTAACACCGTCATGTTCGGACCCGCAGGACACCTGTACGTCTACCGGTCCCACGGCCTCCACTGGTGCGCCAACGTCGTCACCGGGACGGACGGCATCGCCTCGGCCGTCCTCGTCCGGGCAGGCAGGGTCGTCGAGGGGGAGGACCTGGCACGCGAGCGGCGAGGGGAGAAGGTCGAGAACCCACGTCTTGCCCGAGGACCGGGGAACTTCTGCCAGGCACTCGGCATCACGGGAGAGCACGACGGCGAGGACCTCCTCGCAGGCACCTCGGTCGTGCTGTCCGAAGGCGAGTCGGTACCTGCCGCGCTCGTCCGGGTCGGTCCCCGGGTGGGCGTGAGCAAGGCCCACGACTGGCAACACCGGTTCTACCTCGCCGGCGATCCGACGGTCTCGGCGTACCGGCTGAGTCCGCGAGCCCGGCGGTCCGACGGAGTCTGAGCCGCTGTGCGCCTCGTTCCGTGTCCTCACCCGCACCCCGCCACCGGCCGACCAGGCGGGCAACGGTCCGCGCCCCCCTGGCGCCACTGGAGCGCCGGCGACCCGACGGTGGGCCCTCTGCCGGGGCCACGTGCCCCGGCGCCGCCGAAGTTGACTCGCCTTGGACAGCGGCGTAACGTAGCCCGAGCCGCTTGAACCGGGTACGGCATTCGCCAGCAGCCGGAAGCGGCCAACCCACTACCTACGACGCCCCTCAGACGGGTCGAATTCGGTGTGCCTGCACGTCCGAATTCAAACTCGATGGAGCTCGATTATGAGCTGCTGAGGGAATCGGCTAACGTAGTGAATGTCGAAAGGCCGACAGGCGAAAGCCGAAAGTCCAAGACAAATCCCGCCGACGGGGAATCAGGGCCGAAAGGATCTGATAAAGTCGGAACCGCCGGAAAGGAAACCGCGAAGGAAAAGCGGGGGCCTGGAAAGCACCGAGGAAATCGGATCGGAAAACGGTCTGATAGAGTCGGAAACGCAAGACCGAAGGGAAGCGCCCGGAGGAAAGCCTGAGAGAGTCTCTCGGGTGAGTACAAAGGAAGCGTCCG
>NZ_JBVIKX010000008.1:0-391285 GCF_055580685.1 Streptomyces sp. NPDC031554 | reverse complement strand
GGCCGGACGAACTCCCACTCAGCATCGGACAGTTCATGACGACGTATCACCCGACCATGATCCACCACGCAAGATCAATTGAAGACACCGCCTAGTGACCCGAGTCGGAAGTTCTTCGTCAGACGGGCGGCCGTCAACCGGATGCTGTGCGGCCGCCGATCTGACGAAGAATCCCTGACTCAGGTCACTAGCGGAGGTGCGGGCGGCGGTGCCGCGGCTGGTCGGGGGCCGGGCGGGACGGGGCGGGCGGGACGGGCCGCACCGCGGGCCCGTCGCCGTCGAGGTGGACCGGCGTGCCGTGGTGGGCGATCGTCAGCGGCGGCCCGGACAGCAGGGTGTACGTGGCCTTCTCGGGGCCGATCTCGACGTGCAGGCGGCGGCCGAGGAACTGGAGGGAGAAGGCCAGACGGCTGAAGGCCTGCGGCAGCCGGGGCGAGAAGGACAGGGCCCGCTCGCCGTCCCGGCGCAGCCCGTCGCCGCCCCGGCGCAGCCCGCCGAAGCCGGCGACCAGCGCCATCCAGGTGCCGGCCAGCGAGGCGATGTGCAGCCCGTCGCTCGTGTTGTGCTCCAGGTCGGCCAGGTCCATGAGGGCGGCCTCGGCCGTGTAGGCGTAAGCCAGCTCCAGATGGCCCGTGCGGGCGGCGACGACGGCCTGGCAGCAGGCCGAGAGGGAGGAGTCGCGGACGGTGAGCGGCTCGTAGTAGGCGAAGTTGCGGGCGGTCTGCTCCTCGTCGAAGAAGTCGTCGCAGGTGTACATCGCCAGCACCAGGTCCGCCTGTTTGACGACCTGTTTGCGGTAGAGGTCGAAGTAGGGGAAGTGCAGCATCAGGGGGTACTGGTCGGGGCGCGTGCCGTCGAAGTCCCAGCGCTGGTAGCGGGTGAACCCGGCGTGCTGTTCGTGGACGCCGAGTTCGTCGTTGTAGGGGATGTGCACGGCCGCGGCGGCGTCCCGCCAGGCCGCGGACTCCTCCTCGTCGACGCCGAGCCGGGCCGCCTCCTCCGGGTGGCGCCCGACGGCGTCGGCGGCGGCCAGGAGGTTCGCCCGCGCCATGAGGTTGGTGTAGACGTTGTCGTCGGCGACCGCGCTGTACTCGTCGGGCCCGGTGACGCCGTCGATGTGGAAGACGCCGTGCGCGTCGTGGTGACCGAGGGAGCGCCACAGGCGGGCGGTCTCCACCAGCAGCTCGACGCCGGTGTCCCGCTCGAACGCGGTGTCCCCGGTCGCCGCGACGTAGCGGACGACGGCGTCGGCGATGTCGGCGTTGACGTGGAAGGCGGCGGTGCCGGCCGGCCAGTACGCCGACCCTTCCGACCCCTCGATGGTGCGCCAGGGGAACGCGGCACCGCCCAGTCCGAGCTGGGCGGCCCGCTCGCGGGCGGCGTCCAGGGTGTCCTGACGCCAGCGCAGCGCCTCGGCGACGGCCTCGGGCGCGGTGTGAGTGAGGACGGGCAGGACGAAGGTCTCGGTGTCCCAGAAGGCGTGGCCGTCGTAGCCGGAGCCGGTGAGTCCCTTGGCGGGGACGGCGCGCCGCTCGGCGCGGGCGCCGGCCTGCAGGACGTGGAAGAGGGCGAAGCGGACGGCCTGCTGGATCTCCTCGTCGCCGTCGACCTCCACGTCGGCGCGGGCCCAGAAGTCGTCGAGGTAGGCGCGCTGTTCGTCGAGGAGGCCCTGCCAGCCGCTGTGGCCGGCCGCCGCGAGCGCCGCCTCCACCTGGTCGCTCATCGCGGGCCGGGAGCGGGTGCCGGACCAGCCGTGCGCGACCAGTTTCTCCACCCGGAGCGTCTCGCCGGGCTCCAGCACGGAGGTGACGGTGAGACGGGAGACGTCCACGTTGCTCTCGCTGTCGGTGGTGGTGCTGCCGGGGCCGGTGACGGTGTGGTCGGCGGCGACGGCCACCCGCAGTCCGCTGCGCCGGGTGCGGTGCACCAGCCGCAGCCGGCGGCCGACTGCCACGTCCTCCTCCGGCTCCAGCGGCGACTTCAGCGCCCGCGCGGCCCGCGGGTCGGCGGCGGGCTCGGGCAGGCTCTCGTTGGTGACGAGTTCGGACTGGACGACGACGCGGCAGCGGCTGTCGACGGCCTCCACCTCGTAGGCGACGGCGGCTATCGCGCGCTGGCTGAGGGAGACCAGCCGGGTGGAGCGCACCCGCACGGTCGAGCCGGCCGGCGAGGTCCATTCGCAGGTGCGTTCCAGGACGCCCCGGCGCAGGTCGAGGACGCGTTCGTGGGAGACGAGCCGGCCGTAGCGCAGGTCGAACGGCTCGTCGTCGACCAGCAGTCGCAGGACCTTGCCGTTGGTGACGTTGATGACGGTCTGGCCGGACTCCGGATAGCCGTACCCCGCCTCGGCGTAGGGCAGGGGGTGCAGTTCGTGCACGCCGTTGAGGTAACTGCCGGGCAGGCCGTGGGGTTCGCCCTCGTCGAGGTTGCCGCGCCAGCCGACGTGCCCGTTGGACAGGGCGAACACCGACTCGCTGCGGGCGAGGGCGTCGAGGTCGAGGTGCGTCTCGCGCACCTGCCAGGGCTCGACGGCGTAGGGCCGGTCGGTGATCACTCGTGTTCCCCCAGTTCCCCCGGTGCGGCCAGGTCGGCCAGGTCCTTCACGACGACGTCCGCGCCGTGGGCGTACAGGGCGTCGCGCTGCCCCACCCGGTCAACGCCCACCACGTACCCGAAGTGCCCGGCGCGGCCCGCGTCCATGCCGGCCAGCGCGTCCTCGAAGACGGCGGCCCGGTCGGGTGCGACGCCGAGTTCGCGGGCCGCGGCGAGGAAGGTGTCGGGGTGCGGCTTGCCCGGCAGGCCGCGCTCGGCGGCGACCACGCCGTCGACGCGCACCTCGAAGAGGTCCTCGGCGCCGATCGAGCGCAGCACGTCACGGGTGTTGGCGCTGGAGGAGACCACCGCGGTGCGCAGGCCCCGCGCGCGGGCGGCCCGCAGATAGGCGAGGGTGCTCCCGTAGGCCTCGACGCCGTCGGCGCGGATCCTCGCCAGGAGCAGCTCGTTCTTGCGGTTGCCGAGGCCGTGGACCGTCGCCGCGTCCGGCGGGTCGTCCGGGGAGCCCTCCGGCAGCCGGATGCCGCGGGAGGCCAGGAAGGTGCGGACGCCGTCCGCGCGCGGACGGCCGTCGACGAACTCGTCGTAGTCGTGGGAGGAGTCGAAGGGCCGGTGACCGGCGCCGTCGCGTTCGCGCAGGAAGGCGTCGAACGTCTCCTTCCAGGCCGCCGCGTGCACCACGGCCGTCCGTGTGACGACCCCGTCGAGGTCGAAGAGGCAGGCCTGGATCGTGTCCGGAAGACCGAGCGTCGTCGTCATACCGGTCCCGTTCCCCTTCCGGGGGCTTCCCACCGGGTGGCGCGCGCCACATGACGCCGCGTGCGGTCCCGGGTGCGGCCGGCCGCGCGGTCACCGGCACGGTCGGTCGCGCGCGGTCAGTCGTGCGGGAACGAGTGGTGCTCGTGGGCGATCGTCCAGCGGCCGCGCCGCTTGCGCAGGCCGAACGTCAGCCGCAGCCGCAGCGTCGGCCGTCCGGCCAGTTCCCCGGGGGTGCCGCAGCGCAGCAGGGCGTGCGCGAAGGCGACCTCCGGGCCGGCGGTGACGTCGAGGACGTCGATCTCGAACAGCGCGCCCCGGGACTGCCAGGCGAAGAACGGCGGCCACAGCGCCCGGTAGGCGGCGAGTCCGCGCAGGCCGTCGTCGGGCGGGGTCACGTGGTACAGCAGGAGGTCCTCGACGTGGTCGGCGAGCACGCCCTCCAGGTCGCCGCGGTGGACCGCGTCGGCCCAGCGCGTGATCAGCGCGCGGATCCGCCTCTCGTCCTCCGACATGTCGTGCACGTCGCGTTCCGCTCCTCTCCTCGTGCGGCCCCTCGGGGTGCCCTTCCGGGCTGCGACACTGTGCCGTGTGCTCACCCATGACGACCTGCTGCCCCGCGCGCGTGCGCTCACCCGGCCGGGGCGGCGCGCGATCCTCGGCATCGCCGGCGCTCCCGGCTCGGGCAAGACGACGCTCGCACGGCGCCTGGTGCGGGAGTTGAACGGCACCGGGGAGCCCTGGGTGGCGCACGTGCCGATGGACAGCTTCCACCTGGCCGACGCCGAGCTGGACCGGCTGGGCCGCCGCGACCGCAAGGGGGCGCCCGACACGTTCGACGCGGCCGGGTACGCGGCCCTGCTGCGTCGGCTGCGGGAGGAGGCGGGCGGCGAGGACGTCGTGTACGCGCCCGGTTTCGAGCGGGTCCTGGAGCAGCCGGTCGCGGGCGCCGTCCCGGTGCCGCCGTCCGCCCGTCTCGTGGTGACGGAGGGCAACTACCTGCTGCTGGACACGGGCGCGTGGGCGCGCGTGCGCCCCGAGCTGGACGCGGTGTGGTTCTGCGAGACCGACGAGGGGGAACGCGTCCGCCGACTGATCGCCCGCCACGAGGAGTTCGGCAAGTCGCACGAGGAGGCCCTCGCCTGGGTCCGGGGCCCGGACCAGGACAACGCCGATCTGGTGGCGGCCACGCGCGAGCGCGCCGACCTGGTCGTGCGGGACCCCGCGGACCGGCCGTGCGGTCCCGGGACGGGAGCGGGCCCCGCCGGCTGAACGGCGTCATGGGCGGCCGCGTCATGACCACCGCCCTCGCCGCCGCCCCGCCGGCCGACCCCGCCGACGCCGGACCGAAGGAGGCCGCGCGGGCACGGGCCCTGGCCTGCTTCACCGGGCTGACCGGCACCACGGCGGACACCCTGCACGCCCACGCCCACGCGCACCCCGACGCCGGCGACCGCTACGCCGACCGGAGCGCCGACCACCGTTCCGTGCGGACCGTCCCTCGCTCCCACCCCGCCACCACCGGCGCGTCCCGGCCCCCTCCCCGTGCCCTGCGGGAGGCACGCCCCGACTCCCCTCCCCCGGGCCGTCGTCCGCCGCCCGCCCCGCCTGCTGTCGCGGTCCGCCGCCCCGCGGTCCGCCGCCTCCTCGCGGGGCCCGGTGCCGCTCTTCGCGCACCCGGCCGGGCACGGTCCGTGGGCTATGTTGAGCGTCGTGGGAGAACAAGGAGGAGGACCGGTGCCATCGCCTCAGCAGGCACGCGCACAGGCGACCACGATCACCTCGGGCAGGACCGGTCCGGAGGCGGAGGTGTCCGCGACCTCCCGCCTCAGGGCGCTGTTCGACGGGCCCCACCTGTCCCCGGGGCAGCGGCGGATCGCCCAGTACCTGATCGAGCACCTCACCGAGGCGGCGTTCCTGTCGATCACCGACCTCGCCGAGCGGGTCGGGGTCAGCCAGCCCTCGGTGACCCGGTTCGCGGCGGCGGTCGGCTTCAGCGGCTACCCGGCGCTGCGGGAGAGGCTCCAGTCGATCGCGCTCGGCACGCTCTCGGGCGGCCCGGCGGCGGCCGAGGAGAACCGGAGCAACGAACTCCAGGCGGCGGTCGACGCGGAACTGGAGAACCTGGAGAACCTGCGCCGCGACTTCGCCGACCCGGACCGGGTCATCGACGTGGGCCGGCAGCTCTCGGCCTCCGCCCCGCTGACCGTCCTGGGCCTGCGCATCTCGGCCTCGCTGGCGGAGTACTTCGCCTACGCGGCCCGTCGTATCCACCCGGACGTGCGGCTGGTGACCCTGGGAGGCAGCGTCGCGTACGACGCCCTGCTGCAGTCCCGGGAGGCGGGCGGGACGTGGGTGCTGGCCTTCTCGATGCCCCGGCACGCGCAGGAGACGCTGACCGCGGTGCGGGTCGCGCGCAGCGCCGGCCTCAGGGTCGCGCTGGTCACCGACCTGGCGCTGGGGCCGGTGGCCGACGAGGCCGACGTCACCTTCGCCACCGGGACCGGCTCGCGGCTGGTGTTCGACTCCTACGCCGCCCCCGGCGTGATGGCCGCGGCGCTGCTCCAGGCCATGACGGACGCCGGTCCGGAACGGACGCAGGCGCGGCTGGAGGAGTACGAGCAGATCGCCGAGCAGCACCAGTTCTTCCTGCGGGACTGACCCGGCACCGGCCGCCCGCTCCCCCACCCCCCGCCTCCGGAAATCGTCGGCGGACCATTGCGAACAAATCGAGCATGAATGTTTTCATACTCCTTGCAAAGCGGACGGCATATATAAATACTGCTCACGGCCGCACCCGCCCGCCAAGGGCACCAGAACGAGCACCCGAAGCCGCCGTCCCCCACCCGCGTCGGCGCCGAGGGTGTTCGGGGCCTCGCCGGAGCGAGCGCCCGCGGCGGCCCCGGTCATCCCCTGGACCGGGGCCGCCCTGAACCGTCGGACCACCCGTCACGACGACACACACCCGGAAGCGATGACCATGCCCCTGACGACGACGCGCATCAGCCCGGACTGGCCGTGCCAGGTCAAGACCCCCGGCAGCTACGACTGGGAGCGCTCCGCCGCCAAGTGGCTGCGCGAGCTGGTACCCGCGCGCTACGCGAGCTACCCCGCGCTGCTGCGCCACCCCGTGCTGCTCGCCCGCCATGCGCAGATCCAGGTCCAGCACGAGATCCGGGTGGCCCGCACCGCGCTCCAGACCGCCCGCGCCGACCTGCCGCGCCTCGGTCTGCCCGAGTCCGTCATCGAACACACGATCAAGCTGTACGCCGCCGAGGTGCTCCAGCTCCAGCACATCGCCCGCAGTGTCCGGGCGGTCTGCGAGGCGCTCGTGGAGAGCGGCACCGGCCGCTGAACCACATCTTCCGCCTGTCGCTCCGCCCCGCCGTCCCCGCCGACGGGAGCGATGCCCCGAGGCCATGCCCGCACCCTGGGCGGTATGCGATGCTCAAGACGTGACGAGCGAAGCCGCCCGGCCTTTCGAAACCGGTGCCGTACCCGACCTGGCCGCCCTGGCCAAGGTGGTCGCACGCCAGCGCGCGGAGCTCGACCGGCTCCAGGAGGCGGCGGCCACCTCGGTGGTGCTGGAACGCGCCAAGGGCGCCGTCATGGCCCGCACCGGCTGCTCCCTGAACGCCGCCGAGGAGGAGCTCCGGCAGCGGGCCGGGGACGCCCGGCGGACCCTGCTCGAGGAGTGCTGGATCACGCTCGGGGGCCTGGCCCCGTCCACCCGCGCGACCGTGCTGCCGCCCCGGGCCGACGACGACGCCACCGCCCGCCCGCCCGCGCCCGCGCCGCCCGGCGGGGAAGCCGACGGCGAGGCCCTGGCCCGCTTCGCCCGGGCGCTGGTCCGGGTCGGCGGACCGCAGGACCTCGCCCGCTGTCTGCTCGACCATCTCCCGTCGGACATCGCGGCCGAGGCCGTGATGATCTACACACGGCTGCCGGTCGGCGGACTCGAACTGGTCGGGCACGTGGGCGTGGACGACGTGCTGGTCGAGCAGTGGCGCCGGGTGCCGCCGATGAGCGGGATCGCCGCGCTGGACGCCCTCGACTCCGGTGAGCCGCGCTGGCTGGAGAACACGCAGGCGGACCGGTGGCGCTACCAGCTGATCGGGGAACCCGCCGAACGGTGGCCGACCCGCGCCTGGCTGCCCGTGACCGACGGGGGGCACCCCGCCGACGTCGCCGTCGGAGTGCTGCGGCGCAGCACGGAGCCGTTCGCCCCCGACGCCCGTCGGCACCTGCTCGCCGCCGTCCGGCTGTGCGCGGGGCCGCTGCGGATGTTCGGCATCCGGCAGGACCCCGCGATCGGCGCGGCCGCGGACGCGGTGCGGACGGTGTTCGACCGGCTCCCGGGCACCTCGGTGCTGCTCACGCCGCTGCGTTCCCCGTCCGGGGACGTGGAGGACTTCCGCATCGACGCCGTCACCGCGGACACCTCCGACGCCCTCGGCCGCCACGGCCGGGAACTGCTCGGCCTGCGCTTCCTGGAGTGCTGGCCGGGGACGGCCGGGGAACCCCTGTGGCAGGGCTGTCTGCAGGCTCTGGCGTCCGGACAGCCGTACGAGAGCGAGCCGTTCGCCCGGCAGCGCGTCGTGGCCGGGGTCGGGGAGCTGTCCACCTACTCGGCGCGGGTGGCGCGGCTGGGCGACGGGCTGGTCCTCAACTGGATCCGGCACGACCCCTCGGACCGGCAGGAACAGCGCCTCGCGGACCTGCAGCGGCTCGGCAACCTCGGCTGGGCCACCTGGCACCTGGCCACCGACGAGGCGAACTGGTCCTCCCAGGCCTTCGCCGTCCTCGGCCGCGACCCCGCGCAGGGCGCCGTGCCGCTGGCCCAGCTGCCGAGCCTGGCGCTGCCCGCGGACATGCCCGCGGTGGCCCGCGCCGTCTCGGACCTGGTGCTGGAGGGCCGGCCGTGCGACGTGCCGTTCCGGATCGCCGCCCGCGACGGGGCCCGGCACCTGCGGGTCGTCGCCGAGGCCGTGTCGGACGACCGGGGCACCCCGGTGGAGGTCCACGGCTTCGTCCAGGACATCACCGCACAGCGCAGCGCCGAACTCGCCCTCGTCGCCAGCGAACGGGCCATCCTCACCCAGCGCGGCGTGCTGCAGGCCGAACGCACGATGGCGGCCCGGCTCCAGGACGCGCTGCTCCCGCTGCCGAAGCAGCCCGTACAGCTCTCGGGGCTGCGGGTCGACATCGCCTACCTGCCCGCCCAGTCGGGTCTCAACGTCGGCGGTGACTGGTTCAGCGCCATCGAACTGCCCGACGGCGACGCCCTGTTCGTGGTGGGCGACGTGGCCGGACACGGCGTCGACGCGGTCGCCGCGATGGCCCTGCTGCGCTTCACCGCCAAGGGCATGGTCATCACCGGCTCGTCGCTGACCGGCGCGCTCGCCCGGCTCAACGCCCTGCTGCTGCACTCCCGTGATCCCCAGGGCACCGCGACCATGGTCCTGGCCCGCTACAACCCCCGCGAACGGCGCCTGGTCTGGGCGCAGGCGGGCCATCCGCCGCCCCTGCTGGTGCGGGACGAGAAGGCCCGTTACCTCGACCGGCCCTTCGGGATGCTGCTCGGCGCGACCGACCACGCGCGTTACGAGGAGTCCGAGTGCCGCCTCGCGCCCGGTGACCGCCTGGTGCTGTACACCGACGGTCTGGTGGAGCGGCCCTCGGAGTGCATCGACGACGGCCTGGACCGGCTGGCCCACGCCGCCGTGCTGCCGGGTGCGGGCGGGTCGGCCCCGCTGGACCGGCTGCTCGGGGCACTGCTGGAGACGGAGCGCCGGGACGACGTGTGCGTGCTGGACATCCGGGTGCCGGACGAGGACGAGCACTCCGCCTGACGCCCGTCAGCCGGTGCGCGCCTCCAGGTCGCGGCGGGTGTCGTCGCCGTAGACGCCGCTCTCGTCGCCGCGGATGCCGTACCAGAGCTGGAAGCGGGCCACGGCCTCGGTCAGGACGGTGTCGTAGCGGCCGTCGGTGGCGCCGTCGTCGTAGACGTTCGGGATGCGCCGCAGGCGCTGCTGGAGGTCGGTGACCCGGGGGCCGGTGGCGCCCTCGCGGAGGGTGCCGGGGCCGTCGGGGTCGGCCGGGGGCGCGGTGGTGGCGGGCGGGGCGGGCGTGGTGGCCGCCGGGAGGGTCCGGGCGGGGGTCCGCGGGCCGCCGCCGTCCGGCAGCAGGAGGGCGCAGCCGAACCCGACGAGCGCCGCCGCCAGCACGGCGGCCGCGACGACGGCGCCCCGGCGCGGTCCGGGACCGCGCGCGGCGGGCGGCTTCGCGGGCGGCACCGGCGGGAGTTCCTCGGTCCTCTCCTCGGCCGGCAGGGTGACGCTGTCGTAGCCCCCGGCGGCCCCGGTGTCGTCGGGATCCTCGGTCAGTTCGCGGAACAGCTCCGCCAGGGCGTCGGTGTTGCGCGGTCTGAGGACCCGGACGGGTTCCAGGACCGGGCGTTCGTGCGGCTCTCCGGACTCGTCCGCTGTCGGCACGCTGCTCTCCCTCCGTGCGGGTTCCGCACCTCTCCCGGTGTTCCCGGGGAGAGGTACGGGCGCGGGGGCGGCGGGGTTCAGCCGGCGAGGAAACCGTGCAGGGAACGGGTCACGGCGGTGACGAAGGCGTCCTTCTTCCCGTCGTCCAGGACGTCCAGGGAGAGGTACGGGTTGAGGTCCTCCAGCTCGACCAGCAGCAGCTCGCCGTCCGGGGCGCGGCAGGCGTCGACGCGCTGGATGCCGTGCGCGAGGCCGTTCCAGTCGACGAAGCGGCGGGCGAACTCCAGGTCCCGCGCGGTGGCGTCGTACGGCTCCAGCCGCCAGCGCCGGTCGGGGTGCGGGGCGTACAGGGCGTACTGGAAGTCGTCGTCGACGAAGTAGAAGGAGATCTCGTGGGCGAAGTCGACGCACGGCTGGATCAGGGTGGCGCCGTCGGCGAGGGCCGGCAGGGCGTCGGGGGCGACGATCCGCAGGCCGATGGAGTCGGCGCCCAGCTTGGGCTTGACCACGTAGCGGTCGGCCCCGGGCAGCAGGTGCAGGTCCTCGGGGCGGTCGACGGTGGGGATCACCGGGAAGCCGGCGGCGCTCAGGTCGAGGAGGTACTGCTTGCCCGCCATGTCGGCACGGCCCGTGAGCGGGTTGTAGACGCGGGTGCCGGAGCTCAGCGCCCGCGCGCGGAAGGCGTCGTACTCCTCGCGGTAGCCGAGGACGGGGCCGCTGTTGCGGACGACGACGGCGTCGAAGGCGTCCATCAGCGCGGCCGCCTCCAGGGGGTGGCACAGGGCGAGGTCGAAGTGGGCGCGCAGCCGGGAGGTGAGGAAGACGTCCTCGTCGCCGTAGCGGCGCCCACGGGCCTCGTAGGCGAGGTCGGTGACGTAGAGGAGGCGGCGGCGGACGGCGGACATGCGGGACTCCTCGGCGGTGCGGGCGGTGCGGGCGGTGCGGCGGTGCGGGCAGCGTACGTCGGGGGCCGGGGGAGGTTCCGCGCGGGGCCCGGGGGCCCTCTCGCCGGGACGGTCCCGGGGCGGGTGGGACGTACGATGAAGGGGTCGGGTATCGGATCGTCCGACCGGTCCGGGACAGCGTCGTCTCCCCCGTCGTCTCCGCTGTACGTCTTCGGTACTTCTGAAGGGCTCGCGACTTCCGTGACCACCGCAACACTCCTGGACGGCAAGGCCGCCGCGGCCGACATCAAGAACGAACTCGCTCTGCGCGTGGAGGCGTTGAAGGAGCGCGGCATCACCCCGGGGCTCGGCACGATCCTCGTCGGCGACGACCCGGGCAGCCGCTCCTACGTCGGCGGCAAGCACCGCGACTGCGCCCAGGTCGGCATCGCCTCGATCCGCGTCGAACTGCCCGCCACCGCCTCGCAGGCCGACGTGGAGGCGGCGGTGCTGCGGCTGAACGCCGACCCGGCGTGCACCGGGTTCATCGTGCAGCTGCCGCTGCCCGCGCACATCGACACGCACGCCGTGCTGGAGCTGATCGACCCGGTGAAGGACGCCGACGGTCTGCACCCGGCCAACCTGGGCCGGCTGGTGCTCGGCATCCCGGCGCCGCTGCCCTGCACCCCGCGCGGCATCATCGACCTGCTGCGCCGCAACCACGTGGCCATCACCGGCCAGCAGTTCTGCGTCATCGGCTGCGGTGTGACGGTGGGCCGGCCGCTGGGCCTGATGCTGACCCGCAGCTCCGAGCACGCCACCGTGACCCTGTGCCACGAGGCCACCCAGGACGTCGCCGCGCACGCGCGCGTGGCGGACGTGGTCGTCGCGGCGGCCGGTGTCGCGCACATGGTGACGCCGGACTGGATCAAGCCGGGCGCGACCGTGCTGTCCGTCGGTCTCACGCGCACCGTCGAGGGCATCCTCGGTGACGTCCACCCGGACGTGAGCGGTGTCGCGGGGTCGTTCGCGCCGCCGGTCGGCGGGGTCGGTCCGATGACGCGGGCGATGCTGCTGACCAACGTGGTCGAGGCGGCCGAACGGTTCTGACGGCGGCACTTCGGCGACCGCACTCGGTTCCCTCGCGGAGGGAACCGAGTGCCATCGCCACCGGCCGGGTGTTACGTTCCCTGCCATGAGCTCCAGTGACAGCGCCGAGGCGGCCGGCGCCAAGCCGCCCATGCGGGACGCCCTGGTCGCGGCGGCCTTCCGGCTCTTCCTGGAGCGGGGCTACGAACAGACCACCGTCGACGACATCGTGGCTCTCGCGGGGGTGGGACGACGGTCGTTCTTCCGCTACTTCCCCTCCAAGGAGGACGTGGTCTTCCCCGACCACGAGCGCTGTCTGGCCGACATGACCGCCTTCCTCGCCGCGAGCGACGAGGGGCACGAACCGGTGCGCCGGGTCTGCGACGCCGCCCGGCTGGTGCTGCGGATGTACGCCGAGAACCCCTCCTTCTCCGTGCAGCGCTACCGCCTCACCAGACAGGTGCCGGGACTGCGCGCGTACGAGCTGTCGGTGGTGTGGCGCTACGAGCGCGCCCTCGCCGAGTACCTCCGGGGCCGCTTCGCCGGCCGGCCCGACGGCAATCTGCGGGCCGACGTGATCGCGGCCGCCGTGGTCGCCGCCCACAACAACGCGCTGCGGTCCTGGCTGCGTTCGGACGGCGAGACCGACGCGAGCACGACGGTGGACCACGCCCTGGACTGTGTGCAGTCCGCGTTCGGCGCCCCGCCCGCCGCCCCGGCGCCGGACCGCCCCGGACGCCCCGGGGCCGGTGAGGACCCCCAGGACCCGGAGGACGTGGTCGTCGTGGTGTCGCGGCGCGGAGCGCCCCTGTGGCGGGTGGTGCAGGAGATCGAGACGACCCTCGGGCGCGGCTAGGACGGCCGCGGGACCCCGTCAGATTGGGGGTACGCAGTGCCTTTACCGGTGGCACTGAGTGCCATACCCTGTGGGCGTGCACGGTGGCACGGCGAACCGCGCACGCCCGTGCCCGGGTGAGCCGCGCACGGCGCATTCCGGCCGAAGTGCAGGGAGTTGACCAGCGTGTACCACCACTCAGGAAGCGCCGTTCAGCAGGCGGCGGGCACCTCGGCGGGTCTTCTGGACCGCAGGGCCGCAGCGGACGCGGACACGATCCTCTTCCAGCGCTGCACCTGGTGCGGCACCGCCATGTACCACCGGCTGCTGTGTCCGGTGTGCCAGGGCAGCGACCTGCGCACGGAGCGCAGCGAGGGCACGGGCACGGTCCGCCACGCGACGGTGGTGCACCGCAACACCCCCTCCGCGCGCAACGTGTCCCTGGTCGAGATGGCCGAGGGCTTCGTGGTGCGCGGCCGGGTGACGGGGCCGCTCATCGGCATCCACAGCGGCGACCGGGTCCGGCTGTCCACGGCCAAGGACCCGGTGCGGGGCGAGCCGGTCTTCCAGCTGCTCGACGAGCCGTACCGGGCCTGGCACTGACCTCGGGGAGAGGCGGGGCCGGACGGCCCCCGTCCCTCACCCGTCCAGGGTCACGCGGATCCCGACCGTGCCGTCCGGGCCCCGCCGGAGCCTGCTGCCGAGCAGCGTGAGACGGCCGACGACGCCGTACTTGCGGGCGATCAGGGCCCGGTAGCGGGCGGTGGTCGGCGCGTCGCAGATCTCGGCGCGGGCCGGGACCTGCTCCCCGGTGGGATTGCCGCGCACGTCGCAGGGGCCGACCAGGACGTCGCCGCGGGCCCTGATCCGCTTCACCTTCCAGGAGCCGGTGACCGTCCAGGCTCCGAGGGCGTCCCCGTCGCGCACCACCCACACCGGGGTGGCGACCCCGGTCCCGTTCTTGCGGTAGCTGGTGATCAGCAGGTACTTGCCCGCTCCGAGCCGGTCGAGCGCCTTGTCGTCCATGCCCGCAGTGTAGGCGGGGGCGCCGGGGTCAGCGCAGGGCGGCGGCCATCCTGCGCACCCCCTCGGTGAGGATGCCGGGCGAGGTCGCCAGGTTCAGCCGCACGTGCCCGGCGCCACCGGTGCCGAAGTCCGGGCCGGGGCTCAGCGCGACCCGGCCCCGCTCCAGGAAGACCCGCGCCGGGTCGTCGCCGAGGCCGAGCGCCCGGCAGTCCAGCCAGGCCAGGTACGTCCCCCCGCCGGGCCGGTGCACGACACCGGGCAGCCGGTCGGCGAGGAGGGCGGTGAGCAGGCGGCGGTTGTCGTCGAGGCCGGCGAGCAGCGCGTCCAGCCAGGCCGTTCCGTCGCGCAGCGCGGCGGTGTGGGCGAGGACGCCGACGTGGCTCGGGCCGTGGCCGACCTCCTCCGGCAGCAGCGCCAGATCGGCCGCGGCCGCGGGCCCCGCCACGGCGAGGGCGGCCTTCAGCCCGGCGAGGTTCCAGGCCTTCGACGCCGACATCAGCGACAGGCCGCCGTCCGCGCCGGGCACGCTCAGGTACGGCACGAAGTCGACGCCGCCGGCCGTGAGCGGGGCGTGGATCTCGTCGGCGACCACCCGGACGCCGTACCGGTCGGCTAGGGCGGCCACGGCGGCGAGTTCCCCGGCGGTGTGCACGGTGCCGGTCGGGTTGTGCGGGCTGCACAGCAGGTGGGCGGCGCGTCCGCCGCCCCGGGTGGCCCGCCGGTAGGCCGCTTCCAGGACGTCGAGGTCGAGCCGCCCGTCCGCGCCGAGCGGCGCCTCGGCGATCCGGCGGTCCATGTGCTCGACGAACTGGAAGAACGGCGGGTACACCGGCGGGTTGACCACGACCGGGTCGCCGGGCCCGGTCACCAGCCTGAGCATCTCGACGACGCCCAGCATCACGTCGGGCACGATCGCCGTCCGCTCGACCGCGAGGCCGTGCCAGCCCCACCGTTTCGCGGCGAACGCGGCCAGCGCCTCGGCGTAGCCGCTGCCCGCCGGATAGCCGGTGTCGCCCAGGGCCATCGCCTCGCCGACCGCCCGGACGACCGGCCCGGCGAGCGGGACGTCCATCTCGGCGACCCACAGCGGCAGGACGTCGTCGGGGTGGGTGCGCCACTTCATGCTCGTGCGGCGCCGGAGGTCGTCGAGGGTGAGGGCGCGCAGCGGATCCGGCTCACCGGACGGTTCGTGCGGGGTCCTGGTCATGGGCTCACGATAGAGGCCCGTCCCCGGCGTCCGGCCGCGACGGCGCAAGACCGCGGACCGGGCCCGGTGGGCAACTGCCCGGTCCCGACTGCTCCTTGGAGCACAGGAAGAGCCGTACGAAGAGCCGCACGCACCGCGGGCACCAGGCACCGTGGGCACCCCGGGAGCAGTTCCGTGGCCGTCGCCGGCGACGAGGAGGACCCGGCGGTGTCCTGTTCGCGCCGGCGCCCGGAGGGGACCGGCGGGGGCGGAGCCCGAGGAGGTCGCCGTGTCCGGCGGGGTGGCCCGCGAGCCGTGAGGTGATCGTTTCCGGGGTGAACGCGGCCGGGCCCCGGCACGTAAGGAAGTGAGGGTCCTCGACGACCGGAGGGCCCCGCGGTGTCGGTACCGCGCGTTCGCTGTTCCCGGGAGCCAGGCATGAGGCACGTACGACGACGGATCGTCCGGCGAGCGACACGGCTGGCGGCCGTCGGCGGGCTCCTCCTGGGGGGTGCCATGGTCACGCAGGCCGCCATGGCGAGCGAGACGCCCGCGACCACGGCGGTGCCGGGCGGCACGGCGCGGTCCGTCGCGGGCACCGGCGCGGACCTGGTGAAGCGGCTCGGCACCGCGCGGACGGCGGGCACCTGGGTCGACTCCTCGGGACGCCCGGTCGTCGCGGTCACCGACGAGGCCACCGCCGCGACGGTCCGCGCGGCGGGCGCCGGGGCGAAGGTGGTCGGGCACAGCATGAACGAGCTGAAGTCGGCGGCGGCGGCGCTGCGTTCGGCGCCCCGGGTGGCCGGCACCGCCTGGGTGATGGACTACCGGTCCAACCAGGTCGTGGTGCGCGGCGACAGTACCGTGTCCGCCTCCGACTGGGGGCGGATGACGGACGTGGCGTCGGGCATCGGCAGTTTCGTCCGCATGGAGCGCACCGAGGGCACCTTCACCACCCGGCTCAACGGCGCCCAGCCCATCCTGTCGACCGGCGGCCGCTGTTCGGCGGGGTTCAACGTGACGAACGGGTCGAACGACTTCATCCTCACCGCCGGGCACTGCGGCCCCGCCGGGGCCAGTTGGTTCGCGGACAACCAGGGCACCCGGCAGGTGGGCCGGACGGTCAGCTCGACGTTCCCCGGCTCCGACTTCTCGCTCGTGCAGTACGCCGGCGGGGAGGCCGGCGCGGGGGCGGACATCGTGGCCATCGGCGACGGCAACGGCGTGCGGATCACGGGCGTCGGCGACGCGGCCGTGGGGCAGCGGGTGTTCCGCAGCGGCAGCACCACCGGTCTGCGCGACGGTGAGGTGACCGGGCTCGACGCGACGGTCAACTACCCGGAGGGCACCGTCTCCGGGCTGATCGAGACGAACGTGTGCGCCGAGTCCGGCGACAGCGGCGGGCCGATGTTCTCCGAGGGCGTCGCGCTCGGCGTCACCTCGGGCGGCAGCGGTGACTGCACGACGGGCGGTACGACCTTCTTCCAGCCGGTGACGAAGGCGCTGGCGCAGCTCGGTGTGCAGCTGATCGTGGCGGCGCCGTCGGAGGCGGCCGGGGCCGGCGCCTCGCCCGCGCCGTCCGAGGCCGCTCCCCGGCCGTCGTCGTCGCCGACGCAGGCCGCGGTGGCCCCGGGGTCGGTCACGCCGGGCTCGACGACACCGGTGACGGGCGGCACGGACGCGACGTCACTGGTGACGCGACTCACCGACCCGCGCAACATCGGGCCCGGCCTGCTGGTGATCGCGGGCAGCCTGGTGGCGCTGGTGGCGACCCGGTACATCCGGGCGGAGCAGGACCGCAAGGCGTACCAGCGACAGTACTCGGCGAGCTGGGGGTGAGACGGGAGAGGAGGCGGGGCGCCCACGGCGCTCCGCCGGACGACGAGAAGGGCACCCACGAGGGGTGCCCTGACGGATCGTGCGGGGCGGAGCCCGGCGAGAGGCGGAAGGCCCCGCTGCCGGACGGCCGGTCAGGCCGCCTCGGCCGATTGCGGGGCCACGGCGGCCCACTCCAGGACGAGCCGCCGGTACTCCTCGCGCTGCTCGCCCGTCAGTGTCCCGCCCGACCGGAGCCACAGGGCTCTGATCTCCTCGTTGACCTCCGCGGCCGATCGCGCCGAGCGCTCGGTCAGGTGTTCAACAGTGGTGGACATGGTGTGAATCTTACGGGGCCCGGGGTGAAGGCGGCGTGAGTAATACATGAGTTAAACGGACAGAACGGACGTGTCACTGATCACGTCCGTTCCGTCGTCCCGTTCGTCCCGTCCGCCGGTCCGCCGGTCCGCCGACGGTCAGGTGCCCGGCTTGCGGCCGTACACGAAGACGTCGTCACCGGTCTTGAGCAGGGACCAGTACTTCTTCGCGGTCGTCTTCGTCATGTTGACGCAGCCGTGCGAGCCGGGCGGGTTCCACATGCTGACGCCGACCGAGTGGAAGGCCTGGCCGCCGTCGAAGAACTGGCTGTACGGCATCGGCACGTTGTAGATGCTCGACACGTGGTCGATGTTGCGCCAGTAGACCTTCTTCAGGCCGGTGCGGGTCTCGTAGCCGTCGCGTCCGGTGCGCACCGGGACGGGCCCGTAGACGAGGCGGCTGCCGTCCTGGATCCAGCTGATCTGGAGGGTGAGGTTCACGCAGGCGATGCGGCCCTTGTTGGTCGGGCACTTGCCCGCCTTGTTGGGCTTGGTGCCCACCGCCTTCTGCTTGTTCATGAGATCCATCACACCCCAGGTGACGGGTCCCGCGTAGCCGATGTTCGGCGTGATGCCGTGCTTGTTCTGGAAGGCCTGCACGGCCTTGCAGTCGGCCGACGACTGCCGGCCGTCGACCGGCCGGCCGAGGAACTTCTCGACCTGCTTCTGGTACGGCCCGGCCTGCGTGGTGCAGCTCGCGGCCTGTGCCGGCGCTGCGCCCAGCGCGAGCGTCAGCGGCGCGATCAGCCCCGTGACCCCGAGCACGACGGCACCTCGTCTGCGTATGTCCCCCATGACTGCCACTGCCTCTCCCTGGCCCGATTCCGGCGACTCCACCCACTAGACCCGTCCGACGGCGTTTCGGTTGTAGGGCGGCTCGTACTGTGACGAAACGGTGAACTTACCCGACCCCGACCCCGACCCCGACCCCGGTCCCGGCACCGGCCCGGGCCGATGGCGGGACAGGTGCCGGGACCGGGTCACCCGCCGGGCCGGATCACCGGTAGCCCGTCGTGTCCGCCGGCCTGCCCGCGTCCTGGACCTCGACGAGGTAGCGCCAGGCGTCGGGGCGGCTGCCGTCGAGGTCGGTGAAGCCGTACTCGTGGGCGAGCGATCCGCTGGACAGCGACTGCCCGTTACGGCGGGCGACGTGCGGGTCGGCGGCGAGGGCGGCGACGGCGCGGCCGACGTAGCGGGGCGTCTCGGAGATGGCGAAGTGCGGGACCGCCCCGAGCGCGTCGCGCCAGTTGTCCTCGCGCACCCCGAAGTGGTCGAGCATGATCTCGGAGCGCAGCCAGCCGGGGGTGAGCGCGAGGGCGGTGGCCCCGCGCGGGCCGAGTTCGTGGGCGAGGGCGAAGGCCATCCGCAGGACGGAGGCCTTGGCGAGGTCGTAGAAGAAGCTCACGCGGTAGGTGTCGCGGTTGTACTCGGCGGTGCCGTCGGTGACCTCGACGACCAGGCCGCCCGGCCGGCGCAGCAGGAGCGGCAGGGCGTGGTGGCTGGTGATCGCGTGGGTCTCGACGGCGAGCCGCAGCAGCCGCAGTCCGTCGTCGAGGTCGTGCTCCCAGACGGGGGTGTCCCAGGCGTAGAGGTTCTCGCCGCCCCAGATGTCGTTGACGAGGAGGTCGAGACGGTCCCGCTCGGCGGCGATCCGGTCGACGAGCGCGCGCACCTGGGCGGGTTCGAGGTGGTCGGTGGGGACGGCGATGCCGTGGCCGCCGGCCTCGGTGACCAGGTCGGCGGTGTCCTCGATCGTCTCGGGGCGGTCGTACGCGGAGCGGCGGGCGCGGGTGGAGCGGCCGGTGACGTAGACGGTGGCGCCGGCCGCCCCCAGTTCCACGGCGATGCCCCGCCCCGCTCCCCGGGTCGCCCCGGCGACCAGGGCGACCCTGCCTTCCAGCGGACCGGACATGTGCGACCTCCTGCGGATGTTCCCGACGATGACGGCGTCGGCGTCGTCGTATCGACGCCGTCATCGAGGATCACGGGGAAGCCGGACATCTCCTGTCGTCTTTTCCGGCGAGGTCGCCCGGTCGGCCGAGGAGCGTGTGCCGGGCGGGCCGTTCAGTGGCCCCGGGCGATCCACTCCTGGAGGTGGGGGGCCTCCGCGCCGACGGTGGTCGGGTCGCCGTGGCCGGTGAGGACCTTCGTCTCGGGCGGGAGGGTCAGGAGGCGGTCGCGGATGGAGTCGATGATGGTCGGGAAGTGGGAGTAGGAGCGGCCGGTGGCGCCGGGGCCGCCCTGGAAGAGGGTGTCGCCGGTGAACAGGACGCCGAGCCCCGGCTCGTACAGGCAGACCGCGCCGGGTGCGTGGCCGGGGGTGTGCAGCACGGTGAGGTCGGCGCCGGCCACCTCGATGACCTGGCCGTCGACCAGGTGGGCGTCGGGCTCGCGGTCGGGGTGGGTCATCCTCCACAGCGGGAGGTCGTCGGGGTGCAGCCAGATCGTGGCGCCGGTCGCGTCGGCGAGGGCGGGCGCGGCGTCGATGTGGTCGTTGTGGGCGTGGGTGCACACGATGGCGGTGAGCCGGCGGTCGCCGAGGGCGGCGAGGACGGCGTCGGCGTCGTGGGCGGCGTCGACGACGACGGCCTCGTGGTCGTCGCCGACGATCCAGACGTTGTTGTCGACGTCCCAGGTGCCGCCGTCGAGGCTGAAGCTGCCGGAGGTGACGACGCGTTCGATGCGGGTGGCCATCACAGCACCACCACCGAGCGCAGGACGTCGCCGTGGTGCATGCGCTCGAAGGCCTGCTCCACCTGGTCGAGCCCGATGGTCTCGGTCACGAACGCGCCGAGGTCCAGGCGGCCCTGCAGGTGCAGGTCGATCAGCATGGGGAAGTCGCGGGAGGGCAGGCAGTCGCCGTACCAGGACGACTTCAGCGCGCCGCCGCGTCCGAAGACGTCCAGCAGCGGCAGTTCCAGCTTCATCTCCGGGGTGGGCACGCCCACCAGCACCACGGTGCCGGCCAGGTCGCGGGCGTAGAAGGCCTGCCGGTAGGTCTCCGGGCGGCCGACCGCCTCGATCACCACGTCCGCGCCGAAACCGCCGGTCAGCCCGCGGATCGCCTCGACCGGGTCCGTCTCCTTGGAGTTGACCGTGTGGGTGGCGCCCATCGCCTCGGCGGTGGCCAGCTTGCGGTCGTCGATGTCGACGGCGATGATCTTCGCCGCGCCCGCCAGTCGGGCCCCGGCGATCGCCGCGTCGCCGACCCCGCCGCAGCCGATGACGGCGACGGTGTCGCCGCGGCCGACGTCGCCCGTGTTGATCGCGGCGCCGATGCCGGCCATCACGCCGCAGCCCAGCAGCCCGGCCACCGCCGGCGACACGGACGGGTCGACCTTGGTGCACTGGCCGGCGGCGACCAGGGTCTTCTCCGCGAAGGCGCCGATGCCCAGGGCCGGGGACAGTTCCTGCCCCGTCGAGGCGAGGGTCATCCGCTGCTTCGCGTTGTGGGTGTCGAAGCAGTACTGCGGGCGTCCGCGCAGACAGGCGCGGCACTGGCCGCACACGGCCCGCCAGTTCAGGACCACGAAGTCCCCGGGGGCCACCTCGGTGACGCCCTCGCCGACCGCCTCCACGACGCCGGCCGCCTCGTGGCCCAGCAGGAAGGGGAAGTCGTCGTTGATGCCGCCCTGCTTGTAGTGCAGGTCGGTGTGGCACACCCCGCAGGCCTGGATCTGCACCACGGCCTCCCCGGGTCCGGGGTCCGGCACGAGAATCGTCTCCACCCGCACCGCTTCGTTCTTGCCCGGTGCGATCACTGCGCGCACTTCCTGCGCCATGGTGCTGTTCCTTTCGTCGGCGGCCCGCTGTCCACCCCCGACCCTACGCGTCACTGATCGGTGGGCGACGCACGTCGAGCCAGGTCACCGGCCGAAAAGGTCTCCGCGGATCCGGTCGCGCGGGGCACGACGTAGCCTGAACGCCGCACACCCGACCGGCATCGAGGAGCCTCGTGAGCATCGCGGAGACGGCCGCCGTCCAGCCCCCGTGGCGGCTGCTGCTGCACTACGTCCGACCGCACCGCTGGACGCTGCTGGCCGGGGCGCTGCTCTCACTGGTCACCGGGGCGACCGGGCTGCTGCTGCCGCTGGTGGCCAAGGGGTTGATCGAGGACCTGTCCCACGACCGGGCGATCACCGGGGCGTTGGTGCTGCTGTCGGTCCTGGTGGTCACCAACGCGGCGGTGGGCGCGCTGGGTTCGTACGTGCTGCGGCGCACGGCCGAGTCGGTGGTGCTGAGCGCGCGGCGATCGCTGTCGTCGTACCTGCTGCGGCTGCGGATCGAGGCGGTGGACCGCAGCGAGCCCGGTGACCTGATGGCCCGCATGACCTCGGACACGACCCTGCTGCGGGAGGTCACCACCGACTCGCTGGTCGGCCTCGGCACCGGCGGGCTCACGCTCGTCGGGACGGTGGTGCTGATGGGGGTGGTGGACCCGGTGCTGCTCGGGGTCACCCTCGCGGTGATCCTGGTCGCCGGGACGGTCATCGGGGTGATCGTGCCGCGCATCAACCGGGCCAGCCGCCGGGCGCAGGACGCGGTCGGGGTGATGGGCGCCTCGCTGGAGCGGGTGCTGGGCGCGCTGCGCACGGTGAAGGCGGCGGGTGCCGAGGACCGTGAGGAGAAGGCGCTGCACGCGGCGGCGCAGGACTCCTGGCGGCAGAGCGTGTCGGCCGCGAAGTGGTCGGCGGCCGCGGGCAACACCGCCGGTCTGGCGATGCAGAGCGCGTTCATCACGGTGCTGGCGGTCGGCGGGGCGCGGGTCGCCACGGGCGCGATCGGCATCGCGACACTGGTGGCGTTCCTGCTGTACGTCTTCTACCTGATGTCGCCGATCCAGCAGGTCATCGGCGCCGTCGTGCAGTACCAGGCGGGTTCGGCGGCGCTCGGCCGCATCCAGGAGACGCTGCTGCTGCCCGCCGAGCCGGCGTCCCGTCCCGCGCCGCTGCCCTCGCCGGCGGCGGAACCGGCCTCGCTGGCCTTCACCGACGTCCGCTTCCGGTACGCCGACGATCTGCCGTACGTACATCACGGGGTGACGTTCGAGGTGCCGGCGCGCGGCATGACCGCGTTCGTCGGCCCGTCCGGCGCCGGCAAGACCACGGTGTTCTCCCTGGTCGAGCGGTTCTACGACCCCGGCTCCGGGACGATAGCCCTCGACGGCCGCCCGCTGCCCGAGTGGGACCTCGGTGCCCTGCGCGCCGCCATCGGCTACGTCGAGCAGGACGCCCCGGTGCTGTCGGGGACGCTGCGCGACAACCTGCTGCTGGGGAACGCGGAGGCCGACGACGACACCGTGCTGCGGGTGCTGAAGACGACCCGCCTGGACGCGCTGGTCGGCGGTCTGCCGGACGGGCTCGACACGCTGGTCGGGCACCGCGGGACCAAGCTGTCCGGCGGTGAGCGCCAGCGGGTGGCGATCGCCCGTGCCCTGCTGCGCAGTCCGCGGCTGCTGCTGCTGGACGAGGCGACCTCCCAGCTGGACGCGGTGAACGAGGCGGCCCTGCGCGACACCGTCGCGGACGTGGCCCGTACGACCACCGTCCTCGTGGTGGCCCACCGGCTGTCGACGGTGACCTCGGCCGACCGGATCGTGGTCATGGAGGCCGGACGGGTGCGGGCGGTGGGCACCCACCGTGAACTGGTGACCGTCGATCCGCTCTACGCCGAGCTGGCGGCGACGCAGTTCCTGGCGACGGCGGACTGACCCGCCGGGGCCGCCCGTGCTCCGGGCCCCACCACCGGGCCCGGGCGGTCCCGCGGCCGTACGTCGGGGCCGGACCGTACGTCGCGGGGCCGGACGGCCGGTGCCGGCGGTGACGCGTCCGACGCGCCGCCGGCGCCCCGGCCTCGCCCGGCTCGCCCGGGGCCGAGAGCGGTTCGCCCCGCTGTCCGGCGGGACCCCGCGCCTCGGCGAGCGGGTCCGGCGCAGAGCGGGTCCGGCCGGCCTGCGGCCGGGGCCCCGGCGGCGAGAGTGGCGGCGGCAGCGGCAGCGACGTTCGAAGATCGTGCCGGCGCGCCGCATGGGGCCACCCCGCGGGCACGGGCGCCGAGGGGGTCCTCTCCCGAGGGACGCCAGGGGCGTCCGCGCTTGCCGAGCGCGGTGCGGCGGAGGAGGCTCGAAGGGTGAGGGCCCGCCGGGCCGTCCCCCGCGGTCCGTGGTCCTCGAAGGAGGTCACCATGGGCACCGCGACGGGTTCCGCCTTCGACTCCGAGACCCTGCGCAGGGGCTTGGAGGGCCGGACGCCCACGACACTGCTGTCGCTCTACGCGGACGACGCGGAGATCCGCGTCGTGGACCGCAACAGCCAGCCCAGCCACCCGACGGTCCTGCACGGCCGCGACGAGATCGCCGCGATGCTGGAGGACGTGTACAGCCGCGACATGACGCACCGGATGGAGGACTGCGTGGTGCAGGGCGACCGCGCCGCCTTCAGCGAGTCCTGCGAGTACGCGGACGGCGTCCGCGTCCTGTCCGAGTCGATGGTCACCCTGCGCGACGGCAAGATCGTCGGACAGACGATGGTCCAGGCGTGGGACGAGTGAGGGGCGACCGCCGACGGCGGTGAGCCGAGGGAGGCGAGGGGGGCGGGAGGGAGGTGACGGGGGCGAGGGAGGCGAGGGGGGAGGCGTGGGCGGGGAGGCCGGCCCGGCGGCCGGTGCGCGCGTGCGGACCGGCCGCCGGCAGGGCCCTTCCGGGGTGGGTTCCATGGGCCGCAGGATGCCCAGCGGCTGCCGTACGAGTTCGTCCACGACCTCGTCGAGGGTGACGTTCACCCAGCCCGCGCTCCAATCGTGCGGAAAGCCGTTGACGCTGCCGATGGAGGCCGTCGCGGCGAGGCGGTGGTCGCGGAGGGGCGGCCTCGCCCCGGTCGGCGGCGGCGTCGGCCTCGGCGCAGATGAGCTCGACCCAGCGGGCGCGCCGCGCGAGGCGCTGTTCCTCCATGCGGGGACTGACGCCGACGATCTCGACGAAGGTGATGAGGCGCGGGTCGGCGGTGACGTCGCCGGCGTAGGCGCGGAGGAACGCGGCGACCCGTTCCGCGAGCGGCAGGTGCCGGGCGGTGGCGAAGGCGGCCACGACCGCTTCCTCGGCCCGGTCGTCGACCTGAGGTGCAGCGCGGCCAGGACGTCCTCGAGGGTGCGGAACTCCTCGTAGAACTGCCGCGTCGACAGGCCGGCCGCCTCGCTCGGCGCCGCGACCGTGGTGTTCCGGTAGCCGGGGGTGCCGCCGGACAGCCGCAGCGCCGTGTCCAGGAACCTGCGCCGCCGCTCGGCCTGCCGCTCCGCGGCGAGCTGGCCGGCGTAGCGGCCGGTCGGCGCCCTCAGCCTGCCCGCCGCGGTTCTCTCCCCCTCGTCGCCCCCTCTCCCGATTTTGTCGTGCACGTGCCTTGTGGCGAAGGACACCCCTTCCTTACTTTCCAGTAAGTCAACTTTGAACGCTCGCGTGTTCAGATTCGGGACCTCCCTGCACAGCTGCCCGCACGTGCCCCCACCCCAGAGGAGAGAGCAGTCATGGCTGCCTTCAGAACCAGGCACCTTTGCTCCGTAGCCGCCGCCCTCGTCCTGACCGTCACCGCCCCCGCCGCCGTCGCCACCGCCGCGCCCTCCGCCACCGACGCCGCCGCACTGCGCCAGGTGCTGCTGGTCGCCAACAACTGGGACGGCACCGCGGACGTCATCAAGTCCACCGGGGACTACGCGAGGATCGGCCGGATCAACGTCATCCCCGACAAGGACCGGCGGATGGCGGAGATCAACGCCGACCCGATCCGGTGGATCGCGTTCATGACGATCCGCAACAGCGTCGGCGAGGGCCACGACCAGTTCGTCGACGACATGTACTCCACCCCGGACGGCGCCTCCGTGGTGGTCTCCCGGCCCAGCTTCGCCGACGTCGTCTCCATCGACGTGGCCACGGGAGCCGTCAACTGGCGTTTCCCGGTGTCGGGTTACCGGGCCGACCACATGGCCGTCTCCCCCGACGGCAAACGGGTCGCGGTCTCCGCGTCGACGTCGAACACCGTCCACGTGCTCGACATCGACACCGGCAGGCAGCTCGGCTCGTACGCCACGGGCGACAAGCCGCACGAGAACATCTTCACCAAGGACGGCAAGTACATCTGGACCATGTCGATCGGCGACGTGACCACCGCCCTCGACGCGCCGTGGCTGGACTGGACCAAGGGCGACCGGCGCGTCACCGTCGTCGACGCGACGACGTACCGGCCGGTCAGGACGATCGACATGCGGCAGCGGCTGGACGCGATCGGCCTCTCCGACCACTCGGACGCCGTCCGCCCGGCCGCCTTCTCGCCCGACGAGTCCAAGCTGTACTTCCAGGTCTCGTTCTTCAACGGCTTCTTCGAGTACGACGTCGCCACGGACCGGATCACCCGGACCAAGACGCTGCCGGAGAACCCCGCCACGAACGACGACCGCACCACATTCGTCAACGACTCCCGGCACCACGGTCTGTCGATGCGGCCGGACGGCAGCAAGCTGTGCGTGGCGGGCACGATGGACGACTACGCGACCGTCGTCGACCGCGCCACCCTCCAGGAGGGCCCGCTGGTCCCCGTCTCCAAGCCGTACTGGGCGACGGTCGGCGGCGACGGCAAGGACTGCGTCGTCTCCGAGAGCGGGGCCGACCAGGTCACCGCGATCGACTTCGCCACCGGCCGCAAGGTCGTCTCGGTGCCGGTGGGCGACCACCCGCAGCGGGTGCGGCTCGGCCATGTGGCGGCCGACTGGACGTCCCCGGCGGGCTGAGCCGGGGCGTCCGTCCGCGCGCCGGGGCCGAACGGGCCCGGCGCGCGGACGGGTTCGTCATCCGCCGAACCGCTGCGCCGCCCACGCGGCCAGTTCGCCGCGGGCCGAGGCCAGCAGGGCCGGGGCGGGGGCGGTGGCGCCGTTGGTCACCAGGGCGTAGTGCAGGGTGCCCGCGTCGGTGTCGGTGAGCAGCAGGCGCCGGCTTCCGGTGCCGCCCGGCTCGGCGGCGACCCCGACCGGAGCGGCGGCGGTGTACGCCGGCGGGGCGTGGACGGCGCCGAGGTCGGAGACCACGGTCGTCGACCCGGTGGGGAACGAGGCGGGCAGGTGCAGCTCGGTCGGCGCCGAGCCGCCGCCGGAGCGCCACACGAGCAGCCCGTACTGCCCGGAGCCCACGAGCCGCGCCACGTCGGGCAGCGAGCCCGGCACCGGGTTCCAGGTGAGGGTGGTGGAACCGTCGCGGGAGCGGTCCTCGTAGGTGAAGGCCGCGGTGGTGCCGGAGGTGGCGCTCGGGTAGATCCGGTCGAGCAGCCGCGCGTCCTGACGGAGCGTCGCCTTTCCGCCGTCGTCGAGGCGTACGGCGGAGAGGTCCTCGTCGTTCCAGGCGTCACCGGAGGTGAGCACCTTGTCGGGGTTGCCGTTCATCGGCTCGTGGTGGCGGCCGTGGTAGATGTCCCACTGCCACTGGCTGCCGGAGAGGACCGGGCCGGAGGCCGCCGGGTTCGTCCACCAGGTGGCGCCCTTCACCCGCGAGTCGAGGGCCTGGTACATGGCCTTGAGGACGGTCGGCGCCTTGTCGGAGACCGTGCCGGCGAGGGGATGGCCGAACTCGCTGACCACGGCGGCCGTCCCGGCCGCCGCCGCCCGGTCGCGGACGGCGGCGAAGTCGGTGGCGTACTGGCCGTCGGCCGCCTTGCCCCACATCAGGATCGCGGAGATGGCCTTCTGGTCGTAGAAGTGGGTGTTGAGGACGTAGCGGGAGCCGAGGGTGCCCGCGTCGAGGAGGCCGCCCTCCTGCCGCTGGGAGGTGATGTTGGCGTTCCAGAAGAGGTTCGGCTCGACGAGGGCGGGCTTGTCCTGCCAGCCGGCCGCGTCCATCCGGGCCCGGAACCTCACGTAGAAGGGCCACAGCAGGTCGCGTTCCCAGGTGCGGCTGTTCTGGCCGGAGTCGTAGGTGCCGGCGTAGGGCTCGTTGTAGGGGTCGAAGCCGATGACGCCGGCGAACTCCTCGGCGTCGAGGTGCTGCCGGATGTACGTCATGGTCTGCTGGGCGGTGGCGAGGAAGGCGTCCTGGAGGCCGTGGGCGTTGTGCCAGAAGTCGTGCTGGGCGGCCTTGACCGCGCCGTTCTGGGTGATGTTCTGGCCCCAGAACAGGCAGATCCCGCAGGACTCGTCGGGATAGTCGCCGAGTTCCACCGCCCACCGCGGGGCGCCGTCGCCCGTGTACCAGCTGTCGGGGTCGAAGAGGTGGCGGGAGTGGAGGTCCTGGTGGAAGTCGGGGTAGACGCGGATGCCGGCGTCGAGGAAGGCGCGCAGCTGGTCGGTGGCGGCGGCCAGGTAGGCGGTGTCGACCTGGCCGCGCACGGGTTCGGCGTAGGCCCAGGAGAGCAGGAAGCGCACGGAGTTGCCGCCGCCGAGGGCGCGCAGGGCGGTCGCCGACCGCCTCGCGTCGGCGACCGAGGCGAAGGGCAGGCCTTCGTTCTCGGCGAGCTTGGTCTCACCGGAGACGTTGTAGCCGCGCAGCACGACCTCGCGGCCGGTGCCGTCCACGAAGCGGCCGCCGGACACGGTGAGCGCGGTGCCGTCGAACGGGAGGGAGTCGGGGAGGGGGGCGGCGGTGGCGGCGGGGGTGCCCGCCGCCGTCAGGAGACCGCAGAGTCCGCAGAGGACGACCAGAACAGCGAGCAGACGTGCCCGGACATTCGGCATGCCCCCTACGGTCCGGCCCTTCCCGGGCACCGTCAATAGATCCTGACTCAGGAGTAAGTTGACTTCCCGTCACCGCTCCCCGCCCGGGCGGATCGGCCGGACCGGGGGACGGGGGCGGACGGGGAGGCCGGGGTGCGGCCGGGAGGCCGGGGCCGGGAAGGCCGCCACCGCATCGGCGGGGGCGGCGGTGCCGTGCCGACGGCGTCCCGCGCGGTGGCCGCTCGCGTCAGCGCGGCGGCAGGCGGTGCAGGACGACGTCCGTCAGCCGCCCCGCGTCCACGGTGGCCGTCAGGTAGGTGCAGTGGGGTTGGCGCCTGCGGTCGGTCGGGGATCCCGGGTTGAGCAGCCGCAGCCCGCCGGGGGCGGTGGTGTCCCACGGGATGTGGCTGTGGCCGAAGACCAGGACGTCGGTGTCGGGGAAGCGGGCGGCGCAGCGGGTCTCCCGGCCCCGCGCGGGCCCGGTCTCGTGGACCACCGCGAGGCGCAGCCCGCCGAGGTCGGCGTGGGCGGTCTCGGGGAGGCGGGCGCGCAGGGCGGGGCCGTCGTTGTTGCCGTACACGCCGATCAGCCGGCGGCTGCGGCGCTCCAGCAGGTCCAGGGTGTCCGTGTCGACCCAGTCCCCCGCGTGCACGACGACGTCCGCCCGCGCGATCGCGTCCAGCAGCGGCGCGGGAAGCACCTTGGCGCGCCGGGGGAGATGGGTGTCGGACGTCAGCAGCAGGCGCACGGCGCCGGCGTACGGCGGCGGGTCCCCCGCGGGTCCGTTCAGTCCTCACCCCTGACGATGTTGCCCTCCGGGCCGCCGCGCGTCGCGGGCGCGGCGCCGGGGGGTTCCACGGCCGGCACGCAGGTGCGCGGCACGGCCTTGGCGCCGCGCAGCCGGCGGGCCCTGGCCCAGCCCGTCTCGGGCCCGTGGGCGGTCGGTCGGTCGGCCAGGGGTGAGGTCGTCACGGTCGGTCATCGCCTTTCCGCGTCATGGTGCTCTCCGCACCATGCTGCCTTTCCGCGTCGTACTGCCTTTCCGCGTCGTGGTCAGCGGGCACCGGGGCCGCCGCTGCCGAAGGAGCCGCCGGACCCCGAGTTCCAGCGGGGGCGGCTGCGGTCGTCGCTCTCGCGGCTGCCGGTGGGCCGCAGCTCGTGCGGGGTGAGGCGTTCGCCGTCCTGCGACCGCGGCATCTCGTTGGGTTCGCGCGCCCCGTGGCTCTCCCGCACCGGGCCCGACGCGGGCATCCGGGGCTGTTCCTCGGGACGCGGCGGGGCGGGCTCGCGGCTGCGGATCCTGGCGCCGAGCCGGAAGGCCCAGATCAGACCGCCGACGAGCGCGACGCCCACGACGACGAAGGCGACGGTGGCCAGGGCCGACTTTCCGGAGGCCGCCAGAACGGCGGCGGCAGTGGTGTCCATGGACGCCGGGTACCCTGCGCGCGCTCCGGAACACCCGGTGTGCCGCCGCCCGGCGGCCGCGGCCCCCTCCCCCGCCCCTCACCCCAGGGGAAGCTCGCTCCACACCTGTTTGCCGCCGCTGACCGGCAGCGTTCCCCAGGCGTCGGACACGGCTTCCACGAGCAGGATGCCGCGGCCCCCGGTGGCCTCCCAGCCCAGGCTGGTCGGCTTGACGGGCGTGCGGGGCGAGGCGTCGGTGACGGAGACGCGCAGCCGGTGGTGGACGAGCACGAGGTCGAGGCGGACCGGGCCGTCGGTGTGCACGAGGGCGTTGGTGACGAGTTCGGAGACGACCAGCAGGGCCGCGTCCATGGCGTCCGCCGGCACCCCCCAGCCCCGCAGGCTGCGCCGGGTGAAGCGGCGGGCGTGCCGGGCCGCCTCGGGAACCCGCCACACCGTCCAGCCCTCGCGCAGCGGCTGTACGGCCATGCCGTCGTAGCGCATCAGGAGCAGGGCGACGTCGTCGTCGCGGTGGGCGTTGCCGAGCAGCGCGTCGGCGACGAGACCCAGGTGGGCGGGGTCGGACACGGACAGTCCGTGCGCGAGGCGGTCCATGCCGGTGTCGATGTCCATGGCGGCGGACTCCACCAGCCCGTCCGTGGTCAGGGCGATCACGGTGCCGGGCACCAGCCGCAGCGGGGTCATCGGGAAGTCGGCCTGCGTGACGACGCCGAGCGGGGGGCCGCCGTCGGACTCGGCGATCTCCGTTGCGCCGTCCGGGTGACGCAGGACGGGCGGCGGGTGCCCGGCGCGGACGCACCAGGCGGTGCCGGCCTCCATGTCGACCTCGACGTAGCAGCAGGTGGCGAAGAGGTCCGTCTCCAGCTCCATCAGGAGCCGGTTGGCGTGCGAGACCACCACGTCCGGCGGGTGCCGCTCGGCCGCGTAGGCACGCAGGGCGGTGCGCATCTGGCCCATGAGCGTGGCGGCGCCGGTGCTGTGCCCCTGGACGTCGCCGATCACGAGGGCGACGTGGTTGTCGGGCAGCGGGATCACGTCGTACCAGTCGCCGCCGACCTCCAGGCCGGCGGTGGCCGGCAGATAGCGGGCGACGGCGACCGCGCCGGGGAGCTCCGGCAGCCGGCGGGGCAGCAGCTGACGCTGGAGCATGCCGACGAGTTCGTGCTCGGCGTCGAAGGCGTGGGCGCGCATCAGGGCCTGGCCGACGAGTCCGGCGGAGGCCGTGAGCAGGGCGCGTTCGTCGGGCCCGAAGTCGTGCGGGGTGTCCCAACCGATCAGGCAGGCGCCGGCCATGCGGCCCCCGGCGGACAGCGGCAGGACGGCGAGGCCGCCGGGGCCGACGTCGGCGAGGGCCGGCTCCAGGGTGGTGCCAGCGGGCCAGATCCGGGGCCGCCCCTCGCGCAGGGCGGCGGCGAGGGTGGGCATGGTGCGCACGGGCGCGTCCGGCCACTCGGTGCGCCACTCCAGCCGCCACAGTTCGGGCCAGGCCTCGGGTTCGGGAGGGTCCAGGACGGTCACGACGAGGCGGTCGTTCTCCAGCTCCGCCAGGGCGATCCGGTCGGCCCGCAGCGGGAGCCGCAGCGCGGCGACGACGGCCTGGCTGACGTCGCGGACCGTGCCCGCGGTGGCGAGGGCGGCGGCCAGGCGTTGCACGCGGGCCACGTCGGTGACGCCGGAGCGCACGGTGGAGACGTCGGCGACGGTGCCGGCGAGCCGGGCCGGGTGCCCCTCGCCGCCGGGCAGGAGACGGCCGCGCAGCCTCAGCCAGCGGGGCGGGCCGCCGCCGGCCCGCAGCACCCGGAACTCCAGCTCCCGTTCGCCGATGGACATGTGGTCGGCCTCGACCACGGACATCAGCGCGGGCAGGTCGTCCGGGACGGTGTGGCCGAGCAGGGTCTCGACCCGGCCGTCGAAGTCGTGCCGGCGCAGGCCGAACAGGTCCAGGATCTCGTCGCCGACCTCGACCCGGCCGGTGTCCATGGCGAGGCTGAAGGAGTTGGCGCGCAGCTCCCCGACCTCGTCGGGCTCGCCGTCGGCGGGCGGGGGCACCGCCTCGGCGACGAGTTCCAGACAGGCGCGGTCGTCGGGGTCGAAGCCGCCGGGACGCTCGCCGACGGCGACCAGGCAGCCGCCGCCGCGCACGGGCAGGAGGGCGAGGTGGACGTCCCCGGCGGGCATCCGGCGCGCGTCCGGGCAGTCGGCGAGCTGCTCGGGGCCCAGCCACAGGGGCGCCCCGGTGCGGTGGGCCTCGGCGGCCGGGGACCGTCCGTCGAGGGGGTAGCTCTCCCGCAGTCCGTACAGGGTCCTGGGGGCGCCGGCCGACTCGGTCAGACAGAGCAGGTCGCCGTTCTCGCCGGGCGTGTAGACGGCGGCCAGGCTCGCGCCCGAGAAGACCAGGGCCTGTTCGAGGACGCGCCGCATCCGTTCCGGTGAGGCGGGGCCGCCCGTGACCGTCCTCAGGGCAGCTTCGGCACGCAGGGCTCTCGCCTCGCGCTCCGCAGCACCCTGACCGACCACGACCGTAATTACAGCGCTTGTGCGACGTTCGCGCAGCCCTGGCGACGGCACGGAACGGTCACCGGGGGCCGGGTCCGCGGCTCGGGACCGCGGACGGGCCCGGGCACGGGGGCCCGGGGCGGGGCGGGACGGCTCCCGGGGGCCCCGTGCCGGTCCGCGGCCGTGGGGCCGCCCGGCCGTGCGCGCCGCTCCCGCCGTGCGCTCGTGGTCGGCAGGGGGCAGATTTGGTTGCCCGGGATCGTACGGTCGGGCGAGGAGGTGGGAACCGTGTCCGAGGGACAGCGGTCCGGCCGCCCGCCCGGGCATCCGGCCGGGCAGGCGCTGCTGGCGCCGGCGCTGACGGCGATGATGGACGCCGTCGGGGCGCACTCCGGCGCGGTCTACCTGCTGCCGGACACCGAGCCGGTGCTGGAGATGGCGGTGATGGCGGGACTGCCGCGGTCGTTCGCGGCGCCCTGGCAGCGGGTGGGTCTCGGCGCGCCGATACCGGTGGCCCGCGCGGTGCGCGAGCGGCGGCTGGTGTGGGTGGGCGGCGAGGAGGAGATGGCCCGCTCCTACCCGCGGATCGCCGTCGTCCTGCCGTACCCGTTCGCGCTGGCCGCGCTGCCGCTGGCGACCGCTTCGAAGGTGTACGGCGCGGTCTTCGTGACCTGGCCCGGCTCGCACCCGCCGGAGCTGTCGGACCGCGAGCGGCACGAGCTGCAGACGGGCTGCGACCGGCTGGCGCTGCGGCTGGAGCACTCCGCCGCCGAGAACCGTCCGGTGCGCGCCGAGGCCGACCCGTCGGCCGCCGGGCGGGCCGGGGCCCCGGACACGCTGGGCACGGTGGAGGCGGCGCGGCTGCTGGCCCGGCTGCCGTACGGGCTGTGCTCGCTGGACCCGAGCGGGCGGGTGGGGTTCGCCAACCCGGCCCTGGCCGGTCTGCTCGGCGTCCCGGTGGGCGAACTGCTGGGCGCCTCGCTGTGGACCGCGGTGCCGTGGCTGGCGGACCCGATGTACGAGGAGCGCTACCGGGCCGCGCTGATCAGCGGGCACGTCACCTCCTTCGTGGCGCTGCGCCCGCCCTCGGACTGGCTGTCCTTCCGGCTGTACCCCACCAGCACGGGGACCACCGTGCGGGTGGTCCGGGCGCGGGCGGTGTCGGTGTCGTCCCCGCCCGCCGCCGTGCGCGGCGAGGACACCCCGCCCCCGCTGGTGTCGATGTCGCAGGCGCTGAGCCTGGCCGGGGCGCTGACCGAGACGGTGAGCGTGCAGGACGTGGTGCGGCTGGTGGCCGAGGAGATCGCGCCGACCGTGGGCAGCGAGGCCCTGGCGCTGCTCGGCATGCGGGCGGGCCGGCTGCACGTGCTCGGGCACCACGGCTACCGGGACCCGCACGTGGTGGAGCGGTTCGACGGGATGCCGCTGGCCTCCCCCACCCCCGGCACGCACGCGGTCGTCCACGGAGTGCCCGCGTTCTTCGGCTCCCGCAGCCGGCTGGAGCACCTCTACCCCGCGCGGGACTTCGGCTCCGACGGCTTCGCCGCCTGGGCCTACCTGCCGCTGATCGCCTCGGGCCGCCCGGTGGGGGTGTGCGTCCTGGCCTACGCCGAACCGCACGACTTCTCCACCCACGAACGCGCGGTCCTGACCAGCCTGGCCGGGCTGGTCGCCCAGGCCCTGGACCGGGCCCTGCTGTACGACGCCAAGCACCGGCTCGCGCACGGCCTCCAGGCGGCCCTGCTCCCGCACTCGCTGCCGCCCCTGCCCGGCGTCGAGGCGAGCGCCCGCTACCTGCCGGCCTCCCACGGGATGGAGATCGGCGGCGACTTCTACGACCTGGTGCCCTCGCGTCCGCTGCCGGCGGCCGTGATCGGGGACGTACAGGGGCACAACGTGACGGCGGCCGGCCTGATGGGACAGATCCGCACGGCCGTACGGGCGTACACGACCGTGGGCCAGGAGCCGGGCGAGGTGATGCGCAGCACCAACCGGCTGATGATCGACCTGGGCACGGAGCTGTTCGCGAGCTGCCTGTACCTGCGGCTCGACCCGGCGCGCGGGCGGGCGGTGATGGCGCGGGCCGGGCATCCGCCGCCCCTGCTGCGGCGGCCGGACGGGCGGGTGCGGGCCCTCGACCTGGCGGGCGGCCCGTTGCTGGGGATCGACCCGGAGGCGACGTACCCGACCACGGAGATCGAGCTGTCGCCGGGCTGTGTGCTCGCCCTCTACACCGACGGGCTGATCGAGTCCCCGGGGGTGGACATCGAGGACGCGGTGGCCGCACTGGGGCGGCGGCTGGGCGAGGCGGGCGACCTGCCGCTGGAGGAGCTGGCCGACGCGCTGGTGGGGCACGACGCGGCGGCGGAGGAGCGGATCGACGACGTGGCGCTGCTGCTGCTGCGCGCGACGGTCCGGGACGGCGGCTGACGGGCCGCCGAGGGGGTCTCGGCGGCGGGGAGACGCCAGGGTCCGGCCCTCCCGCCGGAGGGCCGGACCCTGGCACCGGCCGGACCGGTGGGAAGGTCCGGCCGGTGGTACCGGGTGAGCGGTTCGGGCAGCGGTGCGTCAGTGGGTCTCGGTCAGTCCTTGGTCGTCCTGGGCACCGTCGCCGTGGTTCCCGGCACCGGCGTCGCCGGCGGCGTCCTGCCCGCCCGCTTCGTGACCGGCTCCGGCCTGCTCACCGGCTCCGGCCTCCTCACCGGCGCCGGCACCGGTGTCGCCGCCGGCCTGCTCGCCGGCGCCCGCGTCGGCGCCGTCACCCGCGCCGGCGCCCGCCTCCTCGCCGCCGACGCCGTCGTCGGCGCCGACGCCCTGGCCGGCCCCGCCGTTGCCGAGGGTCGCGCCGACCGCCTCCAGGGCGGTGGTCACCGGCTGGAAGAAGGTCTCGCCGCCGGCCGTGCAGTCGCCGCTGCCGCCGGAGGTCAGGCCGATCGCGAGACCGTCCTGGGTGAACAGCGAGCCGCCGCTGTCGCCGGGCTCGGCGCACACGTCGGTCTGGATGAGGCCCGTGACGGTGCCCTCGGGGTAGTTGACGGTGGCGTCGAGGCCGAGGACCTGTCCGTCGGCGAGACCGGTGGTGCTGCCCATCCGGAGGACCTGGGTGCCGACGGTCGCGTCGGCGGCCCCCGAGATCTGGACGGTCTGCTGACCGAGGTCGACCTCGCTGGGGGCGACCGTGGCCGGGTCGTCGTACTTCACGAGTGCGAAGTCGCCGTCGCCGGGGAAGACGGCCTGGTCGACGGTGGCGATGGGCTCACCGGCCGCGGAGTCGGACCAGGCCTCGGCCGCGACCCCGCAGTGACCGGCCGTCAGGAAGGCCGGGGAGCCGTCTCCCGCGGTGACGTTGAAGCCGAGCGAGCAGCGCGCGCCGCCGGCGAAGATGGCGTCACCGCCCGAGACGAAGGTCTTGAAAGTGCCGGCCGACTTCTTGATGGTGGCCGTGCCGTCGCCGAGGCCGCGGACGGTCGACTCCAGCCGGTCCCACCTGCCGCCGGTGACCGTGGAGTCGGCGGTGACGAGGATCTTGTTGGTCCGCGGGTCGACCGCCCAGGCGGTGCCCGGGATGGTCGCGTCGGCCTTGAGGGTCCTGGCGGCGGCCTCGAGTTCGGCGGTGCTGTTCTCGACCTCGCGTATCTTCGCGCCGGCCCGCTCGGCCTGGACGACGACGTCGTTCCGGTCGCCGGAGACGTCGACGACGTTGACGACGAGCTGCTTGCCGCCGGTGTCGTAGTACGAGCCCGCGAAGGCCTCGCCGAGCAGGTTCTGCAGCCGGGAGGCGAGGTCCGAGGCGTCCGCCGCCTTCAGGGTCTTCGGCGCCGCGGCGGCCGTGCCGCCGCCGTCCTGGGAGGCGTTGGCGTGCGGAAGCAGGAGCGCCGCCGCCCCGAGCGCCGCGACACCGCCCACCGCTATCGCTGCCTTGCGTTTCGGGATTCGCTTGTGACTCAAGAGACTCGACCTCCTGGGGGGACGGGGTCCGGCTGCCGGGGGCGGCAGCTCCGTACAGCGGCGCCTGGTTGCCGATGGGTACGCAGGAGACGCGCGGTGCGTTCAACGTTGTTTGCCAACTTCCTTTGCGAACCGGTGAATCGGCCGCGACCGGAGCCCGGGGACACCGGCCGGGCCGCCCGGTGGGCCGGCGGGCGGGCCGGCCGCGCGGGCGAGCGCCGTCCGCGCCCCTCGGGACCCCTCCGGCGCGACACCGGGAGTGACCCGTGGTCGACGGAACGTGCCGACCGGAAGCGGAATCCCCGCTTCGGAGAATCTGCACACCGATTGCCCAAGGGGGTCACGGGACGCGGAGCTTCTGCACAACCGCGCGGGCCCCGCCGTGCCCTTGGGGCGGGTGTGCCGGATTCGCCGCGAAGGCGTGCGCCGCTCGTCGGAGCGGTACCGGCCCGGGCTGTGAAGAAGTGGCCGACAAGGCGTGGTCACACCTGCACGCCGTGACGCCACTGTGATGCGAGTTGCCTGGTGGGGAGGGTGATCGATTGGAGACGCCGGCGGCGGACCTGCTTTGATCCATCGCACCGCGGGGCCCCCGGGGTCCGTGGAAACGGGCCTTCGGTGCCCTCGGACGCGGCCGTCGTCTGTCCCCAGAGGGGGCCGCTCCCCCCTTGTGAACATCCATATGAAGGGAAGTCCCCCCATGAACTCCACCCCCCAGGTCCAGACCGCCGAGATCTCCGACGCCGACCTCGACAACGTCTCCGGTGGCCTCTCCGTGAACGCCGTCGGCACCGTCACCGGTCTGGTGGACGGCATCGCCCCGGTCTCCGGCCTGGTCGACACCGCCGTCGGCACCGTGGAGGGCGTGACCGGCCTGAGCACCGCCCCGGTCACCAACCTGGTCGCCGGTCTCTGATCGCCGCCTCGTGAACCCCTGAGTCCCGGAGCCGTCACCCGGTTCCGGGACTCTTCGGTGCCGTACCGCCCCGAACCGGTCGGCGCAGAAGCCCAGTCGGTGCCGTACCGCCCCGGGTCGGTGCCGTGAGATCCCGAGGGAGGACCCGTGCAGTTCCGCCAACAGGCCCTCACCAGGCTCCGGTCGCCGGAGGAGCTCGACCTGCCGGTGCGCTTCGCCCGCCCCCAGGGGTGGCTGGTGCTGTCCGTGACCGTGGCCGTCATGGCCGCCGCGTCCGTGTGGGCGGTGACCGGTTCGGTCGCCTCCACCGTGAGCGCGCCCGCCGTCCTCACCCACGGCGAGGGCAGCTACGTCCTCCAGAGCCCCGCCGCCGGTCAGGTCACCGCGGTCCTCGCGGAGGAGGGCGAGCGGCTCCCCGCCGGCTCCCCCGTGCTGAGGGTGCGGACGGCCGACGGCGAGACCGTGGTGCGCACGGTCGCCGCGGGCCGGATCACCGCCCTCGCCGCCGCCCTCGGGCAGATCGTCGCGACCGGCGCGGACGTCGCCGCCGTGGAGAAGGTCGCGAAGGCCGACGCCCCGCTGTACGCCACGGTGTACGTGCCGACGGAGAACGCGGGTTCCGTCCCCGCGGACGCCCCCGTCGACCTGACCGTGCAGACCGTGCCGTCCCAGCGGTACGGCGTGCTGCGCGGCCATGTGGAGTCCGTGGGCCGCGCGGCGCGGTCGGCGCGGCAGATCGCCGCCTTCCTCGGCGACGGCCAGCTGGGCGAGCAGTTCACGAGGGAGGGCCGCCCGGTGGCGGTCCTGGTCCGTCTCGACGCGTCCTCCGCGACGGCGAGCGGCTACCGGTGGTCGTCCGCGGACGGGCCGCCGTACGCGCTCACCTCCATGACCCTGGCCACGGCGTCGATCCGGCTGGCCGACCGGCGTCCCGTCGACTGGCTGCTCCCGTGACCGCGTCCGGCACCCGCGGCAGGCGGCGGGCCGCGCCGCCCCGGCGTTCGGTGCCCCGGCGTTCGGTGCCCCGGCGTTCGGTGCCCCGGAGCCGGACGGGGACCGTCCGCACGCCCACCGTGCTCCAGATGGAGGCCGTGGAGTGCGGTGCCGCCTCCCTCGCCATGGTCCTCGGCCACTACGGCCGGCACGTCCCGCTGGAGGAGCTGCGCATCGCGTGCGGGGTGTCGCGGGACGGCTCACGCGCGAGCAACCTGCTGAAGGCGGCCCGCGGTCACGGCCTCACCGCCAAGGGCATGCAGATGGACCTGGCGGCCCTCGCCGAGGTGCGGGCGCCCGCGATCCTCTTCTGGGAGTTCAACCACTACGTCGTCTACGAGGGCATGGGCCGCCGCTTCGGCCGCCGGGGGGTCTTCCTCAACGACCCCGGCAAGGGCCGCCGGTTCGTGCCGATGGAGGAATTCGACGGCGGCTTCACCGGCGTGGTGCTGGTGCTGGAGCCCGGCGAGGACTTCGCGCGCGGCGGGCGCAGACCGGGAGTGCTGGGCGCGGTGCCGGCCCGGCTGCGCGGCACCGCGGGCACCCTGCCGGCCGCCGTGCTGGCGAGCCTGCTGCTGGTCGTGGTGGGCGCGGCGGTACCGGCGTTGAGCCGGACCTGGATCGACACGTTCCTGATCGGCGGTCAGACCTCGCTGCTGGAGGTGCTGTTCGCGTCCATGGGGGCGTGCGTGCTGCTCACCCTCGCGCTGACCTGGCTCCAGCAGGCCAACCTGCACCACGGACGGATCGTCTCCTCGACGCTGTCCGGCTCCCGCTTCCTGCGCCATCTGCTGCGGCTGCCGGTCACCTTCTTCTCCCAGCGCAGCCCGGCCGACCTGGTGCAGCGCCTCCAGTCGAACGACGCGGTGGCCGAGACCCTGGCCCGCGACCTCGCGTCGGCGGGCGTGGACGCGGTGGTCGTCGTCCTGTACGCGGTCCTGCTCTACGCCTACGACCCGCAGCTGACGTTCGTCGGCGTCGGCGTGGCCCTGCTGAACCTGGTCGCCGTGCGGGTGGTGATCCGGCTGCGCGCGACCCGGACGGCGAAGCTGCGCGCGGACACCGCGCGGCTGACCAACACGGCTTACACCGGACTCCAGTTGATCGAGACCATGAAGGCGACCGGCGGTGAGGACGGCTACTTCCGCAAGTGGGCCGGGCAGCACGCCACCACGCTGGAGGAGCAGCAGCGGCTCGGCGTGCCGAGCGCCTGGCTGGGCGTGGTCGCGCCGACGCTCGCGACCGTCAACAGCGCGCTGATCCTGTGGATCGGCGGGATGCGGGCGATCGAGGGCGCCGTCTCGGTGGGTCTGCTGGTCGCCTTCCAGGCGCTGGTCGCCCGCTTCACCGCTCCCCTGACCCGGCTCAACGGCGTCGCGGGACGCATCCAGGACTTCGCGGCGGACGTGGCCCGGCTGAAGGACGTGGAGGACTTCCCCGCCGACCCGCTCTACGACCGCCGCTCCGGCGGGGACTCCACCCGCCGGCTGCGCGGCCAGGTCGAGCTGGAGAACGTCGGCTTCGGCTACAGCCCGCTGGACGCGCCGCTGCTGACCGGCTTCGACCTGAGTGTCGGGCCGGGGCAGCAGGTGGCGCTCGTGGGCGGCTCGGGCAGCGGCAAGTCGACGGTGTCCCGGCTGATCTCGGGGCTGTACGCACCGTGGGAGGGCGTGATCCGCATCGACGGACAGCGCCTGGAGGACATCCCGCGCGGGGCGCTCGCCGCCTCGGTCTCCTTCGTCGACCAGGAGGTGTTCCTCTTCGAGGGCACGGTCCGCGACAACGTGGCGCTGTGGGACCCCTCGATCCCCGACGACGCGGTGGTGGAGGCGCTGCGGGACGCCGCCCTGTACGACGTCGTCGTGCGGCGGCCCGGCGGCATCCACGGCCGGGTCGAGCAGGACGGCCGCAACTTCTCCGGCGGGCAGCGCCAACGCCTGGAGATCGCACGGGCGCTGGTGCGCCGGCCCAGCGTCCTGGTGCTGGACGAGGTGACCAGCGCGCTGGACGCGGAGACCGAGCAGACCGTCATGGACAACCTGCGCCGGCGCGGCTGCGCCTGCGTGGTGATCGCCCACCGGCTCAGCACGGTGCGCGACAGCGACGAGATCGTCGTCCTCGCGCACGGCACGGTCGTGGAGCGCGGACGGCACGAGGACCTCCTCGCGCGCGGCGGGGCGTACGCGGCACTGGTCAGGGAGAGATGAGATGACGGCCGTACCCGAAGGCGCCGTACCGGGAGGCGCCGTGCACGCAGGCGCCGTGCCCGGAGGCGATGCCGTCCTGTCGGCGCTGGGAGGTGCGGGCACGCGGCTGGAGTGCGCCGGGACCGGCCCGCTCGACCTGGAGGGTCCGCAGGTGCTGTGGCTGGTCGCGGCCGGCGCACTGGACCTGTTCGCGGTGGACGCCGAGCGGGCGGGCCACTGGCATCACCTGGGCCGGCTGGAGGCGGGCGCACTGCTGCTCGGCCCGGTCGCCGGCCCCCGGCACACCCTGGTGGCCCGCCCGCTGCGCGACTGCGTGGTGCACCGTGTCGCCCTGCGCGAGCTGCACCGGCAGGCGGGCACCGGGACCTGGTCCTACGACGAGCACGGCGCCCCCCGGCACGTACCGCCCGCGTCGAGCCCGCTGGAGTACGCCCTCGCCCTCGGCGTCGGCCGCGGACTGGCCGTCCTCTTCCGGGCGCCGACGGCCGCCGAGCGGACCGCGCGGGACGGGGTCACCGCCGCACGGGCGGGCGCGGGGGACGACGACGACGTGTTCTGGATGCAGGTGCCGCCCGGCAGCGTCCGGTACGGCTCGCCGTACGAGGCGGAGGCCGCCGCCGACCTGCTGATGGACCCGGCCTTGTGGCAGTCCGTGGTCGACCAGCAGTACCGCCTGCTGACCGTCCTGGACCGCTGGATCGAGCAGCTGGAGCACGCCCACGAGACCCGCACGGCCGCCGGCATCGAGGCCGGTGAGGCGGTGCGCGCGCAGGCCGACCGGACCCTGCTGGCGTCGATCGGCCACAAGGCGGGGCCGCGCGCGACGGCCGCCGACGCGGACGCCACGTTCGCCGCCTGCCGGCTGGTCGCGCGGGCGGCCGGCATCGCCCTGGTGGAGCCGTCCCGGACGGGCGCCGGCGACGACCGTCTCGACCCGGTCGAGCGGATCGCGCTGGCCTCCCGCGTGCGCACCCGCGCCGTGCGGCTGGACCGCCGCTGGTGGCGCGACGACGTCGGCCCGCTGGTGGGCCACCGGGCGCTGTCGGGGACGCCGGTCGCCCTGCTGTGGCGGCGCGGCGGCTATGTCGCCGTCCACCCCGCCACCGGCCGCGAGACACCGGTGGAGAAGGCCAACGAGGCGGAGTTCGCGCCGCGGGCCGTCATGTTCTACCGTCCGCTGCCCGAGCGGCGGCCCGGTCCGCTGGGACTGCTGCGGTTCAGCATGCGGGGCACCGGCCGCGACCTGGCGAACCTGCTGCTCAGCGGGCTCGTCACGGTGGTGGTCGGCGCGCTGGTGCCCATCGCCACCGGCAAGGTGCTCGGCGAGTACGTGCCGAGGGCCCAGCAGGGGCTGGTCGGGCAGGCCTGCCTGGCCGTGCTGGTCGGCGGGGTGATCGCGGCGGCGTTCCTGCTGCTGCAGAACATGACGGTCCTGCGGCTGGAGGGCCGCATCGAGGCCACGCTCCAGCCGGCCGTGTGGGACCGGCTGTTGCGGCTGCCGACGCGGTTCTTCGCCGAGCGCTCCACGGGGGAGCTGGCGAGCGCGGCCATGGGCATCAGCGCGATCCGCCGGCTGCTGGCGGGCATCGGCCCGTCGGTCGTGCAGTCCGTCACCGTCGGGGCCGTGAACCTGGGCCTGCTGCTCTGGTACAGCGTCCCGCTGGCACTGGCCGCGATCGGCATGCTCACCGTCGTCGCCGCCGTGTTCCTGGGGCTCGGGCTGTGGCAGGTGCGCTGGCAGCGCAGGCTGGTCACGCTCTCCAACAAGCTGAACAACCAGGCGTTCCAGACCCTGCGCGGCCTGCCGAAGCTGCGGATCGCGGCCGCGGAGAACTACGCCTACGCCGCCTGGGCCGGCGAGTTCGCCCGCAGCCGTGAACTCCAGCAGCGGCTCGGCCGGATCAAGAACCTCAGCACGGTCCTCGGGGCGGTCCACCTGCCGCTGTGCTCGCTGCTGATGTTCATGCTGCTGGCCGGTCCGGCGCGCGGCGCGCTGTCGGCGGCGGACTTCCTCACCTTCCACACGTCGTTGACGATGCTCCTCACCTCGGTGATCTCGCTGACCGGGGCGTTCGTGTCGGCGGTGGCCGCGCTGCCGCTGTTCGAGGAGATCCGGCCGGTGCTGGAGGCCACCCCGGAGGTACGGGCGGACGGTGCCCGGCCGGGCCCGCTGTCCGGCGCGGTCGAGGCCCGCCGGCTGTCGTTCCGCTACTCCGACGACGGCCCCCTGGTCCTGGACGACGTGTCCTTCGCGGTACGGCCGGGCGAGTTCGTGGCGGTCGTCGGCCCCAGCGGCTGCGGCAAGTCCACGCTGCTGCGCCTGCTCATCGGCTTCGACCGCCCGGTCTCGGGCAGCGTGCTGTACGACGGGCAGGACCTGGCGGCCCTCGACCAGTCGGCCGTGCGCCGGCAGTGCGGGGTGGTGCTCCAGCACGCCCAGCCGTTCACCGGCTCGATCCTGGACGTCATCTGCGGCACCGGATCGTACACGCCCGAGGAGGCGATGGCGGCGGCCGCGATGGCGGGCCTCGCCGAGGACATCGAGCGGATGCCGATGGGGCTGCACACGATCGTCTCGGGCAGCGGCTCGGTCTCGGGCGGTCAGCGCCAGCGGCTGATGATCGCCCAGGCGCTGATCCGGCGGCCGCGGATCCTCTTCCTCGACGAGGCGACCAGCGCCCTGGACAACGAGACCCAGCGCACGGTCATCGACAGCACCCGGGGGCTCGACGCCACCCGCGTCGTCATCGCCCACCGCCTGTCGACGGTGCTGGACGCCGACCGGGTCGTGGTGATGGAGGACGGCAGGGTCGTCGAGCAGGGTCCGCCGTCCCTGCTGCTCGCGGACGCCGGCGGGCGGCTGCGCGAGCTGGTGCGGCGGCAGCTGACCTGAGGCGGCGGGGCGACGGCACTGCGGCACACGGGACGCCTGGTCGCCCGGCACCCGGCACCCGGCACCCGGCACCCGGCACCCGAGGGTCCCCGTACCCCGGTGTCCGATTCCCCGGTGTCCGATTCCCCGGTGTCCCGGTGTCGGTGTGAGGAAGTCGGCTGCCGGGGACCGACGTAGGAGGCGGTCCCGCCGGGTACTCGACCGGCCATGAGAATCAGCGTGCTGGACGTGGGATCCAACACCGTGCGGTTGGTGGTGGCGGACGCGCGGGACGGCGTTCCGCTGCCGGTGCACACGGCGAAGTGGCGGCTGCGGCTGTCCGAACAGGTCAAGCCGGGCGAACCCGTCCCCGACGAGGCGGTCGAGCGCCTGGGCGACGCGGTCGCCGCCGCGGACCGTACGGCGGCCCGCTGGGGCGCGACGAGCCCGCTGGCCTTCGCGACCGCCGTGGTGCGCAACGCCCCGAACCGGCGGGAGGTGCTGCACGCGGTCACCGCGCGCAGCGGTGTCCCGCTGTGCACCCTGCCGGGCGAGGTGGAGGCCGAGCTGACGTTCCTCGGGGCCCGGCGCTGGATGGGCTGGCGGGCGGGGCCGCTCGCGCTGATGGACATCGGCGGCGGCTCCTTCGAGGTGGCGTTCGGGCGGGGCCGACTGCCGGACTTCGTGGCGTCGCTGCCGCTGGGGGCCGGACGGCTGACCCACGAGTTCTTCGCGGACGAGGACCCGCCGCCCCCGGACCGGGTGCGCGAACTGCGCCGCAGGGTGCGCCACCAGCTCCGGGACGTGGCCGCCCGGATCCGCTGGGAGGGGCCGCGCACCGCGGTGGTCACCTCGCGTACGTTCCAGCAGCTGGCCCGGTTGTGCGGGGCCCCGCCCGGCCGCCACGGCCCGTTCGTCGCCCGCACGCTGAACGCCGCCGATCTGGGCGAGGCGGTGGTCATGCTGGCACGGCTGCCGGTCGCGGCCCGTGCCGATCTGCCCGGCATCTCCGCGCCGCGCGCCGCGCAGAGCCTGGCCGGCGCGGTGGTCGGGCACACGGCGATGAAGCTGATCGGCCTCAGGACGGTCACCGTCTGCCCGTGGGCGATCCGCGAGGGCGTCCTGCTGCGGCACATCGAGGAGGGCTCGTCCTGGTGGGCGGAGGTGATCCGGCTCTCCGAGGAACCGGCGCCCGAGGAGCCGGCGCCCGTGGAACCGGTGCCCCTGCGGGTCGCGGCCGCCGTCACGAACTGACCGAACCCGGCCGGGCGCCGCGCGGAAGCGCAGACCCGGCATCGAGAGGAAGGGAGCCATCCATGTCAGAGGACGCCCAGCGCCCCGACGACCGGGACGAGCACGAGGAACAGGGCACCGGCGAGGACCGGCGGGACCGGCCCCGGACCGCGCTCGAAGAGGTGATGCGGGAGATCGAGGAGGCCGAGCGCCGCACCGACGAGGAGCAGCAGAGCCGTCACGGCCGGGGCGAGGCCGGCGAGGCCGTCACCCCGAACACCCGGGCCCAGGAGGAGTCCCGCGGGGACTGACGGCCGCCGGGCCGAGGCCGCCGGGCGTTCCCCGGGTGCCCGGCGGGCCGGCCGGGCCGGATCGACGGGCCGACCCGGCGGAACCGCCGACCGGGCCCGACGGACGGAACCCGCATGCCCCGACCCGACCGGCTCGCTCCGCCCCACCGGCTCAGCCCAGCCCGACCGGCTCACCCCGGCCCGGCCCGGCACCACCGGCCCGGCCCGGCCCCAGGGAACCACCCACCGGACCCGGCCCCACCGGATCAGCCCAGCCCGACCGGCTCACCCCGGCCCGGCACCACCGGCCCGGCCCCAGGGAACCACCCACCGGACCCGGCCCCACCGGATCAGCCCTGCTGAGCTCGATCCGACCGGCCCGACGGCCGGACCGACCGGCCCGCCCTGCCCGACCAGACCGGCCCGCCCCGTTCCCCCCGGCGGAACCACCCGCCGGGCCCGGCCGGACGGGCCCGGCCGGACGGGCCCGGCCCGCCGGACGTACCGGCGGCCCGGCCCTGTTCGACCGGCTCAGCCCGGCGGCGGCCCCAGCGGGCGTTCGGCGAGGGCCCGGGCGACCCCCGCCAGATTGGCGGCCATGGCTCGTCCGGTGCGGTGCGACCAGTCGCGGCCGCGCTGCTCGTCGAGGTAGTCGGGTCCGGCTCCGGGGCCCAGGTGCCAGTACGTCCAGGCCTGGCCCGGAACGGTGTAGCCGATGTCGGCCAGCGCGCCGGAGATCTCGCCGATGACGTGGTGGGCGCCGTCCTCGTTGCCGGTGACGACGACGCCCGCGACCCGGTTGTAGGCGACGGGGCGGTCCTCGTCGTCGGTCTCGGAGAGCATCGCGTCCATCCGCTCCAGCACCCGCTGGGCGACGGAGGACGGCCGGCCCAGCCAGGTCGGCGAGGCCATGACCAGGATCTCGGCGTCCAGCAGCCCGGCGTGCACCGCCGGCCAGCCGTCGCCCTCGCGGACGGGGTCGCTGGTGACGCCGGGTTCGATGTCCAGGTCGACGGCCCGGACCACCTCGACCCGGACCCCGTCCTTCTCCAGCGCGTCCACCACGACCCGGGCGAGCGCCTCGGTGTTGGAGGGTTCCGGCGACCTCTTGAGCGTGCAGTTGATCACGAGTGCCTTCATGACGCTGCCGAGTACCCCTGCGGGCCCGGCCGACTCGGGGGGACGACCGGCGGCCGGAAGGCAGTGGACGGCGGGGGCGGCCGGCGGCCGGAGGATGACCGGCGGCCGAGGGGGTACCCGGCCGCCATGGCACACGAAGGACCACGGCTTCCCGTCGCCCGCGGCCCCGTCTCCGCGGCTGTCCGGGAGTACCTGCTGGGCACGGGCCCCCTGCTGCCCGCCGGAGCGGTGGCGGGCGCGCCCGCGTACGGCGACGACCTCCAGCTGGCCCTCTACCTCTGCTACGAGCTGCACTACCGCGGCTTCGCCGGGGTGAGCGCCGGCCTGGAGTGGGACCCCGACCTGCTGCGGCTGCGCGCCGCGCTCGAAGACCGCTTCCTGACCGCCCTGCGCGCCGACACGCCGGTTCACGACAGTGTCGAGGACGCGCTCGCGGAGCTGCTGGTCGAACCGGTGGACGGCAGCGGCGTCTCCCACTTCCTGCGCGACGAGGGCGAGTTGTGGCAGCTGCGCGAGTACGCGGCCCAGCGCTCCCTCTACCACCTCAAGGAGGCCGACCCGCACGCCTGGGTGCTGCCGCGGCTGTGGGGGCGCGCCAAGGCCGGGATGGCGGCGGTGGAGTTCGACGAGTACGGCGGCGGCCGCCCCGAGCGGGTGCACGCACGGCTGTTCGCGGACCTGATGACGGACCTCGGCCTGGACACCGCGTACGGCCGCTACGTGGAGGCCGCCTGCGCCGAGGCGCTGGCCACGGTCAACGTCATGTCGCTGCTCGGCCTGCACCGACGTCTGCGCGGCGCGCTGGTCGGTCACTTCGCGACGGTGGAGATCACCTCCTCGCCGGGTTCCCGGCGGCTCGCGGAGGCGATGCGCCGCGCGGGCGCCGGCCCGGCCGCCGAGCACTTCTACGACGAGCACGTCGAGGCCGACGCGGTCCACGAGCAGGTCGTACGGCACGAGGTGATCGGCGGTCTGCTCGAGGAGGAGCCGCAGCTCGCCGCCGACGTGGTGTTCGGCGTCGGTGTCACCACCCTGCTGGAGGACCGGCTGGCCGCCCGGCTGCTCGCCTCCTGGCGGGCCGGCCGTTCCTCGCTGCGCACCCCCCTTCCTTCCGAGATGGCCCATATTTCTTGATTGCCCGGGTACTCGGCGGCCGTGAATACGCTGGTACTTCCGGGCGTGTACGCCCCTCAGGAGGACACCGACCTGCTGGCCGGGGCGCTGTCCGAAGAATCCCTGCCGCCGGGTGCCGACGTCCTCGACGTCGGCACCGGCTCCGGCGCGCTGGCCCTGGAGGCCGCGCGACGGGGAACCCGCGTGACCGCCGTCGACGTGTCCCGGCGGGCGGTGTACGCCGCCCGCTGGAACGCGCGGCGGGCCGGGCTGCCGGTGCGCGTGCTGCGCGGGAACCTCTTCGAACCGGTGCGGGGCCGGACCTTCGACCTGGTCCTGGCCAATCCGCCCTATGTGCCCGCGCCGAGCGGCGACCGCGCGCCGCGCGGACCGGCCCGCGCCTGGGACGCGGGCGACGACGGCAGGCTGGTGCTGGACCGGATCTGCCGCGAGGTGCCGGGGCTGCTGCGGCCTGGCGGGGTGCTGCTGCTGGTGCACTCCGCGCTGAGCGACCCGGACCGGACCGTCGGGCACCTGCGCGCGGCGGACCTGAAGGCGGCCGTGACGCGGCGCCACCGCATTCCGTTCGGGCCCGTCCTGCGCTCCCGGGAGGAGTGGCTGCGGCGGCGGGGCCTGCTGTCCGGTGACGAGAACAACGAGGAACTGGTGGTCGTCCGTGCCGAACTCCCCCGCTGACCGGCCGCGCCGGCTCAGCGTGCAGCGCAAGGGGCCCCTGCTGGTCGAGGGGCCCGTCGAGGTGGAGCTGGAGGACGGTTCCACGGTCGTCTCCGACCGCTTCCGGGTCGCCCTGTGCACCTGCCGGCGCAGCCGCCGCTACCCGTGGTGCGACACGAGCCACCGCGACCGGGCCTGACCGGCCCGCCCCGCGGGGCGTCGCGCGCGTGTGCCAGGGGCCGGCGGGCAGCCCCACACTGCCCGCCGGCCCCTGGTCGCGGGATCGCCGTGTCGTCCGTGTCAGTGGCTCGCACTCCCCACGTCACGAGCCGTTCACTTGCCCACGGAGCCACGCGACCCCGGTCTCAGAACGCGAAGAGGACACTCCCGGAGGAGTTCTTCACGCACTCGTTGGAGAAGGTGCGCTCGTAGGAGACGCGCTTGCCCTGCCACACCCCGTCGACGGTGACGACCACCGGGTCGTACTCCCTGGTGCACCAGGCGTCACCCGGGTCGGCCAGCAGCTCCAGGTCGCCGCCGGCCGACCGCAGTTCGGCGCAGGCCGAGGCGGCGGCGGGGTGGCTGCCGGAGGGGCCCGGCGCACAGGTGAGGGTGACGGCCCGGGCCGGGCCGGCGACGGCGGCGCTCTCTCCGTGCCCGAGGGTGAGCACCAGGGCCGACGGGGCGTAGAGCGAGGCCGGGGCGGCCGGGGCGGCGAGCGCGGACCCGGTGAGGGGCCCGCAGACTGCGGCGGCCGTGAGGCCCAGGGTCGCTGCCCAGCGCGCGGTGTTCCGCATTGTGTGCATCCTTCCGCTCGTTTCGAGGGTGTGCCGGTCCGGCTCGGTCGGTGCCGGACGCGGCGAGCGCGAGTCTGCCGACTTCGCCGCCGGAACTCACATCGACCCCACGTGTTTCGGTAACCTTGCGTATTGAATCAGTGGCGTGAAGTAACGGAATTCGAACGTTCCAACCGCCAGGGCAAGCGCTTCATGATCCCTCGGCAGGCCGGGGTGTCCGGTTTTCCCAGGCTCGGCAATCGTCCGGAAACATTCCCCGCGGGCAGCCCGGCGTGGAGCACGTGATCCGCTGTCCGCTCGCCGAACCGGAGCTCACGCTCGCCCTGTCCGCTCACGCCGGTCCGGCGACCGTCGGCCCGGCGGACCTGGAGGAGAACGCCGGCTGACGGTCCGGGAGTCGGCGGAACCGGAGGAGAACGCCGTCCGACGGCACGGGAGTCGGGGGCGGGCCGCTCAGGCGGTGCGGTCCGACAGTTCGACGGGGCGTGCCGCGGGCGACCCGGTGCCGGTGATCGACAGCGAACCGGTGGCGGCCGGTGTCGCGTCGGTCTGCCAGCGCTGCCCGTCGGAGGGGTCGCGGACCTTGACGACGACGTCGGCGCCGGGGTCCGCGCCGGCCGCGGTGAGGGCGAGGGAGTCGCTCCAGCGGGGCAGCAGCTCCCCCCGCGGCGTGAGGTCGTAGCGGACGTCGTCGGCGCGCGGGGTGTCGGCGCCGGTGCACGCCTCCAGGATGACGACGCCGGCGTCCGCGTGGGAGTCCACGCACAGCCGCGGCTCGGCCAGACTGCGCAGTTGCCCGTCCTCCTCGTACGACCACTGCTGGGACCGGTCGTCGGAGCAGTCCGCCAGTTCCAGGGCGGCGCCCGCCCTCGCCTCGCCCCGGACGTCCAGGCACAGGTCGGCGGCGAGGTTGCGCAGCCGGGTCTGTCGCGGGGCGCCGGGGAGTTGGGCGGTGTCGGGACCCGAGGGGAGCGTGGGGGTGGCCCGGGGCCCGCTGTCGGAGGAGGCGGTGCCGCCGGCCGGGGAGGCGGCCGGGTCGGCGGGACCGTCGTCGGTCCACAGGCCGGCGGCGAGCAGGGTGGTGAGCAGGCCGGCCCCGGCGAGGCCCACGCCCGTGAAGAGGGCTCGCGGGGAACGCGGTCCGGCGCCGGTTCCGCGGCCGGACGAGGGGGTGCGGGTGAACAGTCCCGCGGCACGGCGCGTGCCGCGGGGGCGGCCGCCGCGGTGCCGGGCGGAACCGCGCAGGCGCGCGGACTGCCGGGCGGCGCGGCCGGGCCGGGACTCGACGTAGCGGCGGGCTCCCCAGCCGAGGACCGCCTCGGCGAGCAGGATGCCCAGGTCGCCCTCGAAGTGGCCGAGTTGTTCCGCCGCGGCACGGCAGTAGCGGCAGGCGTCCAGGTGTCGGCGGACGTCCGGCAGGAGGTCGCCGCCGCGGCCGATGGGGACGTCGAGGAGGCGGTTGTAGAACCGGCATTCCTTGCCGGGCGCGAGCTCCCGGTGGGCGCGGACGCATCCCTCGCGCAGCTTCTCCCGGGCCTGTTCGTGGAGGGCGGTCACGGTGTCGGTGTCCATGCCGAGCAGGCCGGCGGCGACCGTGACGCGCTCGGCCTCGACCTCGGCGTGCCAGAGCACGCAGCGGGCGACCGGGGGCAGGCTCGCGAAGGCGCGTTCCGCGAGCAGCCGGTTCTCGGGGGTCAGGGGCGGGGCGGCCTTCATCCCCCGGGCGCCGGCCGGCTTGCCGAGGTCGGGCAGCGTCGCGGAGAGCGCCTCGTCGGCGGCCCACCGGCGGACGGTGTCGCGCACGGCGACCAGGAGGCGGGGGCGCAGCGCGGTGCCGGGCTCGCCCAGTTGCAGCCGGTCGAGGACCTGGTGGAAGGCGGCGGCGGTGACCATGGAGGCGACGCCGGTGGACGAGGCGAGGCAGATCACCGCGTAGTCGTGCACCGGCTGCCAGTGCCGTGCGACGAGCACCGCGGTGGACTGGGCCACCTCGTCGTCCGTCCCCCCGCGGGTCCCCGCGGCGAGGGACTCGTCGGATTCCCCCGGTCCCGGGCCGGGCGGGGGGTAGGGCGGGCGAGGGGGCTGGGGGGTGAGCACGGTGCGGCTTCCTTCGGTACGTACCTGTCCGGCGCGGCGGGGGCACGTGTCCGCCTCCGCCGGCGAACACGGGGCACCCGGCCCCGGCCCCCGCACGAGTGGCTCACCTTCGCACAACCGAGTCGCGCGCAACAAGCCGCCGGAGGTTCCCGGCCGCTGTTGAAAGAATGTCGACAGCGGACGCCGGTTGCGTCCCGCTTTCGCCGCGTTCGGCCCCCCTCCTCCGCCGGCCCCGTCGGCGTCCGAGCCGGGCGCGTGCCGTGCGGACCGGGCGCCCCGCGTGCGGCGCGCGTACGGGTCCCGGGTCTTCGGGTCCGTCCCGGTTCCGCCCGCATTCGCTCGAACACGGGCGGACACAGGCGGACACAGGCGGATACGGGCGGATCAACCCGGCTCTCCTGATCCGCCCGGGTCTCCTCGGAGCCGCTCAGATCTGCCAGGAACGCAGCCGGTCGGCCGCGCCGTAGACGTCGGTCTTGCCGTCGATCAGGTCGCGGGTCAGGTCGACGAGGGCCCCGTAGGGCGGGTCGATGCCGACGCCGCTGACGAACATGTAGGCCACCGCGGTCGCGCTGGCGAAGCGGGCGTTGGCCGAGGGCAGGGGCTTGAGCAGCGCGAGGGTGTGCAGCAGCGCGGCCGCCCGCCAGGCCGGGTCGGAGTCCACGCCGAGCCGCGGCGGGTCGACCCGGTGACGGGCGACGGCGGCGACGAGCGCGGAGAAGTCGTTGACGGTCGGCTGGTCCGGCAGGACCTCTTCGTGGCGCTGGAGCAGCCAGGGCACGTCGATATGGATGACTGGGGTCATCGGTCAGGCGACCCGCCCCTCGCTCCTGACGGACACCTCGTCCTCGGGGAACGCCGCGGCGAACTCGTCGGCGTGGGTGGCGAAGAACCTGCGGAAGGCCTCCGCCCCCTCCTGGAGCGCGCGGTGCCTGGCTATGTCGGCGGCGGCGGCCTCCCGGACGAGCGCCTTCATCGACGTACCGCGTTCCTTGGCGATCTGCCGCAGGTCCTCCAGCTCGCGATCGCTGAATTCCACATTGAGGGCTGGCATGTTCTTCACGGTACCGCTCGGGTACTGACTCGTAAATATCCCCTGGTCACACCGGAGGGAAGACGGTACCGAACGGTGCCCGAGCGGTCCCGTCCGCGGTCGGTACCGGGCGGGTTCGGACACCGTCCGGTCACGAGCGGTCCGTCCGCGGCCCCGGGCGGTCCCGGTCCCGGCTCCGCCGATCCGGGACCGGGACCGCCCGTCGGCTCAGCCCTGGTCGGCCACGAAGGAGGCCATCCGGGCCAGGGCGGCGTTCCAGTTGATCGCCGTCTCGTTCGTCGACCAGGACTGGATGTCGTCGATGTAGCAGAACTGCCCGACGCAGCCCGTGAGTTTCGCCTGGGCGAGAGGGTCCTGGATGCTGGAGTTCGGGCCGCCCGCGAGCGTGCCGGCCGGGGGGCTCGGCAGCCGGGGGTCGAGCTGGTGGGCGTACCAGCGGCTGTGCTGCCGGTGGGCGGTGACGTCTCCGTAGCCGGTGACGTAGGAGATGTTCAGCGCGTTGCGGCCGAGGACGTTGTCCATGGCCTGGACGGCTCCGTCGCGGTACTTCGAGGCGCCGGTGATGTCGTAGGCGGTGGCGACGACCACGGCGTTGTTGAGGACCTGGTGGGCGGAGCCCCAGTCGTAGCGGTTGTCCTCCGGCGCGTACGGCATCCCGTACGCCTGGCCGCGCAGGGTCGCGAGGTAGGCGTCCGCGCCCTTGACGACCGAGCGGCGCACCGCGTCGCGGCCGGGCAGGCGGCTGGGGACGGTCGCGAGGTCGAGGCGGGCCGCGGCGGCGGTCCGGGACCAGTCGAAGCCCCGGGGGACGAAGACGTCGGCCGTGTGCACGGGCGAGTTCAGGACGTGGTCGGAGAACTGCCGTTCACCGGTGGTGAGATACAGCTCGGCGGCCGCCCAGTAGAACTCGTCGGTGACGTCGTCGTCGTTGTAGGCGCCGCCGCCGGTGCCGTCGGCCGGGTCGGCGTACACCGCGGGGTGGGCGAGGGCGGCCGTCCAGGCCTTGCGGGCGGCGGTCAGCGCGCGGGCGGCGAAGGCCTTGTCGTAGGGCTTGTACAGGCGGGCCGCCTGGGCCGCGGTCGCGGCCAGGTTCAGGGTCGCGGCGGTGGTCGGCGGGTGCAGTTCGCGCTTCTGCGGGTCGTCGCTCGGCAGCATCGGCAGGCCGGTCCACTGCTCGTCGTGGACCTTGTGGTGCGCCATGCCGGCCAGCGGCCGGCCGTCCGGCACCTGCATCCTCAGCAGGAACTCCAGTTCCCAGCGGGCCTCGTCGAGGACGTCCGGCACCTTGTTGCCGCTCTCGGGGAGCGCGAGGGTGCCGTCGCCGAGCTTCGCCGGGTCGCCGGTGCGGGCCGTCAGGGCGCGTTCGTGGGTGCTGAGCAGCTCCCAGGCGGCGATGCCGCCGTTCACGACGTACTTGCCGTGGTCGCCGGCGTCGTACCAGCCGCCGGAGACGTCCAGCGTGTAGTCGCACACGCCCGGTTGGCACGGCACGGAGGTGTCGCCCAGGTTGGGGGCGACACCGAGGTGGCCGGCCGCCCTGCCGTAGCCGGGCCGCAGGTCGTCGCGGATCGCGATGCCGCTGCGCTGCGGGTAGTAGTACTTGACGGCGTCCAGGCGGAGCCGTTCGTAGGCGGCCGTGCCGACGTCGAAGGGGTGGCTGGTCTCGCCGTCGACGACCAGGGTGAAGCCGGTGCCGCGGGTGCGGTGGGCGCTGAAGTCGACGGAGTGGACGTGCTGTCCGGAGGAGGCGTCGAGGCCGCGCGGCACGGTCCAGCCGCGCGCGACGGTCGCGCCGGCGGCGCTCCTCAGCTCCCAGGGCAGCTTCGCGGCGGCGTCGGTGACGAGGGTGGCGTTCTTCGGGCCGGCGGGCAGGTAGCCGACCTGGTTGACGCGCACCCGCGGCCCGGTGTCCGGCTCGTACACCTCCGGCGGCACTCCGCCCAGCAGGGACACGTCGTCGAGGCAGAACCGCCACGGATCGGCGCTGCCGCCGACCTGGAAGGCCACCTGCCCCTCGGTGGAGTCGACCTGCGAGGTGAAGGTGTAGGAGTACGACCCGGCCGACTCCGTCAGCACCGGGCTCGCCTCCTGCCAGGTGTCGTAGGGCGCGACGGACTGGCCGACGATCGCCCGCACCACGTGTCCCTCGGGCACGCCGGACGCCGCGAAGGAGAACCGGTAGGTCTGCCCCGCGACCAGGGTGATGCCGCCCTGCCCGACGGCGGAGTCCCACCGGTTGACGGTGCCGCCCGGCACGTCCGCGCACAGCCGGCCCTCCGACGGGGCGGCGGTGACGTTGCTGGACCACCACGCGTCGGCGCCGGCGTCGAAGGTGCCGTTCCTGACCTGCTCGACCTCCTCGGCCCCGGCCCGCGGCACGGGCAGCGCGGTGAGGGCCGCACCCAGCAGGGCCGCCAGGGGCAGCAGGGTGGTTCTGCGTCGTTTCACGTCCGGGCACCTCCGGGAGGGGGAGGAACGCTCGTCGACGGTGCGATGGGAGCGCTCCCAATGACGGTCGGAGGACATGTTTGTGGCAGTCGTGACACCCCGTCAACGGTTCGGACGGGACGGCTTGGCCTCACCGGCGCCCGCCCCGTCCGGATCCGGCCGGTTCCCCGGCCCCTCCCCGAGCCCCGGTCCCTCCCCGAGCCCGATCCCTCCTGGAGCCCGGGTCCCTCCCCGCCTCCGGGCCGGGTGCGACGGGCGCGGTTCCTCCTTCCGGGGAGCGCGCACGGCGTCGCGGGGCAGGCGGGAAGGTGACGACAGGGCCTAGGCTGGAGCGCATGCGGCGCACCCGTTCACTGTGAGTTCCCGCGATGGAGTGGCGACGATGAGCCCGGAGTATCCGTTCGACGAGGCCGCGACGGCCCGGGTGGTCATCGACGAGGCCGGCACGGTCGTCGGATGGAACGAGGGCGCCCGGGCCCTGCTGGGCTGGTCCCCGGCCGAGGTCGTGGGGCGGCCCGCCGCCGAACTGCTGGCCGAGGGCGGCCTCCCCGCGGCCGCCGCCCCCCGCTGGGACGGCACGCTCGCCCTGCGCCACCGGGACGGCCGGTCCGTACGGGTCTGGCTGCTCGCCCACCACCGGCCGCCCCACGACGGCGTACCGGCCACCTGGCTCGTCGTGACCCCGCTCCCCGGTGCCGGCGTCCGCTCCCCCGACGACACCCTGGCCACGGCGGCGCTGGCCCAGGCGCCGTGCGCGGTCGCCGTCTACGACGAGCGGCTGCGCCTGGTCCGGCTCAACGACGCGATGGCCGAGATCGTCGGGCTGCCCGAGGAGCGCGTCCGGGGCCTCAGGGTCTCCGAGATCGGCGGCCGGCCGCAGAGCGCGGAGCTGGAGGGGCACATGCTCCGGGTGCTCGCCGGCGGGCGGCCCGAGGACGTCCGGATCCACACGCGCACCGGCGGCGAGGAGCGCGGGCACGCCTGGCTGGCCAGGTTCGCGCCGGTCACCGATGCGGCGGGCCGCGTGCGCGGGGTGTGTCTGGCCGCGCACGACTTCACCGAGAACCACCTCGCCCGCGAGCGGCTGCTTCTGGTCAACGAGGCGAGCGTGCGGATCGGCAGCACCCTCGACGTCACCCGGACGGCTCAGGAACTGGCCCAGGTCTGTGTGCCCGCGCTCGCCGACCTCGTCAGCGTCGAGCTGCTGGAGCAGCGGGAGGAGGCCGATCCGCCGGCCCGGCTCACCGCTCCGCTGAGCCTGCGCCGTGCCGCCCACCACTCGGTCGATCCCGACGGCCCGGCAGGCGTGGCCGGGCCCGGCGAGGTCCGGGACCACCCGGCGGGATCGCCGCAGGCCGACTCGCTGACGACGGGGCACACCGTCGTCGCGTCCACGCTCTCGGCAACGGCGACGGCAACGTCCACGTCCGCGCCCTCGCCGACGGCCGCGTCCGTGTCCGCGGACGGGCCCGGCGCGCGGCCGGACCGGGGCCCCTCGCGCGGTGCGCGGGTCGGCGGACCCGGCGTCCACGCCACGATGTCCGTCCCCCTCAAGGCCCGCGGCGTGACGCTCGGGGTGGCGGTCTTCACCCGGTACCGGCGACAGGACTCCTTCACCCCGGACGACGTGCTGCTCGCCGAGGAGATCACCGCCCGGGCCGCCGTCTGCATCGACAACGCCCGCCGGTACTCCCGCGAGCGGGAGACGGCCCTCGCCCTGCAGCGCAGCCTGCTCCCGCGCAGCCTGCCGGACACCCTCGCCGTCGACGCCGCGTCCCGCTACCTGCCGGCCACCCGCACCGGGGTGGGCGGCGACTGGTTCGACGTGATCCCATTGTCCGGGATGCGGGTCGCCATGGTCGTCGGGGACGTGGTCGGACAGGGCATCCAGGCCTCCGCCACGATGGGCCGGCTGCGGACCGCCGTGCGCACGCTCGCCGACATCGACCTGGCCCCCGACGAGCTGCTCACCCACCTCGACGACCTCGTCGTACGGCTGTCGGAGGAGGCCGGCGGCGAGGGCGACCCCGGCGAGGTGGGCGCGACCTGTCTCTACGCGGTGTACGACCCCGTGTCCCGGCGGTGCACGTTCGCCCGGGCCGGACACCCCGCGCCGGTGCTGCTGCGGCCGGGCGGAGAGCCGCACCGGGTCGAACTGCCCGCCGGTCCCGCGCTGGGGGTCGGCGGACTGCCCTTCGAGTCGGCCGAGCTGGAGCTGGCCGAGGGCAGCGTGCTGGCCTTCTACACGGACGGGCTGGTCGAGTCCCGGGAGCGGGACGCCGACACCGGTCTCCGGCTGCTGGACAAGGCCCTCGCCGTGTACGCGGACTCCCTGGACGAGACCTGCGACCGGGTGCTGCACGCCCTGCTGCCGCAGGGCGGCGCCTCCGACGACGTGGCCCTGCTGCTCGCCCGCACCCGCGGGCTGCCCTCCTCGCAGGTCGCCACCTGGGACATCCCCGCGGACCCCGCGCTCGTGGCACCGATCCGCAGGCAGGTGGTCGAGCAGCTCACCCGCTGGGAGCTGAGCGAGCACTCGTTCACGGCGGAGCTGGTGGTCAGCGAGCTGGTCACCAACGCCATCCGGTACGGCGCCAAGCCCATCCGGTTGCGGCTGATCCATGACGCGACCACCCTGATCTGCGAGGTCTCCGACACCAGCCACACCGCGCCGCACCTGCGGCGGGCCAAGACGTTCGACGAGGGCGGCCGGGGGCTGCTGCTGGTCGCCCAGCTCACCCAGCGGTGGGGCAGCCGGCACAACGCGGAGGGCAAGACGATCTGGGCGGAGCTGGGACTGCTCGGGGACGACTGAGACGGGGCACGGGCGAGCGGCGTGTCGGCCGTGTCCCGGCGGGCACCCGCTCCGTTACCGGAGCGGGTGACGCGACGGCGGAAGGTGGAGCGATGACGGATGCGGCTCCGGCACACGCGGACCGGTCGTCCACGGGTCTGACACGTCCGTCCCGGGCGGGCGCGCACCGGGTGGACGCGTTCCCGGCGGACGTGTTCCCGGCGGACGTGTTCCGGGCGGGCGCGTCCCCGGCCCGGTCGCCGCGGGCCCGCCCGGCCTCGGCGCGCCGGTCGTGGCGGGGCCGGCGCGGCCCTCGTCCGGCCCTTCTGGCCGTGGGTGCCCTGGCGGTGCTGGGGTCGCTGAGCGCCTGCGGCGGAGGCGGCGCGGACGGGACGGGCTCCGCGCCCGCGTCCTCGTCGCTGTCGGCGTCGGTGTCGACGTCGGCGTCGTCCCCGCCGCCCCCGTCCCCGTCGACGGCGACGTCCGCGCAGACGTCCACGGCTCCGGTCGCCGCCTCCCCCGCGCCCCCGTCCGCCGCGGGCGGTCGCTGTCGCACCGCGGAGCTGCGCGCCTCCGTCGGACGCGGCGATCCCGGGGCCGGGCAGCGGAACTTCCCCGTCGTCCTCACCAACGCCTCCGGGCGGACGTGCACCGTGCGCGGCTATCCCGGGGCCGCCTTCCTGGACGCCTCCGGCCGGCAGCTGGGTCCCGATCCCCGGCGGGAGCCGGGGGCGGGGCCGGTCACCGTGACGCTGACGCCGGGCGGCAGCGCGTGGGCGGGGCTGACGTTCTCCCACCCCGAGGTCAGCGGGGCGGAGGCGGCGACCCCCACGACGCTCGTGGTGACCCCGCCCGACGAACGGGACCCGCTGCGGGTGCCGTGGACGGGCGGGGAGGTCCCCGTGGCGGGCAACGCGTCCTCGGTACGGCTCACCGTGCTCGCGCCCGGTACCGGCCCCTGACCCGGCGTCCGACCCGTCCACGGCCGGGCCGGCCGTGCCCTCCGGCGGCGGCCGGCCGTACCGTCTAGCGGCGGCCGGCCGTACCGGAGTCGCCGTGGCCGCGCCCGCCGTAGTCGTGGTCGTGCTCCGGGGTGGTGTCCGGGCAGGGGGTCCCGAAGGGGGAGGCGCAGGCGGTGGCCGCGGGGGCGGGAGTGGTGGTCGGGACCGGGGTGGACGTCGGGGCCGGCTCCGGGGCGGACGGGGAGGCCGGGGGTTCCGACGCGCCGGGGGCTGGAGACCGGGCCGGGGTGCCGGTGTCGGTGAGGGCGCCGCCGACGCCCCAGTGGACGACCTGCATGCGGGGGTCCGGCCGCGAGGTGTCGATCACCCAGCGCTGGGCGCCGCTGTCCGTGCGGTTCTTCAGAACGAGGGCCCCGGAGCCGTCGGTGGCGGCGGGCGCCAGGGCGAGGTTCTGGTCGGAGCGCGGGACGAGCGTGCCCTGGAGGGTGAAGTCGTAGCGAACGCTTCGGGCGCCGGGCTGCGAGGCGCCCGCGCAGGGGGCGAGCCGCACCGCGTACCCGAGGCCGGAGTCCAGGCAGAGGTCCGGGGCGCCGGTGTTGCGCAACTGCCCGTCGCCCTCGTACGACCACTGCTGGCCCGCGTCCGAGGAGCAGGTGGTCAGCTCGGTCTCGGCGTCCTTGACGGCCTTCGTGCCGACGATGCCGATGCACAGCCCCGAGGCGACGTTGTGCAGGCGGCCGCGCAGGGTGCCCTGGGTCTCCTCGCCCGCGCCGATCCGGGAGGGGCCGGAGGTGGAGGCCTCCGTGCCGGGGGCCGGGGTGGCCGCCGTGCCGTCCGGGGAGGGGGCGGAGTCCCCGGACGGCACCGACCACAGCACGAGCGGGAGGACGACCAGCCCGCTGACGGTGAGCACGGCGACGGCCAGGTTGCGGCGCCGGACGCGGCGGGCCGCCTGGTGGGCCGAAAGGCGGGAGACGGGGCGGGGGGTCCCGCCGGAACCGGAGCCGGAGCCGGGAACGTCGTGCGGGCGCGTGCCCGGCGCCTGGGCCCCGGCCCGCTCGCCGTCGCCGCTCGCCCAGCCGGGGGGTGCGGCGGGGGACGGCGTGTCGTCGGTGAACGCCTCGCCGACGGCGGCCGGCCGCGGGGGCGGTGCCGTCGCGGGCGCGTCGGTGGAGGGTTCGGTCCTGGCCCGCAGGTAGGCGGCGGCGCCCCAGCCGAGGACGCCCTCGGCGAGGGCGAGGGCGAGGCCCGCCTCGAACCGGCCCAGCTGGTCGGCGGTGTGCGCGCAGTGCCGGCAGTGGCCGAGGTGGGCGCGCAGGTCGGGGTCGACGTCGATGCCGCCGCGGCGGCAGGTGACGTCGAGAAGCCGGTGGTAGCGGTGGCAGTCCTCGTCGACGGCGAGTTCGCGGTGGCCCTGGAGGCACTCCTCGCGGAACCGCTCGCGGGCCCGGCGCAGTTCCAGGCGGGCGCCCTCCTCCTCCAGGCCGAGCAGTCCGGCCGGGACGGCGAGGGGTTCGGCCTCGATCTCGGTGTGCCACAGCAGGCAGCGCGCGGACTGGGGCAGCCGCTGGAACGCCCGGGACAGCAGCCGGCGGTGCGCGGGTGGCAGCAGCCGGGCGGCCGGCCGTTCGCCGGCGTCCTCGGCGGCGCGCACGTCGGGGTGGAGCAGGTCGCGGCGGCCGTCGGAGTCCCACTCCGCGGCGATGCGGCGCACGGTGACCAGAAGGTGGGGGCGCCAGGCCGAGGCCGGCCCGTTCTGCCGCAGGGCCTCACCGAAGAGCCGGGTGAAGGCGGCCGTGGTGAGCATGCCGGCCGCGCGCTCGCCGTCGGCGCACAGCCGCGCGTAGGCGAAGGCCGCCTCCCAGTGCCGGTCCAGCAGTTCGCCGACGGGGTGCGACGCGGGCGAGCTGCCCGTCCAGTTCTTGAGGTCGTCGCCGAGTTGTTCGTCCGTCACCTCGAAGCGGCGCGCCGAAGAGAATTTCGACAGGCCTGCGTCTTTCACGGCTGCATTCCTCCCGGGGACATGCGGCATAAAGTCCGTACCAAAGGGGTGCGCGAACCCGTCCTCGCAGTGGCGGGATTCCTTGCGCACAGCGTTCGACATCCCGAACGTCCGCTGGGTACGGCTCTTTTGGCGTGTGGGGGGTGAGGACGGGGATGCCTCGGGCGCACGGCCGGGGAAAACCCCCGCGCGCCGACGAGGCCCCACCCTGGCACAGCCGGACCGGACAGAACAAGGGATCTCACGATTTCGCACATTGCCCACCACGGCAACGATTTTGACGGAACGTCAATCACGATCGCCATTCGGGGCGGTCGCGATAATGGTGCCCCTTTTCGGGGGTGATTGCGGGGCGCGTTCCGTCGACGGGCGGGCGGGACGCGTCCGCGCCGGGGATCCCCCGCGCGTGCCCCGTCCCGCCCCGTACGCGCCCCGTCTCAGGCGATCAGGTCCAGCACCCGCTCCCAGCCGAACTCCGCGCCCCCGGTGCCGTCGTGGGGGTGTCCGAAGCGGACGCCCATCCCGCGCAGCCGTATCAGGCTCTCCTGGTAGGCGGGGTGGCCGGCCAGCGCGTCGTTCACGCAGGGCAGGACGCCCACGGGAACGCCGAGGCCGACCGCCTCGGACAGGGTGGCCAGGGCGAGGGTGTCGGCGATGCCGGCCGCCCATTTGTTGACCGTGTTGAAGGTGGCCGGGGCGACGACGACCGCGTCGGGCGCGGGGAACGGCCGCGGTTCGCCGGGCCGTCGCGAGGCCGAACGCACGGGCCGGCCGGTGCGCGCCTCGGCGGCGGCCGTGTCGAAGAAGCCGTCCGCGGCGACGGGCGTCGCGATCACGCCCACCTGCCACCCCCGCTCCTGCGCGGCGGTGATCAGCCTGTCGACGTCCGCGGCGATGCCGGCGGCGCAGACGACGACGTAGAGGAAGGGCGGTTTCTCGTCCTGTGCGGTCACGCGCGCACCCTACTGAAGAGGGAGGGCGGCCCGCGTCCGGCCCCGCGCGCCGACGGCCCGGACGGACGGCCCGGACGGCCCGGACGGCACGGAAAACGCCTTGCCGGGACGCGGCCTGCATCCGCAGGCTCTGTCCATGCCCATGCTCGTCGCACCGTCGTCGCCGTCGTCCGCCGCCGTCCTCGTGGCGCCGGACCGACAGCCGGCCGGCGTCCGCCCGGGGCCCGAGCCGGCGCGCCCGTGACGGCCGCGCTGGTCGCCGGCCTGGTCGCGGGGTACGGCATCGCCGTCCCCGTCGGCGCGGTCGGGACCTACCTCGTCTCCCTCACCGCCCGCACCTCCCTGCGCACCGGTGCGAGTGCCGCGCTCGGCGTCGCCACCGCCGACGGGCTCTACGCCCTGCTCGCCACCCTCGGCGGCTCGGCCCTGGCGGCCGCGCTGCGTCCCGTGCTCGGTCCGCTGCGCTGGGCCTCGGCCCTGGTGCTGCTGGCCCTGGCGGTCCGCGGCGCGGCGACGGCCGTACGCCACCACCGTGCCCGCCGGCTCGTCGTGCGGACCGCTCCCGCCCCGTCGGGTCCGGCGCGGGCCTGGCTGGGCATGCTCGGCCTCACCCTCCTGAACCCGGCCACCGTGGTCTACTTCGCGGCGCTCGTCCTCGGCACCGGCGCCGCGGACGCCGTACGCCCCGCGGAGCGGGCCGTGTTCGTGCTGGCGGCCTTCGCCGCGTCCGCGAGTTGGCAACTGCTGCTCGCCGGGAGCGGCGCCCTGCTGGGCCGGGCGCTGACCGGCCACCGGGGCCGGCTGCTGACCGCGCTCGGGTCGAGCGCGGTCATGACCGCGCTGGCTCTGCGCAGCGTGATCTGAGTGATCCGAGTCATCCGAGTGATCCGAGTGGCCTGATCGTGGCGGTCCGGAGCGCGGCGGGACCACGGTGCGTCGCGCGGCGGATGAAACGCGCCGGTGCCAGTGTTGACGGTGGACGCCGGCCGACGACACGACGAAGGGACGAATGCCCCATGCCTCTCGAGGGCGAGTACGAACCGAGTCCGACCCAGTGGGTGCGCGAGCAGGTGGAGTTGTACGAGAGCTCCGGCGGCACCCGGGGGACCACGCTCCTGGACACCGGAAGGCCCGTGATCGTCCTGACGACCCGGGGCTCGCGGAGCGGGAAGATCCGCAAGACGCCCCTGATGCGGGTGGAGCACGAGGGGCACTACGCCGCGGTCGCCTCGCTGGGCGGGGCCCCCGAGCATCCGGTCTGGTACTTCAACGTCAAGGCCGATCCGCGGGTGGAACTCCAGGACGGACCGGTCAAGCAGGACATGAGGGCCCGTGAGGTGACCGGCGAGGAGAAGGCGCGGTGGTGGGAGCGCGCGGTCGCCGCGTTCCCCCAGTACGCCGAGTACCAGGAGAAGACGGACCGGGAGATCCCCGTGTTCGTCCTGGAACCGGCGGACCGGCCGCACTGACCCGCCGGCCCGTGCGGGGGTGCCGGCCGGCACCCCCGCACGGGGTCCCGGGGGAAAACCCGCCCGCGACAGGCATGGACGGGTTCCTGCCGGGCAGTCGACTGTCAGGCCCCGCCGCGCTCCCCCGTCGCGGCGGGGCTTTCGCCGTGCTCCCGGCAGGCGCGGTCGGTGACGTCGAGGAAGATCTGGTCGGCCTCGGGGACGACAGCGGCCAGGGAGCGCTTGATGCGCATCGCGACCTTCTCGACGTGTTCGCTGTCCATCCCCGGCACCAGGTCGACGCGGGCGGCCACCAGCGCCGAGTCCACGCCCGTGCGCATCGTGAACAGCCCCTCCACGCTGTCGATCTCCGGCTGCGCCTCCAGCAGGGCGCGGATCCGGCCGGCGGTCCCGGGGTCGGCGGCCTCGCCGATCAGCTGGTCGCGGGCCTCGCGGCCGAGGCCGTAGGCGACGCAGACCAGGAGCGCGCCGATCGCGAGCGAGGCGGACGCCTCCCACACCACCTGGCCGGTCACCATGTGCAGGACCATGCCGGCCGCGGCCAGGGCGACGCCGAGCACCGCGGTGCCGTCCTCGGCGAGGACCGTGCGCAGGGCCGGGTCGCGCAGGCCCGCGGTGCCGCCCTGGCGGCGCGCCTGGTGCAGCGCCCGCAGCAGCGAGGCGCCCTCCGCGAGGAAGGCCACGCCGAGCACCACCAGGCCGGCCACGTAGCCGCTGAACTTCTCCTCGGTCTCCGCGTGCAGGGCCTCGACGCCCTGGAAGAAGGAGAAGCAGCCGCCCATGACGAAGATGCCCACGGCCGCGAGGAGCGACCAGAAGAAGCGTTCCTTGCCGTAGCCGAAGGGGTGCCGGCTGTCGGCGGGGCGGCGGCTGCGGCGCAGCGCGGCGAGCAGGAAGATCTCGTTGAGGCTGTCGGCGACGGAGTGCGCCGCCTCGGACAGCAGGGCGGGCGAGCCCGCGAGCAGGCCCCCGGCCAGTTTGGCGACCGCGATGACCAGGTTCGCCCCGAGCGCCACCAGCACGGTGACGCGGGTACTGCGGTCGGCGGCGGGTCCGGCGGCGCTTCTCCCGGTCGTCCCCCGGGCCGTCGCACCGTCCGGGGCCGTCGCACCGTCCGGGGCCGTCGCACCGTCCCGGGCCGTCGCACCGTCCCGGGCCGTCGCACCGTCCCGGGCCGTCGCACCGTCCCGGGCCGTCGCACCGTCCCGGGCCGTCGCACCGTCCGGGGCCGTGCCCCGCGCGCCCGTGCGGTCCGGGGCCGCGGTCCGCGCGGTGGCGGCTTTCGCGGTCGTGGCTTTCGATGAAGTTCCCGTCACCTCCGCCGGTTGCCCCGGCGGATCGGACTCATACCGTGCGGTCGGCGGAAAACGGGGAAGGCGGTGGACGACGCACGTACGCACCACGACCGGGAGGAACCATGGCGGGCCGGGCCGGGAGCCACTTCGCCGACCGGATCACCGCGGACGGCCGCGACGGGTGGCCGGTGGCGGCCGGCCGGTACCGCCTGGTCGTCAGCCGGGCCTGCCCGTGGGCGAGCCGCGCCGTGATCTCCCGGCGGCTGCTCGGGCTGGAGGACGCCCTGTCGATGGCGATCACCGACCCGGTCCAGGACGACCGCAGCTGGCGTTTCACCCTGGACCCCGACGGCCGGGACCCGGTGCTCGGCATCCGCTTCCTCGCCGAGGCCTACGAGCGGCGCGAGAAGGGCCACCCCGGCGGGGTGAGCGTGCCGGCGATCGTGGACGTCACCGACGGCAGACTGGTCACCAACGACTATCAGCGCATCACCCTCGACCTCGCCACGGAGTGGAGCGCCCTGCACCGGGAGGGGGCGCCCGACCTCTACCCGGAGCCGCTGCGCGACGAGATCGACGCGGTCGCGGCCGAGGTGTACGAGGACGTCAACAACGGTGTGTACCGGGCGGGTTTCGCCCACCGGCAGGACGAGTACGAGGAGGCCTGCGCGGCGGTCTTCCGGCGGCTGGAACTGCTGGCGTCCCGGCTGGCCGGGCAGCGGTACCTCGTCGGCGACACGATCACCGAGGCGGACATCCGGCTGTTCACCACGCTGGTGCGGTTCGACGCCATCTACCACGGCCACTTCAAGTGCAACCGGTGGAAGCTGGCGGAGAACGAGGTGCTGTGGGCGTACGCCCGTGACCTCTTCCAGACGCCGGGGTTCGGCGACACCGTCGACTTCGATCACATCAAGCGGCACTACCACCAGGTCCACACCGGCATCAACCCGACCCGGATCGTCCCCCTCGGCCCCGACCTGTCCGGCTGGCTGGCCCCGCACCACCGGGAGCGGCTCGGCGGGCGGCCGTTCGGCGACGGGACGCCGCCGGGTCCGGTGCGGCCGGGCGAGGAGGTCCCGCCGCGGGGCCGCCCCTGACTCCCCCGCACCCCCGTCCCACCCCCGCACACCAGTCCCTCTACACATCAGTCCCTACGCATCAGTCCCTACGCATCAGGAGGTACACGTGGGAAAGAAGCAGAAGCTCCCGCTGGTCTACCAGCCCGTCGGATTCGCCTTCGGCTGGGCCGGCGGCGCGCTGGCGGGAATGGCCTTCCGCAAGATCTGGAAGGTCGTCCGCCACGAGGACGACGCGCCGGACGCCCTGGACCGGGACCGCGGCTGGGGGGAGGTCCTCCTGGCCGCGGCGATCCAGGGGGCGATCTTCGCCGCGGTCCGCAGCGCGGCGGACCGCGCGGGTGCGAAGGCCATCGAACGGTCCACCGGCGTGTGGCCGTCGAAGGACAAGGGCGGCCGGGACTGACGGGCGCGGCCGGCGCCGCCCCGGCGGGGGGCGGCGCCGGCCGCGGGGCTCCTCGTCGGGTCAGGGGGCGGGGCCCGGCCTGATCCCGACGGGGGGCCGGTCAGTCCTGCTTGGGGGCCGTGGACGGGCGCAGGCGCAGGGTGAAGGAGTGGCCGGCCGGGTCGGCGTACTGGCGTTCCTCGTGCGGGCCGGGGGCGCCCTTCGTCTCCAGGGGGCGCCCGGCCAGGCCCACGATCCGGCGTTCCGCCTCGTCGAGGTCCTCCACCAGGAACTCCAGGTGGGCCTGGAGCGAGGCCTCGGGGCGGGGCCAGCTGGGCGGGGTGGCGTTGACGTCGCGCCGGAAGCCCAGCCGGGTGCCGGCGGCGCCCGTGATCTCCACGAGGTTGGCGGACGCGTGGGTCACCTCGGCGTCCAGCAGGCCCGCGTAGAACTCGGCGAGCTTCTCGGGCTCGGCGCAGTCGAGCACCACGATGCCCGCTTTCACCAGTGACATGTTCTCCTCCGCGAGGTCGGCCGGCGGGGCGGACCCGCGCCGCCCCCGGAACCTGCGGTTACCCCGGATTCAGCCGGTCACCAGCCACTCGCCGTCCCGCATCAGCTCCCGCCCCGCGGGGTCGTCCGTCTCGCGCCAGGCCTGGATCCGGCGCGGCCGGACGTAGAAGTACAGGTGGGGCACGGGCAGTTCGCGCGGGTCGAAGCCGGTCTTGGCCGCGAAGATCTCGGCGTCCTCCTCCGGCAGGTCGGCCGGCTCCACCGCCAGGACGGAACCCTCGACGAGCACGACGTCCCGGGTGGGGCCGATCCCGAGGCGGGCGACGCCGGTGGCGCGCAGGTTCCGTCCGGTGCGGCTCGCGGCCGGGGTGGCGATCAGCAGGGTCGCGCCGTCCCAGACGTAGGAGAGCGGGACCAGGTGGGGGGCCGCGCCCTCCTCCGCGGCGGTGGCGACCCAGGCGTCGACGTCGTGCTCCAGCCGGTGCAGGGTGTCGTGCCTGCGCTGCCGCGGGGAGCGTGCGGGTGCTGAGGTCATGATCCCAGTGTGACCGCGGACGGCCGTGCGCGCAGGAGCTCTCCGGCCGGCGGCCCCGCCCCGGCACCCGTCCGGCCGAGGAGGGGCACCCGCCGGGCCGTGATGGACACCTGTCCAGCTATAGTGGACACCTGTCCAAGAAATGGGGAAGACGATGGAAGCCGTCGCCGGCGTTCTCGTGGGGCTGGTCGCCGCACTGCATGTCTACATCCTGGTGCTGGAGATGTTCCTGTGGCAGGGGAAGCGGGGGCGCGCCTTCCACGGGTTCGACGCGGAGATGGCCCGCGCGACCGCCCCGCTGGCCGCCAACCAGGGCCTGTACAACGGTTTCCTGGCGGCGGGTCTCGTCTGGGGGCTGGTCGCCGGCGATCCGACCGGTTTTCGGGCGCAGGTGTTCTTCCTGTGCTGCGTGATCGTCGCGGGCGTCTACGGCGCGGCCACGGCGAACCGCCGGATCCTGGTGGCGCAGGCGCTGCCCGGCGCCCTCGCCCTGGCCGCCGTGCTGATCGCCCGGTGACCCGCGGCGAGCCGGAGGACCCGCGGGCGGCCCGCACCCGGGCGAGGCTGCGCGCCGCGCTCCTCGACGAGTGCGCGCGGCGGCCGCTGGCGGAGGTCGGCGTCGCCGCGCTGGTCCGCCGCGCCGGCGTCGGCCGGGCCACCTTCTACGTCCACTACGACGACCTGGAGGCCCTGGCGGTCGACGCCTGCGCGGACGTCGTGGGCGAGGCGGTGGAGGCGCTGCACGCCTGGCGGGGGCGCCCCGACCCGGTGCGCGCCCCCGCGGCGCTCGCGGAGTTCTTCGCGTCGCTGGCCCCGCACGCGGCGCTGTACCGCGCCCTGTTGACACCGGGCGGCGGGGGCCCGCTGGGCCGGGTGCTGCACCGGGACCTGCGGGCGTACAGCCTGCGGGAGCGCGAGCGGGCGGGCGCGGCCGACGCGCCGCTCGTCGCCTCGGCCGTCGCCGCGACCTTCGCCGGGGTGCTGGCGGACTGGCTGCACGGCCTGCTGGACGCGGGGCCCGCCGAGATCGCCGACCAGGTGTGGCAGTTGCTGGTCGCCCTGCACGCGAGCCGCTGAGCCCTCACATGCAGGCCGGCCGGTCCCTCGCCGCGGGCCAGGCCTCGACGCCGTCGGGGGTGCGGACGTACGCCGTCCCGCGGTCGTCCGTCAGCCACAACCGCTCCTCCCCGTGGCGGTACCCGGTGTCGCGCGCGCCGGCGGGCAGCGGCACGTCGGGGTCGTACGGGGCGGTCGACAGGTCGGTCCCGAGGACGCCGTCGGGGTCGCGGACGTAGGTCGTGGCCGTCTCCGCCCGGCCGAGCGTCAGGAAGCGCACGGACTGCCAGCCGCAGTGCTCCGGGCCGGGAGAGCTGTGGATGCGGGCGACGGGCTGCCGCTCGCCCCGGGCGTCCGTCCAGAACTCGTACCACCCCGATCCGGTGAAGCCGGCGGGGAGTTCGGCCGGGTCGCAGGAGGCGCTGGTCTCGGGACCCCAGCCGGGCCGGTCCCGCTGGTCGCGGGCGACGACGACGGCCACCTTGGTGCGGCCGCCGACGTCGAGGGAGTACAGCACCCGGTCACGCTCGCGGCGTTCCACGCGGTAGCCGGAGTGGGGCACCTCGGGCGTGAAGAGGCTGAAGTAGAGCCGCAGTCCGTCCTCCGGGGTGTCGCCCGCGTCGCCGTCGCCCCAGCCGTCGGGTCCGTTGCCCTGGAAGATCCCGCTCTCGCACTCCAGGGCCCGGCCCGCGGCGCCGGCGACGGCGAGCAGGGCCCGCGGGCTGCTCCCGTCCCCCTCGTTCCCCTCGTCCTCCTCGCCGACGGGGACGTCGAGCGGGCCGCCGTACGGGGTCGCCGGGGCCGTCCCCTCGACGACCAGGTCGCCGTCCCCGGCGCCGCATCCCACGGCCACGGCCGCCAGCACCGTCACTCCCACGAGCCCTTTGCGCATTCCCGCTCCCGTTCCTGTGTCCCTCCGGCCGTTCCCCCGGCCGTCCTCGCGCTCCTGCGACGCGGCGGGGGCCCGGAACGTTCGGCCGGCCGCCCGGAAAGGTCCAGCGGGTCGCCCGGAACGTCCTGCGGGACGCCCGGGGCGGGACGCCGATCGCCGCGCGCAGGTGCCGGCGCGGCGAGGTGCCGGCGGAGGCCGGCGCCGGGGCGTCGTCGACGAACAGGACGTCCGGGTCGAGGCCGACGCGCGGGAACGGCCGGCGAAACTCGTCGGCGACGTCGGCGAGCAGCCGGCGGGTGGTGGCCCGGCGGCCGTCGAGGAGACCGGCGGCGGCGAGCACGAGGGCGCCGGTGCGGACGGACGCGACGCGCGTGCCGGACGCCGCCGCCCGCCGCGCATGGCACGGTCTTGTCGCGGAGTGGCCGTCTTGCCGTTCACGGGTGCGCGGATCCTGGCAGGCTGTGGCCCCATGAGTACTGAGCGCACGATGCGCGTCATCGGACAGGACGTCCTCGGCGGACCCGAGGTTCTGAAGGTGGAGACGGTGGAGCGGCCCGAGCCGCGTCCCAACGAGGTGCTGGTGCGGGTGCGCGCGGCCGGGGTGAACCCCACGGACTGGAAGCACCGCGCCTCGGGCGGCTTCCTCGGCAAGCCGCCGTTCACGCTCGGCTGGGACCTCTCCGGCACGGTGGAGAAGGTGGGCATCGGCGTCGCCGCCTTCGCGCCCGGTGACGAGGTCTTCGGCATGCTGCCCTATCCGCACGGCCACGGCTCGCACGCCGAGTACGTCGCCGCCCCGGTGCGCGCCCTGTGGCACAAGCCCGCCTGCGTCGACCACGTGCAGGCGGCCGCGCTGCCGCTGGTGTCGCTGACCGCCCTCCAGGCGCTCGGCGAGGTCGCCGACCTCCGGGCGGGCCAGCGGGTGCTGATCCACGCGGCGGCCGGCGGCGTCGGACACGTGGCCGTGCAGATCGCCAAGGAGCGCGGCGCCCACGTGATCGGCACGGCGAGCACGGCCAAGCACGACTTCCTGCGGGACCTGGGCGCCGACGAGGTGATCGACTACCGGGAGACGGACTTCACCGAGGCCGTGAAGGACGTCGATGTGGTCCTGGACACCATCGGCGGGAGCACCGCGACGGGGTCGCTGCGGGTGCTGCGGCCGGGCGGCGTCGTGGTGTCGATCCTGCCGGTCGGGTCGCGGAAGTTCTTCGAGGAGGCCGAGGCGCTCGGTGTGCGCGCGGTGCGGATGCTCGTGGACGCCGACCGGGCCGGGATGCGCCGGATCGCCGAGCTGGTCGAGGCGGGCAGCCTGCGCGCCACGATCGCCGGGACGTTCCCGCTGGCCGACGCCGCGGAGGCGCACCGGCTCGGCGACACGGGCCGGACCACCGGCAAACTGGTCCTGACCGTCGACTGACGGAACGTCACTTCCCCTGCGGTGGGCGCGCGTACGCCCGCCGTAGGGGTATTCTTCACCACTTCGTTCACGACACGAAAAAACTCGGTCGAGACACGGCCTTATTTCGAAGACATATGTCAATCGAACATGCTGGAATTCACTCGATCGGGGGTAACTTGCTGGGTGGGGAACTACCGTGCGCGCCCCCACCGTTGGAGGCTCCCGACCGGTGGAGCTGTGTGGGAGGCGATGTCGTCGTGCAGCAGGAATCCCCCGCGGACACTCCGTACCTGCGCGTCCGCGAGGACCGGGGGTACACGGTGCTGGAGTTCCGCGGCGAGATCGACATCGTTGCCGCGGCGGAGATCGGCTCGCACCTGGACGGTGCCACGGCCGGCCCCGCGCCCCGCGTCGTGCTCGACCTGAGCGGGATCGACTTCTTCGACTGCTCGGGGCTGCGCCTGCTCTACCGCGCCCGCGCCCGGGTCCGCGACCACGGCGGCGACCTGCACCTCGTCTGCACCCATCCGCTGACGCTGCGCGTCCTGCGGGCCACCGGCCTGTCCCGGCTGCTGCCGCCCGCGGCCAGCCTGGAGGCGGCCCTGGAGCGGCCGGGGGCCACGTACGGCTCGTTATGACCCCGCTCCCGGTCAGGGTCCGTCGCGGTCCGCCTCGAAGAGGGCGCTGACCGACTCGCCGTTGTGGATGCGCCGTACGGCCTCGGCGAGGGCCGGGGCGATGGACAGCACGCGCAGCTTGTCCGTGTACTCCTCCGTCGCCACGGGCACCGTGTTGGTGCACACGATCTCCAGTACGTCCGGCTGCTCGCTGAGCCGCTTGAGGGCCCCGTCCGCGAAGAGTCCGTGCGTGCAGGCCACCCGGATCGACCGGGGCCCCGACTCCCTGAGCCGGTCCAGGAGTTCGAGGACGGTGCTGCCCTTGGCGATCTCGTCGTCCAGCACGATCACGTCCCGTCCGGCGACCTCGCCGATCACCGTGTTGATGCTGACCCGGTCGTCGGCGTACCGCTGTTTGGCGCCGGCCGCCACCTGCGCGCCGAGCATCCGGGCGAACGCGGCGGCCTCCTTGGCGTTGCCGAGGTCGGGCGAGACGACGGTCGTCCGGGTCAGGTCGTGGCGGCGGAAGTGGGCGGCGAGCTCCCGGCGGGCGTGCAGATGGTCGACGGGGACCGAGAAGAAGCCGTGCACCTGCGGGGAGTGCAGCGTCATGGTGAGGACGCGGTGCACTCCCGCCGCCGCCATCAGGTCGGCGACCAGCCGTCCGCCCAGCGAGATGCGGGGCGCGTCCTTCTTGTCGGAGCGGGCGTAGGAGTAGTGCGGCATGACGACGGTGATCCGGCCCGCGGACGCCCCGCGGGCCGCGTCGCACATCAGCAGCAGTTCCACCAGGTGCTCCTGCACGGGCCGGACCAGGGGCTGCACGAGGAAGACGTCGCGCTCCCGGCAGTTCGCCCGGAGCTGGACCTCCAGGCAGTCGTTGGCGAACCTGCTGAGCCGGGACGGGCTGAGGGGCACGCCGAGGTGGGCGCAGACCTCGGCGGCCAGGTCGGGGTGGGCACTGCCGCTGAACACGGAGATGTCGCGCACTGAGGCTCCTCGGGTGACCCAGGTCCGGCGGGCGGGATCTCCCATGCTGGCCGATGCCGCCCTCCCCGTCACCCTCACCGCTGGGCCGTACGGACCTCTCCCCCGCCCGCGGCCGTCGCGGGCACCCGTGTCACAGCTCCTCGACAGGCGGGCCTGCCAAGGCGTTTGACGGGCATCAGGGGAGCAGGAAGGAGGGAGCGCCGACATGACGACTTCCATCAAGCGCCTCCCCAGGCGCATGCCCGGCTGGGCCAAGGTGCTCACCGCCGTCGTGGTCGTGCTCGCCGTGATGTTCGCCGGGATCCGGCTCAGTCTGCTGCCGGGGCTGCGCGACGTGTTCGGCACCGAGACCCACGACCGTTCGGGGCCCGCGCTGCTCAAATCCATCCAGGACATGAGCCGCTACGAGGCCGCCTCCGGCAACTTCCAGGTCGTCGTCGACCTGGAGAAGGACGCCAAGTACCTCCCCGACGCGCTGCGCGGGACCAGGACCCTGTACGTCGGGGCGGGCACCGTGGACGCCTACGTCGATCTCGGCAAGGTCGGCGACCGGGACGTGACGGTCGACGCCGACCGCACGTCGGCCACGCTCCGGCTGCCGCACGCACGGCTCGGCACACCGGCCCTGGACCCCGACCGCTCCTACGCCGTCTCCAAGCAGCGCGGTCTCCTGGACCGGCTCGGCGACCTCTTCTCGGACAATCCCAACGGCGAGCAGGCCGTGCAGAAGCTCGCGGTCCGCCACATAGGCGACGCGGCGAAGGACAGCGAGCTGACCGCGCGCGCCGAGAGCAACACCACCGGCATGCTCCAGGGCCTGCTGCGCTCCCTCGGCTTCACGGAGGTGCGCGTGACGTACGGCCCGTGACCGACGGACCGTGACCCGATCCGCCGCCCGTGCGGTGCCCGGCCGCGTCGTCCCGGCACGGCCGGGCACCGCACGAGACGGCACAGCACAGCACAGCACGGCACAGCACAGGCGAACGGAACCGGAACCGACGGGGCGAGACCCCGCCCGGAAGCCCTCGCATCCTCCGGGCATCCGGGGGTAACAGCCCCACCACGCAGGTAAGTTGAAGACTGGAGGACCGCATGGACCGTGCAGCCACACGCCCCCGTGCCGCAGCGCTGCGCGCGCTCACCGCGTTTCGCCCGCGCACCGCGAAATCCGGACCGCCGGCGAAGTCCGAGCCCTCCGCGCGGACCGCGCCGGCCGAGCGCGGCGGGAGGACGAGGCCGGTCAAGCGGGCGAAGTCCGAGGAGCGGGCGAAGTCCGGCGGCGCCGAGCAGGGCGGGCGCCGGCCGTTGCCGCTCCCCCTGCGGCTGCTGGCGATGCTCGTCGCCTTCGTGTTCATGGTGGGCTTCGCCGTCGTGCTGGCCCGGCTCACCCTGGAGCCGTCGCCCGCCTCCGAGGCGCTCGTGCACTCGAACCTGCGGCCCGGCCAGTCGCTGAGGGCGTACCTGGACCAGCCGGAGCTGCGCGACGCGGTGAAGCAGATCGGCGGGAACCTGCTGCTCGGCGTGCCGTTCGGCGTGCTGGTGCCGGTCGTCGCGCCCCGGGCGCGCGGACTGGTGCGGGTCATGCTGCTGACCGCGGGCGTGATGCTCCTGGTGGAGTTCGCCCAGGGCGCGCTGGTCACCGGACGCGCCTTCGACGTCGACGACGTCATCCTCAACACCACGGGCGCGCTCATCGGGTACCTGCTGGTGGGCCGGCGGATGAGCCGGGCCGTGCACGCGCGGGAGCGCCGGGCGTGACGACGCGGGTGCGCCGGAGGGGGTGGCCGGGCCGTCCCTAACGGGGCCGGGGTTTCCATGTGTACCGGTCACCGCCCACCCAGCGCACCACGTCCGGGTCGTCGAGGTCGTGGACGATGATGCCGTACGCGGCGGCCGTCTCCAGGACGTCGGTGACGGCCCTGGCCTCACCGACCACCTCTCCGTCGATTTCCACGATGCGGAACGGCGACGGACACGGCTGCACCCCGAGCACCGTGATCCGCGGACGGGAGATGTAGGGGCTCGCGATTTCGGTCATGTCATAGAGCGTAAATCGCAACCAGCCGGTATGAATCACCTCGTTTCGCCGTCGTTCCCGCCACCCCGCCGTCGAGGAGGCCCGGCCCCGGAAGGGCCGGGCTCCGGCGGGCCCGGTGGGCGGCGGGAACGGCCGGCGGCGGGCCGCGGCGGGCGGTGGGCGTGGCGGGCGGCTGACGTGGTACCCGGTGCGGGCCGCGCGAACGGACGGAACCGTCCAGCGCGCGGGAGACTCCGCACGACGAAAGGACCCCCGGATGGAACGCGCCGCCGTCTTCGACGTCGACGGCACCCTCGTCGACACCAACCACCTGCACGTCGTCACCTGGTGGGAGGCCTTCCGCCAGGCGGGCCACCGGGTGCCCATGCACGCCGTGCACCGGGCGATCGGGCTCGGGTCGGCCGACCTGATCGCCCAGGTGCTGGGCGAGGACCACGACGACGACCGGGACGCCGGGTTGAGCGCCGCCCACAAGGCCCTGTACGGCCAGTACTTCGACCGGCTGCCCGCGCTGCGGGACGCCGGGGCGCTGCTGAGGCGGCTGCACGGGGACGGCTGGAAGGTGGTGCTCGCCACGTCGGCGAGCGGTACGGAGCTGTCGGCCCTGCGCCGCGCCCTCGACGCCGACGAGGTGATCACCGCCACCGCGAGCGCCGACGACGTCGAGGAGGGCAAGCCCTCCCCCGAGCCCGTCGAGCACGCCCTGGAACTGGCCGGGGTGCCCGCCGGGCGGGCCGTGTTCGTCGGCGACACCGTGTGGGACATGCGGGCGGGCCGACGGGCCGGGGTCCACTGCGTCGGCGTGCTGTGCGGCGGCATTCCGCGTTCCGACCTGGAGGAGGCGGGCGCCCAGGCGGTCTACGACGATCCGGCCCATCTGCTGGCGGCCCTGGAGGACAGCCCGCTGGCATGAGTGTCCGCGGCGGAACAGGGACGGACGAGGCGCCCCGGCGGCGGCGCCTGACGGAAACGGTACGACGGGAGGCGAGAGGTGTCGGCCGGGCCGCGCGGGCGGTCTGCCGCGGGCCCGGCCGGGAACGGGACCTGGTCGTCCAGTCGCTGAAGGCGGCCGGGGCGGCCCTCCTGGCCTGGCTGGTGGCGGGCATCTGGCTCGGCGACCCGATGGCCCTGATGGCGCCCTGGTCGGCGCTGGTCCTGGTGCAGGCCACGGTGTACGGCTCGCTGCGGCAGGCCGCCCAGCAGTGGACGGCGATCTGCGCGGGCACGCTGCTGGCCTCCGGGGCGCAGGCCGTCACCGCGGACACCCTGGGCGCGCTCACCCTGTCGTTGCCGGTGCTGATGCTGCTGGCCAACTGGCCCAGATTCGGGGACCAGGGCGTCTACGCGGCCACCACGGCGGTGTTCACGCTCGCCTCCGGCGCGGTGTCGGCCTCGGCGGTCGGACACCGGGTGGGACAGGCGGCGCTCGGCGCGGTGCTCGGGATCGCCGTCAACGCGCTGGTGCTGCCGCCGGTGCATCTGCGGGACGTGCGGGAGAACCTGGCCGCGCTGGTGCGGGAGGCCGGCGAGGTGCTGGACGCGGTGGCGGCCGGGCTGCGGGAGGGCGAGTGGGACACGGGGACCGCCGCCGAGTGGTCGCGGGCGGCCGCCCGCCTGGAACGGCGGCGCGAGGGGCTGCGCTCGGCGCGCGGCTGGAGCAGGGAGAGCCTGCGGCTGACCTCCGGGCCGCTGCGCGCGCTGCACCGGCTCCCCCTGGACGTGCCGCCGGAGACCGAGGACGCCCGCTGGGGCCGGGTCACCGACCACGTCGTGGCCCTCACCCGCACGCTGGCGGTGGCGGCCGACGACGAGCGCGCGCCCGCCCCGCCCGGGACGGCGGCCCTGCGGACGTACGCCCGGCTGCTGGAACTGCTCGGCGACGCCTGCCGGACCGCGGCGCGGCGGACCGCGACCGCCGGGACGGGCGACGCGGAACGGACCGCGCGCCCGGCTCGACCGGACGAGCCGAACGGGCCGAACGGGCCGAACGGGCCGAACGGGCCGGATGGGCCGGATAAACCGGAGCCCGGCCCACCGGACGAGTTGGACGAGCTGGACGAGCTGGACGAGCTGCGGCGCAGCCTGCAGGAGAGCCTGCGCGAGCACGCCACGCGGGACGCGGCGCACGCGGCGGTCCTGGGGGCGCTGCTGCTCCAGGCGGAGAGCCTGCGGGCCGAGATCCTCCCGGCCGCCCGGGAGGCGGAGCGGAGCCGGTGACACACGTCACCGCAGGAGGCGGCGGGAGCGGGAACACCCGCCGGCCGTTCGCCGTTGAACAGACCGTGGGTGCGGACGGGACAGTGTCCCCGGGCCTCACCATTCGCCCACAGGGACGATCGTTCGGCTGAAGCCCTGTGGAGCCCTTCGCCGAGAGGCGACCGCCGTGCGTGCCCACACCTCGACCGCCCCGGCCGTGATTCCCCCGTCACGGTCGGGGCTCTCCACTGTCCGCCCCCGGTGCCCCCGGCATCCCCCTCCCTCCCGCGGGTCCCCGCGACCGGGACGACCGGGCGTTCGCGTGCGTCGTGCGGAACAGGGGTACTCGTCGCGCTCGGCCGACGGCGACGAGGAGGAGTCGATGGCGAGCAGCGGGTCGGGCAAGAGGGTCGTGGTCACCGGGGCGACCGGCAACGTCGGCACGAGTGTGGTGCGGCTGCTGGCGGAGGATCCCGAGGTGGAGTCGGTGGTGGGGCTGGCCCGGCGGCTCCCGGACCACAGGCCACCGGGCACCCGGTGGTCGACGGTCGACCTGGGCGCCGAGGGGAGCGAGCTCACCGGGGTGTTCGAGGGCGCGGACGCGGTGGTGCACCTGGCGTGGGCGTTCCAGCCGACACACGATCCCGCGACGACGTGGCGGACCAACGTGCTGGGAAGTCTGCGGGTGTTCGAGGCGGTGGCGACGGCGGACGTGCCGGTGCTGGTGCACGCCTCGTCGGTGGGCGCCTACTCACCGGGGCCGAAGGAGCGCGCGGTGGGCGAGACGTGGCCGACGCACGGCTGGCCGGACGCCGCGTACTGCCGGGAGAAGGCGTATCTGGAGCGGGCCCTGGACACCTTCGAACGCGATCACCCGGGCATCCGGGTGGTGCGGATGCGGCCGGCGTTCCTGTTCAAGCGGGAGGCCGCGAGCGAGCAGCGCCGCATCTTCGGCGGCCGGCTCCTGCCGGGGCCGGTCCTGCGGCCCGGACTGCTGCCCTTCCTGCCGGACGTGCCGGGGCTGCGGATGCAGGCCCTGCACACCGAGGACGCGGCGGAGGCGTACCGGCTCGCCGTGCGCACGGACGTGGGCGGGCCGTTCAACCTCGCGGCCGATCCGCCCCTGGACGCGGCGCTGCTCGCCGAGATGTTCGGCGCCCGCCCGGTGCGGCTGCCCCGGCCGGCGGCACGCGCGGCGATCGCCGCCGCGTGGGGGCTGCGGCTGCTGCCCGCCTCCCCGCACCTGTTCGACGCGGTCCTGCGGCTGCCGCTGATGGACTGCACCCGCGCGCGCGTCGAGCTGGGCTGGCGCCCGCAGCGTACGGCGCCGGAGGCCCTGGAGGAGTTCCTGCGCGGGGTCCGCGCCGGCGCGGGCGCACCGACGGAGCCGCTGCGGGGGCGCAAGGTGGGCTGACCGCCGGCCGGCGCACGCGGGCCGGGCCGGGCCCGGCCCGCGTGCGCCGGCTACACCGTTCCGGTACGACGGCGAAAGCCGCCCGGTCGGCCCCGCGACGGTCGTCTCCGCCGTGCGGACGATCGTCGCGGGTCACCACCGGACGGCAGGCCGTCGGGCTCACGCGGGTCTTCCCGGGCCCGTCCCAGCCGTATCGGCCGTCCCGGCCGTATCAGCCGGGCGGCTCGTCGGGGGTGGGGTGGTCGGGGTTGACGGTGGCCGGGCGGGGGGCGCCCTGGCGGCCCGTGCCCGCCTCGTCCGTGTCGGGGACGTCGGCGTCGGGGCCGGTACCGGCGTCGTCGGGGTCGTCGCTCTTCCCGGGGTTCCCGTCCGGCCGGGCGGGGGCGACGTCCCAGCGGTCCTCGCCCCCGTCGGCCTGCTGGTCGGGCAGGTCGCGCGGGACGGGGGTGCCGTTCTCTCCGGGGCCTTCGAGCCGATGATCGGTCACGGCGCCCTCCCTTCGGGGTCGTGTCGCACAGAGCGGAACGCGGGTACCTCCCGGGTGACCGGCGAAACCTCAGTGCGGGGCGCGTTCCTCCAGCGCGGTGCGCCAGGCGGGCGCCGGGCCGCTCGGCAGGGGCTCGGGGCGGCGGCCGCCGCGGGAGAAGAAGTCGGCGAGCGGCAGGATCGCGGCGCCCACGGTCACCGCGTCGGGCCCGAGCCGGCCCAGTTCGACGGCGACCTTCTCCGCCGGGTGGCGCAGCGCGTACGCCGTGGCGTGGCGGCGCACGGCGGGCAGGAAGCGGGTGCCGAGCTGGAGGCCGGCCCAGCCGCCGATGAGGATGCGCTCGGGCTGGAAGAGGTTGATCAGGTCGGAGAGTCCGGCGCCCAGGTACTCGGCGGTCTCCTCCAGCACGGCGAGCGCGACCGGGTCGGGTTCGGCGCCGTCGGCCGGGTAGGCGGCGGCGAGCATCGCGGTGAGCGCGGTCTCCTCGTCGGCGTCCCGGGGCGGCCGGCCGCCCTCCTCGCGCCAGCGGTCGAGGAGCGCCTCGGCGCCCGCGTACGCCTCCAGGCAGCCGAGCGCCCCGCAGCGGCAGCGGCGGCCGCGCACCCGCACGGTCAGGTGCCCCCACTCGACGGCCCGGCCGTTCTCCACGTCGGGGGTGACCAGGCAGGCGCCGACGCCCGAGCCGAACAGGACGACGCAGGCGTTGCGGGCCCCGCGGCCGCCGCCGAACCACATCTCGGCCTGGCCGAGGGTCCTGGCGCCGTTGTCGATGAAGTACGGGACGCTCTCGGGGAGCGGGGAGCCCGCCCGCAGCAGTTCCTCCAGCGGGACGGCGTCCCAGCCGATCGTCTGGCCGTGCACGACGGCGCCGTGGTCGGGGCCGCGCTCGACGATGCCGGGGACGCCGATGCCGACGCCGAGCAGCCCTTCGGGGTCGAGGTCCGCGGCGGCGAGCACCTCGGCGACGCCGTCGCGGATGTGGCCGACGATGCCCCCGACCTCGTACCGCCGCTGCTCCAGCGGCCTTTCCGCGCGGGCGAGCTCGGTGAGGGTGAGGTCGAATAGCTCGACGCGCACCCGGGTCTCGCCGACGTCCACGCCGATCATGTGGCCGCTGGCGGGCGCCACCCGCAGCAGGGTGCGGGGCCGGCCGCCGTCGGAGTCGACGCTGCCGGCCTCCTCCACGAGCCCGTCGGCGACCAGGTCGGCGACGACGTTGCTGACGGAGCCGGAGCTGAGGCCGGTGGCCGGGCCCAGCTCGAAGCGGCTGAGGGGGCCGTCGAAGTAGAGCCGCTGCAGGACGGCCGTGCGGTTGGCCCGCCTGAGATCGCGTACCGTACGCCCGTTGCGCCCCGTCATGTCGGCCCCCTTCAGAACCCTGCCCGATCTGCAACATACCTGGGCGGGCGGGATCCGCGCGACATTCGTCCAACCCTTAGTTCATGCTGTGAGCTAAGAGAGGGGCGCGTTCTCGATCCCCTCCGGGGCGGCGGGCGGCACGACGCCGGCGAGGAGCCGGGCCGGCGGTCCGGCCGCCGCGGGAGCACGCGGCGCGGCCCGTCCCCGCGAGTCCTCCACCGTTCGCCCGCCCCTTCCCGCCGCTCCGCGCCACGGGCCGGCCCGCCCGCGTCCGCGGACCGTACCGACCCCCCGCCCCGATGACCACCGTCCGTCGGGAGCGGGGCCGGCGCCGGGCCAGGACGCGGCCGGGGCCCGCGGTGGCGCGGCCTGACGGAAAATCACTGGCTTCCTCTCGCGAAAAAACTTTAGGCTTAGGCCATAACCTAGAGACCCAAGGAAACGACCTCCCGGTCCGCCGGTCGCGGCGGGCCGTGCGATCACAGGAGACTCCCGATGAGGACACTCACCGAGCACGACATCCGCGACTCCTTCGTGAACTGCTCCAAGGGGGAGGCCAAGCGGCTGGCGGTGCCGCGGGATCTCGACTCGCGGCCCTGGGGCGATCTGGACTTCCTGGGATGGCGCGATCCCGGCGCTCCCGACCGCAGCTACCTGGTGACCGAACGGGACGGGCGCCCGACGGGCGTGACCCTGCGGTTCCCGGCCTCTCAGCGCGGCTTCCTGCACCGCAGCATGTGCTCGCTGTGCCTGACCACGCACCCCGGCGGCGGGGTGTCGCTGATGACCGCGCGCAAGGCGGGCGCCGCGGGGCGTGAAGGCAACTCCGTCGGTCTCTACATGTGCACCGACCTGGCCTGTTCGCTCTACGTGCGCGGGAAGAAGGTCCCGGAGTCGGGGGGCCGGTTCGAGGAGAGCCTCACCCTGGAGGAGCAGATCGCGCGGACGACCGGCAACCTGACGGCCTTCCTCGACAAGCTGTTCGACTGACCCTCCGGGCAGCCCCTGAAGGCCGGCCCCCTCGCGCGCCGCCGTTCGAGGTGGGTGGCGGAAGAAACGTTCGAGGCGGGTGAGGAACGGGAACCCGCCAGGGGATGTTTGATGTACGTGAGCGTGCCGCACCGCTCGTGCGGTTCGTGCGGCGCCGCCGGGAACCCGCGGTCGTCCAGGCCCTGCGGTCCTCCGCGGCCGCGATGATCGCCTACGCCGTCGCACTGCACCTGAGTCCCGAGGCCGCCCCCCTCACCGCGCCGCTGACCGCACTGCTGGTCGTCCAGGTCACCCTGTACGCCACCCTCACCAACGGGGTGCGGCGCGTCAACGCGGTGGTGGCCGGCGTACTCGTCGCCATCGCGTTCAGCCTGATCGTGGGGCTGACGTGGTGGAGCCTCGGGCTGCTGATCGTGGCCGCGCTGGGCGTCGGTCACCTGGTGCGGGTCGACGAGTACGTGCCCGAGGTGGCGATCAGCGCCATGCTGGTGCTGGGCGTGACCACGGTCGGCGACACGGCGTGGGCGCGGGTGCTGGAGACCCTGATCGGAGCCGTGGTCGGGCTCAGCATCAACCTGCTGCTGCCGCCCCCGGTGTGGGTGGAGGAGGCGGGCGAGTCCATCGAGGACCTGGCCCGCCGGGTGCGGCAGCTGATGCTGCGGATCGGCGAGGAGGCCACCGGCCGCATGCCCCCGGAACAGGCCGCCGCCCGGCTGCACGAGGCGCGCCGCCTGGACCACGACATCGTCGAGGTCGACGCCGCACTGCGGCAGGCGGAGGACAGCCTTCGGCTCAACCCCCGGGTCCGGGAGGGTGTGCTGCACCGGGTGGTGCTGCGCACCGGCCTGGACACGCTGGAGATCTGCACCGTCGTCCTGAGGGTGCTCGCCCGCACGCTCACGGACCTCACGAAGGAGCGCGAGGCGCCGAGGCTGTTCCCGGCGGAGACCGGCGCCACCCTGGAACGGCTGCTGGCGGAGATCGCGGACGCGGTGGTCAGCTTCGCGGTGCTGGTCACCACGGACGTCAGCGAGAACGCCGAGTCCGCCGAGGAGCGCCTCACCTCGCAGCTGCGGGAGGCCGCGGCCACCCGCGACAAGCTCGGCCAGCTGCTGCTGGAGCGGCTCCAGCACGACGCCGGGCAGTGGCAGCTGCACGGCGCGGTGCTGACCGAGGTCAACCGCATGATCGACGAACTCGACACCGAACACCGCTCGCACCGTCTCCTGGAGGAGCTGGACCGCGCCACCCGGGAGCAGGACCGGCGGCTGCCCTGGCTGTCCCGGCTGCGCGAGCGCGTCCACCGGCGGCTGCGGGTCCCCGACCGGCTGCGGTGGGACCGGCGGCGGGGCTCGCGCCGTCCCAGGTGAGGACGGCCGTCCGGGCGGATCTCCCGGCCGGTCTCCCCCGGTCCTCCCGGCCGGTCTCCCCCGGTCCTCCCGGCCGGTCTCCCCCGGTCCTCCCGGCCGGTCCTCCCGGTCGTCGGGGACGCCGCGGGACGGCGGCCGGCGGGCGGGGGCCGGCGTCCGGCTTTGCGTCCGTGGTCCGCGCGGGCCAGGGTGGCCGTCACGACGGCGGCGGACGACGACCCGGGGTGCGGCACATGGGCAGTGGGACGGAAGGGGCGGGGGCGGCCTGGGGCAGGCGTCGTCTCGTCGGAGCGCTCGGGGCGCTCGGTGCGGCCGCCGCGGCGCCGGCCCTGACGGGCTGCGGGGACGGCGTCCGGCCGGCCCCCGCGGCACCGGAGGGCGCGCCGGGCGGCGGCACCCCGGCCCGGTCCCCCGCCCCGTCCCGCGTCTCGACGGCGCCGTCCGGCCCCCGGCCGCTCTACCTGGGCACCTACACCTCCGCGGCGGGCGGCGGCAGCGGCATCGGCGTCGCCGCGTACGACCCCGCGTCCGGCCGGATCACCGGGTCCGGGACGATCACCGGCGTCCCGGACCCGTCGTACCTCGCGGTCCACCCGGACGGCCGGACGCTGTACGCCGTCCAGGAGCGCGAGCGCGGCGCTGTGACCGCCGTGCGCGTCGCGGACCGCGAGGTGCTGGGGAGCCGGGCGACGGGCGGGGCCCACACCTGTCATCTGTCGGTGCACCCGGGCGGGCGCTGGCTGCTGAGCGCCGACTACGGCTCGGGCACGGTCGCCGTGCACCCGGTCGACGCCTCGGGGGCGCTCGGCGAGCGCACCGACCTGGTCGCCCCCGCCCGCACGGCGCCCGGACCGGGGCAGGAGGGCCCGCACGCGCACCAGATCGTCACCGCCCCGGACGGCGCCCACGTCCTCGCCGTGGACCTGGGCACCGACACCGTCCGCACCTACCGGCTGGACGAGAGGGCGGGCACGCTGACCGAGGTCGCCGTCGCCCGCGCCCGGCCGGGCGCCGGTCCGCGGCACCTCGCCTTCCACCCCGGCGGCCGGTACGCGTACCTGGCCGACGAGGTCGACGACACGGTCGCGGTCTGCGCGTACGACCCCTCGTCCGGCCGTCTGACGATCGGCGGGGCGCAGTCCACGGGCGCGCGGGCGGGCACCAACCACCCCGCGCAGTTCGCCGTCGCGCCGGACGGCCGGTACGCCTTCCTCGCCAACCGCGGTGACGACACGATCGCGCGCTACGCCGTCGAGGCGGACGGGGCGCGGCTGCGGCTGCTGGACACGGTGCCGTGCGGCGGGGAGTTCCCCCGGCAGCTCGCCCTCTCCCCCGACGGCGGCCTGCTGTTCGCCGCGAACCAGCGCTCGGGCACGGTCACGGTGTTCCACGTGGACGGTCGCGACGGCACCCTGCGGCCCGCGGGCGAGCCGTTCGCGTCACCCGTCGCGGTCTGTGCGCTGCCGCTGTAGGGACCGCGGGCAGGACGCGGCGGCCGCCTGGGTGAGGAGCACGTGGAGGCGCTCGGTGAGCTGCGCGACGTCGTCGGCCGGCGCGTGGAAGGGCAGGCGTACGTCGCCGTGGGCGCGGGCGCGTTCGACGCGCAGCGTGAGTCCGTGGCGGTCGACGGCGAGCGGCTGGACCCGGACGGCTCCGTGCAGGCTCTCCCGGCGGACGAGCCGGGTGAGGCGCTCCACGGCGTCGGGGTGGGCGTCGGCGAGGTGGGTGAGCAGGCGCGCCTCGGCCGCCGCCAGCGGATCGGGCGCGGCGGCGGCGAACTCGTCGAGGGCGACGACGACCGCCCCGGAGGGCTCCTTCAGCACGACGCGGGTTGCGTGGAAGGCGAGCAGGCCGTCCTCGGGGACGAACCAGCCGGCCAGCCAGAGCCGGGCGCGGACACGGTCGCGGACGGGGACGGGGGCGACGTCCGCGAACTCCAGCACGGCGGACGGCTCCCCGCGCGGCGCGCAGATCGCCGCCGTCAGCAGCGCGCTGCCCTCCGGCACGCGCAGCAGCACCCGTCCGTCGTCGGCGACGGTGTGCGCGCCGACGAACTCCTCCCGGCCGCCCTGCCCGGTCACCGCGCAGGACCACGCCGCGGCGAGCACGGACCGGGCCCGTTCCGCCAGACCGGGTACGGCCGTCCAGTTGCCGCTGTCACCCATCCCAGGACCTCCTTAGGTAAGCCTTGCCTAACCTATCGGAGATCGCGGGGTACGCCAACCGGGGCCGGGGAACAAGGCAGCGCCCGTCAGCGCGCGAGGATGCCGAACAGCGCCCGCGCGCACGGGTCGCGGACCTGCTCGCGGGGAGAGCGCGCCGTCGGACCCGCGCAGCCGCTCCAGGCACACCGCCGTGGTGAACGCCGGCCGGCCGCGCACCGCGAGACGCACCTCGGCGCGTTCCGCGAACGGCGGGCCGGACCCGGGGCCGGCGGCGAAGGCCGCGAAGGCCGCGAAGGCCGCGAAGGCCGCGAAGGCACCGTGCCGGCCGGGGAGCATCCGATGCGGCGCGGCGCGTGGGCGCCGGTGCCGACGGCGATGCCGCACCGCGCCCCCGAGGTGTGGGGCGCCGGCGCCGAGGAGTCCGACCCCGGCCGCTTCGAGGCGGCGGCGGTGCGCGCGCGTGCCCCGCACCCCTTCAAGCCGTTCGGCACCGGGGCGCGGGCCCGCATCGGCCGTCGGTTCGCGCCGCACGAGGCCACGCCGGCGCTCGGGCCGCTGCTGCGCCGCCGGCAGCCGGTGCCCGACCCCGGCTGCCGGCTGCGGGTGACCGAACGGCTGACCCTGACGCCGGAGGGACTGCGGATGCGGCTGGAGCGGCGTACGCCGGCGGCCGCGGCGACGGGCGCGCGGGGCGCTGAGGCGCGAAAACCCGCCTCAGCGCCCCGCTGTCCAGTGCGCGGGCCGGTCGACCGACTCCGGCAGCCTGGTCCCGGCGTTCCCGCGGGCCGCGGTGAGCTGCGGCCGGGTCAGGAAGAGCGCGCCGCGCAGGTCGGCGTCGGTGAGGTCGGCGCCGCGCAGGTCGGCCCCGATGAGGTCGGCGCCCCGCAGGTCGGCGCCGCGCAGGTCGGCCCCGATGAGCAGGGCACCGCGCAGGTTGGCCCCGCGCAGGTCGGCGCCCCTGAGGCGGGCGCCCATCAGATCGGCTCCCCGGTGTTCGCGCCGGCGGCCGGGCAGGCCCGCGCGGGCGAGTTCACTGGCCTCGAGCAGCAGGACGTTGACGGTCTCGCGGTGGGCGGGCACGTCCAGCGCGGCGAGTTCCTCCGGGGTGCCCAGGGTCAGTTCCTCCGTGCGCTCCAGGGCCCGGCGCAGCTCGGGGCGGATCGGGCCGGCCGCGGGGAGGGCGAGGGCCTCGGTGAGGTACCGGAGCAGCTCGTGCAGGTGCCGGACCGCCGGGAAGACCTCGGACATGCGGCCGACCTGGTCGCGGGGCCCCGTACGCCAGTCCCGGCCGCCGAAGGTGACCTGGGAGACCTTCTGGCCGGCGCCGAAGCAGTCGTAGACCGTGCAGCCGCTGAACCCCTTCTGCCGCAGCCGGGCGTGGATGCCGCAGCGGTGGTCCTCGCCCAGGTTGGGGCAGGGCGTGCCGGCGTCCTTGTCGATCGCGAAGTCCGCGGAGCGGGCGAAGGGCAGGGCCACGCAGCACAGCCCGAAGCAGTTGGCGCAGTCGCCGCGCAGATCGTCCCGGTCCACCGTATGGTCTCGCATTCCCCGCACCCTACCGACCTGCGCCTCTCCCCCTCCTGCCGGGGCCCGGGGCCCTCGACGCACGAGAACGCGCCGCCGGCCGGAAGACCGGTGCACGTCCGGTCGGTCAGGACGCGGAACGTCCCGCGGGGCCCGTGCAGGACCCTCCACGCAGCCGGCGGGGCGTCCCGGTCGTCCTGGACCGGCACCGGCCCACGCGTCCGCGTTCGCGGAGTGCCGCTCCGGCACCCCTCCCACCCGGCCGGGCGAAGCACGGTGATCGAAAAGGTACTGGTGCGACCACCGCGGTGTGCGAGACGCTGATCCGTCCACGACGGATCCTCGACGCACGGAGGTCACACGTCCATGGCGACACCAGGCACTTCGGAACAGTCCTTACCCGCAGCGGGCACCTACGAGATCGATCCGTCGGCATCGACGGTTCGTTTCGACACGCGTGCCATGTTCGGGCTCCTCCCGGTCCGCGGGACGTTCACCATCGGTCATGGCCGGATCACCGTCGCCGAGTCGCCGCAGGACTCGTCGGTGGAGGTCACGATGGACGCGGCCAGCTTCGACACCGGCAACCGGCAGCGCGACGATCACGTCAGGTCCCCCGACTTCCTGGACGCGGCGCGGCATTCCGAGATCACCTTCCGGAGCCGGTCCGTGGAAGGGTCCGCCCAGGACGCTTCGCTGAACGGGGACTTGACCGTCCGCGGAGTGACGCGACCGGTTTCCGTCAGGATCACCTCCGTCACCTGCGAGGACGGACGGATCACGGCCGGCGGCACCGCCTCGGTGGACAGATACGCCTTCGGCGTCACGAAGGCCAAGGGCATGACGGGTCGCCGTCTGAGGATCACCCTGGACGTCGTCGCCGGCCGCTGAGGAGAACCCGGCCTTTCCGCGGTCGGGCGCCGGCGATCGCGGCACCCGTCGGGGAAGGGCCGGTGCCGGCCGGCCCGCGACGCCGGTCCCGGGGCACGGGGCACGGGGCTGAGCCGGGGCGGTGTCGGACCGGTCGGGGTCCGCGCCCCGGCCGGGCCCGACGCCGCCCCCGCCCACGGCCCCGGCGGGCGAGTCAGACCTCGTCGCGGGTGAGGGCCAGCAGCCGGTCCAGGACGCGGGGGCCGCCCGCGCGGACGCCGTCGTGCTCGAACTCGTCGGTGACCCAGGTGCGCAGGCCGCGGACGGCGCGGGCGGTCCGCAGCGAGTGCGCGGTGTCGACGTAGAGGTCGTCGTGGTAGACCGCCGCGGCGACCGGGACCTCGTTGGCGGCGAGGCGGGCCGGGTCGTACAGGGGGGTCCAGTCGGTGCGGGCGGCGAGGAGGTCGGCGGTCTCGCGCAGCGGGCGCAGCGCCGGGTCGCGGTCGAACGTCCAGGGGTGGACGGTCTCGCCGGTCAGCGGCAGGGGTCCGTCGCCCGCCAGCGCCTTCGCCGCGTCGAACTGCGGGAACTCGGCGCGCACCCGCTCGGCCGACCAGGCGGTGGGCCGCTCGTCCTGGCCGTAGATCGACTCGTGGACGAGGGCGTAGAGGGGGTGCGAGGCGTACGACAGGAGTCCTTGGACCTCCTCCTGGAAGGCGTCGGACAGGGCGGGGCCGCCCGGTGTGGGCACGAAGGCGTCCTCGAGGAGGAAGTGCAGCCGGTGGCTGCCCTCGCTGCCGCCGAGGAGGATGCCGAGGCTCTGGAAGGCCTCGACGCCCAGGCGGTAGCCGTTGGGGAGGGTCACCTCGTGGGAGAGCAGGTGCTCGGCGATCCGGCGGGCGCGGGCGACGTCCTGCGGGTAGCGGGCGTAGTGCGCGGCCGTCTTGCGTTCCATGCGCGGGTAGGCGGCCCGGTAGACGTCGTCGGCGTGGGCGTCCAGGGAGGGCAGCCCGCCGGTGATCAGGGCCGCGGCGAGCCCTTCGGGGGCGAGGGAGAGGTAGGTGAGCGTGCAGAAGCCGCCGAAGCTCTGGCCGAGGACGGTCCAGGGGGCGCCGCCGGTGACCTCGCGGCGCACCAGCTCGCAGTCGCGGACGATGGAGTCGGCGCGGAAGCGGGTCAGGTACGCGGCCTGCTCGGCGGGGCCGCCGCGCAGCGGGAGCGTCTGCCGGTTGGCGGGCGTGGAGCGGCCGGTGCCGCGCTGGTCGAGGAGGAGGACGCGGAACTCCTTCAGGGCCCGGTCGAGCCAGGCCTGCCGGCCGACGAACCGGTGGGCGCCGAAGCCGGGTCCGCCCTGGAGGTAGACCAGCCAGGGGAGGTCCTGCCGTGCCTTGTCGCTCGCGACGACCTCGCGGGCGTACAGCTCGATCGTCTCCCCGGCGGGGTCGGCGTGGTCGAGCGGCACGGTGAAGCGGCGGTCGGTGAGGACGACGCCGGGCTGACGGTAGCTGTCGGACAACGTGAGGCTCCCGTGACGATCGAGGTGCGGACCGCGTCCCAGTTCAGCACATGTCCGGGCGCCGCCGGAGGCCGGGGACCGCGAACGGCCGCTGAACGACGGGTCAGGGCGCCGCGCGTCCGGCGACCGTCCGTGCTGAACGGCCGGTCAGCGCGACGACAGGCTGGAGCGGCGCACCACCAGCTCCGGCTGGAGCACGACCCGCCGGTGCTCGTGGGGCCGTGTGCCGCCGCCGGGCCCCTCCTCGGTCTCCTCCAGGAGCATGCCGGCGGCCAGCGCGCCCATGGTGACGGCCGGCTGGCGGACGGAGGTCAGGGGTACGGCCGCGGCGGCGGCGAACTCGATGTCGTCGTAGCCGACGATCGCGAGGTCGTCGGGGACGTTGACGCCGGCGGCGTACATGGCCTGCAGGACGCCGAGGGCGAGCAGGTCGTTGGCGCAGAACACGGCGGTGGGGCGGTCGGCCAGGCCGAGGAGGCGGGCGCCCGCGTCCCGGCCGGCGGCCACGTCGAGCCGCTCGGTGGGCAGCTCGCGCAGGCACTCGGGGCCCAGGCCCGCCTCGGCGAGGGCGTGCAGGGCGCCGGTGCGGCGGTCGCGGATCTGGGTGAGGCCGGGCGGACCGCTGACGTAGGCGACGGAGCGGTGTCCGGCGTCGACGAGGTGGCGTACGGCGAGCGCGCCGCCGGCCACGTCGTCGACGGAGACCGAGCACTCGGTGGTGCCCTCGGAGACCCGGTCGACCAGCACGAACGGGATGCCGTGCCGGCGGAACGCGGCGATGTTGCGGCCGGTGGCGTCGGCCGGGGTGAGCAGGACGCCCCGCACGCGCTGTTCGGCGAAGAGGGACAGGTACTCGGCCTCCTCGCCGGCGCTCTCGGCGCTGTTGCAGACCATCACGCCCAGGCCCGCCTGCCGGGCGGCCCGTTCGGCCCCGCGGGCGACGTCCACGAAGAAGGGGTTGCCCATGTCGAGGACGAGCAGTCCCATGATGCGGCTGCGGCCCGCGCGCAGTTGGCGGGCGGACTCGCTGCGGACGTAGCCGAGCCGGTCGATCGCGGACAGCACGCGCGCGCGGGTCTCCGTGGCCACGGTGTCCGGGCGGTTGATGACGTTGGACACCGTGCCGACCGAGACGCCGGCGGCGCGGGCGACGTCCTTGATTCCCACCGACTGGGCCATCAGGCAGAAACCTCCAGAGAGTCAGGGACGAGGGGGGCGGCGGGGCGGCGGCGAGGGCCTTCACATTACCGCCATCCCGCCGCACGCCCGACCGGTCGGGCGGGGAGCCGGAAGTCGGTGACGCGGAGCGCCGGGGGAACGCGGGGAGGAGGTCAGGCGAGGTGGAAGACCTCGGTGAGCGGTTTCATGGCCTCGTCGGGCCGGGCGCCGTCCGACGACTCGAAGAACGGCGCCATCTCCGCCTGCCAGCGGGCGTTGACGTCGGTGGCCTCCATGCCGGCCCGGGCCGCGGCGAAGTCCTCGGTCTCCAGGTAGCCGACGAGCAGTCCGTCCTCGCGCAGGAAGAGCGAGTAGTTGTGCCAGCCGGTGGCCGAGAGGGCGGCGAGCATCTCCGGCCAGACGGCGGCGTGCCGCTCGCGGTACTCGTCGAGGCGGTCCGCCCGAACCTTCAGCAGGAAGCACACGCGTTGCATCAACACCCCTTGTGTGATCAGAAGTTGAACTGGTCGATGTTCTTGGCGTCGAAGACGGTCGGCTTGCCGAGGCTGATCACGCCGTCCTTGCCGATGGTGTGGCTGGTGCCGCCGGCGGTGAAGGTCTCGCCCTCCTTGCCGGTGATCTGGCCGGACACCAGGGCCACCGCCGTCTGCGCGGCGAGCGCGCCGAGCTTCGCCGGGTCCCACAGCTCGAAGGCCTCGACGGTGCCGTTCTTGACGTACTTGCGCATGTCGTTGGGGGTGCCGAGGCCGGTCAGCTTGACCTTGCCCTTGTACTTGGAGCCGGACAGGTACTGGGCGGCGGCCTTGATGCCGACGGTGGTCGGGGAGATGATCCCCTTCAGGTTCGGGTACTCCTGGAGCAGGCCCTGGGTCTGCTGGAAGGACTTCTGGGCGTCGTCGTCGCCGTAGGCGACCTTGACCAGCTTGATGTCCTTGTACTTGGGGTCCTCGAGCTCGTCCTTCATGAAGTCGATCCAGGCGTTCTGGTTGGTCGCGGTCTGCGCGGCGGACAGGATCGCGATCTCGCCCTTGTAGCCGATCTGCTCGGCGAGCAGCTGGACCTCGGTGCGGCCCAGGTCCTCACCACTGGCCTGCGAGACGAAGGCGTTGCGGCACTCGGGGTTGGTGTCGGAGTCGTAGGTGACGACCTTGATGTCGTTGCTCATGGCCTGCTTGAGCGCGGTGCACAGCGCCCCGGGGTCCTGCGCGGACACGGCGATCGCGTCGACCTGCTGCTGGGTGAGCGTGTTGACGTAGGACACCTGGCCGGAGGTGTCGGTGCCGCTGCTGGTGCCGACCTCCTTGTAGCTGGAGCCCAGTTCCTTCAGGGCCGCCTCGCCGCCCTTGTCGGAGGTGGTGAAGTAGGGGTTGTTGACCTGCTTGGGCAGGAAGCCGACGGTGAGGCCCTTCTTGGTGGCCGCGTTCGGGTCGGCCTTGCCGGCGGAGGCCGCGGCGCCGGTGCTCTCGTTCTTCACGTCCTCCTTGGTGGTGCCGCCGCAGGCGGTGGCGGCGAGCGCGAGGGAGGTGACGGCGGCCAGGGCCGCGCAGGCACGGCGGAGGGATGACTTGCGCATGGCGAAGGTTCCTTTGTGAGTACGGGAGGGCGCGGGGGGCGGCTGGAGGGTCACGACGTGGGGGCGGGTGTGCCGGACGGTCACGGGGCCGGGGCGGGGGCGCCGGCCGGCGGTGGTGCCGACGCGGCCCGCCGGCCGGCCCGCGCGACGGCGATCTGGCGGGCGACGCGGGGGCCGAGCACGGAGAGGACGAGCAGGACGCCGGTGACGACGATCTGCGACTGGGCGGAGACGTCCTGCAGGCTCATCACGTTCTGCAGGGCGCCCAGCAGGAAGACGCCGGCCACGGCTCCGCCGAGGGTTCCCTTGCCGCCGTCGAAGTCGATGCCGCCGAGCAGCACCGCGGCGACGACGGACAGTTCGAGGCCGGTGGCGTTGTCGTAGCGGGCGCTGGCGTAGTGCAGGGCCCAGAAGACGCCGGTGAGGGAGGCCATCAGGCCGGTGAGGGTGAACAGGATCAGCTTCTGGCGCCTGACCCGGATGCCGGCGAACCGGGCGGCCTCCTCGCTGGCGCCGATCGCGAACAGCGACCGGCCGAACGGGGTGGCGTGCAGGGCGACCACGGCGATCGCGAGGAGGACCACGAAGGGCAGCAGGGCCTGCGGGACGAAGGTGTCGCCGATGCGTCCGGCCGCGAAGTCCAGGTACGGGGCGGGGAAGTCGGTGACCGCGTCGGAGCCGAGCACGATCTGCGCGATGCCCCGGTAGGCGGCCATGGTGCCGATGGTGACGGCGAGCGAGGGCAGTCCGAGGCGGGTCACCAGCAGCCCGTTGACCAGACCGCAGACCACGCCGAGCAGCAGGCAGACCGGGATGATCGCCTCGATGGTCATGCCCTGGTTCCACAGGGCGCCCATCACCGCGCCGGACAGGCCGGCCGTGGAGGCGACGGACAGGTCGATCTCGCCGGAGACGACCAGCAGGGTCATCGGCAGGGCGATCAGCGCGATGGGGAGCGTGTTGCCGATCAGGAAGGACAGGTTGAGGGCGTTGCCGAAGCCGTCCACGAACGAGAAGGACAGCAGGAGCAGCACGATCAGGAGGGCGCCGACGACCGTGTCCCACCGGATGGCGCGGGCCAGCGACTCAGGCATGGCGGGCGTTCCTCTTCTTCAGGGCCGACGCCACCCGCAGCGCGACCACGCGGTCGACGGCGATGGCGAGCAGGAGCAGGATGCCGTTGATGGCGAGCACCCAGACGGAGCTGACGCCGAGGGCGGGCAGCACGCTGTTGACGGAGGTCAGCAGCAGGGCGCCGAGGGCGGCGCCGTAGACGCTGCCGGAGCCGCCGGTGAAGACCACGCCGCCGACGACGACCGCGCTGACGACGGTGAGTTCGTAGCCGTTGCCGGTGCCGGAGTCGACGTTGCCGAACCGGGCGAGGTACAGGGCTCCGGCGAGGCCGGCGAGGGCGCCGCAGAAGGTGTAGGCGACCAGGATGCGCTTGCGGACGGGGATGCCGGCGAGGCGGGCGGCCTCCGGGTTGGAGCCGAGCGCGTACAGCTCGCGGCCGCTGCCGAAGTGCTTGAGCCAGTAGGCGGTGGCGACCAGGACGACGAGGGCGATGACCGCCAGGTACGGCACGGCGGAGATGCCGCCGGAGCCGAAGTCGACGAAGGAGCCGGGCAGGTCGGCCGCGGTGATCTGCCGGGAGCCGACCCAGATGGAGTCGATGCCGCGGATGACGTACAGGGTGCCGAGGGTGACGACCAGGGCCGGCACCTGGCCGAGGCTGACCAGGAGGCCGTTGAGCAGGCCGAAGCCGGTGCCGAGCAGCACCGCCAGCACGACCGCGACGAACGGGCTGCCGCCGTCCTGGAGGTGGACGCCGGCGGCGAAGGCGCTGATGCCGAGCGTGGAGCCGACGGACAGGTCGACGTTGCGGGTGATGACGACCAGGGACTGGCCGGTGGCGACCAGGACCAGGATGGTCGCGTTGAGCAGGAGGTCCTTGACGCCCTGTTCCGACAGGAACTCGCTGTTGCCGGCCTGGGTGACGGCGATCATCACCAGGAAGACCAGCAGGATGGCCAGTTCGCGCATCTTGAGGACGCGGTCCACCAGGCGGGCGCCGCCGGACTCGGCGACCTCGGCGGCGGGGGCTTCGGGAGCGGTCGCCGTCATGCGGCTGCCCTCCCCGTGGCTGCGGCCATCACGGTTTCCTCGGTGGCGTCGGAGCGGGGGATCTCGGCGGTGAGGCGGCCCTCGTGCATCACCAGCACGCGGTCGGCCATGCCGAGGATCTCGGGCAGGTCGGAGGAGATCATCAGGACGGCGACCCCGTCGGCGGCCAGTTCGGACAGCAGCCGGTGCACCTCGGCCTTGGTGCCGACGTCGATGCCGCGGGTGGGCTCGTCGACGATGAGCACCTTCGGCCCGGTGGCCAGCCACTTCGCCAGGACGACCTTCTGCTGGTTGCCGCCGGAGAGCGTGTTGACGGTGTCGGCGATCCGGGCGTACTTCACCTGGAGCCTGACCGCCCAGTCGAGCGAGCGGCTGCGCTCGGCGCCGCGGTCCATCAGGCCGGCCTTCACGGTGGTGCGCAGTCCGGTCAGGCCGATGTTGCGTTCGATGGACATGTCCATCACCAGGCCCTGGGCGCGCCGGTCCTCGGGGACCAGGGCAAGGCCCGCGGCCATGGCGGTGGACGGGGCGCCGTTGGTGAGGGCGCGGCCGGCGACCTCCACCTCCCCGGCGTCCCAGCGGTCGATGCCGAAGACCGCGCGGGCGACCTCGGTGCGCCCGGCGCCGACCAGTCCGGCGAGGCCGACGATCTCGCCGCGGCGGACGTCGAAGGAGATGTCGGTGAAGACGCCCTCGCGGGTCAGCCGGCGCACGCTGAGGGCCACCTCGCCGGGATCGACGTGCTGCTTCGGGTACAGCTCGTCGAGGTCGCGGCCGACCATCCGGCGCACCAGGTCGTCCTCGGTCATGCCGTCGAGGGGTTCACTGGCGATCCAGGCGCCGTCGCGCAGGGTCGTCACCCGCCGGCAGATCGCGAAGATCTCCTCCAGCCGGTGCGAGATGAACAGCACGGCGGCGCCCTCCTCGCGCAGGGTGCGCACGACGTTGAAGAGGCGGGCGACCTCGCTGCCGGTGAGGGCGGCGGTCGGCTCGTCCATGATCAGGACGCGGGCGTCGAAGGAGAGCGCCTTGGCGATCTCGACGATCTGCTGGTCCGCGATGGACAGGCCGCGCGCCGGGCGGTCGGGGTCCAGCTCGACGCCGAGGCGCCGCATCAGGGCCGCGGTGGCGTCGTGGGTGGCCCTGTGGTCGATGCGGCCGAGGGCGCGCCGGGGCTGGCGGCCCATGAAGATGTTCTCGGCGATCGAGAGGTCGGGGAAGAGCGTGGGCTCCTGGTAGATCACGGCGATGCCGGCGTCGCGGGCGTCGCCGGGGCCGTGGAAGACGACGGGCTCGCCGTCGAGCAGCACCTGGCCGGCGTCCGGCCGGTGGACTCCGGCGAGCGTCTTGATGAGGGTCGACTTGCCCGCGCCGTTCTCCCCGGCGAGGGCGTGCACCTCGCCGGGGAACAGCTCCAGGGAGACGCCCCGCAGAGCGCGTACGGCACCGAAGGACTTGGACACGTCCCTGAGCGCCAGCACCGGGGCTTGTCCCGTGTCGGACGGGTGGGTCATGGATGGCTCCTCGACGACGTACGCCGACAGTCCCTGCGGTCCGTCACGACGTCGTGAAAGGTTTCAACTGGATGGCCGGGACGTTAGGCATGGCGCACATGTCACGTCAATGGGTCCGCCTCGAAAAGTTTTCGATAGCCGAAGTTCACACAACGGTCACGGAAGCCGGACCCGGCCGGAGGGGTTGACACACCCCCGACGGCCTCATAGCTTCCCGTTCTGAATCGTTTCATCCGGAAGCCCTTCGAGAGGTCCTTCCGGAAGCCGATCAGGATGCTTTCCGGACCGATGTCACAGGAGCACTGAGTGACCGACCTCGTCGCGGTGAAGGCCGCGCTGAAGACCCAGGCCGTAGAGACGCCGTCGTGGGCGTACGGGAACTCGGGGACCCGCTTCAAGGTGTTCGCCCAGGAGGGCGTGCCCCGCGACCCGCGGGAGAAGCTCGACGACGCGGCGAAGGTGCACGAGTTCACCGGCGTCGCCCCGAGCGTGGCCCTGCACATCCCGTGGGACAAGGTGGAGGACTACTCCGCACTTGCGAAACACGCCGAGGACCGGGGGGTGAAGCTGGGGACGATCAACTCCAACACCTTCCAGGACGACGCCTACCGGCTGGGCAGCGTCTGCCACCCGGAGGCCTCGGTCCGGCGCAAGGCCGTCGACCATCTCCTGGAGTGCGTCGACATCATGGACGCGACCGGCTCCGCCGATCTCAAGCTGTGGTTCGCCGACGGCACGAACTACCCCGGCCAGGACGACCTCCGGGCCCGGCAGGACCGGCTGTCCGAGGCCCTGGCCGAGGTGTACGAGCGCCTCGGGGACGGGCAGCGGATGCTGCTGGAGTACAAGTTCTTCGAGCCCGCGTTCTACTCGACCGACGTGCCGGACTGGGGCACCGCGTACGCCCACTGCCTCAAGCTCGGTCCCAAGGCCCAGGTGGTCGTCGACACCGGGCACCACGCGCCGGGCACCAACATCGAGTTCATCGTGGCCACGCTGCTGCGCGAGGGCAAGCTCGGCGGGTTCGACTTCAACTCGCGGTTCTACGCCGACGACGACCTGATGGTGGGGGCGGCCGACCCGTTCCAGCTGTTCCGGATCATGTACGAGGTCGTCCGCGGCGGGGGCCTCGGCTCCGAGGTCGCGTTCATGCTCGACCAGTGCCACAACATCGAGGCGAAGATCCCGGCGATCATCCGGTCCGTGATGAACGTCCAGGAGGCCACGGCGAAGGCGCTGCTGGTCGACCGGCCGGCGCTGGCCGCCGCGCAGGCCTCGGGGGACGTCCTGGAGGCGAACGCGGTGCTGATGGACGCGTACAACACCGACGTGCGGCCGCTGCTGCGCGAGGTGCGGGAGGAGACGGGGCTGGACCCCGACCCCGTCGCCGCGTACCGCGCCAGCGGGTGGGCCGAGAAGATCGTCGCCGAACGGGTCGGCGGGGAGCAGGCCGGCTGGGGCGCCTGAGCGTCCGCCGCGTCCCGGCCGGCGCGGGTGCGGGCCCTGCGGGGCCGGTCGCGCCCACGCGGCGGGGCCGCGCACCGGCACGGCCCCGCGCCCCCTTCGTCACCCCGTCTCCTGTGAACCCGTCTTCTGTGAAAAGGACTGGAAGTCATGGCACCGCACCCCGAAGCCGCCGCACTCCTCGCCCGGTCGCACCGGCTCGGCGCTGACCCCCGCAACACCAACTACGCCGGCGGGAACACCTCCGCCAAGGGCACCGACACCGACCCCGTCACCGGCAACGACGTCGAACTGATGTGGGTGAAGGGCTCCGGCGGGGACCTCGGCACCCTGACCGAGGGGGGACTGGCCGTGCTGCGGCTGGACCGGCTGCGGGGGCTCGCCGACGTCTACCCGGGCGTCGAGCGCGAGGACGAGATGGTCGCCGCGTTCGACTACTGCCTGCACGGCAAGGGCGGTGCCGCCCCGTCCATCGACACCGCGATGCACGGCCTGGTCGACGCGGCCCACGTGGACCATCTGCACCCCGACTCGGGCATCGCGCTCGCGTGCGCCGCCGACGGGGAGAAGCTGACCGCCGAGTGCTTCGGGGACGGCGTGGTGTGGGTGCCGTGGCGGCGGCCCGGCTTCCAGCTCGGCCTGGACATCGCGGCGGTGAAGAGGGCCAACCCGCAGGCCGTCGGCTGCGTCCTCGGCGGACACGGGATCACCGCCTGGGGCGACACCGCCGAGGAGTGCGAGCGCAACTCGCTCCACATCATCCGCACCGCCGAGGCGTTCCTGGCGGAGCGCGGCAGGGCGGAGCCCTTCGGCCCGGTGCTCGACGGCTACGGGCCGCTGCCCGAGGACGAGCGCCGTGCGCGGGCCGCCGCCCTCGCGCCGTACGTGCGGGCGATCGCCTCGCAGGACCGGCCGCAGGTCGGGCACTTCACCGACACGGACGTCGTGCTGGACTTCCTGGCCGCCGCCGAACATCCACGCCTCGCCGCCCTCGGCACCTCCTGCCCGGACCACTTCCTGCGCACCAAGGTCCGCCCGCTGGTCCTCGACCTGCCGCCCGCCGCGCCGCTGGACGAGGCGGTCGCGCGGCTGAAGGAGCTGCACGCCGCCTACCGCGAGGAGTACGCCGCCTACTACGCCCGGCACGCGCTGCCGGACTCCCCCGCCATGCGCGGCGCCGACCCGGCGATCGTGCTCGTGCCCGGGGTGGGCATGTTCTCCTTCGGCAAGGACAAGCAGACCGCCCGGGTCGCCGGCGAGTTCTACGTCAACGCGATCAACGTGATGCGCGGCGCCGAGTCGGTGTCGACGTACGCGCCGATCGAGGAGTCGGAGAAGTTCCGCATCGAGTACTGGGCGCTGGAGGAGGCCAAGCTCCAGCGGATGCCGAAGGCGAAGGCGCTGGCCACGCGGGTGGCGCTGGTGACGGGCGCGGGCAGCGGCATCGGCAGGGCGATCGCGCACCGGCTGGTCGCCGAGGGCGCGTGCGTCGTCGTCGCCGACCTGAACGGGGACAACGCGGCCGCCGTCGCCGAGGAGCTGGGCGGGCCGGACCGGGCCGTCGCCGTGACCGTCGACGTCACCTCCGAGGAGCAGATCGCCGACGCCTTCCGGGCCGCGGCGCTCGCCTTCGGCGGGGTCGACCTGGTGGTCAACAACGCCGGCATCTCCATCTCCAAGCCGCTGCTGGAGACCTCCGCCAAGGACTGGGACCTCCAGCACGACATCATGGCCCGCGGCTCCTTCCTCGTCTCGCGCGAGGCGGCCCGCGTGATGATCGCGCAGGAACTGGGCGGCGACATCGTCTACATCGCGTCGAAGAACGCCGTCTTCGCCGGCCCGAACAACATCGCCTACTCCGCGACCAAGGCCGACCAGGCCCACCAGGTGCGGCTGCTGGCCGCCGAGCTGGGCGCGCACGGGATCCGCGTCAACGGCGTCAACCCCGACGGCGTGGTGCGCGGCTCGGGCATCTTCGCGAGCGGCTGGGGCGCCCAGCGCGCGGCGACCTACGGGATCGAGGAGGAGAAGCTGGGCGAGTTCTACGCGCAGCGCACCATCCTCAAGCGGGAGGTGCTGCCCGAGCACGTGGCGAACGCCGTCTTCGCGCTCACCGGCGGCGAACTCACCCACACCACCGGCCTGCACATCCCCGTCGACGCGGGTGTGGCGGCCGCCTTCCTCCGGTGACGGCCGTGAAGTCGTACGCCGCGGTCGACCTCGGCGCCTCCAGCGGGCGCGTGATGGTCGGCCGCGTGGGCCCGGACACGCTGGAGCTGGCCGAGGCGCACCGCTTCCCCAACCGGCCCGTGCGCGTGCCGGAGGGCCTGCGCTGGGACGTGCTCGGGCTGTACGCCGGGGTGCTGGAGGGGCTGCGGGCGGCCGGTACGGCGACCGGGGGCCGGCTGGACTCCGTCGGCATCGACAGCTGGGCCGTGGACTACGGCCTGCTGGACGCCGACGGGGCCCTGCTGGGCAACCCGGTGCACTACCGCGACGCCCGCACCGAGGGCGTTCCGGAGAAGGTGTGGGCGAGCGTCCCGGCCGCCGAGCTGTACGCGGCGACCGGACTGCAGTACGCGCCGTTCAACACGCTGTACCAGCTCACGGCGGCCCGGGAGAGCCGTCAACTGGCCTGCGCGAGCAGGCTGCTGATGATCCCCGATCTGCTGTCGTACTGGCTGACCGGCGAGCAGGGCACCGAGCTGACCAACGCCTCCACCACCCAGCTCGTCGATCCCCGGACCGGCGACTGGGCATACGGCCTCGCCGGGCGGCTGGGCGTCGACCTCTCCCTGTTCGCGCCGCTGCGGCGGCCCGGGGACGCGGCGGGCGTGCTGCGGGCGGAGGTGCTGGAGGAGACCGGGCTGACCGGGCCCGTGCCGGTGACGGCCGTCGGATCGCACGACACGGCGTCCGCGGTGGCCGCCGTACCGGCGACGGGCGGGCGCTTCGCCTACATCTGCACCGGCACCTGGTCCCTGGCCGGTCTGGAGCTCGACGCGCCCGTGCTCACCGAGGACAGCCGCGCCGCCAACTTCACCAACGAACTGGGGCTGGACGGCACGGTCCGCTACCTCCGCAACATCATGGGGCTGTGGCTGCTCCAGGAGTGCGTGCGGGCCTGGGGCGACCCGAACCTGAGCGGGCTGCTGCGCGACGCCGCCGAGGTGCCGGCGCTGCGGTCGGTGGTGGACGCGGGGGACGCCGCGTTCCTCGCCCCGGGCCGGATGCCGGAGCGGATCGCCGAGGCGTGCCGTGCCTCCGGGCAGCCGGTGCCGGGCACCCCCGCCGAGGTCACCCGCTGCATCCTGGACTCCCTCGCGCTCGCCCACCGGCGGGCGGTCGAGGACGCCCAGCGGCTGGCCGGCCATCCCGTCGACGTCGTGCACGTCGTCGGCGGCGGCACCCGCAACTCGCTGCTGTGCCAGCTCACCGCCGACGCCTGCGGGCTGCCGGTGGTGGCCGGTCCGACGGAGGCCGCCGCGCTCGGCAACGTCCTCGTCCAGGCCAGGGCGCACGGGCTGGTGGGCGACCGGCAGGACATGCGCGGGCTGCTCGCCAGGACCCAGCACCTGACGCGTTACGAACCGCGGGGCGGCACCGGCCGCTGGCGGGACGCGCAGGCCCGGCTCACCGCGCGGTGAGCCGGGGCCCGCGCCCGGTCCGGGCCGGCCGCACGGGAACCGGTTCCGGGCCGGGCCCGGGCGCGGGCCCCGGGCCCGCCAGGCGTGGGCCGCGGCCCGGCCCCGGTCCGGCCTCCGGACTACCCTGCACCCATCCGATGACCGACCCCGAGGAGCCGCGATGCGTGTCGCACTGTTCCTGACCTGTGTCAACGACACGCTGTATCCCGAAACCGGCCGCGCCGTGGTGAGGCTCCTGACCCGGCTGGGTGTCGAGGTCGACTTCCCGATGGCCCAGACCTGCTGCGGCCAGGCCCACTACAACACCGGCTACCGCCACGAGGCCGAACCCCTCGCCCGCCACTTCTCCGACGTCTTCGGGGAGTACGAGGCGATCGTGACGCCGTCGGGGTCGTGCGGGGCGATGGTACGCGAGCTGTATCCGCGGATGGGCGAGCGGGCGCGCGCCGAGGGGCGCGGCGACACCCTCGCCGCGACCCTGGCGCCGGTGGTGCCGAAGACGTACGAGCTGACGGAGTTCCTGGTCGACGTGCTCGGCGTGACGGACGTCGGGGCGTACTACCCGCACACCGTGACCTACCACCCGACCTGTCACGGGCTGCGCGGTCTCGGTCTCGGGGAGCGGCCCCGGCGGCTGCTGGAGGCGGTGAAGGGGCTGGAGCTGGTCGAGCTGCCCGGCGCCGAGGAGTGCTGCGGCTTCGGCGGGACCTTCGCGCTGAAGAACGCCGACGTCTCCGCGGCGATGGGCACGGACAAGGTGCGCAACGCCGAGTCGACGGGCGCCGAGGTGCTGTGCGCGGCCGACAACTCGTGCCTGATGCACATCGGCGGCACGATGACCCGGCTCCGCTCCGGCCTGCGGCCGGTGCACATCGCGGAGATCCTGGCGAGCACGGAGGAGGAACCGGCCGTATGAGCGGGACGTATCTCGGGATGCCGGCGTTCCCGGAGGCCGCCCGCGAGGCGGTCGGCGACACGACGCTGCGGGGCAACCTGCGGCACGCCACGCACACCATCCGCGCCAAGCGCGCGGCGGCGGTCGCCGAGGTGTCCGACTGGGCCGCGCTGCGGGAGGCCGGCAAGCGGATCAAGGACCACACGCTCCGTCATCTCGACCGCTACCTCGAGCAGTTGGAGGAGTCCGTCACGGCGGCGGGCGGCACCGTCCACTGGGCGGCCGACGCCGACGAGGCCAACCGGATCGTCACCCGACTGGTCCAGGAGACCGGTGAGTCGGAGGTCGTCAAGGTCAAGTCCATGGCCACGCAGGAGATCGGCCTCAACGAGGCCCTGGAGGCCGCGGGCATCCGCGCCTACGAGACCGATCTCGCCGAATTGATCGTGCAGTTGGGCAAGGACCGGCCCTCGCACATCCTCGTCCCCGCGATCCACCGCAACCGCGGGGAGATCCGCGACATCTTCGCCCGCGAGATGGGCGAGTGGGGGCGCCCGGCGCCCGAGGGGCTGACGGACACGCCGGCCGAACTCGCCGAGGCGGCCCGGCTGCACCTGCGCGAGAAGTTCCTGCGGGCCAAGGTGGGCGTCTCCGGCGCCAACTTCATGGTCGCCGAGACCGGCACCCTGGTGGTCGTCGAGTCCGAGGGCAACGGGCGGATGTGCCTGACCCTCCCCGAGACGCTGATCTCGGTGGTCGGCATCGAGAAGGTCGTACCGTCGTGGCGGGACCTGGAGGTCTTCCTCCAGACCCTCCCCCGCTCCTCCACCGCCGAACGCATGAACCCCTACACCTCGACGTGGACGGGCACCACCGACGGCGACGGCCCCCGCGCCTTCCACCTGGTCCTCCTCGACAACGGCCGCACCGACACCCTCGCCGACGAGGTCGGCCGCCAGGCCCTGCGCTGCATCCGCTGTTCGGCCTGCCTCAACGTCTGCCCCGTCTACGAGCGGGCGGGCGGGCACGCCTACGGCTCGGTCTACCCGGGGCCCATCGGCGCCATCCTCAGCCCCCAACTGCGGGGCACGCAGAGCGAGATCGACGCCTCGCTGCCGTACGCCTCCTCGCTGTGCGGCGCCTGCTACGAGGTCTGCCCGGTGGCCATCGACATCCCCGAGGTGCTGGTGCACCTGCGGGAACGGGTCGTGCAGGGCGGGCCGGTGACGCGGGAGGGTGACAGGGCGGTGCTGAGGCCGGCCAAGGGGCACGCCGCCGAGCGGGCGGCGATGCGGGCGGCCCGCTGGGCTTTGGGCCGGCCCGGCGCCCTGCGCGCCGGACAGCGGCTCGCCTCCCGCACCCGCCGGCTGCACCCGCGCTCGCTGCCGGGCCCCGGCAAGGCGTGGAGCGGCACCCGGGACCTCCCGGCCGTGCCGGCGGAACCCTTCCGCGACTGGTGGCAACGCACGCACGGCGGGACCGACGACAAGGGCGACAAGAGCGACAAGGGGGCCGCGAAGTGAGCAGCAGGGAGCGGATCCTGGGCCGGGTGCGGCGCGCGCTGGCCGACGTCCCGCGGGACGACCTGTCGTACGAGGACGCCGTGACGCGGGACTACCTGCGCGAGCACGGCGGGCGGAGCGTCGCGGAGACGGTGGAGCTGCTCGCGGAGAACCTGGCGGACTACCGGGCGGTCGTGCACCGCACCGACGAGGAGGGGCTGCCCCTGCTCATCATGCGGCTGCTCGCCGAGCGGGGAGCGCGGTACGTGCTCGTGCCCCCGGGACTCCCCCCGGAGTGGATGGCGGCCGCCGATCCCACCCGGGTCCACGACCGTGCCGTGTCCACGCCGCAGGAACTGGACGGGGTCGAGAGCGTGGTCACCGGCTGCGCGCTCGCCGTGGCCGAGACCGGCACCATCGTCCTGGACGGCTCCCCCGACCAGGGCCGCCGCCGCATCACCCTCGTCCCCGACCACCACATCTGCGTCGTGCGCGTCCCCGACCAGGTGGTCGCCTCCGTCCCGCAGGCGCTCGAACGGCTGGACCCGGCACGCCCGTTGACGTGGATCTCCGGCCCCTCGGCGACCAGCGACATCGAACTCGACCGGGTGGAGGGCGTGCACGGCCCGCGCACCCTGGAGGTGATCCTGGTCGGCTGAGGCCTTTCGTTCGAGGCCTCTCGTCCGAGGCCTCTCGTCCGGGTCGTGCCGGACTCGCGGAGGCCGGCGCGACCCGGACGAGGGGTCCCGAGCGGCCGCCCTACAACTCCTTGCGCTCCAGCGGCTGCTGGGCCGGGCCCTGGAGGACCTTGCCGTCCACGTCGAAGCGGGAGCCGTGGCAGGGGCACTCCCAGGCCCGCTCCGCCCGGTTGAACGCCACCAGGCAGCCCAGGTGGGTGCAGCGGGCGGAGACGGCGTGGAGCTGTCCGGCCTCGTCGCGGTGGACGGCGCGGCGTTCCCCGGCGACGCGCACGACCGCGCCGTCACCGGGGGCGATCCCGTCCACCGTGGAGCCGGTCCCCGTCGGCAGCCGGTCCCCCACGAAGTGGCGTGCCACCTCGGCCTGCTGCTTGAGGAAGGTCGCGCCCTCCCGGACGACGGAGACGATGCGGCGGGGGTCGTAGAGGTCGCTCCAGGGACAGTCCTGCCCGGTGATCCGGTCGCTGATCAGCCGGCCCGCCATGATGCCGCCGCTCATGCCCCAGCCGCCGAAGCCGGTGGCCACGTACACGTTGCGGCTGCCGGGGTGCAGGGGGCCGACCAGGGGGACGGAGTCGGTGGAGTCGTTGTCCTGGGTGGCCCAGCGATGGGTGAAGGTGAGGTCGCCGAAGTGCCCGGTGGCCCAGTCGGCGAGCCTGTCGAACCGTTCCTCGACGTCGCCGCCCGCGCCGGGGGTGAAGTGCTCGCCGGTCACGATGAGGAGCCGCCGGCCGTCGGGCAGGGGCGCGGTGCGCACGGAGCGGGTGTTGTCCTCGGGCGTGATGTACATGCCGCGCGGTGCGCGGCCGGCCTCGACCGGCGCGGCCAGCACCAGTTCGCGGCGCGGGGAGAGCCGGGTGAACAGCAGCGCGCGGTCGAAGACCGGGTAGTGGGTGGCGACGACGACGGCGTGGGCGGTCACCCGGGTCACGGACCGCGGGGACTCCACGGTCAGTTCGCAGGGGTCGCCCTCGTTCAGGCCGGTGACGCGGCTGTGCTCGTGGAGGGTGCCGCCGAGGCGCCGGACGGCGTCGGCGACGGCCAGGAGGTACTTGCGGGGGTGGAACTGGGCCTGGCCGGCGACCCGGACCGCGCCCGCGACCGGGAACGGCAGATCGGTCTCCGTCACGTACTCGGCGGGCAGCCCCGCCTCCCTCGCGGCCTCCGCCTCGGCCTTCAACCGGTCGACGCCGGCGGGGTCCTGCGCGTAGGTGTAGGAGGCGGCGTCCTCCCATTCGCAGTCGACGCCCAGTTCCCCGGCGACGGCCGCGGCGTACCGGACGGCCTCCGACTGGGAGCGGGCGTACAGCCGGGCCCCCTCGGGGCCCCGGGTGCGCCGCAGGTGGTCGTAGACGAGGGTGTGCTGGGCGCTCAGTTTGGCGGTGGTGTGGCCGGTGACGCCGGCCGCGATCCGGTCCGCCTCCAGGACGGCGACCGAGCGGCCGCGCCGGGCCAGTTCCAGGGCCGTGCTGAGCCCCGCGATGCCCGCGCCGACCACGGCCACGTCGACGGTGAGCGGCCCCTCGGGCGGGGGTGCCGGATCACCGGGCGGTGCGGTGTGCATCCAGTACGACCCGTGCGTGTCCGCCTGCTGTTCCATGGGCCCCGAGTGCCCGCGCCGGGGCCGGTCACACGGCGGGCCGGACGGTGGTCCACGGCGGCGCGGCCGTGTCCCGGCGGCGGGGTCAGCAGTAGGTGATCGGACAGCCGTGCCGCAGGGAGTACTGGGCGGCGCGCAGGTACACCGCCGCGTAGAAGGCGGTGTCGAGGTCGTCGGCCCACGGGCCCGGCCGCGCGGCGGCGGCGCCGCGCACCGCGTCCGTCGTGAACCACAGGCTCAGTTCGAGGTCGGCGCCCGTCGCCGGTATCGCGTCGAGGGGCAGGCCGAGGAGGCCGGCCAGCCGCTCACCGACGGCGAGGGCCCGCGGGGCCCCGGCGACCACCGTCTCGTCGGTGTAGGCGGAGCCGAACGGCAGCACGACCGGCTCCGCGAGGGGCACGGGCAGCAGGACGGTCCAGCCGTAGAAGGCCTCGCACTCGGCCTCCGTCAGCCGGTCCCGGCAGAAGGCGTCGAACCCCGCCATGGGCGGGGCGGCCTTCTCCTCGAACCAGCCGCCCCCGCGCCCGGCCGCCGGCCCGGGCCCCGGCCGGTAGGGCGGCAGTCCGCGTCGCCGCAGCTCGTCGCCGAGCGCCGCGGCGACGGCGCCGTACCCGCCCTCTTCCTCGCTGGACCATTCCCGCTCGTCGATGCTCACCAGATAGACGCCCATGAGCGCACGGTAGCGGGCGGCACCGACGACGCGGGCCGGGCGCCGGGCCCCGCCGGTCGCGCGGCGGGGCCCGCGGTCGCGGATCTGATGACAAGCGCGCTGAACAAGCGCTTAGATAGCCCCCGGACACCTCGCCCGCTCCGCACCCGACCGCCGGAGGCCCCGTTGTTCACGTCCGTCGACGATGTCTCCGCCCGCCTCGCCGGGACCGGCTACCTGGCCTCGCCGTCCGTCGCGACCACCGTCTTCCTCGCCGACCGGCTCGGCAAGCCGCTCCTCGTGGAGGGGCCGGCCGGTGTCGGCAAGACGGAACTCGCCAAGGCCGTCGCCCAGGTGGCCGGGGCCCGGCTGGTGCGCCTGCAGTGCTACGAGGGCGTCGACGAGTCGCGCGCGCTGTACGAGTGGAACCACGCCAAGCAGTTGCTGCGCATCAGCGCGGGCCGCGACGAGACGTGGGACGAGGCCCGCACGGACATCTTCGGCGAGGAGTTCCTCCTCCCCCGCCCGCTGCTCACCGCGATCCGCGGCGACGAGCCGACGGTGCTGCTGATCGACGAGACCGACAAGGCCGACGTCGAGGTGGAGGGCCTGCTCCTGGAGGTGCTCAGCGACTTCCAGATCACCGTCCCCGAGCTGGGCACGATCACGGCGACCCGCCGCCCCTTCGTCGTCCTCACCTCCAACGCGAGCCGTGAACTGTCGGAGGCGCTGCGCCGCCGCTGCCTGTTCCTGCACATCGGTTTCCCCGAGGAGGAGCTGGAGCGGCGGATCGTCCGGCTGAAGGTGCCGGGCGTCGACGCGGCGCTGGCGGAGTCGGTCGTGCGGGTGGTGGGCGCGCTGCGCGCGATGGACCTGCGGAAGGTGCCCTCGGTCGCGGAGACGATCGACTGGGCGCGCACCCTGCTCGCGCTGGGCGCGGACGCGCTCGACGCGGACCTCGTGCGCGACACGCTCGGCGTGATCCTCAAGCACCAGGACGACGTCCTCAAGGCGGCCGCGAAGCTCGACCTGGACGCCGTGTGACCGGCGGCACGGAGGTGGCGGAGAGGCTGACGGGCCTGGTCTCCGCGCTGCGCGCGCACGGGGTGCGGGTCGGCACCGGCGAGACGGTGGACGCGGCGCGGGCGGCGGCCGCCCTGGGCTTCGCCGACCGGGCGCTGCTGCGCGAGGGGCTGGCCGCGACGCTGCTGCACTCCGCGGACCAACGGCGGGTCTTCGACGCGGTCTTCGACCTGTACTTCCCCTACGGCGTCGGCGTGTCCGGGACGGGCGGCACCGGTTCGGTGCCGCCCGCCGGCCGGGACGACCTGCGGGACCGGCTCGCGGCCGCCCTCGCCGACGACGACACGGCCCGGACGGCCCGGCTGGCGATCGAGGCCGTCGACGGCCTGGGCGGGTACGGGAGTTCACCGGGGTCGGACGGCTGGTCGGCGTACCAGACCCTGGAACGGCTGCGCCCGCAGACGCTGTTGGCCCGGGTCCGGGACGAGGTGCGGCGGCGGGGCGGGGCTGCCGGGTTCACCGACCGCCTGCTGGAGGACGAGGTCCGGCGGCGGATCGAGGCCTTCCGGGCGCTGGTCGCCGTGGAGGCGCGGCGGCGGGTGGCCGAGCAGCGGGGCCGGGACGAGATCGCCCGGCGGGCGGTGGCCCCGACCGCGGACCGGGTCGACTTCCTGTACGCGGGCCGCGACCGGCTGGCGGAACTGCGGCGCACCGTGCACCCGTTGGCGCGCAAGCTGGCCACCCGGCTGGCGGCCCGCCGGCGCCGGGCCGCGCGCGGTTCGATCGATCTGCGGCGCACGCTGCGCGGCTCGCTGTCGACGGGCGGGGTGCCGATGCGTCCGGTGCTGCGCCGCCGGCGCCCGGCCCGGCCCGAACTGGTGCTGCTGTGCGACGTGTCGGGCTCGGTGTCCGGCTTCTCCGATTTCACGATGCTGCTGGTGCAGGCGCTGCACGACCAGTTCGGCAAGGTGCGGGTGTTCGCCTTCGTCAACCGCGTCGACGAGGTCACCGGCCTGCTCCGGCACGGCGCGGCCGACCCGGAGGGCCTGGGCGCCCGCATCCGCGCGGAGGCGACGCTGACCGGCTGGCACGGCGGCAGCGACTACGGCGTCGCCCTGGGCGAGTTCGCCGAGCGGTACGGTGCGGCGGTCGGGCCCCGCACGACGGTCTTCGTGCTCGGCGACGCCCGCACGAACATGAGCGACCCGAACCTGCCCGCCGTACGGCGGATCGCGGCGCGGGCGCGGCGGGTGCACTGGCTGAATCCGGAGCCGCGCGCGCAGTGGGGCACGGGGGACTCGGCCGCCCCGGACTACGCCGAGCTGGTCGCGATGCACGAGTGCCGCACCGCCCGCCAGCTCGGCGCGCTGGTCGGACGCATCCTCCCGGTCTGACCGGTCCGGCCTGCCCGGCTCCCGGTCCGGCGTCCGATCGGCCTCCCGGTCCGGCCGGGCCGGCCTCAGTCGGCCTTGGCGTACTCCTGGGCCATCTGCCCGGCGAAGTCGTACGCCACCACCTGTTCGTCGCCGACCACCCAGGCGTCGTGGCCGGGCGAGCAGACGAACACGTCACCGGGGCCCACCTCGCTCTCGGCCCCGTCGTCCATGCGGATGCGCATGCGGCCCTGGACGACGTAGCCATTGTGGTGGACCTGGCAGCTCTCGGTACCGGCGATCGACGCCACCGACTCCGACCAGCGCCAGCCGGGCTCGAAGGTCGCCACGGCGAAGTCCAGGCCCGTCATGTGGACGGCCTCGAGGTGCCCGCGCGGGAAATCGCGTCGCTCGTCCGGCTTGTCGATCATCTTCACTTCCAGCATGACGCTCCTCTCCTCCGACCGCGCTCGACCGCGGCCGGGGCCGGTCTCCCCGGCGGCACCGGACGTCACCGGTGGGGGCCGACCCCCACACGTTCATCCTCCGCCCGCGACCTGGGGGCCGCCATTCGGGTGAACGCGGCGCCCTCCGGGCGTCCCCGGGCGTCCAAGTCGTCCCCGGGGCCTCTCCCCGAGTCCCCGGGGTCCGGGCCCTGGGGGGCCGTCCCTCAGGACCCGTCCCGCGTGCCGCCGCAGAGGTGCGCGAAGCGTTCGGCGTCGATGTTGCCGCCCGAGACGATCACGCCGACCTTGCCCGACAGGGGACCGGTCCGGCCGGAGAGCAGGGCGGCCAGCCCGGTGGCGCCGCTCGGCTCGACCACGATCTTCAGGCGCTCGAAGGCGAACCGCATGGCCGCGCGGATCTCGTCGTCGGAGACCAGCGCGATCTCGTCGACGAGCCGCCGGTTCACCGAGAAGGTGAGTTCGCCGGGCGTGTGCAGGGCCTGGCCGTCGGCGATGGTGCGCGGCACCGGGATCTCGACGCGCCGTCCCGCCGCCAGCGACCGTCTGGTGTCGTCACCGGCCTCCGGCTCGACGCCGACGATCCGGATGTCCGGGTACAGCGCCTTGGCCGCCGTGGCGCTGCCCGCGACGAGCCCGCCGCCGCCGACCGGCACCAGCAGCGCCCCCAGCTCCCCCGCCTCCTCGAGGAGTTCGAGGGCCGCGGTGCCCTGTCCCGCCATGACGTGCGGGTGCTCGTAGGGCGGGATGAGGGTCAGGCCCTGCTCGGCGGCCAGGGCCTCGGCGACGGCCACCCGGTCGCCGCCGTAGCGGTCGTAGGTCACGATCTCGGCGCCGTACCCCTGCGTCGCCTCCCGCTTGGAGCGCGGGGCGTCGTCGGGCATGACGATCACCGCGGTGGTGCCGAGTTCGCGGGCGGCGAGGGCGACGGCCTGGGCGTGGTTGCCTGAGGAGTAGGCGACGATGCCGCGCGCGAGCTGCGCGGGGGTGAGCCGGGAGGCGGCGTTGTAGGCGCCGCGGAACTTGAAGGCGCCGACCCGCTGGAAGTTCTCGCACTTCAGGAAGGTCTCGCGGCCGACGAGCGCGTCGAGGGCGCGGGAGCGCAGGACGGGGGTGCGGTGGGCGACGCCCTCGAGCCGGGCGGCCGCGTCGCGGACGTCGTCCAGGGTGATCGGCGGGGGTGCGGTCGTCACGGGCGGTCTCCCTCGGTGGCGGGGTGCGGTCCGGACCCGGCGGCCGTCCGGGCCTGGGACAGGTAGCTGTAGGCGGAGGCGCGGGAGATGCCGAGGCGGGCGGCGACCTGCTCGATCGCCCTGCGCACGGCGAACACGCCGCGTTCGTCGAGGGCGCGGAAGAGGGCCAGGCGCCGGGTCCTCTCCAGGCCGGCCCAGGTCCGGTCGTGCGGCAGGTGGGTGTCGAGGAGGCCGTCGACGACGGAGTCGATGTCGTCGCCGAAGGTGGTCGGGGGCGCGTCCGGTGACGGGCCGGCGGCTCCGGCCAGTGCGGCGAGGAGGGTCTGGACGCGGCCGACCTCCGTGACGTCCACGTTGACGCACAGGGCGCCGAACACCGTGCCGGCGGAGTCGCGCAGCACCATCGTCGAGGACTTCACCGTCCGGCCGGCGGCGGTACGGGTGACGTGGTTCAGTTCGTCGCCGGCGTCGTCGCCGCGGGCGAGGACGCGCAGGCCGATCTCGCTCATCGCGCCGCCGACGGTCCGTCCGGTCACCTCCCCCGCGACGGCGACCACGGAGTTCTCCGGACGCCGGTAGTCGTGCAGCACCACCTCGCACACCGGCCCGAAGGTGGCCGCGACGCCGTCCACGACGGGTGCGAGGGCGCGCAGGACGGCGTCGCGTTCGGCCTCGCGGGCGTCCCCGGTGCGGGAGTCCTCGTCCGGCATGCGTCTCCCCTTCCGTGTCCGGTCTTCCACGCCCCTCATTAGACCACAGATCCAGGAGTTGGACGGAAAGTCCAGGACCGGTGCGTCCGGCCGCACCTCCCCGGAAAGCGGGGCGACGGCGGGGGATCAAGGGGTGGCATCGCCAATTGCCGTGTCCCTAGGATGGGTTGCCGACCGCGCCAGCCCTCGGCGCGGGCCCGCACTGGGGGATGAGATGCAGTCTGGCAAACAGCTGTCCACGTCGATCGATGCCGCGGTTCCGACGGCCGCGCGCATGTACGACCACTATCTGGGCGGCAAGGACAACTACGCGGCGGACCGCGCGGCGTGCGAGGAACTCGACAAGGTCGTCCCCAGCACGCGCGCCCTCGCCCTGAACAACCGGCGCTTCCTGCAGCGGGTCGTCCGGACCCTGACGCAGGAGTACGGGATACGGCAGTACCTCGACCACGGGTCAGGTCTGCCCACGCAGAACAACGTGCACCAGGTCGCGCAGGGCGTCGACCCGACCGCGCACGTCGTCTACGTCGACAACGACCCGATGGTGCTCGTCCACGGCCGGGCCCTGCTGGAGCAGGACCGGCGCACCACGGTCATACACGCCGACCTGCGCGAGACCGAGGCGATCTTCACCCACCCCGACACCGAGCGTCTGATCGACTTCTCGGAGCCGGTGGCCGTGCTGTTCAACTCGGTCTTCCACTGCATCCCGGACAGCGAGACCGACGGGCCGCCGGCGGTGGTCCGCCGCGTGGCCGAACGCCTCGCGCCGGGCAGCTTCCTGGTGATGTGCCAGCTGGTCAGCGAGGACCCGAAGGTCCGCGAGTTCGTCACGGACTTCATGGACCAGGCCACGCAGGGCCACTGGGGCCGGGTGCGCACGGAGAAGGACATGGCCGCGCTGTTCGATGGGCTGGAGATCCTCGACCCCGGCCTGGTGGAGGTCTCCACCTGGCGACCGGACACCGAGGTGACGCCCCGTCAGCTCACCCAGGAGTGGATCGAGTTCGGCGGCGTGGCCCGGCTCCCCTGACCCGCGCCACCCCCTGGCCGCGGCGACCGGGGTCAGGGGGTCCGGTAACGGGTCTCCGCCGTCTCGCGCAGGAGCGCGAGGGACTCCCGCGGGTTGAGCGCCTCGTCGGCCAGCCGGTCCAGCGTGACCCGGTACTCCTCCGTCTCGTCCTGGTCCTCCAGGAAGGTGGCGCTCCTGATCTGCTCCAGGTAGACGACGTCGGGCAGGTCGGAGCCGCCGAACCGCAGGTAGGTCACCGGGATCGCCGGCGCGGACGCGTGGGTGACGTCCAGCGGCACGACCTGCACGGTGACGTGGGGCAGCGAGGCCATCCGCACCAGGTGGTCGAGCTGCTCCCGCATCACCTCGCGGCCGCCGAGCACCCGCAGGAGCACCGACTCGTCGACGACGGCCCACAGCTGCGGGGCGTCCGGCCGCTCCAGGAGCTGGGTGCGGCGCATGCGCAGCTCCACCCGGCGCTCCACCTCGCGGGCGGGCGCCATCGGCAGACCGCGCTCGACGACGGCCCGGGTGTACGCCGGGGTCTGCAGCAGCCCCGGCACGTACTGGATCTCGAAGGTCCGGATGGCGGTGGCCGCCTCCTGGAGTCCCACCAGGCGGTCGAACCACTCGGGCATCAGCCGCTTGTCGTACCGCTGCCACCAGCCCGGCTCCCCCGCCCGCCGCAGCAGCTGGAGCAGGACGGAGGCCTCGTAGGCGTCCGTCCCGTACAGGTCCAGGAGCGCGCGGACGTCGGCCTCCGTGGGAGGGCGGCGCCCCTTGCCCGCCTCTATCCGCGACAGCTTCGCCGGGCTGAACCCGAGCGCCCGCGCGGCCTGGTCCTGGGACAGCCGGGCGCTCTCGCGGATGCCCGCCAGCTGCACACCGACCAGCATCTTCAGCAAGGTCGGGGCGGGCTCGGACCGGTTCAGATACGGTTCGAGGCGGGAGACGCGAGGCGACTCGGCAGACATCCTGACTCCCCGTTCCGGCTTGCGCTGACGTGTGGACGACGGAGCTCATTGTCGCATCCGAGGGCCACCGACCGCACGCCGCACGGGAATTGACCCCGTCCGCGCCGTTGCGTCACCGGCGGCCGGAGACCGTCACAGCAGGTGGTCGAACTCCCCGTCCTTCGCTCCGGCCACGAACGCCGCCACCTCGGCCGGCGTGTAGACCAGCGCCGGCCCCTCCGGATCGCGGGAGTTGCGCATCGCGACCCCTCCCCCGTCCAGGACGGCCACCTCGACACAGTTGCCCTCGGCGTTGCTGTGGCTGCTCTTGATCCAGTGGGCGCCGAGCGCGCTGGCCCGGACTCCGTTCGGCACTGACGACACTGCACTCTCCTCGCCAAGTACGCGCAATTTCCCGTGAAATTGCACGAGGACATCGTCAGCGTGGATAATAGCCCTGTCGTCAACCGCACTTCCGCCGCCCCGTACTGACGTTGCCTCAGGGAGATGCCGTGCCATCACCTGCGCAGTTCCAAAGTCACGAGTCCGTCGTCCGTGACGCGCCCAGAACGGCTGTGCTGCCCCTGTCGGGCTGCCGGGAGGGGTTCGCCGAAGCGCGGGACTTCACCCACCGCACCCTGGACGGCTGGTCCCTGGACCACTGCGCCGACGACGCCCTCACCGTCGTCACCGAACTCGCGGCCAACGCCGTCCTGCACGCCCTGCCGGGTTCACCCGAGGACCGCGCGGACGTACGGCTCAGGCTCTCGCTGCGCCGCACCCACCTGGTGTGCGCCGTCACCGACCCGAGCGACGACCTGCCCGTCTACCCGCACGCCGCGGACCCCCTGCTGGAGCACGGCCGGGGACTGCACATCATCGAGGCCCTCTCGGAGCACTGGGGCTGGACCCGCCGCTCCCCCGTGGGCAAGACCGTCTGGGCCATGCTCCCGACCCGCACCCACATCTGACATGACCGCCATCGAGAGGTCCGCCCCGCTCGAGGACCTGGCAGACGTCCCCTGGCCCGAGATGGCCGACTCCACCGGGTCCGCCGAAGCCATCCCGGTCCTGCTGACCGCGGTCGCCCTCGGCGACGCCGAGACCGCCGGGCAGGCACTGGGCCAACTGCGCCGGCGCATCTGCCAGTACGGCTTCGTGGTGGGGCAGGCGACGGCCGCCACGGTGCCCTTCCTGTGGGAACTCGTCCGGCTCCCGCACGTCAGCTGCCGCGTCGAGATACTGCACCTGCTCGGGAGCATCGCCGACGCCCGGCAGTGGGAGACCACCGCCGCCGCCTACCCCAAGCTGCTGCGCCACCGCGAGAGGTACGTGGAGTGGGAGCGCGACGCGCGCCACGCCGTCCACGCCCAGCGCGGCGTCCTGCGGCACCTGCTCGACGACCCGGACCGCGAGGTCGTCCGCGCCGGCAGGGAGCTCGCCGCCACCCTGACCGGCCGGTGACGCGTTAGGTTGTGGGCCATGAGCAACCTTGACCGTTCGCCCGTGCCCAGCGTGTGCGGCGGACGCGGATTCGTCGTCGCCGAGCCCGTGCGGGAACTGCTGAGCCCCCGGCACGTCCGACTCGGGGAGTCGACCGAGGTGCGCCGGCTGCTGCCCAACCTCGGCCGGCGCATGATCGGCGCCTGGGCGTTCGTCGACCACTACGGCCCCGACGACATCGCCGACGAACCGGGCATGCAGGTCCCGCCGCACCCGCACATCGGTCTGCAGACCGTCAGCTGGCTGCACGAGGGCGAGGTGCTGCACCGCGACTCCACCGGCAGCCTCCAGACGATCCGCCCCCGCGAACTGGGCCTGATGACGTCGGGGCGGGCGATCAGCCACTCCGAGGAGAGCCCCCGGTCGCACGCCCCCCTGCTGCACGGCGCCCAGCTCTGGGTCGCACTGCCCGACGCCCACCGGCACACCGACCCGCACTTCGAGCACCACGCCGCGCTGCCCACGGTCACGGCCCCCGGCCTCACCGCGACCGTGATCCTGGGCGACCTCGACGGCGCGGCCTCGCCCGGCACCACGTACACCCCGATCGTGGGCGCCGACCTGACGCTCGCCCGCGGCGCCGACGTCCGGCTGCCGCTCGTCCCCGACTTCGAGTACGGCGTCCTGGCGATGTCCGGCGAGGTGCACGTGGACGGCGTCCCCGTGCTGCCGGGCTCCATGCTCTACCTGGGCTGCGGCCGCCGCGAACTGCCCCTGCGCGCCGAGTCCGACGCCGCGGTGATGCTGCTGGGCGGCGAGCCCTTCGACGAAGAGCTGGTCATGTGGTGGAACTTCGTCGCCCGCACCCAGCAGGAGATCGAACAGGCCCGCGAGGACTGGACGAACGGGGCGCGTTTCGGCGAGGTGAAGGGCTACGACGGCGCTCCGCTGCCCGCCCCCGAGCTGCCGCCGGTGCCGTTGAAACCCCGCGGGAGGGTGCGCTGACCCGAAAGCCCCGAAAGCCCCGAAAGCCTGTCGCCCATGACGCGCGCCGCGTCTTCGTCCCGCTCGGGCGGGGAGCGGACGGTGGTGCCGGCGCGCAGGCCGGGGAGCGGCGGCGGCCGGGGCGGCGGTTCCGAGGTCCGCCGTCAGGCCGGCGGTTCCCCCTGGGGGCGGGCGGCCCGCAGGTCGGCGAGCAGTTCGGCCTGTCCGGCCAGCACCCCGGACAGGATGGTCCGCGCGACCCGGAGCAGCTCGGCGATGTGCGGGCTGGTCAGCGAGTAGTACACGGTCGAGCCCTCCTTGCGGGTCACGACCAGGTTCGCCCGGCGGAGCACGGCGAGCTGCTGCGACAGATGCGCCGGCTCGATGCCCACCTCGGGCAGCATCTCCGCCACCGCGTGCTCGCGTTCGCTCAGCAGCTCCAGGACGCGGATGCGCGCCGGGTGGCCCAGCGTCTTGAAGAACTCGGCCTTCAGTTGGTACAGCGGCGTGCTCATCGTGCCGTCCTCTTCCCGACGTTCGCGGTGTTCGGGGCGGGGCAGCACGGCCGTACCGGCCGGTCCGCGACGCGTCGCGGCACATCCGCTCCCCCACCCCACCGCCCGCGGTGCCGTGCGGAGCGGTGACCACCTCAACAATTGCCAAGATTAGCAACTCCGTACGAGGCGCCACGGGCCCTGGACCGGCCCCCGCCGTCCGGCCCGGTCGGTCAGGCGGCAGTACGGACGGAGTGCTCGTCCCGCGGTCTTCTCCGATTCCTCGCCGCACGGCCGGACCCGCCGGCCGCGCGGGACCGGTCCTTGCGGGGCCGGACCTTACGGGACCGGGCCCTGCGGGGCCGGACCTTACGGGACCGGGCCCTGCGGGACCGAGCCCCGCGGTACTGGGCCCCGCGGTACTGGGCCCCGCGGGGCCGGTATGAGGCCGGCGCGCTCCAGGTAGGCGTGGGCGGCCCGGATCGCCTCCGGGGTGTCGGTGTACTCGCGGCCCTCCAGGCGCAGCAGTTCCAGCGCGCCGACCGAGTCCAGGACCTGCCGCTGGCCGGCGCGGATCCCGGACGTCATGACGACGATGCCGCGCCGGTGGAGCTTCTCCACCGCGTCCTTGAGGACGAGGGCGCCGGTGGCGTCGACGGTGGTCACCCGGGACATGCGCAGGATGACGACGCGCACGTCGGCGACCTCCGCCAGTTCCAGCAGGAAGCGGTGGGCGGCGGCGAAGAACAGCGGTCCGTCGATGCGGTACGCCACGATGTGCTCCGCGAGCAGCCGGTGCTCCTCGGCGCTGTGGTCGCCCCGGTCGAGCGGGACCTCCTCGAGGCGGGCCTGGCCGGCCACCGCGCGCAGGGCGAGGACGCCCGCGACGGCCAGGCCGATGATCACGGCGTACACGAGGTCGAGCGCGAGGGTCGCCACGGCGGTGAGCACCAGGATCAGCGCGTCGGAGCGGGTGGCCCGCGCCATCGCCCGCAGCGAGCCGACCTCGACCATGCGGACCGCGGTGGCCAGGAGCACGCCCGCGAGCGCGGCGAGCGGGATCGCGGAGACGAGGGGCGCGGCGGCGAACACGACGACGGCGAGGATCACCGCGTGGGTGAGGGCGGCGAGCCGGGACCCGGCGCCGGCGCGGACGTTGACCGCGGTGCGGGCGATGGCCCCGGTGGCGGGCACACCGCCGAACAGCGGGGCGACCATGTTGGCCAGGCCCTGGCCGAACAGCTCGCGGTCGGGATCGTGGCGCTGCCCGACCGTCATGCCGTCGGCGACCGAGGCCGACAGCAGCGACTCCAGGGCGGCCAGGGCCGCGACCGCGACGGCCGGGGCGAGCAGGGAGCCGAGGGCGCCCGGGTCGAGGAAGGACAGGGAAGGGGCGGGCAGGCCGGACGGCAGGTCGCCGATCGGTTTCGCCGCGTCCAGGCCGGCCACCCGGGCCACGACGGTGGCCGCGATCACGGCGAGGATGGAGAAGGGGACCGTGGGCCGCAGGCGGGCGCCGGCCAGCATGACGGCGGCGACGGCCAGGGCGAGGGCGGCGGCGGTCCAGTTCGGGGCCCCGGCGAACTCCACCACGGCGCGCCAGGCGACCACGAGGACGCGATCGCCCTCCGGCTTGGGCACGCCGAGCGCGTTCGGCACCTGTTGCAAGGCGATCACGCAGGCGATGCCGAGGGTGAAGCCCTCGACGACAGGGGCGGGCACGTACCGCATGTACGTGCCGGCCCCGAGCAGGGCCAGGACGACCAGCATCGCGCCGGCCAGGAGCCCGACGGTCAGTACCCCGGCGGGGCCGTGGGCGGCGACGATCGGCACGAGCACCACGGTCATCGCGCCCGTGGGACCGGACACCTGCAGGCTGGAGCCGCCGAGGACGGCGGCGAGCGCGCCGGCGACGACCGCGGTCGCCAGGCCCGCCTCGGCGCCGAGCCCGGAGGAGACGCCGAAGCCGAGGGCGAGGGGCAGCGCGACGATCGCCACGGTCAGGCCCGCGAGCAGGTCCCGGCGCGGGTCGCGGCGCAGTTCCACGAGGTCGCCGCGGCCGGGGAGCAGAGCGGCGATCCGGCGCCCGGTCCGGAGGGGAACGGCCGTCATCGCGCGGTGACCTCGTCTTCCCTCAGCTCGGCCAGCAGCTCGTGCCGCCCGGTCAGCACGTCGGTGAGGATCCGGCGGGCGGCCTTCATCAGGTCGGCGACGTCGCCGCCGGCCAGCGCGTAGACGACCGTGGAGCCCTCCCGCGTCGCGGTGACGATGCCCGACCTGCGCAGGGTCGCCAGTTGCTGGGACAGGCTGGGGGGCTCCACCCCGATGGCGGCCAGCAGGTCGCGCACCGGTGCGGGTCCGTCCTGGAGCAACTCCAGGACCCGGATCCGTACCGGGTGCCCCAGCATGCGGAAGAACTCGGCCTTGGCCTGGTACAGCGGAACGGACACGGCCCCTCGGCTTTCCTCGACGGCGCCCCGTCGGAGCGGGTGCGGGCTGCGCCCACCACCACCTGCGAGCGCAGTAAATCCAGCATCTAACCAATTGCTAAATTTTGCAATTCCGCATCCGATGGAGGCGCCGTCGATTCCCCGGGGAGGGGGTCAGCCCTTCCTGACCACGCTCGACTTCAGCTGCATCGCGCCGAACCCGTCGATCCTGCAGTCGATGTCGTGACCGTCGACCCCGTCGACCAGCCGGATGTTGCGCACCTTGGTGCCGGCCTTGATGCCCGAGGGGCTGCCCTTGACCTTGAGGGCCTTGACGACCACCACCGTGTCGCCGTCCGCCAGCACATTGCCGACGGAGTCCCTGACGACCCGCTCCTCGGGGTCGGCGACGTCCGCGCCGCTCTCGGCGGGCACCCATTCGTGGCCGCACTCGGGGCATACCACCAGGGCGTTCATCTCGTAGGTGTACTCGCAGGAGCACTTGGGACAGGGAGGAAGGTTCTCGTTCACCGCGTCAGCGTATCCGGCGCGCGGTGGGGCATCCGGCCCCTCCCACGGGAGGCGCTCGTCGTCCTGGCCGCCGCCGCCCTCAAGGCCGACCGGGCCGAAGTGTGCGCCACCGTCGACCGGTTGCCGGCCAGGGGCCCGGTGTCGGCCGACGGCGGGACCGGCCACGCCACGGACGCCGGGCGCGTGCTCCGCGAGACGGCGAACGCCGGGTCGGGCTCCGTCCCGGCCCGCGTCCGCGCCGGGATCCCCGCCGGGGACCGGGCCGTCGCCGGGCGCGCGCTCGCCCTGATCACCGGACGAGTGGACGCGGAACCGGCCGCCATGCGACCCCGGAGCGACCCTGCCGCACTGGTGGAATTTTCAACCATCGGTCGCGGTTGTGCGACGCGAAGGAGGCCACGAGTGGACACGACCTACGACACCGAGTACTACGCCCACGGAACGCCGGCCGAGCGCTGGGAGCGCGCGAGGCTGTTCTTCGACGCCAAGGAGTACACCGCCGCCGCGCGGGTCCTGGCCGGGCTGGTCGAGGAGGTGCCGGAGCAGACCGGACCGCGGCTGCTGCTGGCCCGCGCCTACTACCACTCGGCGCAACTCGGCCGCGCCGAGACCGAGTTGCGCGTCATCGTGGAGCGCGACCCGGTGGAGCAGTACGCCCGGCTGATGCTGGGCCGCACCCTGGAGCGGCAGGGCCGGCACGCGGAGGCGGGCCCCCACCTGCGGATCGCCTCGGCGCTGACGGGCGACTTCGAGGAGGCCTGACACACGGCCGCGCGGCGGGCCCGGCACGGCGGATCCGGACCGCGGATCCGGACTGCGGATCCGGACTGCCGGATCCGCCACGCCGGGGAGAAGCCCGGCCGATGCGGCCCGGCGGGAGCGGCCCCGGACCGGTGGATCCGGAACGGCGGCCGGCGGCACGGCAGGTCCGGCACCGACGGTCGCCGGGCGGCGGTCCGGCGGTGGTCGGCACCGCCGGGCCGCTCCGCTGCCGCTCCCCCGCCGCGTCGAGCCTGGCCCGACGCCGGGCACCCGGCACCTGGCCGAGCTCCCGGCCTCCCGGCCTCCCGGTGACTCACGTCACAGGCGTCGAGGACGTGACATGCTGACCGGATGGCATCTCCCAGTTCCCGCGCACCTCTTGCCGAGCGGGTCGAGGAACTCCTCGCCGTCGGCGGCCCGTTGCCGATCGTGGCGGCCGGCGACCCGGTCCTGCGCACCGGTACCGAGCGCTACGACGGTCAGCTCGGCCCCGCCCTCCTGGCGCGCTTCGTCGAGGCGCTGCGCGTCACCATGCGCGCGGCGCCGGGCGTGGGCCTGGCCGCCCCGCAGGTCGGCGTGGAGCTGCGGATCGCGGTGATCGAGGATCCGGCGCCGGTGCCGGAGGAGGTGCGGGCGGCCCGCGGCCGGGTGCCGCAGCCGTTCCGGGTCCTGGTCAACCCCTCCTACGCACCGGTGGGTTCCGGCCGCGCCGCCTTCTTCGAGGGCTGTCTGAGCGTGCCCGGCTGGCAGGCGGTGGTGGCCCGGCCCGCCGAGGTGCGGCTGACCGGCCAGGACGAGACGGGCCGGGCGCTGGACGAGGTGTTCGGCGGGTGGCCCGCCCGGATCGTGCAGCACGAGACGGACCACCTCGACGGCCTGCTCTACCTGGACCGGGCCGAGCCGCGCTCGCTGTCGGCCAACGAGGCGGTGGCGAGCCGGTGGGCACAGCCGACGCCGGCGGAGGCGGCCCGCGCGCTGGGCTTCGAACTGCCGTAGGCCCCGTCGCCGTCCGCCCGCCCCGCGCCGGCGGGGCGGGCGTCGGTGACGGTCCGTCAGCTGTCGCGGAACGCCTCCAGCAGGCGCAGCCACACCTCGCTGATGGTCGGGTAGGACGGTACGGCGTGCCACAGGCGGGCGACGGGGACCTGGCCCACGACGGCGACGGTCGCCGAGTGGATCAGTTCGCCGACGCCGGGACCGACGAAGGTGACGCCGAGCAGGATCTCGTTCTCCAGGTCGACGACCATGCGGGCGCGGCCCCGGTAGCCCTCGCCGTACAGACCCGCCCCGGCGACCGAGGAGAGGTCGACGTCGACGGCGCGGACCCGGTGTCCGGCCTGTTCCGCCTCCGCGAGGGAGAGGCCGACGGCGGCGGCCTCCGGGTCGGTGAAGACGACCTGCGGGACGGCGCCGTGGTCGGCGGTGGCCGCGTGGGCCCCCCACGGACCGGAGTCCGGGTCCGTCCCTCCTGAGGCGCGGGCGGCGATCGCGGCACCGGCGATCCGGGCCTGGTACTTGCCCTGATGGGTGAGCAGGGCGCGGTGGTTGACGTCGCCGACCGCGTAGAGCCAGTCGTGGCCCGTGACCCGCAGGCTGTCGTCGACGGGCAGCCACGAACCCGGCTCCAGGCCGACGGTGTCGAGGCCGATGTCGTCGGTGCGCGGGGCGCGGCCGGTGGCGAAGAGGATCTCGTCGGCCTCGATCCGGTCGCCGGCACCGGTGACGACCACGACCGTGCCGTCGTCACGGGTCACCGACTCCACCGAGGTCCCGGTCCGCACGTCGACGCCGGCCGCGGTGAGCGCCTCGGCGACCAGTTCGCCGGCGAACGGCTCCATGCGGTTGAGCAGTCCCTTGCCGCGCACCAGGAGGGTGACCCGGGAGCCGAGGGCCTGCCAGGCGGTGGCCATCTCGGTGGCGACCACGCCGCCGCCGACCACCACCAGGCGGCCGGGCACGGACCGGGCGCTCGTCGCCTCACGGCTGGTCCACGGCCCGACCTCGGCCAGGCCGGGCAGGTCGGGCAGGACGGCCCGGGTGCCGGTGCACACGGCCACGGCGTGCCGGGCGGTCAGGACCTTGTCGCCGACCGCCACCGTGCGCGGGCCGGTAAGGCGGCCGTGGCCGCGGTGGAGGTCGGCGCCGATGCCCTCCAGCCAGCCGACCTGGCCGTCGTCCTTCCAGTCGGAGGTGTAGTGGTCGCGGTGGGCGAGGACCGCGGCCGCGTCGAGGGGGCCCTGCACCGCCTGGCGCAGGCCGGGCAGGCGTCGGGCGTCGGCCTGGGCGATGACCGGGCGCAGCAGGGCCTTGCTGGGCATGCACGCCCAGTAGGAACACTCGCCGCCCACCAGTTCGCTCTCCACGACCGCGGTGGTGAGACCGGCCGCGCGGGTGCGGTCGGCGACGTTCTCCCCCACGGGCCCGGCCCCGAGCACCACGACGTCGTACGCGATGGTTTCCGTTTCCGTCATGGGGTCAGTCTGGTGGGTGGTGTGCGGGGTGGCCACACGGGTAGGGGCGCGGAATACGCGACCGGCCGGACGTGTTGGTGCGGACGGCTTCACCCCCTGCCGGGAGAACCCGGCGGGAAGCACCGGGAAGAGGGAATCACGCCATGAGCAGCACCGTGGAGCTCACCAAGGAGAACTTCGACCAGACGGTCACCGACAACGACTTCGTCCTGATCGACTTCTGGGCGTCCTGGTGCGGGCCGTGCCGTCAGTTCGCCCCGGTCTACGAGAAGGCGGCCGAGGAGAACCCCGACCTCGTCTTCGGCAAGGTGGACACCGAGGCCCAGCCGGAACTGGCCGCGGCCTTCGGCATCCAGTCGATCCCGACCCTGATGATCGTCCGCGACCGGGTCGCCGTGTTCGCGCAGCCGGGCGCCCTGCCCGAGGCCGCCCTCACGGACGTCATCGGCCAGGCCCGCAAGCTGGACATGGACGAGGTCCGCAAGTCCGTCGAGGAGCAGCAGGCCGCCCAGGGCGAGTGACCCTGCGGTCCCCCCGGCACAGGTGACCCGCGGGTCCCGTCCCCACAGGCGACGGGACCCGGTCCGGCGACGCGTACGGAACGGTCCGGCCCCTGGAATTCGCCGCAGGGGGCCGGACCGTTCCTGGTGAAAGCCCGGAACTTCCCCGGGAAGGGTCCGGACAGTCGCGGAGAATTCCAGGGGCCGTCCTGGAAGGGGTACGGCGCCACGTCCCCGCGCACCGTCGTCCGGCGCACCTCGGTGAAGGCCCCCCAGGTGCCCGCTCCCCCGCCGTGGTGTCCGGTGCGCGTCGCGTTCCTCCCGGGTCAGTCGTCCCCGCCGCGGGTGCCCGTGATCCGGTCCACCAGGTCGCCCCAGCCGGTTTCCAGGCGGGCCGGCTGGGTCGCGCACTGGCGGACCAGGTGGTGGATCAGGGGCGGGTTGAGGTAGCCCAGCAGGGTGTGGGCCAGCAGGTCGGGGTCGGCGTCCGGCACCGCCTGCCGCAGCAGCAGCGCGAGGTGTCCGTGGTGCAGGCGGTGGACGGGGCCGGTGTAGCGGCGGTCCGGCCCCGCCTCGGCCGCCAGCAGCAGGTCCATCTCGTCGATCGCGCGCCGCAGGTAGGCGACTCCGAACGCCCGCAGCCGCTCCACCGGCACGGCGCCGGGCCCGAGCGGCGGGGGCCCGCCGAGGAAGGCCGCCTGGAACTTCCGCTCCGAGTGGTCGAGCAGCGCCGTCAGCAGTCCGGTGCGGTCGCCGAAACGGCGGAAGACCGTCCCCTTGCCGACGTTCGCCGCGGCGGCCACCGCCTCCATCGTCACTCCGGCCGCGCCGTGGGCGGCGACCAGCCGGGCGGCGGCGTCGAGCAGCCGGGCGCGGTTGCGGGCCGCGTCGGCGCGCAGGCACGGTTCGTCCTCGGCCGTTCCGAGCTGCAGCAGTTCGGGTTCGCCGAGGGGTGTCTGGGGGTCGGGGAAGGGAGGCAGGGCGGCGGACATGAACTCAGCGTAAAGCACCGGGAAGAAACTGGACCGCGGTCCGGTTAGGATGCTAGAACTTGTAAACGGACCTCGGTCCGGATTGTCATCGCTCTGTTTCGGCCCCCCTCAGGAGTAACCCATGTCTGTCCGCATCCTCGCGCTCGTCGGCAGCCTCCGCGCCGGTTCCACCAACCGCCAGCTCGCCGAGGCGGCCGTCAAGGTCGCTCCGGAGGGTGCGCAGGTCGACCTGTACGAAGGCCTGGCCGACATCCCGTTCTACAACGAGGACCTCGACGTCGAGGGCAGCGTCCCGGCCGCCGCCGCCAAGCTGCGTGAGACCGCTCAGGCCGCCGACGCCTTCCTGCTGTTCTCGCCCGAGTACAACGGCACCATCCCCGCCGTCCTGAAGAACGCCATCGACTGGCTGTCCCGCCCGTACGGCGCCGGCGCCTTCGGCGGCAAGCCGGTCGCCGTGGTCGGCACCGCGTTCGGCCAGTTCGGCGGCGTGTGGGCGCAGGACGAGGCCCGCAAGGCCGTGGGCATCGCCGGCGGCAAGGTGATCGAGGACCTCAAGCTCTCCATCCCCGGCTCCCTGACCCGCTTCGCCGAGACCCACCCGGCCGACGACGCCGAGGTCGCCGCGCAGCTGACCGAGGTCGTGGCCCGTCTGCACGGTCACGCGGGCGAGACCGTCGCCGCCTGATCACCTGATCATCTGATCTACCGCCTGACCGCTCGGTCGGCGCTCGACCGCCTCCACCGAGCCGGCGACGCCGACGATCGGCGGATCGGGAAGGGGCCCGGAGTCTCCGGGCCCCTTCCGCTTGTGTCCAGGCGAGTACGCCTCCGCCGTCCGGTCCAGCCCCGCCGGCCTTTCGGCCGCAGGAGCGACGAACCGCTCCAGCCACCCGGACGTCTCCCCCGGGTGCGGGGCGAGGATCACCGTGTCCGCGCCGAGGCCGGTCCCGCGGGCGAGTCGGAGCAGTCCGGGGTGGAGATCGGCACGTGTCCCGCAACGGGTTCACAGCCGTGTGGACCGGTGGAGCCGGGCCAAGGTCCGGGCGACGACCCACCGGGTCCTTCCCGGGCCGGATCCGTGGACGGTGCCCTTGCGCGGGACCTCGTGCGGACGTGGCCGGCCCGCGGCGGACGAGGAGGGGCGACGGGCCGCGCGATCCCGCGAACCCTCAGGCCCGAGATCATCCGGCATCCGCAGAAGTCCGCCGCCCCGCCCACCACCGAGCCCCGCACCGGGCCCGTTCCGAAACGATCAGTCGGTGACGATCTCGCGTGGCTCGGCATCTGATACGTCTCGTAGGATTCCGGGGTCAACCCGTGAACATGATGAGTGAATGTAGGGGAGCGCCTGGATGGCGAAGCAAGAGGGCGTCGTGAATCTGGTGGGGCTCCTGTCCGTCGAAGGTGAGGACCTCGCCGCGACATGGGTGCGGGAGGTGTCGCAGTCACTGGGCCGGCGCGTGAGTACGGCCGAACTCGAGCGTGAGCTGCGCGAGCTGTACGACGCCCTGGTGGAGGCGCTGCGCCAGGGTGCCGTCGATGTGCACTCCGATTCGATGTCCGAGGTGCGAGCGCTGCTGACCGAGCTCTCCAGGAGCAGGGCGCGGAAGGGCTTCTCGCCGACGGAGACGGCCGTCAGCGTCTTCGCCCTGAAGCGCGTCCTCGAGCCGGCTCTGGAGGGTGGTTCGGCCGGCACGGTGCGCGCCTACCTGCAACTCGGCAAGCTCCTGGACGAGCTGGGTCTCTTCACCATCGAGACGTACACGCAGACGCGCGACGCGCTGATCACGGCCCAGGCCGAGCAGCTCCTGGAGCTGTCCACGCCGGTCGTCCGCCTGTGGGACGGCGTCATCGCCGTACCGCTCGTCGGCACGCTGGACTCGGCGCGGACCCAGGTCGTCATGGAAAAACTGCTCCAGGCCCTCGTGGACACCGGCTCGGAACAGGCGATCATCGACATCACGGGCGTTCCCGCGGTGGACACCCAGGTCGCCCAGCACCTCCTCAAGACCATCGTCGCCGCCCGGCTGATGGGCGCCGAGTGCACGGTGTCCGGCATCAGCCCGCAGATCGCGCAGACGATGGTCGCCCTCGGTATCGAGTTCGACGACATCGTCACCAAGGCGAGCCTCGCCGACGCGCTGAAGCTGGCGCTGCGCCGCTCCGGTGTGGACGTGGTCTCCCACGAGGGCGGTCTGCGATGAGCGAGCGCATCCCGATCCTGCGGATCGGGGAGAACCTCGTGGTGTCGGTGCAGTTCGACCTGGAGGACCAGACGGTCCTCAATCTTCAGGAGGACCTCGCCGACCAGATCGTGGCTCACTCCGCCCGCGGTGTGATCATCGACATCAGCGCCCTGGAGATCGTCGACTCGTTCGTGGGCCGGATGCTGGCGACGGTGGCGTCCATCTCACGCATCCTCGACGCCCGGACGGTCGTGGTGGGCATGCGGCCGGCCGTCGCCATCACCCTGGTGGAGCTGGGACTGTCGCTCGGTGGCGTCAGTACGGCTCTGGACCTGGAGAAGGGACTCGCAAAGCTGCGCACGTCCCCCAGTGCGGCACGGCAGTGACGGCGCCCTGGAAGGCCGAAGCAGAGGTACAGCTCCATCCCGTCGAACGGAACGGCGACGTCGTCCACATCCGTCAGGCCATCCGGGCACTCGCCCAGGAGTGCGGCCTCTCCTTGGTCGACCAGACGAAAATGATCACCGCGGCGAGTGAGCTCGCCCGGAACACGCTCATCTACGGTGGCGGGGGCACGGTCAGGGCCGGGGCGGTCGTCAAGGACGGCAGGCGCGGTGTCGGCGCCGTGTTCGAGGATTCGGGGCCGGGGATCCCCGACGTCGACCAGGCGATGACGGACGGCTGGACGTCCGGCGTCGGCATGGGGCTGGGTCTCAGCGGATCCCGCCGCCTGGTCGACGACTTCGACCTTCGTACCGCTCCGGGGCAGGGAACCACGGTGACCATCATCAAGTGGGCGCGGTGAGCGCGGTCACCGTCCTGGACAGCGAGGACGTCGCGTGGTTCCGGGACGACCCCTCGCTGCCGGTCGCGGCCCGCGGCGCCGCGACCACACTCGCACGCCGTCTGGGCCTGGGCAGCCACCGGTCCGCCGAGGTCGCCCTCGCCGTCACCGAGGCCGCCACGAACGTGCAGCGCCACGCGGTGGACGGCGCCCTCCTGCTGCGGATCGTCCGGGCCGGCGGTGCGGCCGGAGTCGAGTTCCTCACCGTCGACTCCGGACCGGGCATGACCGACGTTCCGGCGGCCCTGGCGGACGGGACGTCCACCGCCGGCACCCTCGGCATCGGGCTCGGCGCCGTGTCGCGCCTCGCGGACCACTTCGACCTGCATTCGGTCCCGGGCCGGGGGACGGTCATGAGCGCACAGTTCTGGGCTCGTGACCGCGAGGCCCGCTCCGTCGTCGCGCTCGCGGGCGCGACGAGCACGGCGGGAGTGACGCGGCCCATCAGCGGCGAACAGGTGTGCGGGGACGCGTGGGGCGTCCGCACGGACGGCGACGACGCCGCGGACGGCCACGCCATCGTCGTCATGCTCTGCGACGGGCTGGGGCACGGCCCCCTCGCCGCCCGTGCCGGCGAGGCGGCCCTGCGGGCTTTCCACGGTGCGCGAGACCTCAGCCCGGAGGGCGTACTGAACGCCGTTCACCTGGCCCTTCGCGGTACACGCGGTGGCGCGGTGTCCGTCATGCGGATCGAACCCCGTGCCCGTCGGGTCCTCTTCTGCGGGATCGGCAACGTCAACGGCTACCTCATGGGCGAAGGCTCCCGCCGCACTCTGCTCCCGGCCCCCGGGATCGTCGGATCCCACATGCGCCGCCTGCGGACCTTCGAGGAGCCCCTGCCCGAGCACGGTGCCCTGGTGATGCACTCGGACGGTCTCACCGACCGCTGGGACCACGGCGCGATGCCGGGACTCCTCAGCCATTCACCCCTCGTCGTGGCGGGTCAACTGCTCCGTGAGGCCGGTGTGCGGCGCGACGACGCGAGCGTCGTCGTGGTGAAGGGTGCCTGGTGACCGGCCGTACGGCGGGGATGACGGAGGCGGCGGCCACCTTCCGCCTCTCCTCGGCACAGGAGGTGTTCGGCCTGCGGCGCGTCGCCCAGCAGGCGGCGGCGGCCCTCGCCCTGGACCGCCAGGACCAGGTCCGCCTCGCGACCGCTCTGAGCGAACTGGGACGGGACCGGCTCGGCAGCACCGGGCTGGAGGTCTCCTTCGGTCTGGACACGAAGGAGCGGCCCGGTGCGCTCGTCGTCGCCTTCACCTGGAGTGGCGGCAGGCCGCCGCGTCAGGAGATCCTCGACCTGGTGGCGAGGCTCGTACGGGTCGAGTACCGGGCAGCGGCCCCTTGGAGCCATGTCGTCATCACGCAGCCCCTTCCCGACGACGGCTCGGAACCCGAGGGGCGGCGGGACCGGCTGGCGGGCGCGCTCGACACCGGAACGCCCTCCACCGAGGCGGACGAGCTACGGGCTCAGACCCGTGATCTGATCGCGGCCCTGGACGAGACCAGGGCGCAGCGGGAGGAGCTCCGTCGGCTCAACGACGAGCTGGAGGAGACCAACCAGGGGGTGCTCGCCCTGTACTCGGAGCTGACGAGGGAACTGGAGACCACGAACAGCGGTGTGCTGGCGCTCCACTCCGAGCTGGAGGACAAGCGCCGGCAACTGCAGGAGGCCAGCGAGGCCAAGACGCGGTTCTGGACGAACATCAGCCACGAGCTGCGCACTCCCGTCAACGCCGTCGTCGCCCTTTCGCGCCTCCTGCTCGCCTCCGCCCCCTCGGCTCTCAGCGCGGAGCAGCAGGAGCAGGTGGAACTGATCGCATCCTCCGGCCACACCATGCTCTCTCTCGTCAGTGATCTCCTGGACGTCGCGAAAGCCGAGGCCGGGCATCTGGAGATCCACCCCGAACCCGTGGACGTGCGCCTGACCGTCACGCACCTGTGCGGTCTGCTCGCCGGCCAGGGCGACGACGGGGTTCGTCTCGTCGTGCCGAGCCTGGCCGAGGAACCCGTCCTGGTCACCGACGAGACGCTGCTGGTCCGCATCCTGCGCAACCTCCTGTCCAACGCCATGAAGTTCACCGATCAGGGCGAGGTGCGGCTCGACGTCGAGGCGGACCCCGATCCCGACGTCCCCGCGCTGATCTTCACGATCACCGACACGGGTGTGGGGATCCCGGCCGAGGAGGTCGACCGGGTCTTCGAGGCCTTCTACCAGGTCCGCGGCCCGCACCAGCGGGGAAAACCCGGCACCGGCCTCGGGCTGCCGTACGCCAGGACCCTCGCGGAGCTGCTGGGCGGATCCCTCACCCTCACCAGCACGGTCGGCGCGGGCACCCGCGTCCAGGTCCGTGTACCGGACCTCGGCCGCTCGAGCACGGACGAATCCACGGGGCGAGGAGAGAGACCGTGACCGCCAGAACCCGCGACGTCCAGCCGGCGACCGTCCTCGTCATCGACGACAACGAGACGAACCGCTATGTCCTCACCACCTGGCTCCAGCGTGCGGGACACACGGTGATCGGCGTCGGCACCGGAGAAGAGGGCCTCGCGTACCTGCACACCACGGGGCCGGTCCCCGACATCGCCATCGTCGACGTCCGGCTGCCCGACATGAGTGGATTCGACGTCAGCGAACGCATCAAGCAGGACGCCGCCACGGGGCACCTCCCGGTCATCCAGATCTCCGCCGCCGCCATCAGCCCCGAGGACCACATCGAAGGTCTCAGCCGGGGTGCGGACGCCTACCTCAACCAGCCGCTCGATCCCGGCGAACTCGTCGCCACCGTCGCCGCGACCCTTCGCTACGCACGTGCCCGGCAGAGAGCCGAGAGGCTGGCGCAACGTCTCATCGCACTGAACCAGGTGACGCTCCAGGTCTACAGCGCCACCGAGTTCCCGTCCTTCGCCGCACGTGTCACCGGTGGCACGGCCGAGGTCCTGTCCGGCCCCGCCTCCGCCGTTTTCCTCTCACCGCAGGCACAGGCGGTCCAGGCCGCCGTCGACGGACCGCGGGGAGTCGTCGGCCTCCGTCCCGCGCGTCCCGCCCTCCTGGACGAACTGGCCGCTCTCGGCGATCTGCACCAGGGCACGGGGGTCCGGGTGGTGCGCGTGCCCGGGGAGCGGTGGCGATCCCTGTCGCCGACGGATCACCTGGACGAGGACGTGGCACTCGCCGTTTCCCGTACGAAGCGCGGACGTCCTCCGGTCTGCATCGCCGTGCCGGCGGCGGTCCTGCGGAGCCCCGACGACGAGCAGCTCCTGCAACAGGTGGCCAACACCGGTGCGCTGGCGCTCGAGGCCCTGCGCACCTACAGCGAGGAGCACGCCCTGGGCCTCGCCCTGCAGCGCTCCTTCCTCCCCAAGGGACTGCCTTCGGTCGCCGGTGTCGACCTGGCCGTCCGCTATCTTCCCGCCTCCGAGCACGCCGAGATCGGCGGTGACTTCTACGAGGCGGTGGAGACGGCGGACGGACTGCTCCTCGCCATCGGGGACGTCGTCGGCCACTCGGTCACCGCCGCCACCGTGATGGGCGAGGTGCGCCACGCTCTTCGGGCCTACGCCATCGAAGGACATCCTCCGCACCACATCCTGGAGTCCCTGGAGAGGCTGCTGGGGCAGTCCCAGCCCGGCATCACCGTCACGCTCTGCCTCGTTCTCGTGGACCAGGACGGACGCCGCCTGCACATCGCCAACGCCGGCCACATCCCCCCCGTCGTGATGGAGCCCCGGACCGCCCCCCGCTTCCATCATCCCCACGGCCCTCTCCTGGGCCTCGGCCTGCCGCAACCGGCGCCCACCACAGTGCGGTTGCCGCACGGAGGCCGTCTCCTGATGGTCACCGACGGACTCGTGGAGGTGCGTACGGCTCCTCTCGACACCACGTTGGCCGCGTTTCGCGAAACGGTGGCCGACGGCCCCGAGAGCATCGAAGAGCTGTGCGACCTGCTCCTGGAGCGCTTCGGGCAGAACAAGGACGACGACATCGCCGTGATCGCGGCCTCGTTCAGTCGACCCGGGTGAACGCTCCGCCGGCGTCCCCCTCCGACCGGCTCCCGGCGAGCGGGGGCCGGCGACCGGCCGGGGTCCTCGTCCGTCGCCCGGCGCCCGCGGCGGCCGGCAGGGCCGGAGCGACGACGACCGCACCGACCGTCACGGCGAGCCGGGCCGCCCGGATCACGACCGCGCTCCCCTCCGCGTCCCTCCCCTCCGCGTCCCTCCCCTCCGCGTCCCTCCCCTCCGCCGGTCGGGGAAGACTCCTCCGCCGAAACGATCGGTGAGAAGGCCGTCGGCCGCGAGGGTGAATGTCGTTCAACGCAGGACCGCATCCGGTCCCGTCTGATAGGGCTGGCGGGATGCAGACCTTCTACCGACGACTCCTGCGGCTGATGCCCCGGATCGGCGTCCGGGTGACCGACATCGCCCCGGGGACGGCGCTGGTGTCCCGCTCCGCCGCCCCGCCGACCGTCACCGGTGCCGGCAAGGGCACCTGGATCGTCCGGCGGGCGAAGCCCGGCGCCGCCGCCCCCGCGGACGCCGTCGCCGTCCCGCTCGGCGAGACCGGCGCGCTGCTGTTCCTGGACGGGCCGGCCCGGCACGACGAACGCAAGCTGCAGCTCGCGGCGGCCGAGTACCTGTGCGCCCAGCACGTCGTCGCCATGCTCGCCCTGTACGGCGCGAACTGCGTCTTCGACGTCGGCGCCAACAGCGGCCAGTACGCCCGCCGGCTGCGCCGGCTCGGCTACACCGGGCGGATCGTGTCGTTCGAACCCACCTCGGAGGCGTTCGCCCGGCTGGAGAAGGCCGCGGCGCGGGACCCCGACTGGCACGTGTACCGGTGCGGGCTGGGCCGCGAGGAGACGACCGCCGAGATCCACACCGGCTGGAAGACCATGAACTCCCTGCTGGGGCCCAGCGACTACGGCAAGGACCGGTACAGCCGCTTCCACACCTCCGGCACCGAGGAGATCCGGGTCCGCCGGCTCGACGAGGTGATGGACGAGGCGCTGGCCGGCCTGGCCGATCCGCGCCCCTACCTGAAGATGGACACCCAGGGGTACGACCTGGAGGTGTTCGCCGGGGCCGGGAAGCGGGTCGGGGAGTTCGTCGGCATGCAGTCCGAGGTCGCGGTGCTGCGGCTGTACGAGGGCAGCCCGGGGATGGGCGAGGCCGTCGCGGCGTACGAGGCGGCCGGGTTCGGCATCACGGGCATGTACCCGGTGACCCGCGAGGCGACCACCGGCCGGGTGGTCGAGTTCGACTGCGTGCTGATGCGCGCGGACGCGGCCCCCAGGCCGTAGCCGGCCGCTCCGCGGCGGCGCCGCCGGGTCCCGCGCCCGGCCGGCGGGGCCGCGGGGCGACGCCGCGCTCGGGTGCCGCCCCGCGGCGGGTGCGAAGGCGTGGGACGGCGGGCCCACGCACCCCGCCCGGACGTGTTCCCTAGGGCGTGTTGCGAAAGTCCCGTCTGCCCTTCGGGCAGACGACGCTACTTTCGCAACACGCCTTAGACCTTGGCCTGCTCGGGCTCGGCGGCCGGCCGGGGCTCCCGCGCGTCGGGGTCGGCCGGGCGGGCGGCGGGGATGAGGGACGCGATGGCCGCGGAGACCAGGGCGAGGGCGCCGCCGACCAGGAGCGCGGTGCGGAAGCCGTCCTCGGAGGCGAGGGTGTGACCGCCCAGGGTGGTCGTCATCTGGGCCAGGATCACGCCGATGACGGCGGCGCCGATCGAGGTGCCCAGCGACCGCATGAGGGTGTTGAAACCGTTGGCGGCGGCGGTCTCCGACAGCGGGACCGAACCCATGATGAGGGCGGGCATCGAGCCGTAGGCGAGGCCGACGCCGCTGTTGATGACGATGCCGACGACCATCAGGCCCGAGGCGGAGCCCATCAGTGCCATGGACAGGCCGTAGCCGGCGGCGATGACCAGTGCGCCGCAGACGAGCGTGAACTTCGGGCCGCGGGCGTTGGTGAGTTTCCCGCCGAGCGGGGAGACGAACATCATCATGATGCCGCCGGGGGCCATCCACAGGCCGGCCGCGAGCATGGACTGGCCCAGACCGTAGCCGGTGGCCTCCGGGAACTGCAGGAGCTGCGGCATGACGAGCATGCTCGCGTACATCGCGAAGCCGACGAAGACGGACGCGAGGTTGGTGAGCAGCACCCGCGGGCGGGCGGTGGTGCGCAGGTCGGTCAGCGGGTCGGTGGTGCGCGTCTCCCAGAATCCCCAGGCCACGAAGGTCACGGCGGCGGCGGCGAACAGGCCGAGCGTGACGCCCGAACCCCAGCCCCAGTCGGCGCCCTTGGAGACCGCGAGCAGCAGGGCGACCAGGCCGGCGCCGAGACCGAGCGCGCCGGGCAGGTCGAAGCGCTGCCCCTTGGCGGCGGCGGGCACGTCGGGGATCAGGAACCAGATGAGCAGGGTGACGACGACGGCCATGCCGGCCGAGCCCCAGAACAGGACGCGCCAGTTCGCGTACTGGGCGATCGCCGCGGCGATGGGCAGGCCGAGGCCGCCGCCGATGCCCATGGAGGCGCTGACCAGGGCGATGGAGGAACTGAGCTTCTCCGGCGGGAGGACGTCGCGGAGCAGGGCGATGCCGAGGGGCAGCATGCCCATGCCCATGCCCTGGAGCCCGCGCCCGACGATCATCATGACGACGTCGGAGGCGAGGGCGCACACCACCGAGCCCACGATCAGCGGCACGGCGCACGCCAGGAGCATGCGCCGCTTGCCCAGCAGGTCGCCGAGGCGGCCCACGACCGGCACGCAGACCGCGGCCGCCAGCAGGGTGACCGTGATGACCCAGGCCGCGTTCGAGGACGAGGTGTCGAGGATCTGCGGCAGCTCGGCGATGAGCGGGGTGACCAGCGTCTGCATGATCGCGGCCGTGACGCCGGCGAGGGCGAGCGTGGCGACCACGCCACCCGCGCGGGCCGTGGGCTGGGGGGCGTCCATGGGTGGACTCCTCGTTTTCTCTAGGGGTTCCGGGCGAAGGATGTGCATCATACAGGCCGAATGCATCAACCATGTGATGTGGCAGTTGCATGCGATGTGGTGCCTGCACGGTGATGTGTCAGGATGGAGCGGCCGCCGCCGGGACGCATCACGGGGACGGCCGCACGAACAGGAGGGCCGGGCCATGCGGAGGCCGACGCACGAGGTGGAGTACGAGCAGATGCTGCTCAGCCGCCATACGTTCCTGAGCCGGCGCGGGGGCCGCCGTACGGACGGCGTCCTGGAGCGCAGCGCCTACATCCTGCTGAGCCGGATCCGGGTCCAGGGGCCGATGTCGATCGGGGAGCTGAGCGACGCCTTCGGCCTGGACGCCTCCACCCTGAACCGGCAGACCGCCGCGGCCGTGCGCGCCGGGCTGCTCGACCGCATCCCCGACCCGCAGGGCGGGATGGCCCGCAAGTTCCGGCTGACGGCGGAGGGCGAGCGCCTGCTCGACGAGGAGCGGCGGGGCATCGTCGAGGTCCTGGACCGCGTCATGGGGGACTGGTCGCAGGACGACATCACCGCGTTCGCGTCCTACCTCAGGCGCTTCAACAACGGCATCGAGGCCATCGGCGGCCGCCCGTGGCCGCGCCCGTCCGCGCGGGACGGGACGCCGCGCGGCTGAACCGGGTCAGCGCGGGAGCGCGCCCGTCGCCGGCACCAGCCCGCGCTCCGGGTGGACGCGGTAGCTCGCGGTCCAGGCCACGGGCGGACAGGAGCGGCCGTTGGGACGCTGCTCCGTCAGTGCGGCCGGGACGCGGTCGGACACGAGGACGCGGCCGTCCGCCGCCGAGGTGACGGTGAGCTCCACCGGCACGGTGACGTCCCCGACGTCGTCGGGCAGCCGGACCGACAGCCTCGCGAAGGGGTCGCCGGGGCTCCCCGACGCCCGCCGCGCGCACCGTTCCTCCACGCACACCTGTACGACGGCGGCGTCCGCGCCCCCGAAGTCGGCCGGCGTCCACAGCACGCCGACCGCCGAGTCGGCGTCGGCCTGGGTGCAGGCGGTTCCCCGGCCGGGGAGCGCGCACCCGGACAGCACGACGGCCAGGACCGGCACGGCGAGCAGGCGGCCCCTCACCGCACGCCCCCCCGGCCGCCGCCCCGCCGGCCGCCCCTTCACGAGCCGCCCCTTCACGAGCCGCCCCTTCACGAGCCGTCCGCCCGCGGGCCGCCCGCCCGGCGCCCGCCCGGAACAGCACCGGACGTCGTCCGCCCGGTGCCCCGCCTTCGTGTCCACGGGCCGATGATCTCACCGGCGGGAGGAGGGCCCCGCGCGGGTCACCGGGCGCGGGGGCACCGGCTCCGGGTCACCAGCTCCGGGTCACCGAGCGCAGGGCGATCCAGGAGTCGCGCACGCGGGCGTAGTCCATGGTCAGCTGGAGCCGCCGGTCCTCGTGCGCGCCCTCCGCGGCCGGACGCGTGACCACGCGGCCCACCAGGCGTGCCGTGTCGCCGTCGACCGCGACGGTCACGGTCTTCTCCTCGATCGCCAGCGGGACGAACGTCGCGGCGCACAGGTCCGCCAGCCAGGCGTCCTTCGGCTGCCGGTCGCCCGTGGTCCGCGTCAGGGTGAAACCGTCGTCGAGCAGGGCGTCCAGCGCGGCGGTGTCGCCGTCGGCCATCGCGCGCAGATGGGCCCGGTAGGCGTCGATGACCTCCATGCGGGTGTGCACGTCGGCTGAGGGGTTCATCCGTGCTCCTGTCGTCGTGCCCCGCCTCCGCCGCCGGATCGCCGTCACCGCGCGGACAGGACCGGGGCGTACCTCGGCGCATGCCTGTCAGTGATCATCACGGCTGTCCGGGCCGCCCGGTGCTCGCCGCGCCGCCGGCCGCCTCCGTTCAGGCCCAGGCGGTCACCGGCAGGAAGGAACTGTCCTGGCGGAACAGTTCCGTGCCGTCGGAGCGCTCCACGCGGAGCTGGTAGTCGTAGTGGCGCAGGTGATGGCCGGGGTAGTTGTACGACTCGAAGCGCACGGAGCCGCTCGCGGTGCCGGTGCGGGGGACGAAGGTGGCGTCCCGGGCGAATGCCGGCGTGCCGTCGTTCGCGTCGAAGCGGGCCCGGAAGGAGTAGTGGCGCAGGTACCTGCCGGACGCGTCGCGGAAGGAGCAGCCGTTCGCGTCCGCGAGGCCGGGCACCACCGTGAAGGTGGCCGCCTGCTTCTCGGCGGCCGTGCCGGCCGCGGTCACCACCGGCAGGTCGAGCAGCGAGGACCGCGCCTGCCAGTACCGGGTGGGGTAGTTGACGGAGCGGAAGGAGCGGGTGACGTTGCGGGGCAGGCTCACCCCGCCGGTCACCGTCTCCTTGACGACGCTGAAGTGGCGGGCCGTGCCGGAGATCCCGGACAGGGCCTTGGGCGCGCTCCAGGTGGTGAAGGTGTCGTAGCTGTCGCTGTAGTAGTAGGTGCCGTCGCCGTAGCCGTCGAAGAAGACGCGCCAGCCGCCGTTGTCGAGCTGGACGAGGGCCGGGCCCTCGCGGTAGCTGCCCCAGCCCGCCCAGTCGCCGGTGCGGGAGATGGTGTACGGGCCCGCGAGCCGGCCGGCGGTGGCGTACTCGATGTACTTGGTCGTCTCGTTCTTGGTGAAGGCGTGGTAGGTCGAGCCGATCCTCACCACGAAGGTGTCGATGTGGTTCTCCCCGATGCCGGACAGGGCGACGGGCGCGGTCCAGGCGGTGAGGCTCGCGTCGGTCGCCTTCAGCAGGTAGGGGGTGAACATCCACTCGTCGTCCGTGGTGGAGCAGGACACGATGACGTGGACGCCGCCGTCGCCGTCGACGAACCACTCCGGCGCCCAGGCCCGCGACAGGCCCGCGACGGGGACCGGGTGGTCGTACAGGAACGTCCACGTGAGCCGGTCGGTGCTGCGGGCGAACCCGATGGTGGTGCTGGGGTCCTGCCAGGTGTGCGTGGTGTAGGTCAGGTAGTAGGCGCCGTCGGTGTGCTTGAGGACGCTCGCGTCGCGGATGCGGTTCGCGGGCGGGGTGTAGGCGGCGGACCTGGCGAGGCGGAAGTCGGTGGCGTCGTCCGACTGGTAGACGTTCACCGTGCCGTCGTCGCTGTCGAGGAACGGCACGATGGTGTAGCGGGTGGCCGATCCGCCGGGCGGGGCGGCGGCGAGCGCGGTGCCGGGCAGGCCGGGCGCCCCGGTGAGCGCCAGTGCGGAGACGGGCAGGGCGGCCACCGCGCGCAGCAGGCTGCGGCGGGACGGGGCGGGGCGGCGTGCGGTCATGTGCGGCTCTCTCCCTACGGCCTGGGGCCCACGGCCCACGGTTCGGCATGCCGAACGAAGTTCGGAAGGCCGATCAGAAGGTAGGGGTGGCTCCATGGCGCGTCAATGCCCCGCGCAGGAACGGGCGACGACCCGTGCGAGGTCCGGGGCGAACACGGAACCCGCCGGGGCCGGGGTGCGTTCCGCTCCGGCGGCCAGACGTTACCGTTCGGTAGACAATGTGCTCACGGAGGTGTCCCGCCATGACGCTCGACCGTTCCGCAGGCCTGATCGAGACCGCCCGCGCGCTGGCCGCCGGGGAGGTCACCTCCCGCACGCTGGTCGAGGGCGCCCTGGCGCGGATCGAGGCGACCCAGGGCACCCTCAACGCCTTCCGCGTCGTCCGCGCGAAGGCCGCGCTCGCCGAGGCCGACGCGGCCGACCGGGAGCTGTCCCGCGGCGCGCGCAGGCCCCTGCTGGGGGTGCCGGTCGCCGTGAAGGACGACATGGACGTGGCGGGCGAGCCGACCGCCTTCGGCTGCGCGGGCACCCACCCCGCGGTCGCCGAGGACGGGGAGGCCGTACGGCGGCTGCGCGCGGCCGGGGCCGTGATCGTCGGCAAGACGAACACCTGCGAGTTCGGGCAGTGGCCGTTCACCGAGGGCCCCGCCTTCGGCGCGACCCGCAACCCGTGGCACACCGGGCACACCCCGGGCGGCTCCTCCGGCGGCTCGGCGGCCGCCGTGGCGGCGGGCCTGGTGCCCGCCGCGCTCGGCTCCGACGGCGCCGGCTCGGTCCGCATCCCGGCGTCCTGGACCCACCTCGTCGGCATCAAGCCGCAGCGCGGACGCGTCTCGACCTGGCCGCGCGGCGAGTCCTTCCAGGGCATCACGGTCAACGGCACCCTGGCCAGGACCGTGGCCGACGCGGCCCTCCTCCTCGACGCGGCGAGCGGCAACCACCCGCGCGACCCGCACCGCCCGCCCGCCGTCGACGCCCTCGCCGCGGTGGGCCGCGACCCCGGCCGGCTGCGGATCGCCCTGGCGCTGCGACCGCCGTTCACCGCCGTGCCCGCCCGGCTGCTCCCCGAGGTGCGCGACCGGGTCGTCGCGCTCGCGGCGACCCTGGCCGGCCTCGGGCACACCGTCGAGGAGGCCGACCCGCCGTACGGGCGGATCGGGCTGGCCTTCGTGCCGCGGGCGACCGCGGGGATCGCCGAACGGGTGGCCGAGGCACCCTTCCCCGCCCTGCTCGACCGGCGCACCCGGGGCGCCGCCCGGCTCGGCAGGCTCCTCGGCGGCGCCCCGCTGCGGGCGGCCCGCCGCGCGGAAGCGGTCCTGCACCGCCGTATCGGCAGCTTCTTCGAGACGTACGACGTGGTGCTCGCGCCGACGACGGCCGCTCCCCCGCCGCGCATCGGCGCCCTGCTGGAGCTGAGCGGGTTCGCCACCGACCGCGCCATGATCGCCGCGTGTCCCTACGCGTGGCCGTGGAACGTCCTCGGCTGGCCCGGCGTGAACGTGCCCGCGGGCTTCACGCCCGAGGGGCTGCCGGTCGGGGCGCAGCTGCTCGGGCCCGCCGGCAGCGAGCCGCTGCTGCTGTCGCTGGCCGCGCAGGCGGAGGCGGACCTGCGCTGGCACGAACGATGGCCGGATCCGCTCGTCGCGGACTCCCCGGCACGGTGAACCGCCCGCTCCGGGCCCGCCCGTGCGGGACGCCCCGGAGCCGGCACCGCGGGGGCGCCGGCACCCCCGCGCGACGTGGTCACGGGGGCCGCGGGGAGCGGGTCCCGGGGCAGCCCCTGGGGTCTTTCGTTCGGACCGGGCCGGATCAGGGAGCGGGGTCCGGTGCCGTGCCTCGCGAGGCGGAGGAGGGAGTCAGGGCGGAGCCCTGGCGACCGACGACGACGCGGCGGGGTGCGGTGCCGGGGCCCGCGAGCCCGGCCTGATCCGAACGAGAGGCCCTAGGGTGCCCTGGTGACCGCTTCCACCGAAGAAGAGAACGTCCCCGGCCGCTCCGGCCCCTGGGCCACCGTCGAGGCCGCGCCGCGCGAGGTCGGCCGGGTGCGGACCGAGTACTCGCCCGCGCACGACGGCGACCCGGACCCCGGCGAGATCGTCTGGACCTGGGTGCCCTTCGAGGAGAACGACGGGCGGGGCAAGGACCGTCCGGTGCTGGTCGTCGCCCGGGAGGCGGCCGGCACCTTCCTCGCCGTGCGGCTGTCCAGCAAGCCGCACGCCGGCGACCGTGAGTGGGTGCCGATCGGCAGCGGTCCCTGGGACCGCTCGGGCCGGGACTCCTGGGTGGCCGTCGACCGCGTGCTGCGGCTGCACGAGCGGGGCATGCGCCGGGAGGCCTGCGCACTGGACCGGATGCGGTTCAACCTGGTGGTGCACCGGCTGCGGGAACGGTACGGCTGGAAATGATCGCCGGCCGGCCCGCGCTCACGTCCCCTCCCACGGGTGCGGCCGCGGCCGTCGCTGCGGCTGCGGCCGCGGCTGCGGGAAGGCGCGGGCGAAGGCCTGCCGCACCGTGCTCCCCGGCGTCCGGTCCGGCACCCCGGACACCACCCGCGTGAACGTCCCCTCGAACCGGCCGCCGGGCGCCGGCAGGCCCCGGTAGGCGTCCGCCGCCCGCGCGGGGTCGTCGCGGAGGACACCGCGGCCCCGGGCGCCGAGGACCGGCCGCCGGCAGCCGTGCGCCGCGGTCGTCTCCAGGACGCCGCCTCCGTCTCCCGCGCGGCATCGCGCGGCCGTGCGCTCGTGGCGCCACCCCCGTGGGCGCCACGACCGGCCGCCGCACGGCGTGCCGTGCCCCGTCCGTATCCCCCGCCGTGCTCACGCACGCATCGTCGGCGATGCTGGACGGGCGGTGCAACCGGGTTTCCGACGGCCGGGAACACCTGCGGGAACTCCCGGGAAACGCCCGGGGAACGGTGCGCGGAGGAGGGCACCCCGGCCCCGTGAGCACCACGGGGCGCTCTTGTGCGATGCGGCGAGAGGGTCTTGGGTGGATGGGCGAGCCGGTCCGGCGCCATCGAAGCCGGGCCGGTGGCATGGTGGAATCTCAGGAGGATCCCGACATGTCCGATACGACGAGCAGTGCTTCGGGGAGTGACTGTACGGGGACCCGTACCCCGCTCACCGAGGCCGAGGTGGAGGCCCTGGTCCGGGGCATCTGCTTCAAGACCGGACCGCCCCGCACCGTCGGGGTCGAAGTGGAATGGTTCGTCCACGAGCTGCGCACACCGCGGCTCCCCGTCACACCCGAACGACTCGCGGCGGCCTACGAGGCCCTGCGGACGGTGCCGCTGTCCTCGGCGCTCACCGTCGAACCCGGCGGCCAGCTGGAGCTCAGCTCGCCGCCCGCCGCCTCCCTGATGGAGTGCGTGACCACCGTCTCCGCCGACCTGGACGCCGTCCGCGCCGTCCTGCGCGGGGCGGGGCTCGTCCTCGCCGGACTCGGCACCGAGCCCCGGCACCCGCCCCGGCGGTTCCTGCAGGAGCCGCGCTACGACGCCATGGAGGCGTACCTCGACCGCACCGGCCCGGCCGGGCGGGCCATGATGTGCACCTCGGCCTCCGTGCAGGTCTGCCTGGACGCGGGGCACGAGGAGCCCGGCCCGCTGGGGCACGGGCGTCGCTGGTGGCTGGCGCACGTGCTGGGCCCCGTCCTGGTCGCCGCCTTCGCCAACTCACCGCTGCTCGACGGCGCCCCGACGGGCTGGCGCTCCACGCGGCAGCGGCTGTGGACGGAGATCGGCGCGGGCCGCGCGGGCGCCCCGCCCCTGGACCGGGAGCCGCGCGCCGCCTGGGCCGAACACGTCCTGGACGCCCCGGTGATGTGCGTACGCCGGGACGACGGGCCGTGGGACGTGCCCGAGGATCTGACCTTCCGGGAGTGGACCCGGTCGGGGGCGCCCACCCGGGCGGACCTCGACTACCACGTGTCCACGCTGTTCCCGCCGGTGAGACCGCGCGGCCACCTGGAACTGCGCATGATCGACGCGCAGCCGGGCGAGGACGGCTGGATCGTGCCGCTCGCGGTGACGACGGCGCTGTTCGACGACCCGGAGGCCGCCGAGAGCGCCTACCGGGCGGTGAAACCGCTCGCGGAGCGGTCCCGGTCACGGCCGGCCCCGCACAACCCGCTGTGGACCGCGGCGGCCCGCTCCGGCCTCGCCGACCCCGAGCTGCGGGAGACCGCCGTGGCCTGCTTCACGACGGCCCTGGAGGCCCTGCCCCGGATCGGCGCCGACGCCGAGGTGACGGACGCCGTCGCCGCGTACCTGGAGCGCTACGTCCGCAAGGGCCGCAGTCCCGCCGACGACCAGCTCGACCGCCTGGACGGGACCGACGGCCGCACACACGAAAAGGACATCCGCACATGACCGACCTCGTCCCCGAGGCCCTGGACACCGAGGTGTTGCGCGAGCGGGCGCTGACCACCCTCGTCACCGCCCGCGAGCGCACCACGCTCCTGACCGACTGCGTCGAGGATCCCGACCTCACCGCGCAGCACTCCCCGCTGATGTCCCCCCTGGTCTGGGACCTCGCGCACATCGGGAACCAGGAAGAACTGTGGCTGCTGCGCGCCGTGGCCGGCCGCGAGGCGATGCGCCCCGAGATCGACGGGCTGTACGACGCCTTCGAACACCCGCGCTCCGAGCGGCCCTCGCTGCCGCTGCTGCCGCCCGCCGAGGCCCGCGCCTACGCGGCGGAGGTGCGCGGGCGGGTCCTGGACGTGCTGGAGTCGGCCGACTTCGACGGGACCCGGCTCACGGAGGCCGGTTTCGCCTTCGGCATGGTCGCCCAGCACGAACAGCAGCACGACGAGACCATGCTGATCACCCATCAGCTGCGCACGGGGCCGCAGGCGCTGACCGCGCCCGACCCGCGGCCGGCACCGCTGTTCACCGGCCCGTCCGAAGTGCTCGTGCCGGGCGGCCCGTTCACGATGGGCACCTCCGGCGAGCCGTGGGCGCTGGACAACGAGAAGCCCGCGCACCGGCGCGAGGTGGCGGCGTTCCACATCGACACCACGCCGGTGACGAACGGCGCCTACCAGGCGTTCATCGACGACGGCGGTTACGACGACGCCCGCTGGTGGACGGCGGAGGGCTGGTCCCACGTCCGCCGGAACAGAATCGATTCTCCGCTGTTCTGGCACCGGGACGGGGGGCAGTGGCTGCGGCGGCGCTTCGGCGTCACCGAGGTCGTGCCGCCCGAGGAGCCGGTGCTGCACGTGTGCTGGTACGAGGCCGACGCCTACGCCCGCTGGGCCGGGCGGCGGCTGCCCACCGAGTCCGAGTGGGAGAAGGCGGCCCGCTTCGACCCCGCGACCGGCGGCTCGATGCGCTACCCGTGGGGCGACGCCGACCCCACGCCCGAGCACGCCAACCTGGGCCAGCGCCATCTGCGCCCGGCACCGGCCGGCAGCTACCCGGCCGGGGAGTCGCCGCTGGGGGTGCGGCAGTTGATCGGTGACGTGTGGGAGTGGACGTCGAGCGACTTCCAGCCCTATCCCGGTTTCCGGGCGTTCCCGTACAAGGAGTACTCGGAGGTGTTCTTCGGCCCCGACTACAAGGTGCTGCGGGGCGGTTCGTTCGCGGTGGACCAGGTGGCCTGCCGGGGCACCTTCCGCAACTGGGACCACCCGATCCGGCGGCAGATCTTCTCCGGCTTCCGCACCGCCCGCTCGGGGGCCGTCTGATGTGCCGTCACCTCGCCTTCCTGGGAGCGCAGGAGTCGCTCGGCCGGCTCCTGGTCGAGCCCCCGCACGGTCTGTACCGCCAGTCGTGGGCCCCCCGCAGGCAGCGGTACGGCACGGTCAACGCCGACGGTTTCGGGGTGGGCTGGTACGCCGGGGACGATCCGGTGCCGGCCCGCTACCGCCGGGCCGGGCCGATCTGGGCCGACCTGTCCTTCGCCGACCTGGCCCGCGTCGTGCGCAGCGGTGCGGTGCTGGCCGCCGTACGCGACGCGACGCTGGCCGGGGCGGACGCCGAGGCCGCGGCGGCGCCGTTCGCGGCGGGTCCCTGGCTGTTCAGCCACAACGGGGCCGTGGCGGGCTGGCCGGGATCGCTGGAGCCGCTCGCGCGCACGCTGCCGGCGTCCGCCGTGCTGTCGATGGAGGCCCGCAACGACTCCGCGTTCGTGTGGGCGCTGGTCCTGACGCGGCTGCGCGCCGGGGACACGGAGGGCCAGGCGCTCGCCGACACGGTGCAGGAGGTCGCCGCGGCGGCCCCCGGCTCCCGCCTCAACCTGCTGCTCGGCAACGGCGCCGGCGTCACCGCGACGGCCTGGGGGGACTCCCTCTGGTACCTGACGGAGCCCGGCCGCACGGTCGTGGCCTCCGAGCCCTACGACGACGATCCGCGCTGGCAGGAGGTCCCCGACCGCACCCTGCTCGCGGCGACCCGTACCGAGGTGCTGCTCACCCCGCTGAAGGACCCGGGCGTGGACGCGGCACCCTCCCCCGCTCCCGGCTCCGCCGCGGGGGCGGCCCCATCATCCGAGGAGACCGGCTCGTGAGCCCCTTCCAGATCACCCGCACCCTCCCGGAGGACGCCACCGACGCCGCCCTGCGCGCCGACGTCCTCCAGGGCCTCACCGCCACCCCCAAGACGCTGCCGCCCAAGTGGTTCTACGACGCCGAGGGCAGCGAACTGTTCGAGCGGATCACCGGGCTGCCCGAGTACTACCCGACGCGGGCCGAGCGCGAGATCCTCGTGGACCGGGCCGGCGAGATCGCCGCCGCGGCCGGCGCCCGCACCCTGGTCGAGCTGGGTTCGGGGTCGTCGGAGAAGACCCGCCACGTGATCGGCGCGCTGACGGACCTCGACACCTACGTGCCCGTGGACGTCAGCGAGAGCGCCCTGACCGGGGCGGGACGGGCCCTCGCCGCCGAGCGGCCGGGCCTGTCCGTCCACGCCCTCATCGCCGACTTCACCGCGCCGCTGGCGCTCCCGGACACCCCGGGGCCGCGTCTGGTGGCGTTCCTCGGCGGCACGATCGGCAATCTCCTGCCCGCCGAGCGCGCGGCCTTCCTCGGCTCGGTCCGGGCGCTGCTCTCGCCGGGCGACGCCCTGCTGCTCGGCACGGACCTCGTGAAGGACGAGGGGGTCCTGGTGCGGGCGTACGACGACGCGGCCGGGGTGACGGCGGCGTTCAACAAGAACGTCCTGGCCGTCGTCAACCGTGAGCTGGGCGCCGACTTCGATCCGGACGCCTTCGACCACGTCGCGCTCTGGGACGCGCGCAACGAGTGGATCGAGATGCGGCTGCGCTCCCGCACGGCGCAGACGGTGAAGCTGCCCGCGCTCGACCTCGCCGTCGACTTCGCGGCGGGCGAGGAACTGCGCACGGAGATCTCGGCGAAGTTCCGCGAGGCGGGGGTGCGCGCGGAACTGTCCGCGGCGGGAATGGAGTTGTCCCGCTGGTGGACGGACCGGGAGGGCCGCTTCGCGCTCTCGCTGAGCACCGTGCGGTAGGGGCGACCGTCCCGGCGGGCCGGCCGTGCCGCCGGGCCGGCCGTGCGGGGCGGGTCGGCCCGCGGAGACCGTCAGCGCCTCGGCGATCCGCCGGGAGGCGCGGCGGGCCTCCGTGGCGGGATCGGCTCCGCCGAGCACCCGGGTCATGTACGTCTTGATCGGGTCGTCCGCCTCCACGGCGGCCCGTTCGGGCGTACCGGGGGTCGCCCGGCCCTGTGCGGCTCCGGCCGCCATGGCGGCGACCCCCTCCTCGCCGGCCACCCCGACGCCGCTCCCGCCGACGCCCGGTACGGCACCGCAGCCGGTGAGGAGGGAGGCGGACACGCAGGGGAGGGCGAGGAGGCGACGTCCCACGGCGGGCCTGTTCTGCCTGGTGGACAGGGGCGTGGGGAGCGGACGCGGGCGCCCGGACGGGTGCGCGGGGTTCCGGCGGGGACCGCGGCGGAGGTCGAGGGGAACCGGTCCGCCCTCCGGACGCCTCGCGCTCCGTCGCGGCTTGGGGGACCGTGGAGTGACGCGTGCCGCACGCGGCACCGCCACCCCCGCCGAGAGGAGCACCCGCATGTCGAACCACACCTACCGGGTCACGGAGATCGTCGGCACCTCGCCCGACGGCGTGGACCAGGCGATCCGCAACGCCATCTCCCGCGCCTCGCAGACGCTGCGGCACCTGGACTGGTTCGAGGTGACCCAGGTGCGCGGGCAGATCGAGAACGGCGACGTCGCGCACTGGCAGGTGGGCCTCAAGCTCGGCTTCCGCCTCGACGAGACGGAGTGACGCGGGAGCGGCCGGCCGCGACGTCGGCACACTCCGGTCCGGCCGGCCGCCGGGCGGAGTGACGGGCGGAGGGGACGGACCACCCCGGGGCCGGCACGCCGCGTGCGGCCCCGGCCGCGCCCGCACGCTCCCGGTCCGGGCGCGGCCCGGTCGAGGGCGACGTCCGGTCGAGGGCGACGTCCGGCGCGTCCGGGCCCCGGCGGGGCCGGTCGCCTCCGCGTCGCCTCGGACCGGGGCGACGCCGCCCGCCGGGACCCGCGCCTCGCGCCCTACGCCCCACGTCCCATGCCCCGCGGCGAGCCGGCGCCGCTGCCCCGGCCCGCTGCGGCGGGCGGACCGGCACGCGCGCCCCTCGCCGTGGACGGGGTCCGCCACCTCGTCCCCGGCACCTGCTGCGGGCGTGCGGGGCGCGTCCCGCCGCGCCCCGCGGACCGGCCGGGGAAGGTGCGGCGCGGGCCCGGGGGAATCCCGGCGTCCGTCACGCGTTGAACACCGTGTGAGTTCTGTGATCGAAGCCGCCCGGTTCTCCGTCCTCGACCGCTCCCGCACGCGCGAGGGCCGTCCGGCCGCCGCTGCCCTGCGGGACACCGTGGCGCTGGCACGGGAGGTGGAGGCGCTCGGCTACCACCGCTTCTGGGTGTCCGAGCACCACGGCGTCCCCGGCGTCGCCGGCTCCGCGCCGACCGTCCTGGCCGCCGCCGTGGCCGCCGCGACGGCCACGATCCGGGTCGGCACGGGCGGGGTCATGCTGCCCAACCACCGGCCGCTGGTCGTCGCCGAGCAGTTCGGGGTGCTGGAATCGCTGTTCCCGGGCCGCATCGACATGGGCCTGGGCCGGTCGGTCGGCTTCACGGACGGGGTCCGTAGGGCACTGGGCCGCGGCAAGGACGACGCCGAGGACTTCGGCGCCCAACTGCGGGAACTGCTCGGCTGGTTCCGCGGCACCTCGCCGACCGGCGTGCACGCGCGCCCCGCCGAGGGCCTGACCGTGCCGCCGTTCGTCCTGGCCATGGGCGAGGGCGCGCGGATCGCGGCGGAGGCGGGACTGCCCATGGTCATCGGCGATCTGCGCGACCGGGACCGGCTGCGGCGGGGCGTCGACGACTACCGCGCCCGGTTCCGCCCCTCCCCCTGGGCGGCGGAGCCGTACGTCGTCGTCTCGGGGACGGTCGCCGTCGCCGGGACGCCCGAGGAGGCCCGCCGGCTGCTGGTCCCGGAGGCCTGGTCGATGGCCCACGCCCGCACGCACGGTACGTTCCCGCCGCTGCCGCCGGCGGAGCGGGTCGAGGCCCTGCCGATGACGGCGCGGGAACGCGGTCTCTACGAGGCGGGTCTGGCCGGACAGATCGCCGGCACCGGGGAACAGGTTGCCCACGCGCTGGAGACGGTGCTGAAGGACACGGGGGCCCAGGAGGTCCTCGTCACCACCAGCACCTACGACCGGCGGGCACTGCTGGACTCCTACCGCCGGCTGGCAGCCGTCGTGCGCGGGGGTGACGGCCGGGGGCCGCGCGCCTGACACGGGGCGAGCGGCCGGCGGCGCGGGCGGCGGACCGGGCCGCCGCCCGCCGCGTCACCGGTGCGCCGTGACCGTCGTGCGGTCCGGCCCACCGGTGCGACGGCCCGTCGGACTCACCGGCGGGGCGGGTCCTCGTCGCGGTACCCCTCGGTCTCGACGCCCTCGGTCTCGATGCGCTCCTTGCGGACCCGGCCGCGCACGGTCTCCTCCTCGACCTGCTCGTCCGCGGTCAGCCGGACCCGCTCCACCGGCACGGTCTCGGTCTCCGTCACGGGGCGTTCCTCGTGGAGGACGACCTCGTGCTCGGCCTCGCCGATCTCCGGCCCGGAGAGCGCGGCGTCGCGGTTGGCCTCGGTGATGGGCTCACGCTCGACGCGCACCTCCTCCCTGCGCACCGGCACGGTCGTCTCGACCTCCTCGGTGACCACGTACTTGCGCAGCCGGGCGCGTCCGGTCTCGCGCCGCTCGACGCCGACGTGCATCCGCTCCTCGGAACGGGTCATGGCGTCGTCGTCGCGGCCCGCCCGGCGGCCGGTGCCCGCCTCGCCCGGCCGCATGCCCGCGGCGGTTCCCGCCGCCGTGCCGGCCGCCGCGGAGGTGCCGGTGCCCATGGCCCGGCCGGTCCCGCCGGAGGTGTCGTCCCGGAGGACGCTGTCCCAGTCGATGCCGTAGTAGTCGTACAGGCGGTGCTCCTCGGTCTCCGAGAGGTGTCCGCCGGAGTCGACGTCGACGTTGGGCGCGCCCTTGATCCTGTCCTTGGCGTAGGGGACCTCGATGTGGTCCTCGACCATCGAGGCGTCGCGGATCGGTACGAAGGACTCGTTCGTACCGAAGAGACCCGTCTTGACCGTGACCCATTCCGGTTGTCCGGTCATGTCGTCGAAGAAGATGTGCTTGGCCTCGCCGACCTTGTGGCCGTCCCCGTCGTAGACGGGGTGGTCCAGGACGTTCCTGATCTGTTCGCGGGCGATCATGACATCGCCCTCCCTTCGCGTGACGGCATCCCGCTCCGGGTTACCACCCAAAACGGCAGGAAACAGACAAACACTTATATTCCTGCGGGCGATTCGGCGGGGTGGAACGCGGGGACGGCGTCGGGCCCGCCGGGCGCCGGGTGCCCCGGCCACACCGGGGCGGGCCCGGTCCCGCGCTGGGCCGCCCCCGCCAGCGACCTGCGGTCGGGGTGGGCGCCGGGCCGGAGCGCGGGACGCACCTCGGCCTCGGCCACCAGCCCGCGCGCCGTCACCACCCGCCACAGCGAGGCCGGCAGCGAGTCCTCCCCCACGAACGCGGGGACGGTCGTGGGCGCGCCCCCGGTGAGCCGGTAGCGGATGCGGACGGGCTGGACGGGCACCCCGGCGTCCAGGGCGGCCTGGAAGACGGCCCGGCGGAAGGTGCCCTGGGCGCGGCCGCACCACGTGCTGCCCTCGGGGAAGACGCCGACGGCCGCCCCCGAGCGCAGCAGCCCGGCGATGCCGGCCACCGTGTCCGGGAGGCCGCGCAGCCGGTCGCGGTCGATGAACAGGACGCCGCCGCGGGCGGCCAGCGGCCCCGCGACGGGCCACCGCCGTATCTCGGCCTTGGCGACCATCCGGGCCGGGCGGACCATGGCCAGCAGCGGGACGTCCAGCCAGGAGATGTGGTTGGCGACCAGCAACAGGCCGCCGTCGGGCACGGCGGCACCGCTGAACCGCACCCGGACCCCGGCGGCCCGCACCACGGCCCCCGCCCACCGGCGCACCAGCCCGGCCGGGACCCTGCCGCCCACCGGCAGCAGGGCGGTCCCGGCCAGCAGCAGCGCCCCGACCGCCACGAGCCGCAGCACCGCCCGCGGTACGGCGGCGACGGAGCCCGACGCCTGCACGCACGCCCCGGGGGTGCAGGGCGCGCTGGGCGGCCAGGCGCCCATCAGGCCGGGACGAGCGAGAGGAAGTGCCGCAGGTAACGCGGGTCGACCCGGCGCATCGACAGCAGCACGTACAGGTCGGCGACCCCGAAGTCCGGGTCGTGGGCGGGCTCGCCGCACACCCAGGCGCCGAGGCGGAGGTAGCCGCGCAGCAGGGGAGGCAGCTCGGTGCGGGCGGGCGGCACCAGGTCCGGCCGCGGCACCCACGGCAGCCGCGGGCGGACCCGGAACTCCTCCGGCGCCAGGTGCTTGCCCCGGACCCGGTCCCAGGCGGCGGCCGCGGCGGTGCCGCCGTCGGCGAGCGGGACGGAGCAGCAGCCGGCCAGCCACTCGTGGCCGTGGTCCACCATGTAGCGGGCGATGCCGGCCCAGATGAGGCCGATGACGGTGCCGTCGCGGTGGTCGGGGTGGACGCAGGAACGGCCGACCTCGACGAGGCCGGCCCGGATGTCGCGCAGCGGCGTCAGGTCGAACTCGGCCTCGGAGTACAGCCGTCCGGCGACCGCGGCGCGCTCCGGCGGCAGCAGCCGGTAGGTGCCGACGACCTGGCCGGTGCCGGCTTCGCGCACCAGCAGGTGGTCGCAGTGGGCGTCGAAGGGATCGACGTCGAGGCCGGACTGCGCGGAGGTGAGCAGGGCGCCCATCTCCCCGGCGAAGACCTCGTGCCGCAGCCGCTGGGCGGCCCGCACGTCGGCCTCGTCGCGGGCCAGGGTGACGGTGTAGCGGACGGGGGCCGTGGACTGCGGTGGGCGGGCGAGGGTGGACACGCCGGTCATGGCTCTCTCCTGGACACGCGCGAGGTGGGGACGGAGCGGTACCCCCTGTTTCTTCCGAGCCCGGTTGGCGTGTACGTGACGTGTACCGGGAGCGCGGGTGTGGAAGTGCTGAATGCCTGGCGCTCGCGGTCACCGGAGAGCCAGGCCGCCGAAGAGCCGGGTCGCCCGGAGAGCCAGGCCGCCGAAGAGCCGGGTCGCCCGGAAGCCGGGCCGCCGGAGAGCCGGGTCGCCCGGAGAGCCGGGTCGCCCGGGAGCGAGACGGGGCCGGGGATGAGCACCACTCCCGGCCCCGCCCGTCCGCACCGTCGGCGAACGTCTGTGTGCTGCGCGGTGCCCCCGGGGTTACCGCCGCGCCTTCCTGGTGGCCCGCAGCCACTCCTTGTTCATGCCGGTGATGGAGACCAGCGGGATGCCCTTCGGGCAGGCGGTGGCGCACTCGCCGGCCAGCGTGCAGCCGCCGAAGCCCTCCTCGTCCATCTGCGCCACCATGTCCAGCACCCGCGTCTCGCGCTCCGGCGCGCCCTGCGGCAGGACGTTCAGGTGGTTGATCTTGGCGGAGGTGAACAGCATCGCCGCGCCGTTGGGGCAGGCGGCCACGCAGGCCCCGCACCCGATGCACTCGGCGTGTTCGAACGCGAAGTCGGCGTCCGGCTTGGGCACCGGCGTGGCGTGCGCCTCCGGGGCGGCACCGGTGGGCGCGCTGATGTAGCCGCCCGCCTGGATGACGCGGTCGAGGGCCGAGCGGTCCACGACCAGGTCCTTGATCACGGGGAACGCGGACGCCCGCCACGGCTCGACGTCGATCGTGTCGCCGTCCCGGAAGGAGCGCATGTGCAGCTGGCAGGTGGTGGTGCGCTCCGGGCCGTGCGCGTCGCCGTCGATGACGAGGGAACACGCGCCGCAGATCCCCTCGCGGCAGTCGTGGTCGAAGGCGACCGGGTCCTCGCCCTTGAGGATGAGTTCCTCGTTGAGGGTGTCGAGCATCTCCAGGAAGGACATGTCGGGCGAGATCCCGTCCACCTCGTACGTGGACATGGCGCCTTCGGCGTCGGCGTCGCGCTGCCGCCAGACGCGCAGGGTGAGCTTCATGCGTAGCTCCGCTGGGTGGGGTGGACGTACTCGAAGACCAGGTCTTCCTTGTGCAGGACGGGCGCCTCGCCGGTGGCGGTGAACTCCCAGGCGGCCGTGTGGGCGAACTCCTCGTCGCGGCGGGCGGCCTCGCCGTCGGGGGTGCGGTGCTCCTCGCGGAAGTGGCCGCCGCAGGACTCGGCGCGGTACAGCGCGTCGAGGCACATCAGCTCGGCGAGCTCGAGGTAGTCGACGACGCGGTTCGCCTTCTCCAGGGACTGGTTGAACTCCCCGCCGGTGCCGGGGACCTTGACGCGCCGCCAGAACTCCTCGCGGATGCGGGGGATCCGCGCGAGGGCCTCGCGCAGGCCGTCCTCGGTGCGGGCCATGCCGCAGAACTCCCACATCAGTTCACCGATCTCGCGGTGGAAGGAGTCGGGGGTGCGGTCGCCGTCGACGGACAGCAGCAGGTTCAGGCGGTCCTGGGTCTCCGCCAGCGCCTCCTGCACCACCGGGTGCCCGTCGCCGACCTCGTCGTGGTGCGGGTTGCGGGCGAGGTAGTCGTTGACGGTGGCGGGCAGGACGAAGTAGCCGTCGGCCAGGCCCTGCATCAGCGCGGACGCGCCGAGCCGGTTGGCGCCGTGGTCGGAGAAGTTGGCCTCCCCGATCGCGAACAGGCCGGGGACGGTGGTCTGGAGGTCGTAGTCGACCCACAGGCCGCCCATCGTGTAGTGCACGGCCGGGTAGATCCGCATGGGCACCTCGTACGGGTTCTCCGCGGTGATCCGCTCGTACATGTCGAAGAGGTTGCCGTACTTCTCCTCGACCGCCCTGCGTCCCATCCGCTTGATCGCGTCCGCGAAGTCCAGGTAGACGCCCTGGCCGCCGGGGCCGACGCCGCGGCCCTCGTCGCAGACGTTCTTGGCGGCGCGGGAGGCGATGTCCCGCGGGACCAGGTTGCCGAAGGAGGGGTAGATCCGCTCCAGGTAGTAGTCGCGCTCGTCCTCGGGGATGCGGCTCGCCGGCCGGGTGTCGCCCTTGGCCTTCGGAACCCAGATCCGGCCGTCGTTGCGCAGCGACTCGCTCATCAGCGTCAGCTTGGACTGGTGGTCGCCGGTGCGCGGGATGCAGGTCGGATGGATCTGCGTGAAGCACGGGTTGGCGAAGTGGGCGCCGCGCCGGTGCGCCCGCCAGATCGCGGTGGCGTTGGAGTTCATGGCGTTCGTCGACAGGTGGAAGACGTTGCCGTAGCCGCCGCTGGCCAGGACGACGGCGTCCGCGAAGTACGTGTCGATCCTGCCCGTGACCAGGTCCCGCGCCACGATCCCGCGGGCCCGGCCGTCGACGACGATCAGGTCCAGCATCTCGGTGCGCGGGTGCATCTCGACGTTCCCGGCGGCGATCTGCCGGCTGAGGGCCTGGTAGGCGCCGAGCAGCAGTTGCTGGCCCGTCTGGCCGCGGGCGTAGAAGGTGCGGGACACCTGGACGCCGCCGAAGGAGCGGGTGTCGAGGAGGCCGCCGTACTCCCGGGCGAAGGGCACGCCCTGCGCCACGCACTGGTCGATGATCTCGACGGAGATCTGCGCGAGGCGGTGGACGTTGGACTCGCGGGCCCGGAAGTCGCCGCCCTTGACGGTGTCGTAGAACAGCCGGTGGACGGAGTCACCGTCGTTGCGGTAGTTCTTCGCCGCGTTGATGCCGCCCTGCGCGGCGATGGAGTGGGCCCGGCGCGGGGAGTCCTGGTAGCAGAACTGGACGACGTGGTAGCCCTGTTCGGCGAGGGTCGCGCCGGCCGAGCCGCCGGCCAGGCCGGTGCCGACGACGATGACGGTGTGCTTGCGGCGGTTGGCGGGGTTGACCAACCTCGCCTCGAAGCGGCGCTTGTCCCAGCGCTCGTGGACCGGGCCGGAGGGTGCCTTGGTGTCGACGGCCGGCTCGCCGGTCGTGTAGTCGGCATAGGAGGTCATGTCAGCTCACCACTCCGGTCATGACGCCCACGGGTACGGCGACGAAGCCGGCCGTGAGCAACAGTGCGAGGACGTCGGCCGTGGCCCTGAGGGCGCGGTCGCGGGTGCGGCTGCCCACGCCCAGGGTCTGGGCGGCGCTCCAGAAGCCGTGCCGCACGTGCAGGCCGAGGGCGAGCATCGCGACGATGTAGACGGTGTTGCCGTACCAGGTGGAGAAGGTGTCCACGACGTTCTGGTACGGCCGGCCCTCCTGGAAGCCGCCGGGGTGCGCGGTGCCGGTCGTCAGGTCGAGGAGGTGCCAGACGACGAAGAGACCGAGGATGATCCCGCCCCAGCGCATGGTGCGCGTCGCGTAGCTCGTCCGCGGCTTCTTGTGGACGTACTTGACCGGGCGGGCCCTGAGGTCGCGGCGGCTGAGCTGGTAGGCGGACACGGCGTGCGCGACGACCGCGACGACCAGCACGACCCGGACCAGCCACAGCGTCCACTCGTCGTGCATGAACGGCTCGCCGACCGTGCGCAGCCAGTGCGCGTAGTGGTTGAACTCGCCCGGCCCGAAGAAGATCTTCAGATTGCCGATCATGTGGACGACCAGGTACAGCAGCATGACGAGCCCGCTGACGGCCATCACCGCCTTCTTGCCGACGGAGGAGCGCCACACGGTGCGCGCCGTGGACGACCGTCGGTCCGTCCGCGTTGCCAGAGCCATGGGACAGGACGCTAGGGCCGAACGGCCCCATTAGTCCAAGACATGGTGCGGCTCGTTTCCATAGGCACGGCCTATCATGGCTGGATGCAGCTCCAGCAGCTCCAGTACTTCGTGGCGGTCGCCGAGACCCGGCACTTCACCCGGGCGGCCGAGCTGGTCCACGTCGCCCAGCCCTCGCTGTCGCAGCAGATCAAGGCGCTGGAGCGGGAGCTGGGGGCCGACCTCTTCCAGCGGGCGCGCGGGAACATCACGCTCACCGACGCCGGCGAGGCGCTGCTGCCGCCGGCCCGCCGGATCCTGGCGGACGCGGAGACGGCCCGCCACGAGGTGCGGGAGCTGGTGCAGCTGCGCGGCGGCCGGGTGCGGCTGGGGGCGACGCCCAGCCTGTGCACCGGGCTGCTGCCGGACGTGCTGCGCGCCTTCCACGACCGCTACCCCGGCGTCCGGCTGATGATCGAGGAGGGCGGCTCGCACGACCTGGTGCGGCAACTGGCCCGCGGCGCGCTCGATCTCGCCCTGGTGGTGCTCCCGCTGCCCACCCCCTCCCCCGCGCTGACGACGGTGGAGCTGCTGCGGGAGGACCTCGTGGTGGTGTCCTCGCCGGAGGCGCCCCCGCCGGGAGGAGAGCGCCGCGCCGTGCGGATCGCCGACCTGGAGGGCGAACGCCTGGTGATGTTCCGGCACGGCTACGACCTGCGGGAACTCACGGTCGCCGCGTGCCGCGCCGAGGGGTTCGAGCCGGACTTCGCGGTGGAGGGCGGGGAGATGGACGCGGTGCTGGGGTTCGTGCGGGCGGGGCTCGGCGTGGCCGTCGTGCCGCGGATGGTCGCCGCGCGGTCGGGGCGGGGCCTGCGGGTCACTCCGTTGGCCCGGCCGGGGTTGCACCGGGTGATCGCGTTGGCGCACCGCAGCGATGTGGCTCCGCCTCGGGCCGCGCGGGAGTTGCAGCGGATGCTGCTGGAGCGGTAGGGCTGCGCCGCTCGGGTGGGGGGCGTGCGGGGTGCTCGTACGGGGGTGTCGGCGGGGGTGTTGTCGGGGTGCGGGTCGGTGGGAGTGGAGTGCGCGGTTCCTCGCGCCCCCAGGGGTGGGGTGTCCGGACGGCGGGGGCAGGTGCGGGCCGGTCGTGGGTGGGGTGCGCGGTTCCTCGCGCACCCAGGGGGTCAGGGGATGTCGGGGGGTACCGGGGTGGCCTGGTGGTAATACATGCGCCAGCCTGTGTGTTCGTCCGTCTTGCGCCACAGGGAGCTGCGGCGGGCCCGTCGGCCGGCGAAGCGGGTCTCGTAGGTGAGGTGGACCAGGCCGGGGGCCAGGAGGGTGCCGGTGATCGCCGTCGGTTCGTGACGGGGGCCGGTCGGGGAGCTGCCGGGGTGGTCGGGGAGGTCGGCCACCGTCTCGGCGTACGTGTAGCGGCGGCCGGAGGCGCCCACCTCGGTGAACTCGGGGTCGAGCAGGCGCGCGGTCTCGGTGCGGGAGGAGCGGACGGCAGGGTCCATGAGGCTCAGCTCGCCGGCGATCGCCGCGGCGACGTCGTCTGATTCCTGGGTCACCCGCACATGATCGCGGGTGACCCGGCCCCTCCCGCAACCGGATCGCGCCGTCAGCCCGTGGCGTCCACCAGGGCCAGCTCGTGGAGGCGGTCCGGCGGGCCGGGGCGGGCGTAGTACCAGCCCTGGGCCGTGTCGCAGCCCAGTACGCGCAGCTGATCGGCCTGGGCGCCGGTCTCCACGCCCTCGACCGTGACCGCGAGGTCCAGGCTGTGGGCGAGCGAGACGATCCCCTCGACGATCTTGAGGTCGACGGGGTCGGCGGGGAACTGCTGCATGCTCTGCGTGAAGGAGCGGTCCAGCTTCAGGACGCTCACCGGCAGCCTGCGCAGGTTGGCGAGGTTGGAGTAGCCGGTCCCGAAGTCGTCCAGGGCGATGTCGACGCCCATCTCGGCGAGCCGGCGCAGCGGCTTGAGGAGGTCGTCGTCGGCGCCGATCAGCGCCGACTCGGTGACCTCCAGGCAGAGCGCCTCCGGTGCCACGCCCGCGCGTTCCAGGATGTCGACGGTGTCCTGCACCAGCCCCGGATGGGTGAGCTGGCAGGGCGAGAGGTTGACGTTGACGCGCAGCGGGCCGCTGTCGCCGCTGCGCCGGCGCCAGTCACGGGCCTGGCGCACCGACTGCTCCAGGACCCAGCGGCCGAGCGGCACGATCAGCCCGGTGTCCTCGGCGAGCGGGATGAACCGGTCGGGGCCGAGCACCCCGTGCTGCGGGTGCAGCCAGCGCACCAGCGCCTCCGCGCCGCGCACGCTGCCGTCGCCGAGGTGGACGAGCGGCTGGTACTCGATGAAGAACTCGCCCCGCTCCAGCGCCGCCGGCAGGGCCGTCGTCAGACCGTGCCGGGTGATGGCGCGGGCGTCGGCCTCGGGGTCGGCCAGCTCGAAGCGGTTGCCTCCGGCCGACTTGGCCCGGTACATGGTGATGTCGGCGCTGCGCAGCACCTCCGCCGGGCCGCGCTCCCCCGCCGGGCCCTCCACGATGCCGATGCTGCCGCGCACGGTCAGCTCCCGGCCCTCGATGCGCACGGGCGCGACCAGGGCGTTCATGATGCGCGTGGCGAGCTCGTCGACCTCGTGGTGGGTGTCGGGACCGGTGGTGAGCGCCACGAACTCGTCGCCGCCGAGCCGGGCGACCATCTCGCCGGGCGCCGTGGCGCAGGCCTGGAGCCGGTCGGCGACCTCGACGAGCAGCCGGTCGCCGGCGGCGTGCCCCAGGCTGTCGTTGATGGTCTTGAAGCCGTCCAGGTCGAGGTAGCACAGGCCGAAGCGCTGTCCGTCCCCGGCGGCCAGGACCTTCTCCAGGCGTTCGAAGAACAGGGTGCGGTTGGGCAGGCCGGTCAACGCGTCGTGGGTGGCCTCGTAGCGCAGCCGCAGGTTGAGCAGCCGGCGCTCGGTGGTGTCCTCCATCAGCGCCAGCTGGTACTGCGGCCGGCCGTCGGCGTCGCGCAGCAGCGAGACCGTGAGATTGGTCCACAGCACCGTCCCGTCGGGGCGGTAGAAGGCCTTCTCGACGTGGTAGTGCTCGCGTTGGCCGCGCACCAGCTCCTCGTAGAGCCGCCACACCTGGGGGGCGTCGTCGGCGTGCGTCCACTCGCTGACGTTGCGTCCGCGCACCGCCTGCTCGCCACCGCCGAACATGCGCACCAGGGCGCCGTTGACCTCGAGGATGTTGCCCTCCAGGTCGGCGATGCCGATCCCTATCGCGGCGCCCTCGAAGACCGCGCGGAAGCGGGCCTCGCTGGCGTGCAGCGCCTGCGCCACCACCCCCTGGGCCCGCAGCGCGGCCTGCGCGATGGCCTCCTGTTCGGCCAGCGTGCGCTCGCGCAGCGCGTGCGCGAAGCCGGCGGCCATGGCGTGCTGGAGTCGGGAGCAGCGGGTGCGCAGGTCCTCCTGGGGCCCGTCCTCGCCGCAGTAGAGCACCAGGTAGGCGTCGATGCAGTCCAGGCTGTGGGCGAGGGCCTCGGGGTCGGTGCAGTGGGCGCCGATGAGGTCGGCCCCGACCGTCCTGGCCGCCTCCGCGTCGAAGTTCCTGGCGCGCAGGGCCTCGCTCAGCCGCCGGGCCAGCGGCAGCAGCCGTTCCTCGAACTCGGGGCGGGTCAGCGACGTGGAGGTGACCGGGAAGACCGCCCGGCTCCAGATCGTCGCGAACCGCCGCAGTCTGTCCTCCGGCCCGTCCGGTTCGGCGGTCACGAAGCGCGCCCCACGCCCGCGAAACCGGAGAAGGCGTACGGGTCCTCGTCCTCCGGCGCCGTCTCCGGCCGCCAGTGCGGCATCGGCACCAGTCCCGGCTCCACCATGTCGTACCCCTCGAAGAACCGCGCGATCTCGTCACGCGAGCGCATGACCAGCGGGTTGCGAATGTCCTTGTACACGTCCACCGCGCCCTCGGCCCGCCCCTGCGGCAGGGGGATCCCCTCGTACGAGGCGTGCGTGAGGACGAGCAGGCTGCCGGGCGCGAGCGCGGCGCTCAGCTCGGCGACCGCGGCGTACGGGTCGTCGGCGTCTTCCACGAAGTGCAGTATGGCAACCAGCAGCAGCGCCACGGGCCGCTCCAGGTCGATCAGTTGCTCCACCTGGGGGCTGCCGAGGATCTCCCGCGGCTTGAGCAGGTCGGCGGCGACGACCGCGGCGTCCGGGTTCTCCCCCAGCACCACCTGGCTGTGCGCGACGGCGACCGGGTCGTGGTCGACGTAGACGACGCGGGCGCCGGGACGGGCCGCCTGGGCCACCTCGTGGACGTTGCCGAAGGTCGGGATGCCGGAGCCGACGTCCAGGAACTGGGTGATGCCCGAGTCGGCGGCGTGGCGCACCGCGCGGCGCATGAAGGCCCGGTTCGCCTGCATGATCTTGGGGAGTCCCGGCATGAACTCCATGGCCTTGCGCGCCGCCTGCCGGTCGACCTCGAAGTTGTGCGAACCGCCCAGGTAGTAGTCGTAGATCCGCGAGACACTGGGCACGGAGATGTCGATGCTCCGTGGGGCCCAGGCGGGACGATCCATCTATCTCTCCAAGGCGTAGGCGATCCGGTGTTCGAGCAGAGGCTACTGATCGCCCGCCAACAGGGCGACCTGAAACGGAAATTGACCGTCCGTTCCCGGTCACTGCCTGCGGCACGTGCCGAAATGACATACCCGGATGTGCTGACGAAAAGTACCCGATGTGCTCCGGAGCGTCCCCGGGCCGTTCGAACACGGCGGCGTCACCCGCACGCGGCGGGGGCGGGGAGGTCCCGCCCGCAACACAGGGGTCCGCCCCCTCCGTGCGGCGCGGAGGGGGCGGACCGGGGGTCGTACGAGCCGTCGCGGGAGCGGGATCGGCCTGGGGGGAGGTGATCCCTACTGCTTCGGCGCGCCGACCAGCTTGCCGTCGGGGGCCACGGCGTACCAGGTGCCGCCGACACCCTGGCCGTTGATGTCCCCGGGGGACTTGTCGCCGGAAAAGGTGTAGATCGGCGAGCAGTTGACCGTCATCTGCTTGACGCCGTCGGGCCGGGTGAAGCTCATCAGGCCCTTCTTCTGCACGCCCTCGGTGTCGTTGGTGGCGACCGGGGCGACGGCCGGCCACTTCTCGAGGCAGGCGCCCAGGCACGCGGTCACCGGCTTCGGCCACGCCTTGTCCTTGACGAAGCGGTAGACCGTCATGCCGTTCTTGTCGACGACGATGTCGCCGAGGTTGGGGTCCTTGCGCACGGACAGGCCGGGGGCGGCGGCGGAGCCGGAACCGGAGCCGGAGCCGGAGCCGGAGGCCGACTTGGCCTTCTTGCCGTCGGGGGCCAGCGCGAACCACTTGCCGTTGACGCCCTGGCCGTTGGTGTCACCGGCGTTGGTGTCCTTGGCGTAGCGGTACACCGGCCAGCCGTCCACGGTCAGCTGCTTGCTGCCGTCGGAGCGGGTGACCTCGCCGAGCAGCGACTTGTCGATGCCGTCGCCGGCGGTCGCGTCGTCGGCCGGCACGGGCGGCCAGGTCGTCGCGCAGTCGCCGTCGCAGCTGGACTTGGGCGGTTCCGCGGTGTCCGCGTCGAAGCGGTACAGCGTCATCCCGGCGGCGTCGATCAGCACCTTGCCCAGCTCGGCGTTGGCGGAGACGGCGAGCTGTCCCGCGGCGGACGCCTGCGCGCCGCCCCCGGCCGCCGGCGCGCTCGCGCTGGGGCTGGTGCCCGCGCCGACGCTCCCGTAGCCGCTGCCCACGCCCGCGACGGTGCCCGCCGGGGCCGTGACACCCACGTTCTGGCTGGACGCCGCGGTACCGCCTTCCTGACCGCACGCCGTCGTCAGCGCCAGAACAGACACAGCGCTCGCCACGAGTGAGGCGCTCCGCCAGGAGGTCTTCATCTTCAACTCCCCGATCATCCCAAGTGTGTTGCAGCGCCCTGCTGCGCCACCGCACGGCCATGGGTACGCACGACGGGGGGCGTCGCGTTCAAAGACGGCGAGAAATTCTTTTCGCCGCCTGTGCACCGTCGTGCACCACCCCGCACGGCGGTGCGCCACCCCGCACCGTCGTGCACCGCCCCCGCACCACCGTCGTGCACTGTCCGCCCACCGTCGCGCACCGCCCCCGCACCACCGTCGCGCACCGTCCGCCCACCGCCGTGCGTCCGCCCACCGCCGTGCGTGCGCCCTCGCACGCGAGTGCCCTTGTCCGGACGTGCGAGCGCACCCCGGACGAACCCGGTAGGACGGACTTCCCTCGTTCGGGGCAATCGCCCCGCATGCCGGCGTGCACCCGCGCGCGAGGCCCCATGATCACGTCGTGCATGGATCCGAACCGACCCGATCCCCCTTGTCGACCAGGGTGTTGACCCTGGTGACCGTGGCCTGGATCTTCTTGGCCGCACCGGCCGGGCCGGCCGTGGCCGACGCCTGCGCGTACGCCTCGACGGGCCCGGACGGCACCGAGGCGGTGGCCGTCGCGGGGAACCTCGGGCGGCTGACCCCGCCGGGGTGCCCGACACCGCAGCCGGAGCCCCCGCCGCCTCCGGAACCGACGCCGACGCCCACGCCGACGCCTCAGGAACCGGCGCCGCCGAAGCCCTCCTGGGAACCGCCCCCCGAACCGACGCCGGAGCCGCCTCCCGAGCCGACGCCGCCGCCGGCCCCACCGCCCCGGGCACGGCCCGCGCCCCCGCGGCCCGCGCCGCCGAGGCCCGTGGCTCCCCTTCCGCCGCCGCCCTCCGCGCCGAAGCCCCGGCCGAAGCCCGCCCCCGCCCCCGCCCCCGCACCGCCGTCCGAGCCCGCACCGCGGCCGTCCGCGTCCCCCGTGACGTACCCGGCCCGCCACGCGCGGCCGCCCCGGGCGCCGGTCCGGCACCACCGGTCGCCGGTCACGTACGTCCTGCTCATCACCGCCCCCGCGGCCATCGCCGTCGCCGCGCTGCGGCCCCGCTGACGCCCCTTGAAGGAGGCACCTCTTGCCGGAATGGCTTGTTCTCACCCTCGCGATGGTCGCCGCGTGCGTGGTGGTGGTCGCCGTCACCTTCGTCCGGCACCGCACGGTGTCCGACGACGAGGACCCGTCCGAGACCCCGGACGTCATCGAGTACATGACGATGTGGATCGGAGTGGTGTACGCCATCGTCCTGGGTCTGGCGATCGCCGGCGTCTGGGAGGCCCGCAGCGTCGCCCAGGACCACGTCCAGGCGGAGGCCCAGGCACTGCACGAGATCTCGGAGCGGGTCCGGGTGTACCCGTCCGAGGTGCGGGACCGCATCCGCGGGGACGTCGACGCCTACGTCGGCCACGTCGTCGGCACCGAGTGGAAGGCCATGGCCGACGAGGGCGAGGTGACCGAGCGGGGGGACGAACTCCTCGAACGGCTCCGCGTCGACCTCACCGACCACCGGCCCGCCTCGGACTTCGAGGCCCAGGCCTACCAGCCGCTCCTCGACCAGATGGCCGCCGCCGACCAGGCCCGCAACGACCGGGCCGGCTCGACCGGGGCGACCATGCCCGGGGTGGTCTGGTTCGGGCTGGTCGCCGGCGCCGTCATCACCGTCGGCATGGTGTTCGCGCTCCAGATCCGCCGCACCGCCCGGGAACTCGTCCTGGCGGGGCTGTTCTCGGCGCTGATCGCCTTCCTGCTGTTCCTCATCTGGGACTTCGACGCGCCCTACAGCCGGAGCATCGCGGCGTCGGCCGAGCCCTTCCTGCGCCTCTTCCCCGACGCCGGGAACTGACCGGGCCCGGACCGGACGCGGGCCGGACCGGACCGGACCGGACGGAGCGACGGCGGGCGACACACCGGTCCGGTCCCCCGGCCGCGGGAAGCATGTCACCCGAACGGCCCTCTCGCTTCCCCCGTTCGGACGACAGGAATCGCGGGAGCACACGCCCGTTCCTAGCGTTTCGGTCATCGAGGCGCGGGCGACGACACGCGCGGAGAAGAACCGCGGCCGCCGCTCCTCGGAAACCGGAGGAGACCCCATGCACGCGATACGCGTCGCCTCGGCGGCACTGCTGAGCCTGGGCGCCCTGGCCCTGCCCGCGCCGTCCGCCGTCGCCGCCGACGGCACCACCCCGTTCGGCTTCAGTGTGCTGCCGTCGACGATCGTGGCGGGCGGCCGGGTGACCCTCCGGATCGACCGGGGCGACGGTGGCTGCAAGGGCGACGTCACCATCACCTCGGGGATCTTCGAATCGGTGCGCATCGCCGCGCGCCGCTCCTCGGCCACCACGACCGTCGACCTGGACGTCAGGGCGGGCGCGGTGCACCGGGTGACGTTCACCTGTGACGGCGTCAGCCGTTCCACCGGGCTGACCGTCGCCGGCGCCCGCCCGGTCACCTCCACCCCGGTGCCCGACGCGGTCCCGCGCGCCGTGCGGGCCGGCGCGGGCGGGACCGTCGCCGGGTTCGACCTGCGGGAGATCGGCCTCGGCGCGGCGCTCGTCGCGGGGTCGGTGGGCGCGGCGTACCACTTCTCGCGCCGGCGGGCGGGCGGGGACGGCGGCTCCTGACGGCGCGCGGGCCTTCGCCCCGGTTCCCGGAAGGGAGGGGGCGAGGGCCCGTGACGCGGCCGTGCTCCGAAAGGGGCGGAGCAGGCCGTCAGGCGCGGCGCTCGGCGCGCCTGCGCATCCAGAACACGCCGCCGCCGACGGCCGCCGCGGCCACCAGCCCGCCGCCGATGGCCATGTCGGTCGGGGTGGCGCCGCTGGAGCTGCTGCCGCCGAGACCGCCGCGGACGCCGCCGATGACGGTGAAGGCGGTGGGGTTGGTGAGGGTGCGGCCGTTGCAGTTGACGGTGACGCTGTGCGAGCCGGGGCGCGCGTTGCTGTTGACCGTCGCGGTGCCCTGCGCCGTGTCGCGGGCGCCGTTGGCGGGCCGGAGACCGGTCGTGCGGAAGGCGTCCGAACTCATGGTGCCGCCGCCCCGGCAGCCGTCGACGGTGATGGTCAGCTGACCGCCGCGGGTGACGACTCTGGGCAGCGCGACGATGTTGCTCGGGGAGATTCCCCCGTTGCCGCCGTTCCCACCGGCGTTCCCTCCGTTCCCGCCGCCGTTGCCGCCGCCGTTCCCGCCGTGGCCCCCGTTGTTCCCGCCTCCGTTGCCGCCGTTTCCTCCACCATTTCCGCCGTTCCCGCCATTGCCCCCGCCGTTCCCACCGCCATTGCCGCCGCCGTTGCCACCTCCGTTGCCGCCGTTTCCTCCACCATTTCCGCCGTTCCCGCCATTGCCCCCGCCGTTCCCGCCGCCATTGCCGCCGTTGTCGCCGCCGTTGTCACCTCCGTCGCCGCCGTTCCCGCCGTTTCCTCCATGGCCCCCGCCGTTTCCGCCGTTCCCTCCATTACCCCCGCCGTTCCCACCTCCATTGCCGCCGTTGTCACCGCCATTGCCGCCGCCGTTGCCACCTCCATTGCCGCGGCCGTTCCCGCCTCCATCACCTCCGTTGTTTCCCCCATTCCCGTTGTTGCCGTTGTTTCCGTTGTTGCCGTTGTGACCACCCCAGTTGCCGTTGCCCGAGTGGCCTCCGGCGTTGTTGTTTCCGGGGTCGACCCAGTTGTTGTCGTTCTGGCTGCCGGGGTTGGGTGGCATACCGTCCGCGACGGCCACGGGGGCGGCGAGCCCGAGGACGGCGACCGCCGCGGCCGCGGCCGCCAGGGCGCGTGAGTTTCGCATGTGATCCTCCGCGGAAGGCGCCCCGGGGCCCGTCCCCGGTCTGTCGGCGAGAGAGCACCTCCCGGATCGACCCTCTGGCGCCGCGCGCGGGCCCGCATGTCGGGAATGGTCCGTCCCGGTGAGAGGACACGCCGGGGGAAACGTACGCGATCGGATATCACCGCAGGTCACGGACCGTCAGAAAATTCCTGCACACGGCAACTCGGATGGCGGACCGCAGGACACGCGGGCCACCTGTTCGCCGCCACCCCGTCGCTGTTTGCCATGGGGGGACTTAGCGTTCTCGTATGCGCGGAAGGACGTGGCGACGGCCGCGTCGAAAGGGGCTGGCGAATGTCTCGGTACGAGCTGTCCGGAACGGCGGAAGAGGAGGAACGGCCGAAGAAGCGCGTTCCCTGGGGCGTGATGGCGCTTGTTCTGCTGACCGGGCTCGCGCTCATCCGCAACGGTTCGGGGGAGTTCGACGAGGGCCCGCCGCAGCCCGCCTCCGCGGCGGCCGCCGACGCCGGTGCGACCCGGGGCACCTTGGGGAGGGCCGTCCAGCCCCTGCCGTTCGCGGCACCCGACCGGGTCAGGATCCCCGCCATCCAGGTCGACGCCCCGCTCATGCAGGTGGGCCTGGACACGGACGGCTGGGTCGGCGCGCCGCCCCCGGAGGATCCGAACCTGGCCGGCTGGTTCACCGGCGCCGTCTCCCCCGGCGAGAAGGGGACCGCGGTCGTCGTCGGCCATGTGGACAACACGCGGGGACCGGCCGTGTTCTACGGCCTGGGGGCCCTGAAGAAGGGCAATCACGTCGAGGTGGCCCGCCGGGACGGGAAGACCGCGGTGTTCGAGGTCTACGGCGTCGAGGTCTTCGCGAAGGACGACTTCCCCGGCGACCGCGTCTACGCCTCCAAGGGCGCCCCCGAACTCCGGGTGATCACCTGCGGCGGCGGTTTCTCCAAGGCGAACGGCTACGACGGCAACGTGGTCGTCTTCGCCCGCCTGGTCGAGGTCCGTTAGAACGGACCGTCGGCCGGGCGCTCGGGGGCGGCCCGGCCGGTACCGGTGCCCGTCACGGCGTGGACGCGCGTGCCGGACCCGCCGCTGGTGCCGCGACAGGCGACGTTCGCCCCGTCGCGACGCCCTAGAGGCGCTGCCGCCGCGGCACCGTGATGCGGTAGCCGGAGTCGAGGAGCAGGGGCAGGTAGCGGCGCAGGGCCCGCACGCTCTGGGTGCGGTCGCCGCCCGCGTCGTGCGAGAGGAGGACGACTCCGGGAGCGGCGCCGCCCTCGACCCGGTCGACGATGGTGCCGGTGCCCGGGGTGGTCCAGTCCAGGGTGTCCACCGTCCAGGCCAGGGGCTCCATGCCGAGTTCGGAGCCCAGCTGGAAGGCGGCGCGGTTCCAGGCGCCGTAGGGGGCGCGGAACCAGTGGGGCCGTTCTCCGTAGGCGTTCTCGATGACCTCGCTGGTGCGGATCATCTCGGAGCGGATCTGACGGCGCGTCATCTTCGTGAGCAGGGGGTGGGACCAGGTGTGGTTGCCGACGACGTGTCCCTCGTCGGCCATCCGGGCCAGCAGGTGGGGGTGGTCGGCGGCCATCTCCCCGCACACGAAGAACATCGCGCGGACGCCGTACTCGGCCAGGGTGTCGAGGATGCCCGGGGTGTAGCGGGGGTCGGGGCCGTCGTCGAAGGTGAGCACCATGGCGCGGCCGCGGCCGGTGATCCGCAGGAGCGGTGCGCGCCGCACGGGGGTGCGGACCGTGAGGCGCGGGGGGCCGTAGCCGGCCAGCGGCTGGAGACGGTAGGCGGAGGGGGCCATCGGGAGGCGGTACGCGGGGGCACCGGCCGCCGGGGCGCCGGAGCCGGCCGGTGCCCCCGCACCCGTCCCCCACGCGAACAGAGAGGCCGTGCCGGCCGCGCCGACGGTGGCGGCGCCGGCGAGCAACGCCCCGCGCCGCGTGAACAACTGATCCTTCTGCATGTGTCATCAGTCGCCCGGCCGGGCCCCGACGCACCACCAGGACACCGACCCGGCGGCACGGATCCACCCGCTCGGCGCAGCACGCCGACCGCCCCGCCGGCCGCCCCCTCCCCCACCGGTGCTCGTCGCCACCGGCCTCCGCCCCCGCCGGCCGGATCAGCGGCGACGCGATCCCGCCGTACGGCCGGCGGGAGCGGGAGACCGCAGAGAAGCCGTCGGGGGGCGGGAGACCGCCGGAAGGGGTGGCCGGCCGCGGGAGGGCGCCCCGGGTGCCGGGCGCGGCGGTGGGACGACGGCCCGCGCGGCGGAGAACGCACCGCGGACGCCGGAGGCACCGGGCACCGGTACCGCCGGATGTGCACGCGGGGGTGCGTCGGGCCCGCGCGGCGGTGGGACCTGCGGGTTCCGATAGCCTCTCGCCGTGACGGAACAGCACCCTTCCCCGTTCGAACGGGGCACGGACGGCCCGAAGGTCGTCCTCGTCGGCGTGGACGGCTCCGACCCCTCGCTCCGCGCCGCCGCCTACGCCGGCGGTCTGGCCCGGCGCCAGGGCGCCCTGCTCGCGGTGGTGTACGTGCAGCCGGTGATGGCGGCGAGCGCGGCGCTCGGAGCGCCGGTCGCGGAGGCGACCGACGAGATCGCCCAGGACATCGTGGCGCAGATCCGGGAGGCCACCGAACGCACCCGGGGGATATTCGACGTGCGCTGGGAGTTCCACACCTTCCAGGGCGACCCGTACAACGGGCTGGTGAAGGCCGCGGATCAGCTGAAGGCCGACGCGGTGGTGGTCGGCGCCTCCGAGCAGGCCGGTCACCGGATCGTGGGGTCGGTGGCGGTGCGGCTGGTGAAGGCGGGGCGCTGGCCGGTGACGGTGGTGCCGTAGCCGGCGTCCGCGCCCGCCCCGCCCCCCTCGGCTACTCCCCCGTCACCAGCCCGTCCCGTGCCGCTCCCCGGCTGAGCACGAGGTCGCGGATGTCGTCGCGCACGCCCCCCGCGTCGGCGCCCTGGGCGAGGGCCCTGTCGAGGTCGACGACACGGCCGGCGTCGAGGTCGAACAGCCCGGGGACGAAGGCGGCCCGGGTCACCTCCCAGCGGGCGCCGGGCCGGGCGGGCGGGGAGAAGGTGAAGCGGGCGACGCTGGACCGGTTGGCGCGCGGGTCGACGGCACCGGCGCGGTTCGGCGTCTCGCCGGCCACCTGGTCCCCGAGGCCGTAGACGACCCAGGTGCCGTTGACCTTCTCGTAGGCCTGCGGGACGTGGGCGTGGCCGCCGAGGATCAGGTCGATGTCGGGGCGGGTGCCGGTGCGGGAGGCGGTCAGGGCCCTGGCGAGGGTGAGCTGCCGGTCGTCCGGGGCGTCCTGCCACTCCGTGCCCCAGTGCAGGGAGACGACGACGACGTCGGCGCCGGCCCGGCGGGCGGTGCGGGCATCGGCGACGATCTTGTTCTCGTCGATCAGGGAGAGGGCCCAGGGCTGTCCGTCGGGGAGCGGCCGGCCGTCGGTGTCGTAGGCGTAGGCGAGGTGGGCGACCTTCGCGGGGCCCGCTTCCAGGAGCGGGACGGCGGCGGCCTCGGCCTCGGAGCGGGCGGTGCCCGCGTGCCGTACGCCGGCGCCGTCGAGGGCGTCCAGGGTGCGGCGCACGCCGTCGGGGCCGTCGTCGAGGGCGTCGTCGGAGGCGGTGGAGCAGCCGTCGTAGCCGGTGGCGGCGAGGGCCGCGGCGAGCCGGGGCAGGAAGGCGGCGGCCGGGTCGGTGGCCACGCGGGCGGCCCCCAGGTGGCAGAGCGCCAGGTCGGCGCCGGCGACGACGGGCTGGATCCCGGCGAACATCGGGCCGAAGTCGTGGCCCGTGCCGCCGGCGTCGAAGCGGGCCCGGTCGACGACCGAGGCGTGCGGGACGATGTCGCCGGTGGCCACGAGGGTGAAGCCGCGGCTCGCCGAGGGGGCGGGGTGTCCGGAGGCGGGTTCGCGGTCGTGGGCCTGGCAGGCCGCGGCCGCCGTGAGGAGGGCCGTGAGGGCGAGGGCCACCTGGTGTCTGCGTGCGATCACTGGATCACTCCGTTGCACATGGATCGTCATATTTACGCACGTATTACTACTAATCGATGCGGGGAGCCGGACCGCCCCGGCGCTCCCGCCGTCGGACCGGATGCGCGCGATCGGCGTAGCCCCGACCGTTCGTCGAACCGTTCGTCGACGCGATCGACCGTCCGCCGCAGATCCTTGTGCGCACCCTGTCCCCGGACGGCGCCCTGGGGTGCCATACGCGCATGACCGCCGGAACCACCCTCGCCGCCCGGACGACGACCGCCGAACACGAACTCGCCGCGCTCCAGCGTGAGCACGGCCGGCCGCTCTTCGCGCTGCTGCTGAGGCTGTGCGACGGTGACCGCCAGCGCGCCGAGGACCTCGTCCAGGAGACCCTGGTGCGCGCCTGGCAGCATCCCGAGGCCCTGCGCGCCGACGCCTTCGACTCCGTACGGCCCTGGCTGCTCACCGTCGGCCGGCGGCTCGCGATCGACGCGCGGCGGGCCCGGCAGGCACGGCCGGCCGAGGTCGGGGACGCGGTGCTGGAGAACGCGCCGGTCTGCGGCGACCACGCCGACCGGGCCGCCGCGGCGCTCGACGTCCGCGAGGCCGTGAAGACCCTCACACCGGAACACCGCGAAGTCCTGGTGCTGGTGTACTTCCGGGGGGCGAGCGTGGCGGAGGCCGCCGAAACGCTCGGCATCCCGCCCGGTACCGTGAAGTCCCGCGCGTACTACGCGCTGCGCGCCCTGCGCCGAGTGCTTCCCGGTTACGCTCCCGACCTGGACTGAAACCCACGGTCGAGTCAAACCTCCGTAAAGCGCCTTGCCGTGGACCCCGGTTGAGTAATCGGGTGTCCTTATCCGTGTTCCGGATGGGGCCCGGCCACCGGTTTCCCGGCGGCCGGCGAAGCGCACGCACCGGAGGAGGCAGGAAGGGATGCTGCACAGAGGTCATCAGAGCACGGACGGCACCGACGGCGGTGAACTCACCGTCCCCATGGCCTGGTTGTACGCCGAGTACATCGCCGACGAACTGCTGCGGACCGGCGATCTCATGCCGCCGACGTCCTTCGAGTTCCGCGCCGGGCGGGACGCCCTGGCGCTGACCGTCTTCCTCTCCGACACCGACGGCGAACTGCCCGGGATCCGGGTGGTCACCCAGCTGGAGACGTGGCTCTCGCTCACGGCGTACGACCAGCCCTGGCAGGACTGGGTCGCCGGACGTATGTCACAACTGACGGCGGACTCCGCCGAGTCGGAGGGCCCCGACCCCGATCTGGAGCTGGCGGCGGCGGCCTGGCGGTGGCTGGAGGAGACCGAACTGCTCGCCCCCGACCTCGACGCGGTACCGGGCTGCGCGCCGGCCGGCGAGGACGAGGGACCCAAGGTCTGGACGCCCGCCTGGCGGCTCGGTCTGCCCCTCGGGCACCTCGCGATCCACCTTTTCTAGTTTTCCGGCTTTTTCGCGTCCGGACCAATCCGCGGTCCGGACCGCTCCGAACATCTGGGTCACGATTCGGTACGTGCCTTGAGTGATTCCGATGCCTGGTCCGTACCGGTGGGAGCAAGGAGTAACCCCACTGGCACTCAACGGCGCGAGGTTTCGGCATGAGGTCCCTGGAGAGGCATCGCGACGTCGGCGCGTACGCGCTGGGTGTGCTGGACGAGGCGGAGGCCTTCCGTTTCGAGGACCACCTCATGGAGTGTCCTCGCTGCGCGGCGGAGGTCACCGAGTTCGGCGCCACCACCCGGCAGCTGATGCTGTACCGGAGGGCGACGCCGCGCGCCGTGCACCCCTTCGCCGGCCCCGGACCGCAGCTGCTCGACCGCCTCCTGCGCGAGGTCGCCGTCCGGCGCCGGACCGTCGGCCGACGGCTGCTGTACGCCGTGGCCGCGGCCGCCGTGGCCGCCGTCGCGGGACCGGTGCTCGCCCTGACCGCCGCCGCCGGCGGCGAGGAACCGGCGCGGGTCGTCGCGGCGACCGACCAGAAGTCGGGCGTGTGGGCGCAGGTGACGTCCGAGGACGAACTCTGGGGCAGCCGGGTCGAACTCGAGGTGAAGGACGCCGCGGGCCCGCGCGCCTGCCATCTGGTCGTCGTCGGCCACGACGGCTCGGAGGAGATCGCCACCAGCTGGATGGTCCCCGACCACGACGCCCGCCCCAACACCATGCGGGGCGGCGCGACCCTGCAGACCGACCGGATCGCGCGCTACGAGGTGCGGACGACGACCGGTGAGACCCTCGTCGTCCTCGAAGCCCGCTAGCGGGGCGGGCCGCGGCTGATTTGCCGTCCGTCCGCCCCGGACGGAGACTGGAAGCACCGACGTGGAGCCCGTTCGCCCATGCGGGGCCCGCTCCGCGCCGCCCCTGGGGGCACGAGCGAAGGGGCTGAGCCGGTGTCGCAGCACATGCTGATCCTCCTCTCCGAAGAAGGGGCGGAAGCCGACCGCGTGGCCGAACTGACCGGCTACCTCCGGGAGGAACTGCTCCAGCTCGACGTGGACGACGTGACCTCGGTCCCCGGCCCCGAACCGCCGCCCGGCGCCCGCGCCGTGGACCCCGCCACGGTCGGCGGCCTGCTGGTCGGCCTCAGCGGTTCGATGGGCGCCCTGGCCCGGGTGCTCGACGCCGTGCGCGAATGGCGGGCCCGCTGCCGGGATTCCCGTCCCTCGCTGCGCCTGACGCTGGACGACGACGTGCTGGAGCTCTCCGAGGCGTCCCCGGAGCAGGTGACGGAGGCGTTCGACCTGTTCGTCCGCCGCCATTCCGACGTCGGGGCGTGAGCCATGACCACCACCAAGCACGCGTTGATCATCGCCAACGACCGGTACGACGACCAGGGACTGAAGCAGCTCCGGGCACCGGCCCAGGACGCCGCGGCCCTCGCCGCTGTCCTGCACGATCCCGAGATCGGCGACTTCGAGGTCGAGGTGGTGCACAACGAGCCGGCCCACCTCACCAACCGGCGCATCCAGCAGTTCTTCAACGAGCGGCGGCGTGACGACACCCTCCTCGTGCACTTCTCCTGCCACGGCCTCAAGAGCGAGTCCGGCGAGCTCTACTTCGCCGCCAGCGACACCGACCCGCGCCTGCTGGACGCCACCGCGGTCCCCGCCCACTTCGTGCGCCGCTGCATGTCCCGCACCCGGGCCGGCAGCACGGTCCTCTTCCTGGACTGCTGCTACGGCGGCGCCTTCTCCCGCGGTTCCGGCGCCGTACGCGCCACCGGCGAGGTCAACGTCCTGGAGTCCTTCCGGGGCGAGAAGCCCCCCGGCGGGCGCGGCCGGGCGGTCATCACGGCGTCCAACTCCATGGAGTACGCCTTCGAGGGCCCCGACCTCGCCGAGGACTCCGGGCCGCGGCCGTCGGTGTTCACCCACGCCGTCGTGCAGGGGCTGGAGAGCGGCGACGCCGACCGCAACGGGGACGGCGTGGTCACCCTGGACGAGCTGTACGACTACGTCTACGACCGGGTCCGGGAGGCGAACCCCCACCAGACGCCCAGCAAGGACGTCGAGATGGAGGGCGAGCTGAAGCTGGCGAACAACCGGCGGGGCCGCCTGACGATCACGAAGGTGCCTTCGCCGCCGTACCTGCTGGCCGCGATCGCCAGCGACAACCCGCTGACGAGGCAGGGCGCCGTCCACGAACTGCGCGCCCGGATGCACGACGACTCGCTGCCCGTCGCGGAGGGGGCGCGCCAGGACCTGGAGGCCGTCGCGCGCGACGACATCCGGCAGATCGCCGACCAGGCCGACCAGGCGCTGCGCGAGATCCGGCTCGCGCCCTCCCCCGACCGTCTGGACTTCGGCCGGGTGCCGCCGGACTCGCCCCCGCCGCGGCGGACCGTGGAGCTGGCCGGCCCGCCGCTGGCCCGGCACTGCGTGGCCCAGTCCACCCGGCCCTGGCTGCGGGTCGAACCGACCAGGACGGGCGGTCTGGAGGTGAGCGTCGAGCCGTCGGCCGAGGGGCCGTCGGCCGAGGGGCCGTGGGCCGGGGAGATCGTGCTGAAGGGGGTCACCGGCGACGCGGTGATCCACGTGACGGCGACCGTCGGGCCGCGGACGCGGAGCGGGACGCACCCCACCGGTCCCGCCGGTTCCGCCGGTCCCACCGGTCCCGGTGACGGACGGCCCACGGGGGACCCGGGGCCCGTCCTTGGCGATCCGCCGGTGGAGCCGCCCGGCCCGGTCGTCGTCCACCCCGAGCCGCCGGGGCGGCCGCCGCGGGTTCCGGCCGCGCCCCGCGAGCGACGCTGGGCCCCCGCCCTCGCCGCCGCGGCCCTCGCGCTCGCGGTCACGGCGGTGATCACGGCTGTCGTGAGCCTGCAGAAGGCGGCGACGGCCGTGTCAAGGCGGTGGGGCAAGGCCGACGATATCGAGTACTACGCCCACGACGGGCACCTGTTCACCCCGCTCAATTTCTCCCTGGCCACCGCCGCCCTGGCGCTCCTGCTGACCGTCCTCGCCCGGCACGACCTGGGCACCCGCCGCGACCTCTACTCCCCCAGGGCCGCGGGCGGCACGGGAACCTTCACCGCGATCGCGAAGGGCCTGGCCCTCCCGGCGCTGGTCCTGGCCGCGCTGATCACACTGGCGTACCTGATCGGCTCGCACTACTGGTGAGCCGTGTCGGCGGTGGCGAACTCGCACCACACGCACTTGCCGCCGCCGCGGGCCTCCACCCCCCACGCGTCGGAGAGCAGGTCGACCAGGAGCAGACCGCGGCCGGAGACGCCGGAGTCCCCGGCCTCGCGGCGGCGCGGCAGGGCGCTGGAGGAGTCCTCGACCTCGACGCGCAGCCGGGGGCCGCCGGTCAGGAGGCGCAGGGTGACGACGGCGGCGCCCTCGGTGTGCACGAGGGCGTTGGTGACCAGCTCGTCGGCGACGAGTTCGATGTCGTCGGAGCGCTGCCGGGCGCCCCAGGAGCTGGCGGCGGCGCGGATCATGTGCCGGGCCTGGGTGAGGGCCTCGGGGTCGCCGGGCGCCACGTGCTGCCGGAACCGGCTGCCGGCCCGGGAGGTGTTCGTGCCGTGCCGGTGGAGCAGGAGGAGGGCCGCGTCGTCGTCGCCGTCGCGTTCCTCGGCGACGTCGATGAGCCGGTCGGCGAGTCGCCGTACGTCGTCGGGGCCGGTGGCGATCAGCTCGGCGAGGGTCCGCATGCCGTCGTCGAGGTCGACGCCGGGCTGTTCGACGAGCCCGTCGGTGCACAGCAGCAGGGTGTGGCCGGGGTCGAGTTCGAGGGTGGCGACGGGATAGTCGAGGCTGCCGAACTCGGCGGACAGGCCGAGCGGCAGTCCGCCGGGGACGGAGAGGCGCCGGCAGGTGCCGTCGGCCTCGCGCATCAGCGGGTCGATGTGGCCGGCCCGGACCATCTGGACGACGCCGGTGGACAGGTCGGCCTCGGCGTAGAGGCAGGTGGCGAAGCGGTCGGTGTCGAGTTCGTCGAGGAAGACGGAGGCGCGGGCCATCACGGTGGCCGGGGGGTGTCCTTCGGACGCGTACGCCCGCAGGACGATGCGCAGCTGGCCCATGACGGCGGCGGCGTGCGTGTCGTGGCCCTGGACGTCGCCGATGACGGCGCCGACCCGGGCTCCCCCGGAGGGGGTGCCCCCGGGCAGCGGGATCAGGTCGTACCAGTCGCCGCCGATGTCGCGGCCGTGGGAGCCGCCGATGGTGGCGGCGCGGTAGCGGACGGCGACGTCGGCGCCGGGCACGCTGGGGATGGTGCGCGGCAGCATGGCCTGCTGGAGGCCCTGGGCGATGTCCTTCTCCTGCTCGTAGAACATGGCTCGTTGCAGGGACTGGGCGATGCTGCTGCCGAGGGCGACGAGGATGTTGCGTTCCTCGGGGGTGAAGCCGCGCCGGTCGCTGTAGAGCAGGCCCATGGCGCCGATCGGGCGGGTCTGGACGATGAGCGGGAGGTAGGCGGCCGAGGTGATCTTCAGACCGGTGATGTGCGGCCACAGCACGGGGTAGTCGGCCGCGAACTCGTCGGAGGACTCGATGAAGCGCGGGGTCAGGGTGCGCACCACCTCGCTCATCGGGTACGGCTCGTCGATCCGGGTGACGAGGGTGCCGGGCACGAAGCTGCCCTCGGGGCCCTCGGCGATCAGCCGGATCCGGCCGGCCTCGACCAGGCCGACGACCAGGCTGGTGGCGCCCAGGTGGATGAGGCCGTGGGTGTCCTTGAGGACGTCGATGACGTCCTTCACGGTGCGGGCGTGCGCCAGGGCGGCGGTGGTGAGCTGGACGACGTTGGTCTGCTCGCGGCGCACGTCGTCGAGGGCGGCCGCCTCGCGGTGGGCGGCGAGGTCGCGCAGTTCGTCGGTCGCGTCCCGGACGATGCCGATGATCCGGCGGGGCCGGCCCGTGCCGTCGCGCCGTATGTAGCCCTGGGTGTGGGTCCAGCGCAGCTCGCCGTCGCGGCGGCGGACGCGGAAGTAGGCGCCGTAGTTCTCGCTGCCGTCCTTGATCGCCTGGGTCACCAGGGTGTCCAGGCGCAGGCCCTCGGCCGGGGGGACGCGCGGGGCGAGGCTCTCGGGGCGGCCGTCGTACTCGTCGGGGGTGAGGTCGAAGATCTCGTGGGCGCGGGCGTCCATGGCGAACAGACCGGTGTCCAGGTCCCATTCGAAGCCGCCCATGCGGTTGAGCGCCAGGATCGGCTCCGGGTGGGCGGGCCAGTCCTCCGGGAGGGACAGCGCGCTCGCTCCCCGATCGACCATGGGCCCACCTTGCCAGGATTCGCCCGATTCTTCGACCGGGAGGGGAAGGGGAGGGGAGGGGAACACGTGCGTGATGCCGCCCGGCGTGGAACCCGGGGGGTGTCAGGGGTGGGGGCACGGGAGAGGAGCGGGCGTTCGTGGAGTGGTTCACCGCACCCGACTACTGGCTGAGCCGCACGGTCTTCCAGCGGGCTCTGGCCTGCGTGTACGTGGTCGCCTTCGGCACGGCGGCGCTCCAGTTCCGGGCGCTGCTCGGCGAGCGCGGGATGCTGCCGGCCGCCCGGTTCGTGGAGCGGGTGCCGTTCCGGCGGGCGCCGAGCGTGTTCCACCTGCGCTGTTCGGACCGTTTCTTCGCCGGGTGCGCCTGGGCGGGCTGCGCGGTCTCGGCGGCGCTGGTCGCCGGCGTGGACGCGCTGCTGCCGCTGTGGGCGGCGATGCTGCTGTGGCTGGTGCCGTGGGCCCTGTACGTGTCGATCGTCAACGTCGGCCAGACCTGGTACGGCTTCGGCTGGGAGTCGCTGCTGCTGGAGGCCGGGTTCCTCGCCGTGTTCCTCGGCAACGACGAGGTGGCGCCGCCGTTCGTGGTGCTGTTCCTGCTGCGGTGGCTGCTGTTCCGCGTCGAGTTCGGCGCGGGCCTGATCAAGATGCGGGGTGATCCCTGCTGGCGCAGGCTCACCTGTCTGGACCACCACCACGAGACGCAGCCGATGCCCGGCCCGCTGAGCTGGTTCTTCCACCACCTGCCGAAGCCGCTGCACCGGGTGGAGGTGGCCGCCAACCACGTCACCCAGCTGCTCGTGCCGTTCCTGCTGTTCACCCCGCGGCCGGTCGCGACGGCCGCCGCGTCCCTGATGATCCTCACCCAGCTGTGGCTGGTGCTCTCGGGCAACTTCGCCTGGCTGAACTGGCTCACGATCGTGCTGGCCGTCCCCGCGCTCGGCCTCCCCTCCGACCCGCCGGCGGTGCCGGACGCCCCGCTGTGGTACGTGGTGGTGGTCCTGGCGGTGGCCGCCTTCCTGCTGTTCCTCAGCCACCGGCCGGTGCTCAACATGCTCTCGCGCGGGCAGGTGATGAACCGCTCCTTCGACCCGCTGCACCTGGTCAACACCTACGGCGCGTTCGGCAGCGTGAGCCGGGTGCGCCACGAGGTGGTGATCGAGGGCACCCTCGACGAGGTGCCGCGGGAGGACTCCGACTGGCGGGAGTACGAGTTCCGGGGCAAGCCCGGCGATCCACGGCACTGGCCGCGCCAGTTCGCCCCCTACCACCTGCGGCTGGACTGGATGATGTGGTTCGCCGCGCTCTCCCCCGCCTACGCCGGGCCCTGGTTCGGCGCGCTGGTGGAACGGCTGCTGGAGGGCGACCGGGCCACGCTCCGTCTGCTGCGCCGCTCCCCGTTCCCGCCCGGCGAGCCCCCGCGGCACATCCGCGCCCGCCTCTTCCGCTACCGGTACACGAGCCCGCGGGAGCTGCGGGGGACGGGGGCGTGCTGGAAGCGGACGTACGTGCGGGAGTACCTGCCGCCGACGCGGCTGGCGGGGCCGGTTCAGAGGCCGTAGACGCGGGTGGCGGTGGTCTCGAAGACCTGCCGGCTCTCCTCGGCGCTCAGGTGCCCGGTCAGCTGCCCGGCCGTGTCCAGGACCTGTCCGTAGGAGGCCGCGAGCGTGCACACCGGCCAGTCCGAGCCGAACATCAGACGGTGCGGTCCGAAGGCGTCCAGGGCGGCGTCGGCGTACGGCCGCAGGTCGGCGGCGGTCCAGGTGGCGGGGTCGGCCTCGGTGACCAGGCCGGAGAGCTTGGCGACCGTGTTGGGCAGGGCGGCCAGCGCCCGCAGGTCCGCCTCCCAGGGCGCGCGGGTGCCGGAGGCGACGGGTGGTTTGCCGAGGTGGTCCAGGACGAAGGTGAGACCGGGGTGCCGGGCGGCGGCCCGTACGCAGGCGGGGAGCTGGCGGGGAAGCACGACCAGGTCGTACACCAGGCCGGCGTCGGCGACGGCGGCGAGTCCCCGGCGCACGTCCGGGCGCAGCAGCCACTCGGGGTCGGGTTCGCCCTGGACCTGGTGGCGGACGCCCTTGAGGCGGTGGCCGCCGGGGAGCTCCCGCAGCCGGGCCAGCGCGTCGCCGACGTCGGGGCGGGTCAGGTCGGTCCAGCCGACCACGCCCGCGACCAGGTCGTGCGCGGCGGCGAGGGCGAGGAGTTCGGGGGTCTCCCCGTCCACGGTGACCGTCTGCACCAGGACGGTGCGGTCGACGCCGGCGGCACGGGCCAGGGGTGCGAGGTCGGCGAGGGTGAAGTCGCGCCGCAGCGGCCGGAGTCCGGGGCCGCCGAGCCAGTCCTGGTCGCGCACGGACAGGTCCCACACGTGGTGGTGGGCGTCGACGGTCACGACGGCTCCCGTGCCGGGGTGCGCGGTGTCTTCCCGCCGGGGGCCGGGGTGCCGGAGGCCGGGGCGTCGGGGATCGGGGTGCCGGGGGCCGCGGTGTCCGGGACCGGGGCGTCGGGCGGCAGGAGGCCGGTCTCCCGCAGCTCCCGCCAGAGCGCCGGGGGGACCGTGGCCCCGAACTGGTCGGCGCAGTCGTCGGCCTCGGCGGCGGAGCGGGCGCCGACCAGGACGCTCGCGACGGCCGGGTGGGCGGCGCAGAAGGCGAGGGCGGCGGCGCGCAGGGTGCTGCCGTGGCGCTCGGCGACCGTCCTGAGGCGCCGGGCGCGGTCGATCAGTTCCCCGGGTGCCGGGGCGTAGTCGTAGGTGGCGGCCGGTTCCGGGTCGGCCAGCAGGCCGGAGTTGAAGGCGCCGCCGATCACGACGGACGTGCCGCGCTCCCGGGCCGCGGGCAGCAGATCGGCGAGCGCGCTCTGGTCGAGGAGGGTGTAGCGCCCGGCGCACAGCACCACGTCGACGTCGGTGTCGCGGACGAACCGGGTGAGCAGGGCGGTCCGGTTCATGCCGGCGCCGATCGCCCCGACGACGCCCTCGGAGCGCAGCCTCTCCAGTGCGGGGTAGCCCTCGCGGAAGGCCGTCTCGGCGTGGTCGTCGGGGTCGTGCAGGTAGACGACGTCGACGCGGTCGAGGCCGAGGCGGGTGAGGGAGTCCTCCAGGGTGCGGCGGATCCCGTCGGCGGTGAAGTCCCAGACCCGGCGGTGGGTGGCGGGGACGGCGAAGCCGTGGGCGAGGTCGTCGCCGCCCGCCGTCGAGGGCTCCAGCCGGCGGCCGACCTTCGTGGAGACCGTGTAGTCGGCGCGCGGGTGCTCGCGCAGTGCGGCGCCCAGGCGGCGTTCGGACAGGCCGAGGCCGTAGTGGGGCGCGGTGTCGAAGTGGCGCACGCCGCGCCGCCAGGCGGCGGTCACGGTGGCGTGGGCCTGTTCGTCGTCGACCTCGGTGTACAGGTTGGCCAGGGGTGCGGCGCCCAGGCCGAGCGCGGTGACCCGCACGCCGCTGCGGCCGAGGGTGTTCACGAGGCCGCCGGACGCGGTCGCAGGCCCTGCATGCCGCCGTCGACGGCGAGGGCGGTGCCGGTGGTGGCGCCGGACAGAGGGCTGGCCAGGTAGGCGATGGCGCCCGCGACCTCGGCGGCGCTGACGAGGCGGCCGCTGGGCTGGCGGGCCTCGAGGGCGGCGCGTTCGGCGGCCGGATCGTCGGCGGCGTCGAGCAGTCGGCCGATCCACGGGGTGTCGGCGGTGCCCGGGTTGACGCAGTTGACGCGGATGCCCTCGCGGACGTGGTCGGCGGCCATGGCGAGGGTGAGGGCGTGCACGGCGCCCTTGGTCGCGCTGTACAGCGCGCGCCGCGGCAGGCCGGCGGTGGCCGCGACGGAGCACGTGTTGACGATCGCGGCGTGCGCGGAGGCCCGCAGGTGGGGCAGTGCGGCGCGGGCCGTGCGGACCATGCCGACGACGTTGACGTCCAGGACGTGGTGCCATTCGGCGTCGTCGTTGTCCTCGACGGTGCCCTGGGCGCCGATGCCCGCGTTGTTGACCAGGACGTCCAGGCCGCCCAGGGCGGCGACGGCGGCCGCGACGGCCGCGCGCACGGAGGCGTCGTCGCGGACGTCGGCGCGGTGGGCGAGCAGGGGCGCGCCGACGCCCGCCGGATCCAGGTCGAGGACGGCGACGGTGGCGCCGCGCTCGGCCAGCAGTTCCGCGGTGGCCCGGCCGATGCCGGAGGCGCCGCCGGTCACCAGGGCGGTCAGCCCCTCGAAGTCGTTCACGCCGTCTGCTCCTTCCGTCCGGTGGGGTCGGCGGCCCAGAAGGCTCCGCCGGGGTAGGTGTACCGCGCGATCGACTCCGGACGCAGGGCGGCGGAGAAGCCCGGAGCGGTGGGTGCCGCGTAGTGGCCGTCCCTGATCACGACCGGGTCGAGGAAGTGGTCGTGCAGGTGGTCGACGTACTCGATGACGCGGTCCTCGGTGGTGCCGGTCAGGGCGACGTAGTCGAACATCGACAGGTGCTGGACGAGTTCGCACAGGCCGACGCCGCCGGCGTGCGGGCAGACGGGGACGCCGAACTTGGCGGCGAGCAGCAGGATCGCGAGGTTCTCGTTGACGCCCGCGACGCGGGCCGCGTCGAGCTGGAGGACGTCGAGGGCGCCCGCCTGGAGGAGCTGTTTGAACACGACGCGGTTGTGGACGTGTTCGCCGGTGGCGACCTTCACCGGGGCGACGGCCGCGCGCACCGCGGCGTGGCCGAGGATGTCGTCGGGGCTGGTGGGCTCCTCGATCCAGTAGGGGTCGAACTCGGCGAGGGCGCGGGTCCAGCGGATGGCCTCGTCGACGTCCCAGCGCTGGTTGGCGTCGACGGCGATCCGGATGTCGGGGCCCACGGCGGCGCGGGCGGCGCGGCAGCGCCGGATGTCGTCGTCGAGGTCCGTGCCGACCTTCAGCTTGATCTGCCGGAAGCCGTCGGCGACGGCGCCGGCGGCGAGGCGGGTGAGCTTGTCGTCGTCGTAGCCGAGCCAGCCGGCGGAGGTGGTGTAGGCGGGGTAGCCGCGGGCGAGCAGGTGGGTGCGGCGGGCGTCGGCGCCCTGCCGGCCGCGGCGCAGCAGGGCGAGGGCCTCGTCGGGGGTGAGGGCGTCGGTGAGGTAGCGGAAGTCGATCTGCCGCACCAGCCACTCGGGGTCGGCGTCGGCCAGCAGCCGCCACAGGGGTGTGCCGGCGCGCTTGGCCGCGAGGTCCCAGACGGCGTTGACGACGGCGCCGATCGCCATGTGCATCACGCCCTTCTCGGGGCCGAGCCAGCGGAGCTGGCTGTCGCCGACGAGGTCGCGGCTGAGGGTGCCCGGGTCGGCGCAGAGGCCGTCGACGGACCGGCCGACGACGTGCTCGCGCAGGGCGTCGATCGCGGCGACCTGGACGTCGTTGCCCCGGCCGATGGTGAAGGCGAAGCCGTGGCCCTCGTGGCCGTCGGCCGCGTCGGTGCGCAGGACGACGTAGGCCGCCGAGTAGTCGGGGTCCGGGTTCATCGCGTCGGAGCCGTCGAGCTCGCGGGAGGTGGGGAAACGGATGTCGTGGGTGTCGACCGCAATGACGCGGGCGGGGTTCGGGGGCGCCATGCCGCATACTTATCAGACCACTTGCCGCCCTGGGCACCCCCTGAACGCGATGATCGCGCCGTCACCGTCGAAGTGGTCGGACCACCTCGATGGCTAGACTGCGCGCACCGGCGACAGGAGAGGTGACGTGAACGAGTCCCCGCCCGGCGGGCCGCCCGCCGCCCCGAAGGGCACGGTGACGCGACGCGCCATCGAACGGATCAAGGCGATGATCGGCGAGGGCCGGCTGGAGCCGGGCCGGCGGCTGCCGACCGAGCGCGACCTCGCGGCGGAGCTGGGCATCTCCCGCAGTTCGGTGCGGGAGGCGATCCGGGCGCTCACGGTCATGGGCGTGCTGGAGGCCCGGCACGGTTCGGGCATCTACGTCACCCAGCTGCGGGCCGGCGACCTGCTGGAGACGTTCGGCGTGGTGGCCGGCCTCTCGCCGGGCCCGCGCCTGGTGGAGCTGCTGGAGGTGCGGCGCGTCCTGGAGTCGGCGGCCGCCGCCCTGGCGGCCGCCCGCATCACCCCCGACCGACTGGCCGTGGTCGAGGGCCACCTGGCGGCGATGGACGCCGCCGACGACCCGGAGGAGATCCTCGCCCACGACCTCGCCTTCCACCGCGAGATCGCCGCGGCGGCCGGCAACGAGACGATGGCGGCGATGCTGGAGGGACTGTCCTCACGCACCCTGCGCGCCCGCGTCCGGCGGGGCCACGGGGAGGAGGGTGCCTTCGCCCGCACCCGCCGCGAGCACGCCGCGATCCACCGCGCCCTGGCGGCCCGCGACCCGGAGGCGGCGCGGGCGGCGGCGGCCGCCCACGTGGCCGGGGTCGAACAGTGGCTGCGGGACCGGGCGGACGCCGGGGACCTCTCGACGTGAGGCGCTCGGCGGGGCACAGTTCTCCCAGTACTCGCCACCAGCACGTACGCGTCGGCAGCACGTACTCGCCACCAGCACGTACGCGCCGGCAGCACGTACTCGCCACCAGCACGTACGCGCCGGCGGCACGTGCTCGCCGGCGGTGCCCCGCACGTCCGCACACCGAGGAGCGCCTGTGACCGAGTGGGTCGGCCGGACCGCCGTGGAGATCGCCGCCGCCGTACGCGAGAGGCGGGCCGAGCCGCGGGCGGTGGTGGCGGAGCATCTGGAGCGGATCGCGCGGCTGGACGGGCGGATCGGCGCGTTCCGGGCGGTGCGCGCGGAGGCGGCGCTCGCCGAGGCCGACGAGGTGGCGGCCCGCGCCGACCGTGACCGGCTGCCGCTGGCGGGCGTACCGGTGGCGGTCAAGGACAACCTCGCCGTGCGGGGCGAGTCGAGCCGGGTCGGTTCGGCCGCGACCCCCGCCACGCCGGCCGGCGCCGACCACGTCACCGTGGCCCGGCTGCGTGCGGCCGGCGCGGTGGTGGTGGGCCTGACGAACGTGCCGGAACTGTGCGTCTTCGGCACCACGGAGGGCGTGCACGGCACCGCCCGCAACCCGTGGGACACCTCGCGCACGGCGGGCGGTTCGTCCGGCGGCAGCGCGGCGGCGGTCGCGGCCGGGATGGTGCCGCTCGCCCTCGGCAACGACGGCATGGGCTCCCTGCGCATACCGGCGGCCAACTGCGGCCTGGTCACCGTCAAGCCGGGCCACGGCGTGGTCCCGGCGGGGATCGGCGACGGTGACTGGTTCGGGATGTCGGAGAACGGTCCGCTGGCGACGACGGTGGCGGACGCCCGTCTGATGCTGTCGGTCCTCGCCGGCACCGGGGCCGCGGAACCGGAGCCCACCGCGGGGCCGGAGTCCGCGGAGGGGCCGGGTGCGTTGCGGATCGCGGTGTCGGTGCGCAGCCCGCTGGCCGGGGTGCGGGTGAGCGGGCCGTACGTGGCGGCGGCGCGCGAGGCGGCCGGGGCGCTGGCGCGGGCGGGCTGGCGGGTGCGGCGGGCCGATCCGCCGTACCCGCTGACGCTGGGCGTCACCTCGCTCGCGCACTGGACGGCCGGTACGGCGGTCGACGCGCGGTCGCTGGACCCGCGTCTGCTGGCCCGCCGCACCCGTGTGCACGCGGCGCTGGGGCGGCGGTTCCTGGACGGGGTGCGCGGCGGCACGGCGCGCGAGGAGCTGCGCCGGCGCCTGGAACCGTTCTTCGCGGAGTACGACGTGCTGCTCACCCCGGCGCTGGCGCGGCGGTCGCCGAAGTCGGCACCGTGGCACGAGCGGGGCTGGCTGCGCAATGTGCTGGCGAACACGAACTACTCGCCGATGACGCCCCCGTGGAACCTGACCGGCTGGCCGGCGATGGCGGTCCCGGTCGGCACGCTGCCGTCGGGTGCTCCCGCCGCGGTGCAGCTGGTGGGGCCGCCCGGCACGGAGGCGCGGCTGCTGCGGGTGGCCGGGCGGCTGGAGGAACTCCGGCCGTGGCGGCGGACGGCGCCGCTCGGCCGATGAGCGGCCGGGGTCCGGGGGCGCGGCGCCGCCGGGTCTCGTGTCGCATGGGCGTGCCGTGCGCACGCCCATGCGCCCGGCGGTCGTGAGGGCCGCCGGCGTCAGTCGACGCTGGGCAGGATGTGGGGTTCGTTGAGGTCGTCCTCGTACCCCGCCAGCCGGATCGGGGCGGAACGGGCCCACACGTCGAGGCTGCCGATCTCTCCGGGCCGGCGGGCCGCACGCTGGGTGCGTTCCTCGGGGCGTTGCTCGCTCTTCGTCTTCTCCGGTGTCACCGCGCACTCCTTATGTGTCGGTCACCCTCGGGGCGTGCCGGTCGGTCTGCGGATCCGGTGGCCGGCGCCCCTCGGTTCTGGCTCAAGGGCAGTTCTGACGCGGTGGCGCCGGGAAACTCCAGGAGGAGCAGGCCGCTGTGAACCGGCTTGTCCCATGACGGACGGTGGGTGTGGGGTGGCACTCCGTCCTGCTGTCCGTCGGCTACAGAGTAACCAGATGAGCGCGACGGCGCTCGATCGGGCTGAAAATTTGGGGTAACCATGGCAAGTCACCCATGTGTCCCCGCAGATGATTGAACCCTTTCCTCCCCGGAAGCACCCTTCGGCCTTCACCCGTACGGCGTACGCGGACGCACAGGCGTGCCCTCACCGTCGCACGGTTCAGGTCCCGTTGGCCGGGTCGCAAACTCGCCGTGCTCTGCTGGCGTACCGCTACGGCTGTCTCGCGGGAGGACCTACGCATGGAACTGCGCGGCGTCGAGGAGCTGATGGACCTGCTGCACACCGGGCGCGGGGTCCGGGGCACCGGCGTGCGGGGCGTCGACGTGCACGACCACGCGCTGCAGACCGCCGCGCTGCTGCGCCGTGCCCGCCCCGCGGACAAGGAGCTCCAGGTGACCGGGCTGGTGCACCCCATCGGCCTGCTGCTGGCGCCGCACGACCGGGCGGGCCGGGCCGGGCGCGCCGCCGACGCCGTACGGGCGCTGCTCGGCGAGCGGGTGGCGGGGCTGGTGCGGCGGCATCCCTGGGACGGGTGGGACGGGTGGGGCGGGCCGGCCGTCGGCGACGACCTGGCACTGCTGCGGCAGGCCGACGAGGACGGCCGGGCCGCCGGGTTCGACGCGGGCGTGCTGGAGGACTGGCGGACCGTGCTGGAACTGGTGGCGGCCCGCGCCTCACAGCTGCGCGCCGTCGACTGACCCGGGCCGAGGACCGTACGCGGTCGGCAGCTCCGGCCGCGGACCGTCGGCCGTCCTCAGCGGCGCGCCGCCGGACGCCCCGGCCGCACCCTGCCGGACGCCCCGGACCGCGCGCCGCCGGCCGACCCGCGGCCGGGGGCGGTCGGCTGAGGGCCCGTCGCGCGGCGCGGGCCGGGTGCCGTCGTCACCACTTGCCGGGGGCGTAGTCCTTGAGGAAGACGCCGTACAGGTCCTCGCCCGACTCGCCGCGCACGATGGGGTCGTAGACGCGGGCCGCGCCGTCGACCAGGTCGAGCGGGGCGTGGAAGCCCTCCTCGGCCAGGCGCAGCTTGTCGTAGTGCGGGCGCTCGTCGGTGATCCAGCCGGTGTCGACCGAGGTCATCAGGATGCCGTCGGTCTGGAACATCTCCTGGGCGCTGGTCCGCGTGACCATGTTCATCGCGGCCTTGGCGGCATTGGTGTTGGGGTGGCCGGCGCCCTTGTAGCCGCGGCCGAAGACGCCTTCCATGGCCGAGACGTTGACCACGTAGGCGCGCTCGGCGGAGGCCCGGCGCGCCGCCTCGGCCATGGCCGGGCGGAGCTTGCTGATCAGGATGAAGGGCGCCGTGTAGTTGCACAGCTGGGTCTCGAGCAGCTCCACCGGGGAGATCTGCTCGATGGTCTGCACCCAGGTGTTGGTGTCGACGACGTCGGGGACCAGACCGCCCGCGTCGATGGCGGTGCCGTCCAGGTGCCGGGCGACGCTGGCGTTGCCGGCGACCAGAGCGAGGTCGGCGACCCGCTGCGCGTCGAGGCCGCTGGTGCCGAGGGGCAGCGCGGCGATGCCGTCGACCGCACCGGAGTTGAAGGCGCCGATGACGTGGTGGGCGGGCAGCTCGCCGGCGGGCAGCGGGGCGCCCTCGCCGTCGACCAGGGCGGCGTAGGCGGAGGGCAGCCGGCGCACGGTCTGCGTCGCGTTGTTGATCAGGATGTCGAGCGGGCCCTGCTCGGCGACCCGGTCGGCCAGCGCCACGACCTGCGCCGGGTCGCGCAGGTCGATGCCGACGACCTCCAGGCGGTGGATCCAGTCGGCGGCGTCGTCCATCGCCTTGAAGCGGCGGATCGCGTCCTTCGGGAAGCGGGTCGTGATCGTGGTGTGCGCCCCGTCGCGCAGCAGCCGGAGCGCGATGTACATGCCGATCTTGGCGCGGCCGCCGGTGAGCAGCGCGCGCTTGCCGGTGAGGTCGGCGCGGGCGTCGCGGCGGGCGCGGTTCTCGGCGGCGCACTCCGGGCAGAGCTGGTGGTAGAAGTAGTCGACCTCGACGTAGCGCGCCTTGCAGGTGTAGCAGGAGCGGGGGCGCTGGAGTATCCCCGCGATCGTGCCCTCCTCCGTGCGGGAGGAGGGCAGGATGCCCTCGGTCTCGTCGTCGATGCGCTGGGCGGAGCCGGTCGCGGTGGCCTCGGTGACGGCCCGGTCGTGGGCGGTCTTGGCGGCCCGGCGCTCCTGGCGGCGGCGCTGCTTGACCGAGCGGTAGATGCCGGCGGTGGCCCGGCGCACGGTGATCGCGTCGGGGTGGTCGACGTCGAGGTCGTCGAGCTCCTCCAGCACGGCGAGGCAGACCGCCAGCCGCTCCGGGTCGATGCCGGGCCCGTACCCGGTCCCCTCCCCGGGGCCGGCCTCGTTCCCGTGCACGGCCTCGTCCATGGCCGCCGGGCCGTCCTGTGTCACCGTCATCGCGCTGCCGTTTCCCTGCTGCCCCGTGCGGCGCTCCGACCGCGCCCGCTTTCGAGCAGGGAATTCTACGGAGCGCCGGGCCGCCCCTCCAAACCCGCGCGGGTCAAGAGCCGCAGGCCGTGATGAGCGTCTCCACCTCCGCGGTCAGCGCCCGCGCGAACCGGTCGAGATCGGGGACCGCCTCGGCGTCCGCGACCAGACCGAAGTGGACGAGGCCCCGGTACGTCGAGATCGCCACCGCCAGGGACTGGCCGCGGGCGAGCGGGGCGTAGGGGTAGACCTCGGTCACCGGGTTCCCGGCGAGTCTCAGGCCGATGCCCGGCAGCGGCACGCTGGTGACGAGGATGTCGAACCAGAGCCGGGCGGCCTGGCCGACCAGGGGGCCGCCGAGGCGGTGTCCGAGGGCGGGGACGTGGTCGGCGAGCAGGGCGACGGCGCCCGCGCCGCGCCCGGGTCCGGCGTCCTTGTTGCGGTCCATGGCGGCGCGGACCGCGCCGAGCCGGCCGAGCGGGTCGGGATCGTCGACGGGCAGCCTCATCAGGTAACCGGAGAGCCGGTTGCCCTGCGGGTGGGCGGTGCGCGGACGGCGCTGGGAGACGGGGATGAGGGCGCGCGGGGTCACGCCGGCGCTGCCGTCGCCGCGTTCGTCCAGCCAGGTGCGCAGCGCCCCCGCGACGACCGCGATCAGTACGTCGTTGACGGTGCCGCCGACGACCTTGCGCACCCGGTGCACGTCGTCGAGGTCGACGGCCACGCCGCCGGTGCGGCGGGTGCCGGTGGGCCCGGCGGTGAGGGCGGCGGTGGAGCGCACGCCGAGGGTGTGGACGGCGACGGAGGCACCGATGTCGAGGGCGCGGCCCACGTCGGACAGGGCTCCGGACAGGGCGCCGCGCAGCAGGCCGGGCAGTTCGCGCACCTCGGGCAGGCCGCGGGCCGGCGCCGCCGGGCGGGGCCGGGGGGCGGGCAGGTCCATGGGGTCCAGGACGGCGGCGGCGAGGGTCAGTGCGCGCAGGCCGTCGGCGAGGGCGTGGTGGAACTTGAACAGGACGGCGAAGCCGTCGCCCGCCGCGCCCGGCAGGACGTGCGCCTCCCACGGGGGCCGGCCGCGGTCCAGCGGGTGCTCCATGAGCCGCCCGGACGCCGCCTGGAAGTCGGTGGTGGGCGCGTGCAGGTGCACGTGGCGCAGCGGGTCGAAGTCCGGGTCGGGCTCGCGGACGGCGCCGCCCAGGGAGAACGGCGCGGTGAGCGGTCCCCACACGTCCCGGATCCGCATGCGCAGTCCGGGGACGGCGGCGGCCCGGCCGGCGAGCAGGTCGGCGGCGTGGGCGGCGGCGGTGGCCGAGGGCGCCGCGAAGACGCCCAGCGCGCCCAGGTGCATCGGGTTGCCGGGGGTCTCGATGTTCCAGAACGCCAGGTCGAGGGGTGCGAGCGGATGAGCGGTCACGGGCTTGCCTCGCGTCTACGGGGAGGGAACCCGTAGTCAATCGCCCTCGTACGATTACGGTCAAGCATGATCGGGCTACGTACAGTTAAGAACTCGTGTCCTGTGCGTCAAAAGGAGCATCGGTCTCGAAAGCGCGCTCGACGGGCCCGGCAGACGGCGCTCCCCCTTGCCCCGCTCGCCGCTCGCCGCTCACCACGCTGCGCGCTTCGCGCGGTCTCCGCTCACGGCACTCGCTGCCCCTTGCCGAGGGCGATGACGCCCGCCCTCGACACCGAGTACAGCTCCGCGTCCCGCTCCGGGTTCACGCCGATCGTCGCACCGGGCGGCACCTCGACGTTCTTGTCCAGGATCGCCCCGCGCACCACCGCTCCCCGTCCGATGTGGACGTTGTCGTGCAGGATCGAGCCCTGGACGACCGCCCCCGGGTCGACCAGGACGCCCGGCGACAGCACCGAGCGGCTGACCTGTCCCCGGACCAGGCAGCCCGCGCTGATGATCGACTCGCTGGCGATGCCGCCCGCGTTGAAACGGGCCGGGGACAGCTGGCCCGAGTGGGTGTAGATCGGCCAGCTGCGGTTGTACAGGTTGAACGCGGGCCGTTCGGCGATCAGGTCCATGTGGGCGTCGTAGTACGCGTCGAGCGTGCCCACGTCCCGCCAGTAGCCCTGGTCGCGGGTGGTCTCGCCCGGTACGTGGTTCTCGCTGAAGTCGTACAGCCCGGCCTCGCCGCGCTCGGTGAGCTGGGGCAGGATCGACCCGCCCATGTCGTGCACCGAGTGCTCGTCCTCGGCGTCGCGCTGGAGCGCGTCGATGAGGGCCTTGGTGGTGAAGACGTAGTTGCCCATGGAGGCGAACACGGACTCCGGGTCGTCCGCGAGGCCCGGCGGGTCGGCGGGCTTCTCCAGGAACCGCTTCACCGTCTGGCCGTCCGAGCCCGGCGTGATCACGCCGAAGGACGCGGACTGGGTGCGCGGCACCCGGATGCCGGCCACCGTCACGCCCGCGCCGCTGTCGATGTGCTGGGCGAGCATCTGGCGCGGGTCCATGCGGTACACGTGGTCGGCGCCGAACACCGCCACGTACTCGGGGCGCTCGTCGTGGACCAGGTTCAGCGACTGCAGGATGGCGTCGGCGCTGCCCAGGTACCAGCGCGGGCCGAGGCGCTGCTGGGCCGGGACCGGGGTGACGTAGTTGCCGAGCAGGCTCGACATCCGCCAGGTGGTGGTGATGTGCCGGTCCAGCGAGTGGGACTTGTACTGGGTCAGGACGCAGATGCGCAGGATGTCGGCGTTGACGAGGTTGGACAGCACGAAGTCGACGAGCCGGTACGTCCCGCCGAAGGTGACCGCGGGCTTGGCGCGGTCCGCCGTGAGAGGCATCAGGCGTTTGCCCTCACCGCCCGCCAGCACGATCCCGAGGACCGAAGGTCCACCACGACGCATGGCCGCTCCCCTCACCCTGACTTGATCCGATGCTGCCCCCGCGGGGGGCTCACTACGCCTGTTCGAGGGTGTCCTCGTAGAGACGGACGGTGCGCCGGGCGATCGCGTCCCAGCCGAACTCCTCCACCGCGCGCGCCCGCCCGGCCTCGCCCATGCGGCGGGCCGCCGCCGGATCGCCCAGTACGGAGTCCAGGGCCCGCGCGAGACCCGCCTCGAAGGCGGCGGCCCCCTCGTCCCCGTCCGCCGGGGGGACCAGCACCCCGGTCGCGCCGTCCTCGACGACCTCCGGGATGCCGCCGACCCGGGAGGCCACGACGGGGGTGCCGCAGGCCATCGCCTCCAGGTTGACGATGCCGAGCGGCTCGTACACCGAGGGGCAGACGAAGACGGCGGCGTGGGTGAGGAGCTGGACGACCTCCGGCCGCGGCAGCATGCGCGGGATCCAGTGCACGCCGTCCCGGGCCCGGCTCAGCTCCGCGAACAGCTCACGGAACTCGCGGTCGATCGCGGGGGTGTCGGGCGCGCCCGCGCACAGCACGACCTGGACCGCCGGGTCGATGTCCCGGACGGCGCGCAGCAGGTGCGGGACGCCCTTCTGGCGGGTGATGCGGCCGACGAACAGCACGTACGGGCGGGCCGGGTCGACGCCGAGCCGGTGGAGGGCGTCCGTGCCGTGGTCGGGCCGGTACAGGGCGGTGTCGATGCCGTTGTGGACGACGTGGACCCGGGCCGGGTCCAGCGCCGGGTAGCAGGCGAGGACGTCCTCGCGCATCGCCGCGGACACCGCGATCACCGCGTCGGCGGCCTCCACGGCGGTCCGCTCGGCCCAGCCGGAGAGGCGGTACCCGCCGCCCAGCTGCTCGGCCTTCCAGGGCCGCAGGGGCTCCAGCGAGTGCGCGGTCAGCACGTGCGGGACGCCGTACAGCTCCTTGGCGAGGTGGCCGGCGAGGTTGGCGTACCAGGTGTGGGAGTGGACCAGGTCGCGGCCCTCCAGCGCGGCGGCCATGGCGAGGTCCACGGAGAACGTGCGCAGGGCGTCGTTGGCGCCGTCGAGGGCGGACCAGGAGCGGTGGCGCCGGACGCCGTCGGCGCGGCCCTCGCCCCAGCAGTGCACCTCCAGGTCGACCAGCGCGCGCAGCTCCCGGGCGAGGAACTCGACATGGACACCCGCCCCGCCGTACACGTCCGGGGGGTACTCCCGGGTCAGCAGTCCCACTCGCACCCGGCAACCCCCTGGATTCGCACGTGAAAGCCGGTCCCCTTCATGGTCACCCAGACGGGCCGCGGAGGAAAGGGCGCGGGGGCCGGGGGAAGCAGCAGTCCCCGCAGACCCCGCCGCCGGGCACCCGGTAGTAGAGGCAGCAGCTGCGGCGGCGGAAGGCCGTGCCGGCAGGGGTCGCGGTGAGGGTTCCGGTGCCGGCCAGGAGGGGGTGGGCGAGGAGTTCGGCGGTGAGGGCGCGGGAGTGGGCGGCGGCGTCGGGGCGGCCGTTCGCCCGCGCCCAGCCCTCGAGCTGCCGGGCCGCGCCGGTCAGCGCCGAGGCGGCGTTGCCGCGCAGCAGACCGGGGGCGAGGCGGTGGCGGGCGCGCAGGGCCGCCGCCAGCGGTTCGAGGTGGCCGTGCAGGACCGTCGCCGCCAGGGTCCGCGCGTCGCCGGGCCGGGCGCGGACCTCCGTCAGCCACAGGTCGTCCGGGGCGCTGCCGTCCGGATCCCAGCGCAGCAGCTCCGGCGCCAGGTCGGGCTGCCCGTCGTGGAGGACGGCGCAGCCGAGCGCCACCGACCAGAGCCGGGCCGCGAGGCCCTGCTGGGCGACGGAGGCGGCGACGCGCGGTTCGGGGGCGCGCAGGGCGCGGGTCACCTTGGCGACGCGGCGGGCCAGGGGGTCGTCATGGGCGCCGGCGGGCGCGGGGGTGGGGGTGGGGGTGGGGGTGGGGGTGCCGACGGGTGCGTCCGCAGGGGTGCCGACGGGTGCGGCGGAGTAGGCCTGCGCGAGCGTTGGCAGGGGCCGGGCCGGTGCTCCGTGCGGGGCGGCGGGCGGTGCCGTGCGCAGGGTGAAGAAGCCGCCCAGGGCGCGCAGTGCCGTCAGTCGGGGGTCGAGGTCCACGACGTGCAGTACTACCAGGACGAGCCGGGGCCGCCGTCGGGGGGACCGCCGCGGAAGGGACCGCCGGCGGAGGGGGACCGTCGCGGGGCGGGCCGCGGAAGGGGAGTGCGCGGGGCCGCCGTGGACGGGCCGGGGGTCGCCGTCGGGGAGATCCCTGGCGTATCGCCCACCCTGGGGAGGAGTGGGGGCGCTTCGTACTCCATCGGTAGTAGGACACATTGGGTGCTCAGGGACGACGACGGGAACAGATCGACAAGGCATCGTGTTTGCCATGAGAGCCGACCGTTCGCCGCGCCGGGCCCCGGGCCCCCGCCTCACGCAGAGGAGCAGCTCATGAGCGCCCTCGCGTTGTCCGTGGTCCTGTCGCTCGTCTCCGCGGTGGCGTACGCGGCCGGGGCGATCGTGCAGGAGCAGGTCGCGGTGTCCTCCCCCGACGAGCACTACGCCCCGCTGCGGCGGCCCGGCTGGTGGGCGGCGGTCGGGCTGAACGGCCTCGGTGGCCTGCTGCACGTCGTGGCGCTCGCGTACGGTCCTCTCAGTCTGGTCCAGCCGCTCGGCGCGCTCACCATCGTCTTCGCGCTGCCGATGGCCGCGCTGTTCGTGGGCCGCAGGGCCGGGGCGACGGCCTGGCGGGGCGCCGTCATGGCGACCGTCGGTCTGGCCGGCCTGCTCTCCCTGGTCGGCGCGGCCGACGCGCAGTCGCTCAGCACCCCGCAGCGGGTGGGCGCGGCGCTCGTCACGGGCGGCGCCGTCGCGGCGCTGATGGTCGCGGGCCGGGCCGCTCACCGGCACCCGGCGGTGCGCAGCATGCTGCTGGCGACCGGTTCCGGCATCGCGTTCGGCATGTCGTCGGTGTTCACCAAGACCGTCGCGGTCGACTGGACCGACGGCGTCTCGGCGGCCGACCTGCCCTCCCTGGCCGTGATCGGCGTCCTGGCCACGGCCGGCATGCTGCTGTCGCAGGCCTCCTACCGCGGCGCGGGGCTCGCGGCCCCGCTGGCCACGCTCACCGTGGTCAACCCCGTGGTGGCTGCGGCCGTCGGCATCACGATGTTCGGCGAGACCTTCCGTTACGGCACCACCGGCACCGCGCTCGCCCTGAGCTGTGGCGTGGTGGCGGCGGGTGGCCTGATCCTGCTGACGACCGAGCGGCTGACGGACACCTCGCAGCAGACCGACGGCCCGCGGCACGAGGAGACGCGGACGGTCCCCACGGGAGTCACGGCGCCCGTGGCCGACCTCCTCGTCGTGTTTCCGGAGCCTGCTGACGGCGCTGTCACGGCGCGGCCCCTCGAAGGGGGCGCCGAGTCCGCCGCGGCGTACGCCGCGGAGCGGATGGCTCTCGCGTTCCCGGAACTGTCGATCGGCACGGCCGGCTCGGCCGGCGTCCCGGCGCCCGCGGAAGCCTCCGCGCGGGTGACCGGCGACGTACCGGCCCGGAAGGCTTCGGAGCGGCCGGGGGCTCCCGGGGAGCCGGTGGTTGCCGAGGAGCCGGGGGGCCTCGGGGAGCCGGCGGTGCCGGCTCCCGCGCCTGTCCCCCTGCCGCTGTGCGGGCCGTTCTACGGCGGCCCGTACGTCCCGATGCCGGTCCTCGACCGGCACCTGGTGCGCGTCAGATCCTGACGCCGCCGGCCCGCAGATAGGCCAGGGGATCGACGTCCGACCCGAATCCGGGCCCCGTCCGCACCTCGAAGTGCAGATGCGGGCCCGTGCTGTTGCCGGTGGAACCGGAGCGGCCGAGGCGCTGGCCGGCGCCCACGGACTGCCCGTCCCGCACCGAGATCGCGGACAGGTGGGCGTACTGCGAGTAGCGGCCGTCGGAGTGCCGGACGACCACCTGGTAGCCGAAGGAACCGCCCCAGCCCGCGCTGACCACCGTGCCCGGGGCGACGGACTTCACGGACGTGCCGGTGGGCACGGGGAAGTCGACGCCGGTGTGGTAGCCCTTCGACCAGGAGGAACCCGTCGCGTGGTACGGCGTGCCGAGCCCGGCGTCGACGGGGGCGACGAGGGAGCGGCCGGCCGGCTTCTCCGTGGCCGGTTTCCCGCTCGTGGCCTTCTTGCCGGCGGACTTCCTGCCCGTGGCCCCGTCCTCCGCGGTCTTCTTCCCCGTCGACTTGTTCCCGGCCGACTTCTTCCCGGTGGCGCGCTCCCGCTCCGGTGCGCCGCGTTCCGCCCCGGCCGCCGCGGCCCGGCCTCGCAGGTCCAGCCGCTGGCCGGGCACGATGAGGTCGGGATCCGTGCCGATCGTCGTCCGGTTGGCGGCGTACAGCCGCTGCCAACCGCCCCGGACGTCCTCGGCGTCGGCGATCTCCGAGAGGGTGTCGCCGCGCACGACCGTGTACATCCGGGCGGTGCCGGCCCGCGACTGCGGCGTGGTCTGCGGCTGGACGTCCTTGAGGCCGGCCGCCGGCCGGGCGGCGGTCCTCGCGGGCGCGCCGGTCGGCTCGATGTCGGGGGCGTCGCCGCCGGCGGTCAGCCCCGCCCGCACCGAGCAGGTGGGCCAGGCGCCCGGCCCCTGCCCGTCCAGCACCCTCTCCGCCACGGCGATCTGCTGGTCCTTGGTGGCCAGGTCGGCGCGCGGCGCGTACCGGGTGCCGCCGTACGCCTCCCAGGTGGATCGGGTGAACTGCAGGCCGCCGTAGTAGCCGTTGCCCGTGTTGATGTTCCAGTCGTTGGTCGACTCGCAGGCGGCCACCTTGTCCCAGGTGTCCACGTCCGCCGCCTCGGCGGCTCCGGCGCCGATGAGCGGGATCGCCATGCCGGCGCCGCCCGCCGTGACGGTGAGCGAGGCCCGGTTGATCCTGTTCGGCTGATACCGGCGGTGCCGGCCGCGTGCGGCCATGGAGATCCCCCTCGACATGCGTCAGGAGCGGCAAAAGTACGGTCCGCTCACTGGCCGTGACAAGACGACAATCGGCCGCACTGGCTCAACTGCGGCGGATGGCGGGCTTGTTGCGTTCCCTCTGAGACGAACGGAGCCTCGTGTCCGTATTCCGGTGGGCGACTTGGCGTGTCCAGCACGTGCGAGGGGTGTACGGACGCGACAGGATGTACACGGGCCGGGACCGGCGGCGACGAGCACGGGTCGCGCGCGGGCCGCGGCCGGACGACCACGGTTTTTCACGGATTTCTCAAGGAGCCAACCGCATGACCAACTCAGCCCAGATCGGCGTCACGGGACTCGCGGTCATGGGCCGCAACCTCGCTCGCAACTTCGCCCGCAACGGCTACACGGTCGCCCTGCACAACCGGACGGCGGCGCGCACGCACGCCCTCGTGGAGGAGTTCGGCGACGAGGGCGAGTTCATCGCGGCCGAGACCGCCAAGGAGTTCGTGGCGGCGCTGGAGCGCCCCCGCCGTCTGGTGATCATGGTGAAGGCCGGGGAGCCGACCGACGCGGTGATCCAGGAGTTCGCGCCGCTGCTGGAAGCCGGCGACATGATCATCGACGGTGGCAACGCGCACTTCGCCGACACCCGGCGCCGTGAGCGCGAGCTGCGGGAGCAGGGCATCCACTTCGTCGGCACGGGCATCTCCGGCGGCGAGGAGGGCGCGCTGCACGGCCCCAGCATCATGCCGGGCGGCTCGCCCGAGTCGTACGGGTCGCTGGGGCCCATGCTGGAGAAGATCTCCGCCAAGGCGGCCGACGGGGCGCCCTGTGTGACGCACGTCGGTCCGGACGGCGCCGGGCACTTCGTGAAGATGGTCCACAACGGCATCGAGTACGCCGACATGCAGCTGATCGGCGAGGCGTACCAGCTGCTGCGGGACGTCGCCGGGTACTCCCCCGCCGAGATCGCGGACATCTTCCGCACCTGGAACACGGGCCGGCTGGACTCGTACCTGATCGAGATCACGGCCGAGGTGCTGTCGCACGTGGACGCGGCGACGGGCGAGCCGTTCGTGGACGTGGTGGTGGACCAGGCCGAGCAGAAGGGCACCGGCCGCTGGACCGTGCAGATCGCGCTGGACCTCGGGGTGCCGGTGTCGGGCATCGCGGAGGCCGTCTTCGCCAGGTCGCTGTCGGGCCACGCGGCGCTGCGGGAGGCCTCGCGCGGCCTGTCCGGGCCGAAGGCGGCACCGCTGGACCGGGCCGAGGCGCAGGCCTTCGCGGACCGGGTCGAGCAGGCACTGTACGCCTCCAAGATCGTCTCGTACACGCAGGGCTTCCACGAGATCGCGGCGGGCGGCGCGGAATACGGCTGGGACATCGACCTCGGTGCCGTCTCGGCGATCTGGCGGGGCGGCTGCATCATCCGGGCGGCCTTCCTCGACCGCATCCGCGCCGCCTACGACGCCCGGCCGGACCTGCCGAGCCTGCTGTCCGACGAGACGTTCGCCGCGGAGATCGGGGCCGCGCAGGACGCGTGGCGCGAGGTGCTGGTCGCCGCGACGCTCCAGGGCGTGCCGACCCCGGGCTTCGCGGCGGCGCTCGCCTACTACGACGCCCTGCGCGCCGAGCGGCTGCCCGCCGCCCTGACCCAGGGCCAGCGGGACTTCTTCGGCGCCCACACCTACCGCCGGGTGGACCGGGACGGATCGTTCCACACGCTGTGGGGCGGGGACCGGTCGGAGGTCTCGGCGTAGGGGCGGGACCCTGCCGGGCTGCCCACCGGGTGCCGCACGACGGCCGTGGCCGGGTGCCGCACGGCGGCCGTGGCCGGGTGCCGCACGGCGGCCGTGGCCGGGTGCCGCACGGCGGCCGCGGCCGGGTGCCGCAACGGCGGCCGCCGCACGTGGCCGGTCGCGAGGCTCTGCCTCGTGGCCGGCCACGGTCCTTGCTGGGGGCGGTCACGGTCCTTGCCGGGGCCGGCGGCGGTCTCCGCTCGGGCGGCCACGCGGGCCGAAGTGCCGGGCCGAAGCGCCAGGTCCGAGCACCGGGCCGAAACCCCGTACCGAAGTCGCACCGAAGTCGCACCGAAGTCGCACCGAAGTGCCGGGGCGGGGCCCCGGCGCGGCCGTCGGGCCCCGTCCCGGCTTCAGCCGAGCGGAGGCTTCAGCTGAGCGGAGGGCCCGGCTCCGGGTTCGGGACCGGCTCCGGGCCCGGCGGGATCGGGGACGGGTCCGGGTCCGGCGGTCCCGGATGCGGCGGGGCCGGCGGAGTCGGCTGCGGGCCCGGCTGCGGATCCGGGCCGGGAACGGGCGGGACGGGCTCCGGCCCCGGCGGCGGTTCGGGGTTCGGGACCGGGCTGGGGTACGGGTCGGGGACCGGCGTCGGCGGCGGCTGGACGGGGTCGGGGTACGGGTTCGTCATGGTGTCCTCCGGGCCGGGGAACGGGCTTGGCTCTGGACTCCTCCCCCGCCTACCCGACGGCGGCGCACGCAGTCACCCGGTGGTGGCACACGGTGCGCCCGGCCGGGTCCCCCGCCGTGCGGGGGCAGCGGCGTGCAGTCGGGCGCGCGGGGCCGGCGGCACGGGGTCAAAGGCACGGGAGCGGCCGCGTGCAGTCAGCCGCGGCGCGCCGCCCGCGCGCCCGCGGCCAGCCCCGGCCCGGGACTGCTGAACACCGGTACCAAGGTGGTGGTGAGCTGCTGAGCGGGGGCCATGGAGGCCTGGGCCAGCACGATCGCGTCCGCGTCGGCACCGGTGACCGCGTCGGCGCCGGCGGCGACGAGACGGACGTACCCCTCGGCGTCACCGGCCTCGAAACGGTCCCAGGCGCCGTCGACGAGCAGCGTGCGCACGGCGACGGGACGACCCGCGCGGGCCGCCTCCTCCGCCACCAGCGCCGCGGTCGGACCGAGGGTGCTCTCCAGGGCCGCCAGGACGACGACCCGCGGGCCCGCGGCGACCGCGGCGGCGGCCATCGGCCGGTCGACGCGCAGCACGGGGACTCCCGGCGCGGCCGACTCGGCGACCGCGCCGAGCGTGGAGCAGGTGCACAGCACCGCCCGCGCCCCGCCGGCGACGGCACGCGCGAGCACGGCCCGTACGTCGGCGGCGACCGCGTCGGGTCCCCGCTCCCGCGCCCGGACCAGCAGGTCCTCGTCGACGAGGTGCCGCAGTTCCAGGCCGGGGTGGGCCCGGTCGCGCAGGGCGTCGAACACGGGCACGTGGACGGGCGAGGTGTGCAGGAGGGCGAGCACCGGGACCGCTCAGAACCGGCCGGGGTGGGCCCGCAGCCACTCCTTGGCGGCGGTCAGCAGCGCGGGGTCGGCCGCCGGAGCCTCCTCGGGGTGACGCGCGGCCCACTTCACGACGTACGGGCAGAGCGGGGCCACGGGGACGCCCTCGCGCCCGGAGAGGGCGTACAGCTCGCGGGCCAGGGAGCCCGCGATGCCCTTGCCCTCGTGGGCGGGCTCGACGATCGTGTGCACCGGGACCAGGGCGGGCGCGGGCGACTCCAGCACGAAGTACTCGATGCGGCCGACGACTTCGCCGCCCTCGCCGAGGGCCTCGAGGCGGCCGGCCGGCCGGTCGTCGCGGATGCCGATGTCACTCATGGACGCTCCTGGGGCTGCTGGTGCGGTGGTCAGGCGGACACGGCCTGCGGGCTGCGCTCCTGGTCCGACCCCGGCACCGGTTCCGCCGGATCGGCGCCCAGGGCCACGATCCGGTTGTCGCGGTCCACGTGCACGACGCGGGGCTCCAGTTCTCGCGCCTCGGCGTCGGTGACCTGAGCGTAACTGATGATGATCACCAGGTCCCCGGGGTGCACGAGATGGGCGGCGGCCCCGTTGATCCCGACGACCCCCGAGCCGCGCTCCCCCTCGATGACGTACGTCTCCAGCCGCGCCCCGTTGGTGACGTCGACGATGTGCACCAGCTCCCCCGGCAGCAGATCGGCGGCGTCCAACAGGTCCGCGTCGATGGTCACCGATCCCACGTAGTGCAGGTCGGCCTGGGTGACGGTGGCACGGTGGATCTTGGACTTGAACAGAGTACGCAGCACTTTGGACTCCTGGAGGACGGCTCCCTGCCTGCTTTGTGCAGGTCAAGGGCGGTCTTCACTGTACACGGGCACGCCTCCCGGTCGAAGACCTTGCAGAACATCGTGCACCACACCAAGCAGGCTTCCCGCCTGCGCTTGTGTGCGGGCCAGGCTGTGGTGAAGCCGCAGACCAGGCGCTTGTCCGGGTAGCCATCTCGGACAGTTCGGGGACTGATGCTGATCAGATGCTGACTTACCTGACGAAACATCAGGAACGTGAGAGGTACGGAACGAGTGACTCGGCCACGCTCACATCGGCGTCACCATCGGTATCTCCGGCCGTATCAGACTGCGCCTTCAACGCCAAGCCATCGACTGCCGCAACAACGCCCCGAACGGCACCGAGGAGCCCTCGATGATCCATCTGCCGCAGCGCTCGCCTGCTGGCATTGCCGTCAAATGGCAAGGAGCCACGCCGAGTACCGACTCGGCAGGGGCTCTCGATGTACCTCCAAAAGAATTCAGAAATCCCCGGCAACGCCCTCTCTGAAAGATTGTTTTCAACGGGCCTGGCCGTGTATCCAGCGTTTTTCAGACTGCCAGGTCGTGATGCTCGCGCTGCTGGAGATGCGGGTTGATTCCTGCTGGTCAGATGGGGTGACAGGTGGAGCGGGAAGCGGCTTGCGCCTGTCCCATCCCCGGACGCCCTGCCTTCGCGGACGTGTGCTTCCATTGTTGTCGCTGTGCGTCTGGGCGCACTCGGTCCGCGACGCTACGCCGGAAGCATGCGGACGCGGAACCCGTATCCGAGTGATCTGTCCGATGCCCGCTGGGAGTTGATCGAGCCGGTGCTCTCCGCCTGGCGGCTCGAGCGCCGCGGCAGGGCCCTGCACTTCGGCCGACCACCGGAACACGACCTGCGCGACATCATGGACGTGATCTTGTACGTGGACCGCACCGAGCTCCAGTGGCACTGCCTCCTTCACGGGAACACCGTCTACGGGCGCCTTCGCCAAGTGGGCGGACGAAGACATGTTCGCCCAGCTCAACGGTCTGCTCCGGTAGAGGGGATGACGGGACGCCGAGCCGTCAGCCTGTGTGATCGACACGCAGAGCTTCAAGATCCCCACCAGCGTGCCCGCCGCCGGCCAGGGCATCGACGCCGGGAAGAAGATCGTGGGCAGAAAGCGGAACATCGTCACCGACACCCTTGGACTTTTACTTGCCGTGCTGGCCGCTGGGGGCAAGTGTGCAGGACTCCGCCGCCGGCGCCCGGTTGCTGGACCAGGTCGCCGCCGACCATCCCGGCATCCGCAAGGTGCGGGGCGACGGCGGCTACCGCCAGCGCCTCATCGAACATGCCGCCGCTCTCGGCTGGTGCGGGTGCCGTCCGGCCTCGTACGGCACCCGCACACCCGCGCTGCCTCAGTTGCGAGGGGGCGCCTTCTTCTGAGTGAGTTCCCGGCAACGGGCGTCGGCCTGGTCGAGGAACTTCTTCTTGCTGGCGGCGATCGTTTCGTGGTCCTCGTTCCGCGTCAGCACTTCGCCCTTGCCCAGCTTCGCCAGGCGCTTCGTGTCGAATCGGACCTCGCCCGAGATGCCCCACCGGTTGACGTCACCGTGGACGTCGGCCACATAGGTCGCATCCGGCAGAAGACTTCGGATGTCCGACCCGTAGGTCTTCCATCCCTCCGGCACCCGGAACACTTCCACCGCGCTCGGAGCAGGGCCGTTCCAGCTCCGTGGAGCGATGGCCCACGTCTGCAACTCGTCGGGTCCGCCCTCACGATAGACACCGAAGTCGTCCGGCGAGAACTCCGCGCACGTCATGGTCAGTACGCGCATCCCGCCTTTCCCTGCCGCCTCGACCGCGACGATCGACTCAGGTGCCGGCGAGCAGGCACCGACACCGAGAACCAGGGTCAACAGACCCACGGCAACGGCCGATGCGCGGCCGAGCTTCCACCGCCTGCCGTCAGGCATGGGACGTGTCCTTCCGGTTCTTATGAGGCGGCCCCGCAGATGTCTGCCTCGACCTCGAATTCGCGTTCGGAGTTGAGAGCAGGGCAGTTCATCGGAAGGGGCACCAGACCGGGGTGAGGGCCCCGACAGCACCAGTGAGCCCTCACCTCTCGACGCAGTACCGAGCGATCGCCCCGTACGGTTCCTGTGTACCAAGCTGGTCACGAGGCGTAGATCACGGTGAGGTAGACCCGTACCTCACCGGCACGCAGTTCCTGGACGTCAAGCATGACGGCGTTGTCGCATCCGCCGATCCTGTTCACGTAGGTGCCGCTTTCGACCTGCACCCCCGGCGGGATCTTCTGCCAATCCCTCCCCGTGCCGCCCGCCTCGCCCTTGACGAGCCTGAGGTCCGCCTGCCCGGACCCGGCTAGGAACTTCTGCAGTCCGTCTCTGGACGTGTCGAACTGCAACTCCCCCTCACTGCCCGACCAACTCTCCTGTTCGCAGTGGCGCAAGTTCTCTGCTGCGGCAGGGACGGTAAAGCCGTAGACCCGCTGAATTTCCTCAAGGCTTCGCCCGCCGGTGCAACCGTCGTACATCCGTGCGCCGTTCTGCCCTGCGGGCCCGGCACTCGCCTCCACACTTGCGGCGCCGCACCCCCAGCAGGAGAGTGCGACGAGACCTGACAGAACGAACCCGAAGGCCGGTCTGCGCCCGTAAGGCCGAATCCTCGTGTTGCCCTGTTCCCCATCGGTTGGAAGTCGTGCAGAGAACTGGCACCGAGCATGTCGCACCCTGTGCGTATCCATGCTCATGAAGGTCAAGGAATTGCCCCAGATAGATCGACACCCCGGCGCACGGAATCGACGCCGCCTCCCTCCTGCCGAACTTCCAGGGAAGACTCAACGCCATGGAAGGGAGCAGTTGTCCGAGCCGATTGACCCTTTCCGGCTCGGACACCGCCGCGACGCGATCCGCTTCGTGAATCAGCCGTTTCGCGGACCATCCACCGCCATTACCCTCAGGGCTTCCCGAGCAGCGGTCATCACCGATTCCCAAGATCGCGAGTGAATCATTCCGACATCACTCCCAGAACTTTCCTGGATGGCTTGATCGATTGCAGAGTTGAGCTTCCGCATGACTTCCACTTCTCCTTCGTCACGGAGAATGAAACCGACCCTGCCGACAGGTTCGTCCAATACCCCAGTATCGTCGAAGAAGTCCAGCATACGGTCCATGGCCGCCCCCCCGGAGGAAGCCAAATCCTCCTGCAGCCGATCCCTGTCCGAAATTTCCAGAAGCCAGTCGATCAATTGATCGCGCAACCAGGGTGTTTGCAATTCCGCATCATCACGGGGCATTCCAGCTTCTCCATGTCTGCCACTCGCTCAGCGGGATGTGAGCTTCGACCGGGTAGTCCTGAATTTTGGCGTTGGGCGGCAGCAGCACACCATCTCGTCCCACGATCCTGCCACCAGAGTTGATTACCACGTGATCCACCTGCTGAGTGGCATGCACGGAATTGGGATCACCTTTATCGATGCGCACGCTGTCCTGGCCCTTGGGGGCACGCCAGACGAAACCGGGCTTGTTCAAGTCTTTCCTGTACTTCTTGGTCATGTTGGGACCACTCCACCCGCCGGGAATTTTCCCGCTGCCGTACGGGAACCACCCTGGGCCCACGCCACTGGACGGCTTGGGCTTGCGCACACCGTTGTGCGCGAAGATCGCTGCCAATGCAGAAGGTACCTGGTATTCATCGCCGGAGATGTCGTAACCGTGCTCGGCGACCCAGGCATCGAACTGGGCCCCGTAGTCACAGCCCTCGGTTCCAGGACCACCCCCCCAGCAGTCTTCGTCCCAGATCCAGCCGGCGTACTCGACGGCGTGCGGGACGTTGCTGACGGCGCCGTAGAAGACCTCTCCGACGCTACGGCAGGCGCCGGAAAGGAGGCCCCAGTCCTTGCAGCCGTCGTCGACGTGGACGGCCTTCTGCTGCGAGGAGTCGCCGCCACCGCCGCCGGAGGAGCCGGTGCTTCCCCCGCCGCCATGGCCTCCTCCACCGCCGCCCGCGGTGCCTCCCGTGTACTCCGGGCACTGCGGGTTGATCAGGCTCGGGCAGGCGACCACGGGCTTGACTGCTTCGCCCGGCCGGCCGTTCCCCGGTCTTCCGTCGGGGCGGGTCGGGCAGGCGACGTCGTCGCCTCGGCCGCCGCAGGCGAGACCCATGCCGCTCGGGTCCGCCTGGCTGACGGGGTTCTGCGCGGCGTAGCTGTAGCCGTTGAGGGTCTGGGGGAGGTCGGTCTGCAGGAGCGGGTCGACGCTGATGAACTGGCCGATGGACGGGTCGTACTCGCGTGCGCCGACATGGGTGAGGCCGGTGTCGTTGTCGGTGGGTTTGCCGAGGAATCCCTTGTCGTCGGGCCAGTTGGCGGCGCCGCTGCCCCGCTCGGAGCCGAAGGGGGTCAGATACCGCTTCGTCAGTGCCTGGGTGTCGGACTCGATCGCCACCGTGTTGGTGTGGTGCTGGTCACCGGTGAGGTGGGTGATCTTCTCCGTGCCGGACTGGTTGCTGCGCAGGGCGACGGTGGCGCCGGCGTGGCTGTAGTAGCGGTTGGCCCACGCCTTTCCTCCCTTGAGGTGTACCTCGGTGGCACCGAGGTAGAGGACGGTCTCCCCGTTGCTGGAGGCGTTGCGGCGGATGAGCAGGCCGCCGTCGGCTCCGTAGAGGTAGTCCGTGGCACGTGCCGCGCCGTTCGGGTCCTCGGTCAGGCGCGCGAGATTGCCCTCGCTGTCCCAGTCGAGTTTCTGTGTGGTGGTGCCGTCGGGGCGCTTGGTGGTGTTGCCGTCGGCGTCGTAGGCGTACTGGGCGGTGGCGCTGGTGCAGGTGCCGGTGCCGGTGCCGGTGGTGGCGAGGAGGGTGTGGGGCTGGGTGGTGCCTTCCTTGTAGCAGTAGGTGGTGGTCTTCGAGCCGTCGCTGCCGTGGGTGGTCTCGGTCGTGCGCAGGCCGGCGGTGTCGTAGGTGTAGCTCGTCCAGTAGGGGGCCGCGCCGCCCAGGTTCGCGGTGGTGCGGCCGTCGGCCGCGCAGTCCCCGGTGGCCGGCGTCCACGCTTCGGTCAGGCGCTGGTAGCCGTCGTGGTCGAAGCACTGGGTGTCGGTCTTGCCGGTGCCCGCGAGGGTGGTGGTGTCGGCGATCTTGGTGACGTTGCCGGCGTCGTCGTAGGTGTAGTGCAGGTTCAGCGCGTCGTAGGCGTGGGTCTGCGCACGCACCTGGGTCTGGAGGAGTCGGTGGGTGCCGTCCTCGTAACCGTGGGTGACGTCGACCTTGTTCGTTCCGGTCGCGTCCGAGACGCCGAGGCGGAGGGTGGAGACCTGGCCCAGGTCGGTGTAGGTGGTGCCCAGGACGATGCCCTTGCCGCCGGCGCTGAGGGTGGTGGGCAGACCTTGCGCGGAGTAGCCGTACCCGACGGTCTCCGCCGCGAGTCCGCCGGCCCCGGGCTCGGTGGTCTGCTGCAGGGTGCCGTCGATCTTGTAGTAGGCGGTGAAGTCCAGCACGTTCGAGGGCAGGGCCTTCGACGTCACCATGGGTTCGTCCGTGGGGAGGGTGAGCTTCGATCCGGTGACGTGGTAGCGGCTGTCGTACTCGGTGACGGCCTGGGTGTACGCCTTGCCCGTGGCTCCGCCGATGTACCGCGTGGACGTGGCGGCCTTGCCCTTGCCCGAGGTCACGGTGTCGTAGGTGAAGTGGGTGAGCTTGTTGGCGTCCGTCTTCTGGGCCGCGAGCACCGACGCGTCGGTCAGGTCGGCGTTGACGGCCGACTTCCAGGTGTCGGTGACCCGGCCGAGCACGTCGTAGGCCGAGATCACCGCCTGCCCGCTGGAAGCCTTGGCCCAGGCCACCTGGTCGAGTGCCGTGTATCCGGTGGTCGTGGTGCCCTTGTCCGGGTCGGCCGCGGAGATCTCACGGCCGTACAGGTCGTACGTGTACGACCAGAGCGCACCGTCCGGCCCCGTGACCGTCTTCTGCTTGTCGGCGGGCGTGTAGGAGAACCGGGTCCTGGCGTAGGCCGCGCCCACGCCTCCGGCGTACTCGCTGTCCGCGAACGAGGTGCTCGCGTACTGGCGGGTCTCGACCGTGCGGCCGAACGCGTCGGTGATCGTTCGGGTGGCCGAGCCGCCGGTGACGGCGCTGGTGGCGGTGGAGTCACCGGTGTAGGTGGTGGTGGTCTGCCACTTCTGTACACCGCCGACCAGGAAGGTCGTCGTGGTCGGGCGTCCCGCGGCGTCGAACCCGGTCTTGGTCAGGCTGGGTGCTTCGCCGTACTCGGTCTGCGCGTACGTCCCGGACGGTGCGGCGTTGTCGAAGATGTCGGCGTACGTCTCGTAGGCCAGGCCCCGGCTGTCGTAGCGGGTGTCGGTGAGGATCCGTCCGCTGGTGGCGCCGGGGGTCTGGGTCTGGAGGGTGCGCAGGAGCGAGTCGTAGATCGTGTAGGAGGTGGAGTAGGTGTTGCCGTCGGCCTTGAGTGTGCCGGTGGAGGTCCAGGACGGTGCGGTGTTGGAGATGGAGTAGTCGAAGACGTAGCTGGCGCTCTGCTGGCCGGCGCGGCTGCGGTTGGGCAGCCATACCGATGTGGTGCGGCCCAGCGCGTCGTAGGCCGTTTCCGTGATCCGGTTGTTCGGGTCGAAGGTCTTGGTGGTCTGGCCTCGCGCGGGGTCGACGTAGGCGTAGGTGCTGTAGAGCTTGGCGTCCTTGGTCTGGATGCGGGTGAGCGGTCCCGTGCCGGCGGGGGTGTAGGTGACGGTCGTCGGGTTGCCGGCGGGATCCGTGGTGGTGGCGGGGCGGCCGAGGGTGTCGTAGGTGATGCGGCTGACGGACTGCCAGGACGACGGGGCCCGCTCGCCGCCGGTCACGCCGGCCGGGTAGGCCGAGGCACGGCCGTTCCACGTCGGCTCCCCCTTGGTGGGGGTCTGCGTCGCGGTCCAGGCCGTGGCGCCCGCTGTGTCGTAGACGGTGGCCGTGTCGGAGACGACGTCGCCGGCGGTCGCCACGCTGGTCGGCAAGGACAGGTCCGCCTCCGCGACGGAGCATGCTCTGCCCACCGTGCGGGTGCGCGAGGTGAGGGAGTTGATGCCCAGGCTGTCGTTGCGGGCGTACCAGGTGCGGGTGCAGGTCTCGTCGCCGCTCTTGGCGGTGTCCCCGGTGCTTTCGGCCCTGATGGCCATGCCGTAGTCGTCGTAGGTGGTGGCGGAGGCGGTGGAGCGCCAGGACTGGGTGGCCGTCAGGTAGGTGTGGCCGGTGGTCCGGCCGGTGCGGACGTAGTACGCCTCGGTGTCGGCGTACGACTTGTGCTGGGTGGCGGTCCTCTTCGACCAGGGGTCGCTCACCGTGACCGAGAGGGGGGTCGCGCCGTTGTAGGTGATCTCCTGGCGGAGGAAGCCGGCGTACTCCTCGCTGTCGGTCCGGTCGGGCACGTCCAGGCCGTTGAGGTCCTTGCCGGGCACGCTCGCGGTGCGGCGGGTGTCCGGGTCCAGGGTGCCGTCGGCGGCCAGGAGCCGGTCTCCGTGCATGCCCTGGAGGTAGACCGAGGTCTTCTTCGACAGGGCGGAGCCGGAGCCCTGGGTGACGGTGACGGTGCGGTAGCCGCGCCAGATCGACCAGGTGCGTTCGTCGGCCGGGGTGAACGGCGAGTCGTTGTAGTGCCAGGCGGGGATGTCGTAGGCGTAGTGGCTCTCCATGGTGGCGCCGTGGCCGGTGGGGTCGCTGGTGACCACGTCGGTGACGCGGTACTTGTGGAACCAGTCGACGGAGGCTTCCTCGGCGCCGTTGATGTGCCAGTACTGCGGGTAGCAGGACTTGGTGTTCTTGTCCTCCGCGGTGGGCATGGCGCTGCCCCGGACGCATTCCTGGCCGGAGAGGGTGACATCGGTGATGGCGCCGGTCTCCGAGGTGACGGTGCGGACCCGGGGCCGGGTCAGCGGCAGGATGTCGTCCCGGTCGCCGTCCACCCGGTTGGGCCGCATGTCATAGGTGAAGGTGACCGGGTTGAGACCGATCGCCGTGCCGTTCTTACCGGTGCGCTTCACGCTCTTGAGCGTCAGGGTCTGGTCGGTGGTGTCACCGATGTCCCCGCCGTCGAGGTACTGCTGTTCCAGCTCCCAGGTGTCGACGGCCGCGAAGGCGCCGGTGGTGGCGGACCAGACCGAGGTGTCGATCCTGGTGAGCCGCTTGCGGGTGAAGAACGACGGGCCGGTCGCGGGGCAGTCCTCGCCCGAGGCGCAGATCGAGTCGAAGGGGACGTCGGGCCAGTTGGGGGCGGTGGAGTCCTTCAGCTCCGAGCAGTCCGCGGCGGTGCAGCGCTCGGCGTACCCGAACTCGACCTTGCCCGAGGTGATCCCGGTGAACAGGGCGTCGGCACGCTGCCCGTAGAGGATCTTGGTGAGGTGGCCGCCGCGGGTGTAGGAGGCGGTGGCGGTGCTCGCGCCGTTCTTGGCGTAGGAGTTGGTCTCCTTGCCGTACCAGTAGGACATGGCGTTGTCGTGCAGGTCCTCGACGTAGTCGAGGTTCCACCGCCATGCCTGGGTGACGGCTCGGTCGGCGAAGGCGCTGCCCTGGCTGTAGCCGGGCTCCCCGGAGTCGTCGCCGAACACCGGTACGGTCCATGTGGAGTTGGTGCGCTCGGTGCCGGCCCCGGTGAGCTTGTTCAGGCCGAAGACGTACCGGGTGCCGTCGCCGGTGGTGACGGTCCAGTGCTCGCCGTTGTCGTCACCGTTGTCGGCGCCGGTGGACAGGGTCACCGTGGAGGCGTCGTCGTTCTTCAGCCGCCACTTGCCCGTGGTGTCGTCCTTGACCAGTTCGGAGGACTTGCCGTTCAGGACCAGGCTGGCGTTGTCGAACTTCCAGCACAGGTCGAACTTGTCCTTCTGTCCGTCCTCGTCGCACGAGCCGTAGGTGCGCTCGATGTAGGAGTTGGCGGAGGTGGTGAACCCCTCGCCGACCTGGGTGGCCTGGTTGTTCGTCGACGCCGTCCTGCCGTCGACCGATCCGGAGTCGTAGCTGAGGGAGAGGTCGGGGGAGGGGCCGGGTGCGGGCGGGACCTGCATGGGGTGGGACCAGGTGAACGCGCCGGAGGAGCCTCCGGCCTCCCAGGTGGCCGAGGGGGACAGCTGGGTCGCCGCATAGGTGCCGGAGCCGGACGCGGATTCCCCGGATGTCGTCGCGGCGAGGGCCAGCACGGTGGGAGCGGCGGCCGACAGGGCGACCGTGCCGGTGACGGTCCGGCGGGAGATGTCGTTGGCCGACGCCACCTCGGTGGTGGTGCGGCACTCGGTTTTCTCCGGTGTGGTGAGTGCGCACTCCGGCAACCGGACCAGGCCCAGACGGCCCGACCAGCCGCCGCCGTACGCGGAGGCGAACCGGCCGTAGTCCACGCTGATGTCCGCGCTGCCGCCGTCCTCCGTGGCTTCGGCGGACAGCAGGACTCCTCTGACGCCCGCTTCGGTTGCGGCCCGGTGGCCCAGTACCTTCACGCGCACGGTTCCGCCGGCGGGTGACTTCGCCGCCCGGGGAGTCGTCACGGCGAGGGGCAGCCCGCCCACCTCGGCCGTCTTGGCCTTGCCCGCAGCGGCCACGGCTATCCGGGCGGTGCCGCTCTGCGGCCAGGTGGCGCGCTGCTCGGCCTTGGCATCCGTGGCCTGGACCGCGTTCTTCTTCCGCCCGGTGGACACCACCGCGCGTTGCGCCTTGGCGCCGAGCCCCGTCACCTCCTCGGTACTGGTGACCTGCCGCTCCCAGAGCGGTTTCAGATCGGCCGAGGGTCCTGCGGCCTGTGCGACGGGCGCTAAACCACCGCCGGTCACCGCTACCGTTGTCGCCAGAAGCAGCATGTTCTTGGCGCGAGTGGGCCAACGACTGCTACGAGGCATCCGTCTTCCGAACACGAACAACCCCCATCAGGGTCACGGGTGAACTGAGCATGGGCAAGCGGCCGTGCACGCGGGCACAGCGACGTACGGGCAGGGCAGGCAACGGAAGGCCCCGCCGAGACGGCCGCCCGGGTACGGGGCGGGCCGTCTCGAGGGGATCAGCCGGTCAGCCGGACACGTCGTCCTTCTGGTCGTCCTGTGCGACGCCCACCATGTCGCCGACCTGGTTTTCGTCGGCTGCCGCACCAGCCCAGATCCTGATGTCCGTGATCCGGCCGGGCAGGTGATGGCCCCAGGTCCCACCGACGAAGCCCTTGCCGCCGGCGAGTTCCCCGGCACCGACCACCGCCGTGTACGCGGTGTCCACACCGTTCTGGGTGGAGGCGAGGTACATGCGGATCGTCCCCTCCTGGGCGTCATAGACCCCGGTCAGGCGCACCGCGCCGCCGGCCGCCGCCTCATTGGAGTCGACCGCGATGAACGAGCCGTCATCGTTGAGGCGGCCGAAGCTCCAGAACCCGATGGGGCGGGTCAGCAGATCACCCGTCTCGTCGTCGATGTACTCCTCGGTACCGGTGCGCTGGTACCACAGCCCCCAGGCCGACCCGTCGGCGGTGCGCTGACCCAGGATCTGGGCCGTGTAACCGTTCGCCTTGGCGTTCAGGGCTTCTTGGTTCAATGCGACCTCGGTGGTCACCGTGAAGGATTCCCGGTCGTCGACGACCGGCCCCGGCGTGGTGATCGAGTCGTTGACGCCGTCCAGCACGATCGCGTCATCGGTGACGGCGGCGCCCCCGTTCATCTGCAGTGCGCGGCCGTAGCCGCTGACGGTGTCGGTGAGGGCGACGGTGCCCGTGTTGCCATGCGGTTGCCACGCCGCCACGAGCTCCACCGCGCGGCCGGTCGCGTCAGCGTTCAGCAGTTTGGCCGCCTTGGCGACCTCGGCGTCCGGCAGAGCGGTCTGGTAGGCGGCGACTTCGTCGACCCGTCCCTTCCAGTAGTTGTTGTACGTGGCGTTGTAGCCGCCGGCACGGCCGACCTGGAAGTTGCCGTCCACCACGGACGCCCGGCCTGCCTCGGGGACGGGGACCGGATCGCCCTGGCGCTGCCCGTTCACGAAGAGGCTCAGGGTGTGGGCGTCACCGTCGTAGACTCCGGCCAGGTGCGTCCAGGTCTTCAAGGTGATGCCTGGTGTCACGTCGGCGTTCGCCCCGATGTACTTACGGGTGCCGTTCTCCCACCAGTGCATCAGGAACACCCAACGGCCGACGCCCGGTGAGTAGTACAGCGAGAACCCCTTGTTGTCACTGCCCGTCTGGGACAACACCGTGCGGAAGGCCGTGTCGTCCGTCGGGTAGGCCCAGGCCGACACCGTGAACGAGGACTGCGAGTTCACTACGGGGCCGGAAGAGTCCGCGTACCCGTTCTGCTGGGCGGTGTTCGTGGTGTCGTTCAGCCACAGCGAGCGTCCGCCCTCTCCGTTCCGGGCGAACGACGACCAACCCGCCCCCGAACTGCGCAGCGTCAGGTTGTGCCGACTGCCCGGTGTCGTTCCCGTGTCGGCGGCGTTCGTCTGCGTCGACCCCGGCGCAAAGTCGTCGAAGTGCCACAGCCCCGAGGGTCCCTCACCCTCCGCGACGTTGAACCGAACCGCGGTGGTTTCCCCCGACTGGCCGGTGCCGACGCTGTCCACCGCCCGCACGTACAGCACCTGCACGCCCGAGAGCGCCGGCTTGACCGAGCGGGTGAGCGTGCTCGTCGCCGTCACCTTCGTCCAGGCTTTGTCGGTGGCGAGCTTGTACTCGAAGGCGACGATGTTGGAGTCGGCGGAGTTCTTGGTGAAGACGAACTGCCCCGCGACGCCGGGACCGCCGGTCGCAGCGCCGCAGCCGTCGCCGTCTTCCGGGCACACCGCGTACACCGCTCCCGTGGGCACGGTGACCGTCGGTGCCTTGGGACGAGTCGAGTCGATCGTGAAGTAGCACCAGCCCTTCGTCGTCACGGTGCTGTGGCTCTCGATCGCGCTGTCACCGCTGTTGTAGTAGGAGCGGGTGAACACGGCCATCCGGTAGGAGGTGTTCTGCGCCAGCGTGACCGGGGAGTCCACGGTCACCGTGGCGTTGTCCCCCACGTAACCGCTGGACGGGCGGATCGGCTCGGTCGCCACCGCCGTCCATCCGTCGGCCGTCTTGCGCTGCACGTAGAAGCGGGCTCGCAGACTGGCCTCACTCTCACCTCCCGAGGCCGCCTGCACCCGGGCACTGAACCTCGGTGTCGGATCGGAGATCCACGCCGGATCGGCCGCGTTCGTCTCGCACGAGGACGCGGCCGTCGGGCTGGTCGGTACTGCGGGCAGGCCCACATAGGTGACGGCCAGTACGGCGTCGTTCCGGAACCGCTTCCATGCCGACGGGTCCGTCTCGTCCTTGGCCTTGAGCATCAGGGTCAGTCGCGAGAACTTGCCGTCTGCGAAGCTCTTCACCGTCGGTGTGAGGTTCTCGTAGCTCTCCTTGGGGTCGTCGTTGAACTCGATCGGTGCTGCCGGAGTGTCCGGATCGCACGAGGAACCACGGCCCGCGGAGACGTTGCGGTCACCCACCAGATCCAGCGGAGTGGGACGGGAGGCCCAGGTCGTCGACGAGGAGATGTTGTCGGTCCGGTACAACTGGACCCATCTGGGGTCGCACTGGAACGCCCACGGCTCGGTCACCCGGAAGGTGGCGTCCAGCACCCGCTTGCCCTTGAGACTGGCCGGGGAGAACTCGAAGTACAAGCGCTGTGTATAGCCCGGGCCACAGTAATAGCCGCTCCAGGTACCGCACTTGCCGACACCCTTGCCCAGGTTGTCGTCCCCGTTGCCCCAGCCGTACGACTCGTAGCCGTCCGAGCGCAGCAGGGTCCGCTCCGCCTCGCCCCAGGTCACGGTGGGATCGATGTAGAGCGGGAAATGCCGGGCGTCAGTGCCTGCCAGCAGGTTCGGATCGGGCGTGACGGTGAGCGAGTCGTCGTCGATCCGCACGGCCATCGTCTTCACCGTGTCACCGGCCATCGGCTCGGCGCCGGGCTCACCGCCGTCGGCTCCTTCACCCGGGTCCGTCGCCGTGCCCGCTGTGCCCAGCGATGACGTGGCCGCCGTCGGCCCTGCCGCTCCGGAACCCGCCGAGTCCCACATCTGTGCCCTCGGGGCGCGGAACACCCAGTTGCCGTCGGCGTCGACGGCGTTGTAACCGCCGCTGCCGTTCTCGACGACGCTCAGCTCGGACGTTTGCAGGGAGTACTCGATCTGCTCCAGCTCGGGCTGTGCGGCCGCTTCCGGGGTCTTGACGACCAGCACGTGCCGGAAGCCTTCGGCGGAAGCCGTCACCTTGAGATCAACGTCCTTCAGGACGTCGCGGTACAGGGCGCTGGTTCCGTCCAGTTCCGGCTCGGGCAGCGCGTCGAGCCAGCCCAAGGCGAGAGAACGCCCGCCCTTTTTGATGCGCACCAGTGGATCATCGGCGCCGCCACCGGAGAACTTCATGTCCACGGCGGCCGCCTCGGGCACCACCGACCCGTCCGACCTGCGTACCAGTGTGGCGTCCGGGGTCCGCCAGCCCCCGCCGGCCGTCGCCACCCGCACCGGAACCGCCGACTGCTCCAGTGTGAACGTCTCACCATCGGGGTTGGCGTACACGGTCGTGTCCTGCGACCGCTCCCCCACCACCTCGACGCGCTCACCCGTTTCCCCGGCCTCCGCCAGCGCCTGCACCGCCTCATTCCGCGCGGGAGTGGCCTCAGCGGCGACGGTGGTGTCGGCTTGTACGGTCACCTGCGCCACCGCAGGCGTGAGTCCGAGCAACAACGCGGCAGCCGTCAACGTCGGTAACCCACCGCAGAACCAAGCGCGTCTTCGAGAACGCACACGCATTCGCCCCCACCCCGTCCCCTCGTGTCACGCTCCGTTGCCCAATTCCAGGAGCCGTCACATACAACATCAACTTCTTGGGACATGACAAGAAGATCGTGAAGAGAGTGAGGAGAATTTTTGACCAGGCACTCACAGGCATGCCCACGAAGCTTTTAATTCAAAACAAATAACGACTCATGAATTAACGTCACTCGAATAAAAAATGAATAGATGATCCGGGGAGAATGTTTTTCGCCAGCCGGCCAGGAAACGGCCCTCTCGACCATTCAGCGGTGACGGCAGAGTCACTGGGACGACTCGATGCCCTTGTGGGCGAGGTGGCGACGGCCACCTCTCCGACGGAGCCGCTCATCCAAACCGAGGCTGTTGTTCCGGTCTGCTATCAGGTGGGCCTTCGATCCAGACTTGTCGCGGTCGATCCATTCGATCCCGCCAGCGGCCTGCTCGGCGGCCGAACGTCAGCAGCAGCCGCCTCCAGATGAATCCCGAGTTCACCATGGAATTGACTACTACCGAATGCTCACGGTCACCGGCGCGACAACAGTCGCCTCCTCGCGGACTCACGACCTGTTCCCGCGGGACCACCCGCCGGTGTACAACTCGTCCAGAGAACGCTCGGCCATGATCAGCATGACGGCATTCAGTTTCCGTGAACCGAGGCGGAAAGTATGGGGACGTCGTGGAACTGGCGAAGGTCTTGCCGGGTTCGCCTCAGCCGCCGCGGTGCCGGGTGACGGCTCTCGCGGTCCACAGGTAGCGCTGACCATCGGGCATTTCGGCGATCTGGACATGGATGCGGCCGGATACCGCGAACGCCTCGTAGATGTTCCACAGCGGGCAAGCTCAGCCGCCCTGCACATCCGCCGTGCAAGGCAGCCGCCACCGTGGATGGCTCCGGGTGGGCACCTGCCGGCTACACCGCATCCTCTCGTTGCAACGGCCGTAAAGGGGATGGACCCGTGACCGCATCTCAGGCGTTCTCGTCATGGATCCGCGCACCCAGATCCTCTGCCCACTCCAGCGCCCACGCCTTGAGTTCTTCGGTCTGCCGGGAGGTGAGCCCGTACGCGGTGTAGTCCTCATCCTCGTACCAGTCCGCGCCGACGAGCCGGTCCCGGAGGTCTTCGAGGCTGAACTCGTCGTGGGCGCGACGGCGGCCCAGGGATTCGAGGTCGGCGGTGGAGCGGTGACGGGAGGCAGCCTGGACGTCGATGAGGTCACGGACGGTGCCGCGGTCGGCGAGGGCACGGACCTTGGTGCCGATTACGTCATCGAGGGAAAGAACAGGGCCGTAGGGGGTCTGAGCGGGAGGGGCCCAGAACGCCTCCTTGAGGACGTCGACCTCGCACTCCTCATCGGTGTCCGGCTCGGTGACGAGGAAACGGCCGCTAAGCGGATCGGTCTGGACGTGCGTGGTCCGCCATCCGCGCGCGCTGAGACCCGCTGTGAGGGAGGCGACGATCTCCTGCATCGGAGCGGGGTTCTCGGTGGCGACGTCGAGGTCACGGCTGAAGCGTTCGACCAGGCCGTGGGCCTGCACGGCGTATCCGCCGGTGAGGACCAGAGGGTAGGGGGAGCCGAGGTCGAGGATGTCGGCGAGGAGACTCGTGGAGCGGAGTGAGCTTCACGCGGCGGTCGCGCCGGCCGGAGCGGTGCGGAGCAGCTCGGGGAAGGCGTCCTCCCAGACCTCGCGAATGTAGGGACTGATCAAGCGCCGCAGCACGGGCCACTGCTCGGCGAGCAGCCGGTGGTGCAGGAGGGCCACCAGGTCCTCACTCAGTCCTTCGGCCAGGACGGTCCGGTAGAGCGTCATGCGGGACTTCGGACGGTCCAGGCTGTAGCTCGTCCGCCCGGACCAGACGATGTGGAGCGGCAGGTCCACGCTGCCCTCGACGGGGCCGGCCAGCTCCTGCAAGCGCTCGGGCAGTCGGCTGCGGTAGCGGTCCCGCAGTACCTCGGCGCGGGCGACGGTGATCGTCGCATCCATACGTCCAGTATTACTGCCGGGAGGCGGCGGCATGACGGATGCTGCCCCCGTCATACGTACGGGGCGGGCGCCGCCCGCCCCCTCGGACACCTCACCCGGTGGGCGCATAGCGCATCATGTGGCCCACCCTTGCAGCCCTTCCAGGTGGCGCAGCAGCCAGCTGCCCTGCCCTCCCAGGACCAACCTGGCTCGCGGACGCAGGCGATCATGACACAGCAGGTCATGCGGAGGTCGCCTCGGTGGAGTCGCTGCGGCATCGCTCTCGGTATCGAGAAGGACGCCGGTGCCGAGGGCGAGGCCCATGTGAACCGGACAGCGTGTGGGCTTCGAGCAGGCCGAGACACAGCGAGCGCAGGACCGCTCGGGGCGTGCTTCCGGCCGGTCGTTCCCTCCTTCGCGGCCCGTGGCCCGCCACCGCCGACGCCCTTGTCACCGTGTCCGGCCTCACCGTGGCACGACCAGTCACGTGGCCGGACCGCGCTGACCGCGCCACGGTTCGTCAGGGGCGGCAGGACGGCCGGACGCTGCGCAGCTGGGGCCGCAGCACGGGCGTGCCGTCGACAGGCGCCGGGTCCTGCGCGGTCGGCTCGATACCGCCGGCTGCGATCTTGTCGAGCGTCTCCAGACCGGTGGCGCCGACCGTGCCGAACACCGTGTAGTTCGGTCGCAACGCGGAGTCGCCGTAGACGACGAAGAACTGCGAACCGTTCGTGTCCGGACCGGCGTTGGCCATCGCCAGCAGGCCGCGTCCGTAGAGGCGACGGACGCCGGTCGGGTCGCTCGGCGCCGGCGGCAGGTCCACCGGCAGCTCGTCCTTGTACTTGTACCCCGGCCCGCCCTCGCCGGTGCCGGTCGGATCGCCGCACTGCAGGACCTTCAGCGTCGGGTACGCCGTCAGCCGATGACACACCGTACGGTCGTAGAAGCGGTGCTGCGCCAGGTGCACGAAGCTCTGGACCGTGCACGGCGCCTTCGCCCGGTCCAGGTGCAGCGGGAGCGGGCCCTGGCTGGTCGGGACAGCCATGTCGACCGCACCGCGGCTGGGGGTGTGTCGCGGGTCGGGCGGCAGGGGAACCGGCCGCGCTGCCGGCTCGTCCGGGGTCTGGGCGTACCGGCAGGGGCCGTGTGTGGTTCGCGGCGGGGCATCGGAAGCGGAGGCGGTACCGCCCCCGGACGTGACCAACGCCAATGCCGCCAATGCGGTCATGAGTGCTCGGTTCATCCTGCACACCCTCCCGAAGATCGCCGGTTTCGGAGCGGTCGCAGTCTAGGGCCGGGCTCGGAGGGTGGGAACGTGCGCTCCAGGCCACATCCGTCTCAGCGGCTTTCGGCCCGCGGCCGGAGGCCGCTTCATTCGGATGGGGCGCATCGTCGCCGGCCGGTCAGGGCGTCCACCTTCCGGCTGCACCCGCCCGTCTCGTCGGACAGCTTCCGCTCCGGCACGGAACCCGAAGGGCTCCCGCGAGTCACGTCCTCGCGGGAGCCCTTCGTATCACCGCCTGCAAGTGAAGGTTGAGAAGACGATCACGAGCAGGACGTCTGTGCGGACGCTGTCACGGCGTCACGGCGCGAGCAGCAGGCTGTCGCCGCGCTCCTTGGCGGCGGCGTAGCGCTTGGCCACGTCCTGCCAGTTGACGACGGCCCACATGGCGTCGATGAAGTCGACCTTCTGGTTCTTGTACTGGAGGTAGAAGGCGTGCTCCCAGGCGTCGAAGACCAGGATCGGGGTGGAGCCCTGCCCGACGTTGCCCTGGTGGTCGTAGACCTGCTCGACGATCAGCCGGCCGCTCAGCGGCTCGTACGCCAGCACGCCCCAACCCGAACCCTGGGTCGTCGCGGCGGCCTTGGTGAGCTGCGTCTTGAAGCCGGCGAAGGAGCCGAAGGACTCGGCGATCGCGTCGGCGAGGTCACCGACACCGTCGGCGGCCAGCGGCTCGCCACCGCCGTCGCCGGTCATGTTGTGCCAGTAGATGGAGTGCAGGATGTGCCCGGAGAGGTGGAAGGCCAGGTTCTTCTCCAGGCCGTTGATCGAGCCCCACTGCTCCTTGTCCCGGGCCTCCGCCAGCTGCTCCAGTGTGTCGTTCGCGCCCTTGACGTAGGCCGCGTGGTGCTTGTCGTGGTGCAGCTCGACGATCTGCGGATTGATGACCGGTTCGAGCGCCGCGTAGTCGTAGGGAAGCTCCGGGAGCGTGTAAACCGCCATGTCCAACGTCCTCCGCCATAATTGCAACCGATGCGCAGTTGCACGTTAGCAGCAGATGAGACTGATTGCCGATCAGGCACAGGCCCCAGGACCGCGGTCGCGTCGTGGACCCGGGGGGCGTTCCCACCGGCGCGAGAGACCCGCGATCCATCGGGCCTTCATGGCGCCGGTGGGCATCGGCGAGCAGCGCCTCCCACCAGGCGCGAGGAAGGCCAGGGGCGGCGAGACGCCCGTCGATGAACACCGCGTCCGGCGTTCGGGCCGGCCCCGACGACGGTCGCAGCGGCGGTCGCGGCGGCGGCGGGCGCAGCGCCGGGCGGGACGGGGCGCATGGGGGTCACCGCTCGGCGCCTGGGCGTTCGGGTGCCGTCAACGGACCCGCACGTTCACGGCGGTGACCTGCGCGCCCCTGAGGGGGTACACATCAGTGCCGAGTTATTGCGCAATACTTGCAATAGCTTTTCGATTGCAGGAAGGGCGGAGATGGGTCCTCCGATCGTTCCCGGCATCGAGTCCTCCTGTGACGAGACCGGCGCCGGGCTGATCCGCGACGGGCGGCTGCCGGGGCATGGGTGGCGTGGGCGGTGGCGGCCTGCGCCGATTACGGTGCGGAGACCCTGGCCGGTGGCGGCCTGATGGACATCCGCGTCTTCAAGGACGCCGAGTTGCTCGCGCACGTCGAGGCCCTGCGCTCCGTGTACGTCGACGCCTTCCTCGCCCCGCCGTGGAACGAGGACGAGGAGAAGGCCGTCGAGTTCGTCGGGCGGCTGCCGGTGAACGTACGGCGTCCGGGCTTCACGGCCGTCACCGCGGTGAGCCACGGGGAGGTGCTCGGCTTCGCCACGGCCTGGACCACCCCCACACCCTTCCCCGATGACCGCTGCCACCCGCAGGCCGCCGCCGGACTCGGCACCGAGCGCACCCTCGACTGGCTGTGCGGCGCCCTCGAGGTCGACGAACTCGCCGTCCGCCCCTCCGCCCAGGGCACCCGCCTCACCACGACGCTCCTCGAGGCCGTCACCGCCGACGCCCCCGAAGGCCGCAGCTGGCTTCTCACCTCGGTCGGGGCGCCCCGGGCCACCTCCTTCTACCGCCGCCAGGGCTGGGCCCAGGCCACCCATCCCTCTCCGCGGGGCAATGGCATCGCGGTCTTCCTAGGCCCGGATCATCCGGCCCGTACGGCTGCCGCGCTGTCCTTATGACCACCCCGGAACTCCGCCTGCCGCCGGCAAGACGTCCGCCCGGGCTTCATCGGTGACGGACTGATGCGCGGCGTGCCCGGGCAGTCCTTCAATCGCACATAATGTGCAACAACGATTCACAAGCAACAAGGGTGTGAGGCTCATGACGACCCGTCGGATACGAGGTGCCGCCGTCACGGTGGCGGCGATGGTGGCCGGGGTCACCGCCTGCTCCGCGCCCAGCGATGACGAAAGCGGCGGCGACTCCACCGACTCGGTCGTGATCGGGGTGGCCTCGGAGCCCGACACCCTCAGCCCCCTGCTGGGCTACGGCAAGGACGGCAACTCGAAGATCTTCGACGGCCTCCTCGCCCGGGACGCCCACCTGAAGCTGAGACCGGCCCTGGCGAAGGACCTTCCCGAGGTGGCCGCCGACGGGCTCACCTACACCTACACCCTCCGCGACGGCGTGAAGTTCAGCGACGGCAAGCCGCTCACCGCCGCCGACGTGGTCTTCACCTACGACACGATCCTCGACGCCGAGACCAACAACACCGCCCGGAGCGAACTGGACGCCGTCAAGGACGTGCGCGCGGACGGCGACGACAAGGTGGTCTTCACCCTCGAGTACCCCTACGCCCCGTTCGCCGGACGCACCGTCCTGCCGATCGTCCCCGAGCACATCGCCGGCAAGCAGGACCCCAACACCGGATCCTTCAACACCGAACCGGTCGGCACCGGCCCGTACACGCTCTCCGCCTGGCGCAAGGGCGAGAAGCTCACCTTCAAGGCCAACCCGCACTACTGGGGCGGCGAACCGAAGGTGAAGACGTTCACCATGGCCGTCATCGCGGACGACAACGTGCGCGCCACCCGGCTGCGCTCGGGTGACCTCGACGGCGCCGTCCTCCCGCCCAACCTGGCCGCCACCTTCAAGAGCGACAACGGCAGGAAGACGTACGACGCGAAGTCCTACGACTTCCGCGCCGTCACCCTCCCCACCGCGGGCGAGGTCACGGGCGACCGTGCGATACGGCAGGCCCTCGACGCCGCCGTGGACCGCGAGGCCATGGTCGACAAGATCCTCGACGGCGCCGGCCGACCGGCCTACGGGCCGCTGCCGGTCGACGACCCGTGGTACGCGAAGGGCATCGAGCGCGGACAGGACCTCACCAAGGCCGAGCGGATCCTGGATCAGGCCGGCTGGAAGACCGGCGAGGGCGGCGTCCGCGCCAAGGACGGACGGCGGGCGGCGTTCACCCTGCTCTACCCCTCCGGCGACAAGGTCCGCCAGGACCACGCCCTCGCCTACGCCTCCGACGCCGGGAAGGCCGGCATCGACGTGACGGTGGAGAGCGCCACCTGGGAGGTCATCGAGCCCCGGATGAAGGACGACGCCGTCCTCGCCGGCTTCGGCAGCACCGGCGACCCCGACTTCGGGCTCCACACCCTGCTGCACTCCTCCCTCGCCGGCGACGGCTTCAACAACATGGCCCGCTACGACGACGCGGTCGTGGACAAGGCCCTCGACACCGGCCGCCGCAGCTCGGACGCGGCGACCCGGAAGGCCGCCTACGAGACGCTCCAGCGCGAGTTGGTGAAGAACCCCGGTTACACCTTCCTCACCCACATCGACCACCTCTACGTGCTCGCCGACCGCTGGAGCGGTCTGACCACGCAGCTCGAACCGCACGAGCACGGCTTCGCCAGCGGCCCCTGGTGGAACATCGAGGACTGGCAGCCGAAGAAGTGAGCACCAGGTCCCTGCCCTGGGGGGCGATGGCGCGCCTGGCGGGGCGGCGGGCGCTGTTCGCCGTCCCCCTCCTCCTCGTCGTCACCTTCGGCGTGTTCGCCATCGCCGCCGCCTCCCCCTTCGACCCCGTCAAGGCCTACGCGGGCACGGCCGCCCTCGGCGCCGACCAGGAGACCCTGGACCGGCTGCGGGACAACCTGGGCGCGGACCGGCCCTTCACCGCCCGCTGGTGGGAGTGGCTGACCTCCGCTCTCAGCGGCGACCTGGGCCAGTCCAGCGTGCTACGGCAGCCGGTGACGCAGGTCATCGGTGAACGCCTGGTGTGGTCCTCGCTGTTGTGCGCGGTCGCGTTCGTCGCGGCCGTGCTGGCAGGCACCGTGCTGGGGGTGCTGGCCGCCCGCCGCCCCGGATCGTGGCTCGACCGGATCGTCAGCTCGCTCGCCTACACCCTGGAGGCGGCGCCGGTCTTCTGGATCGCCCTGCTGGCCGTCTGGCTGTTCGCGCTCCAGTGGGACGTCCTCCCGGCGGGCGGTCTCACCGACACCGCGAGCGAGCGGGTCACCGCGGGGCAGGTCGCGAGCCACCTCGTCCTGCCCGCCGGCGTGCTCGCCGTCTCCCAGATCCCCTGGTTCACCCTCTACGTGCGCCAGGGGGTCGGCGACGCCCTGGCGGAGGACCCGGTGCGCGGAGCCCGCGCACGGGGACTGAGCGAGAGCACCGTCCTGCTGGGGCACGCCCTGCGCTCCGGACTCCTCCCGGTCCTCACCCTGATCGGCTCCCGTGTCCCCGAACTCATCACCGGCGCCCTGCTGGTGGAGAGTGTCTTCAGCTGGCCCGGCATCGCGGCGGCCACCGTCGAGGCGGCCACCGCCGTCGACTTCCCCCTGCTCGCCGCCCTCACCACCCTGGCCACCGCCGCCGTCCTCGTCGGCAACCTGCTCGCCGACCTCCTCTACGGACTGTTCGACCCGAGGGTGGAACTCAGTGAAATGTGACTCCCATGGCTGAGGCCACGATCGAGACCGAAAAGCCTCCCGGGACCGTGTGGCGCTCCCCCGGCACGAACCGCCGCTCGACCCGCACCCTGCGCGTGCGCACCTCGGTCGTCCTGGTGACGACGACCGCGCTCGCCGTGCTGCTCGTACCGCCGCTGGTCCACCTCGACCAGCAGGCCGTCGACCTGTCCGCCAAGCTGCTGCCGCCCTCCTGGGCGCACCCCTTCGGCACCGACGACGTGGGCCGGGACCTGCTGCTGCGCTGCGTCTACGGCCTCAGGGTCTCCCTGCTCGTCGGGGTGGCCGCGGCCCTCACCGCGACCGTGATCGGCACGGCCGTCGGGGCCACCGCAGGGGCGCTGGGAGGGTGGGCCGACCGGGCCCTCATGCGGCTCGTCGACACCTTCTCCTCCGTTCCCCACCTGCTGCTCGGCATCTTCATCGTCGCGATGTTCCGGCCCGGCGTCTGGCCGGTCGTGGTCTCCGTCGCGCTCACCCACTGGTTGTCGACCGCCCGCATCGTGCGCGCCGAAGTGCTCTCCCTGCGCTCCCGGCCGTACATCGACGCCGCCGTCTCCGGCGGTGCCTCCCGGTGGCGGGTCGCGGTACGGCACCTGCTGCCCGGTGTGCTGCCCCAGGCCGCGCTCGCCGCCGTCCTGATGGTGCCGCACGCCATGTGGCACGAGTCCGCCCTGTCCTTCCTGGGACTCGGCCTGCCCACCCACATGGCCAGCCTCGGCAACCTCGTCCAGAGCGCGCGCGGCTCACTGCTGGCCGGGCAGTGGTGGCCGACCCTCTTCCCCGGCCTGTTCATCATCGTCCCCACCCTCGCCGTCGCCGGCCTCGCCGGAGCCTGGCGGGAACGGATCAACCCCCGCCGCCGATCGGAGCTGATGCTGTGACTTCCACCGAACGGCCTCCAGTCCTGTCGGTCCGCGGCCTGTCGGTGCGTTTCCTGATGCCCGGCGGCCGGCGCATCGCCGCCGTCACCGACGCCCGCTTCGACGTCGCGCCGGGCGAGTGCCTGGCCCTGATCGGAGAAAGCGGCTGCGGCAAGTCCGTCCTGGTCTCCGCCCTCCTCGGCCTGCTCCCCGCCAACGCCCAGACCGCCGGCCGGGCCCGCCTCGGCGACCTCGAACTCCTCACCGCCGACGAGCGCACCCTCGCCCGTACCGTCCGGGGCCGCCGCATCGGCCTCGTCCCCCAGAGCCCGGCCGCGCACCTCACCCCCGTGCGCACCATCCGCTCACAACTGGAGGAGACGGTCGCCGCGCTGACGGGCGTACGAGGCCGCGCGGCCGTACGCGAAGCCGCCGAGGCCGCGGCGGAGCGTACGGCGTTCCCCGCCGACCACCTCGACCGCCACCCCCACGAACTCTCCGGCGGTCTCGCCCAGCGGGCCGCCACCGCCCTCGCCCTCGTCGGCGACGCGCCTCTCCTGCTGGCCGACGAACCGACCACCGGACTCGACCGCGACCTGGTGAGGTACACGGTCGACGAGCTGCGACGTCACATCGACGACGCCGACCGGGCCCTGCTGATGATCACCCACGACCTCGCCGCCGCCGCGCACATCGCCGACCGCGTCGCCGTCATGTACGCCGGCCGCATCGTCGAGATCACCGACGCGGCCGCCTTCTTCGGCGTTCCCGGCCCTCGCCACCCCTACAGCCGGGGCCTGCTCGACGCCCTGCCCGACCGCGCCTTCACACCCGTCCCCGGCATGCCCCCGGAACTCGGCGACCTCCCCGACGGCTGCGCCTTCGCCCCACGCTGCGACCGCGCCACCGACACCTGCACCACCGTCCCTGCGCTGACCGACGCCGTCGCCTGTCACCACCCGCACGTCACGGAGGACGCCCGTGCTTGAACTGCACGCCATCACCGCCGGATACGACAGGAACGCCCCCGTCGTCCGAGGCGCCTCCCTCACCGTCGAGCCGGGCGAAGCCGTCGGCCTGCTCGGTCCCAGCGGCTGCGGCAAATCCACCCTGGCCCGCGTCGCCGCCCTCCTGCACCGCCCCGATTCCGGAACCGTCCACCTCGACGGCACACCGGTACGCCACTGGCGCCACCGCGCCCCACGCGAACAACGCACCGCCTTCGGCGTCGTCTTCCAGCAGCCCAGGCTCTCCGCGGATCCCCGGCTGAAGCTCACCGACCTGATCGCCGAACCCCTGCGCGCCACCGGCCACCACGACGCGCGACGGCCCGAGCGGGTCACCGAGCTCGCGGCGACCGTCGGCCTGACCCCGGACCTGCTCGCCAGACGCCCCCACGAAGTCAGCGACGGCCAGCTCCAACGCGCCTGCCTCGCCCGCGCCCTCGTCCTGCGCCCCCGTTGGCTCGTCTGCGACGAGATGACCGCCATGCTCGACGCCTCCACCACCGCCGCACTCGTGACGGCCGTCGAGGACTACCGCCGCACCACCGGCGCGGGCCTGCTCGCCGTCGGCCACGACCGCACCCTCCTGGACCGCTGGTGCGACCGCACCGTCCACTGGGACACGCTCCGCGGTTGACCGTTCATCGCCGGGGCCGACGCGACATCGGCTCACCACACCACGGACACGCCGGAGGATGCTTTCGCGTGGTCGCGGGGCTTCCCGTCGCCGGGCCGGTCGGCGTCGTGGCGCCGTACGGGGCCGGCCGCCGTATCGTCGGGGTGCCGGAAGCCTGTCGGGGGGACGACGTGAGGCGGATGCCATGAGCGTGCTCCACATCGCACTGCAGGAGGACTTCCAGGGCGAGCACGTCGTGGTCGCCGTGGACGGAACCGTCGTCCTGGACGACCCCTCGGTGCGCACCAGACGGCAGATCGGCCTGGCCCGCCTCCTCGAGGTTCCGGTACGGGACGGCGGGGTCACGGTGGAGGTCTCGGTCCGGGGAGGGCCACGTGAGAGCGTGGAGATCGACACCACCGTCACCAAGGCGGTGCTGGTCGGCCTCGGCGCCGACGACGGCCTCACCCTCCGCGCGCGAGGAGACCTCCCCGGTTACGTGTGACCGGCACGTCCGCCGGGCGAGGCGCTCCGCGGACGGGCTCGATCGGGTGCGGTCGAATTGCGACCCGGCGTGGTCGGACTTCCACTTGAAGGGTCCGGCCTTCCCACGGCGGTCCGGCCTTCCCACGGCAGGGGTGTGCGCTCGGCGGCACCACCGGACGGGGTGCGCGCTCCGGACCGGTTCGGCAGCCGTCCGCGTCCCGCTCGGACATACCGACGGTTGCGGCGCCCCGCCCTGACGCGGCAGGCCGTGCCGCCGGGCCGAACGCCCGCAGACCGCGGACCGCGCGCCGCGTGCCGCGCGCCCCGAAGCGGCCGGACACCCACCCCTTCCGCTGCACCACCACGCACGGGCGACGGAGCCCGGGCTGAGGAGAGGCCGGCATGACCACACAGAAGCACCGCCCGCCGACCGGTATCGACGAACTCGTCCGTGCCGTCGTCGAGGAGATCTCCCGCCTCGCCGGTGACGGCCGGTCCCGGGCCGGGTACGGATCGGGACCGTACGCCGACGGTGTGCGGGACCGCGGGGACATGACGGCCGGCGCTCAGTCGGGAGTGCGGGACGCGGCCCTCCTGGTCCAGCGCAGCGGCGTGTACGTCCGCACCGACCTGCCCGTCGTCCCCGTCCCCGTCCCCGACGGCGCGCAGGTCGTGCAGAACGTACCGCCGGTGTCCGGCGTGGTCGCGGTCGTCGCGCCGGAGATGCGGCCGACCGGTGCGGCGGTGCCGGGGGGCGCTCTTCCCGAGGAGAGCGCGATCGCGGTGGAGCGGTCCCGGACGGGTCGGCCGCCGGCGGAGACGATCCCGCCCGGCGCCGCCCTCGGCCTGTTCGAGGAACTCCGCGTGGACGTGGACGGGCCGGCCCCCACGATGACCGTCTCGGGCCGCGTCTGGCGGCTCGTCACCGGCGGTCTCACCTGGATCGCCAAGGTGACCGAGCAGCCGGACGGCTCGTACGCCGGCCCGATCGGCTACCGCGACGGCAACGCCTCCCTGCGCCCCGCCACCTCGGTCCGCGTGCGGCTCTCCGGCCGCCCGCCACTGCAACCGCTCGCCGCGCAGGTGACCTTCAGCCGCCCGGGCGCGGCCGACCTGGTCCTCGGTTACACCTTCGCGCGGTCGGCGTTCCGCGAGGTGGGGATCGAGTTCGACCGCGTCGAGGGGGCCGAGCAGACGGACGCGTACGCGCTGCACGACCACCCGGTCCGGCCCGCCGGCCTTCCCGACATCACCCTCACGGTGGAGGACGCCTACGCCCGCCAGGGCATCCAGGTCACCCGCACCCGCGGCAGCAACGTGATCCCGCGCTCGGCCTCGGTCGACGACAAGTGGTCCGACATCGAGATGCACGACGCGATGCAGCAGCACTGGTCCGAGTGGAGGCCGGGGCCCGGTGGGCAGGGCGTCGCCCAGTGGCAGGTGTGGACCCTGTTCGCGGGTCTGCACGACATGGGCCGAAAGCTCGGCGGGATCATGTTCGACGACATCGGGACCGCCCAGCGGCAGGGCTGCGCGATCTTCTCGGACTCGTTCATCTCCGAGCTCCCGCCGAACGACCCCGCGCCGGAAGCGTTCGCCCGCCGGATGCGCTTCTGGACGGCCGTGCACGAGATCGGGCACTGCTTCAACCTCGCGCACGCCTGGGACAAGGCGGAGGGGACTCCCTGGATGCCCCTCGTCGACGAGCCCGAGTCCCGGAGCTTCATGAACTACCCGTTCCTGGTCCACGGTGGGGAGCAGGCGTTCTTCCGCGACTTCTCGTACTTCTTCTCGGAGAACGAGCTGCGCTTCCTGCGGCACGCACCCGAGCGGTTCGTGCAGATGGGCAGCATCCCCTGGTTCGACCACCACGCCTTCGAGCAGGTCCGCCAGTACTCCGTCCCCGGCCCCCTGACGCTCTCGCTCCGCACCGGCCGCGATCCCGACCACCAGGGCGCGTACCGCTACGGCATGCTGGAGCCGGTGATCGGGGAGCTGAAGCTGGCCAACACCTCCACCGACCCGGTGATGGTCGACGGCAACAAGCTGATGGGCGACGACCTCGGCGTCGTCATCCAGCGCGAGGGGGAGACCGAAGCCCGGATGCACCGGCCGTACATGAAGTACTGCATGCGCCCCGAACCCGTCGTGCTGCAGCCCGGTGAGGCACTGTACGGGCAGATCGTGCTCAGCTCCGGACTCGGCGGCTGGCAGATGGCCGAACCCGGCACGTACCGCGTGTACGCCGCGCTGCGCACGGCCGCCGCCGGCGCCTCGACGGGGCAGGTCATGGCCGCGCCGCTCAGGCTCCGGGTGGAGCGCCCGGCCGGCCGTGAGCAGGAGCGGCTGGCGGACGACGTCTGCACGGACGCCGTGGGACGCGTGCTGGCGCTGGGCGGAAGCCGGGTGCTGCGGGGAGCCAACGACGTGCTGCGCGACGTCGTGGACCGTATTCCCGACGAGGCCGTCGCCAGGCACGCCGCCGCCTGCCTGGCGCTGGCGGAGACCGTCCCCGGCAAGGTCGTGCGGAACGGTGGCGACGGCGGCAGTCCGCGCCTGGAGCTCACGACGGCCGACCTCAAGTCGGGGTGGCGGCGCACCGAGCAGGCGTACGGGGATCTGGACGCCGCCGCCGAGACGTTCGGCCACATCCGTCTGACCCGCGACATCGAGCACATCGCCCGGTCGCTGGACCGGCAGGGCAAGAGCGAGCCCGCCACGCGGTTGGTGAGAGGTCTCGCCCGGACCCTGGAGAGCCGCCGGGTCAAGCCCGCTGTGGTGAAGCGGGTCCGCAAACTGGAGCAGCAGCTCGCGGACGGCGGCCGGTAGACGGCCGCCCGCGCCGGACTGTTTCACCTGAACTCCTCCCGGACGCCCGGGAGTTCGCGCCGGCCGCGCCCACGACGGTGCGGGACGACGAGCCCGGTGCCCGGCGATCGCCGAGCGGGACGGGGGCGGGACGGGTGCGGGACGGGGGACTTCGGTGGAAGGTCTCGCGCGCCGGGTGGCGGATTCCGGAAGGCCGTGCGGAATCCGCCTGCGCAATGGCCGCAAACCGTCGCCCCTTGCTCGCATGCCTGCCGACCTCATCAGCCCGACTACCACGTTGACATCGTCAACGCAAATTCACCATCCTCGTCAAGTGGTGAAGGTGTACACTCCCCGGGGTCGTACCCACCGTGCGTACGACGGGTCAACGGGGAGGGCGAGTGGGCCTGGAGACGGTCGGCGGGCGGTTCCGGATCACGGGGATCGTGGGGCGCGGGAACATGGGGGAGGTCCACCGGGCCGAGGACGTCCAGGCCGCTCCGGACTCCCCGCACCGGGAGGTCGCGGTCAAGACCCTGTTGCGCGGCCGGACCGGAGCCGCCATCGACACCTCGGGGGCCGGCAAGGAGACCGACCGCTTCCGCCGCGAGGTGCGGATCATGCGGATGCTCTCCCAGGGCCACCCGAACCTCACCCTGCTGATCGACGGCGGCGTGGACGGTGAGCCGGGCGGCGGCGGTCTGCCCTACCTGGCCATGGAGCTGCTGGACGGCCATCCGCTCGCGGACCTCATCGACGAGGAGCCCCAGCTCCCGGTCTCCTGGGCCGCCGCGATCGGGGCGCAGATCGCCGCCGGACTCACCGCCGCGCACACCGCCGGGGTCGTCCACCGCGACCTGAAGCCGGCCAACGTGATGCTGACCGGCGACGGCACCGTCAAGATCCTCGACTTCGGCATGGGTTCGATCGTCGACGACCCCGACCAGACGCGGCTGACCAGCATCGGCGTCAGTGTCGGCACGGCCCGCTACATGGCGCCCGAGCAGTTCCGCGCCGAACGGGTCTCCGCCTCCGCCGACCTCTACGCGCTCGGCTGCATCCTGTACGAGCTGCTGATGGGCCGGCCGCCGTTCTCCGCCCGCACCCCCTTCGAGCTCTCCGAGCAGCACCAGCACGAGCGGCCGCCGCAGCTGACCCTGGTGCGTCCGGACCTGCCGGCCGGGCTGGTGCGGCTGGTGGACCGGCTCCTGGAGAAGGACGCCGAGCTGCGGCCCGAGAACGCCGCGATGGTCCGTGAGGTCCTGATCCCGCTCGCCCTCGCCCCGGACGACACGGCCGCCCTGCTGTCCCCGCACTGGCGGGTGACGGACCCGGTGGCGCGGCTGCGCGCCCTGCTCCCCGAGCGCGCCCCGGCCGCGCCGGTGCCCGTGCCGCGCCGGGAGCCGCGCCTGCCCGAGTCGATGGACGTCTTCGGCATCCACGCCGACCTGATCGGCGAGTACGAGGACTTCACCCGGAGCGCGACGGTGATCCGGGACGCCCGGATCGAGGGGTTCGTCGCGGACGACCTGGCGGCGAAGTCGCAGTGGCCGGATCCGTGGCTGTCGCTGAACCCGTTCTTCGCCGACGGCGGGCAGGTCACCGACCTCGTGCGGGACGGCGTGCTGCACCCGAGGTGCGCGGAGATCTTCCAGGCCGGCAAGAAGGAGACCTCGCCGCGCCCGGACGGCCGGCCGCTGACCTTCCACCTGCACCAGCGGCAGGCGATCGAGGCCGCGCAGGCGGGCGACTCCTACGTCCTGACCACCGGCACCGGTTCCGGCAAGTCGCTGGCGTACATCGTGCCGATCGTCGACCGGGTGCTGAAGGAGCGCCAGGCGGCGGGGCCGGGCGCCGGGGGCCGGGTGCGGGCGATCGTCGTCTACCCGATGAACGCGCTGGCCAACTCGCAGCTCGGCGAGCTGGAGAAGTACCTGCGCCACGGCTTCGGCAAGGGCCGCGAACCGGTCACCTTCGCCCGCTACACCGGTCAGGAGTCCACCGAGGAGCGCCGCGAGCTGCGCAGGAACCCCCCGGACGTCCTGCTGACCAACTACGTGATGCTGGAGCTGATGCTGACCCGGCCGGACGACCGGTCCAGCCTGATCCGCATGGCCGAGGGGCTGCAGTTCCTCGTCTTCGACGAGCTGCACACCTACCGGGGCCGGCAGGGCGCGGACGTGGCGTTCCTGATCCGCCGGGTCCGCGAGGCCTGCCGGGCCTCGGCGACCCTGCAGTGCATCGGCACCTCGGCGACCATGTCCACCGAGGGCTCCTGGGAGGACCAGCGGCGCGAGGTGGCCCGGGTCGCCGGGCGGCTGTTCGGTACGACGGTGCTGCCGAAGCGGGTCATCGGCGAGACCCTGGTCCGGGCGACCGACGAGGCGCCGGAGACCGTGTCCGCCGAGCGGCTGCGGGTGCCGGCGGCGCCCCGCTCGTACGACGCGCTGACGAAGGACCCGCTGGCGCGCTGGGTGGAGTCGCGGTTCGGCCTGGAGCGCGAGGAGGGCACCGGGCGGCTGCGCCGCTGTCCCCCGGACACCGTCGAGGCGGCGGCGGCCGAGCTGGCCGCCGCCTCCGGGGTGGCGGAGGAGAGCGTGCGCGAGGCGATCCGGGCGACCCTGGAGGCGGGCGCGCAGGCCAAGCACCCGCTGACGGAACGGCCGTTGTTCGCGTTCAGGCTGCACCAGTTCCTCTCCAAGGGCGACACCGTCTACACGACGCTGGAGGATCCGCTCACCCGGCCGCTGACGCGCACCTACCAGCTGGAGCAGCCGGACAGCGGCGGCAAGCCGCTGTTCCCGCTGGCGTTCTGCCGCGAGTGCGGCCAGGAGTACCTGACCGTGTGGCGGACGGAGGAGGGCGGCGCGTTCCGCTACGAGCCGCGCCGGGACACCTCCGCCTCCGGGGGCCGCGAGGGCGAGGGCTACCTGTACCTGGGCATGCCCGGGCAGGACTACGAGTGGCCGGCCGATCCGCGGAAGGCGGTGGACGACCGGCGGCTGCCGGAGTCGTGGCTGGAGCCGGACGCGCAGGGCGTGATGGCCGTCAGGAAGTCCTACCGGCCCCGCCTGCCCAGGCGCGTCGTCGTGGACGCCCACGGCGCCGAGTCGGGCGAGGGCCTGGTGGCGGCGTTCGTGCCCGCGCCGTTCCTGTTCTGCGTGCACTGCCAGGTCTCCTACGAGCAGACCCGCGGCCGGGACTTCGCCAAGCTGGCCACGCTCGACCAGGAGGGGCGCTCCTCGGCGACCTCGCTGATCTCCGCGTCGATCGTGAAGTCCCTGCGGGCGGTGCCGGAGGAGAGCCTGGGCAAGGAGGCGCGCAAGCTCCTGACCTTCGTCGACAACCGGCAGGACGCCTCCCTCCAGGCCGGGCACTTCAACGACTTCGCCCAGGTGACCCAGTTGCGCGGCGCCCTGTACCAGGCGGCGCTGCGGGCGGGCGAGGAAGGGCTGCGCCACGACGACCTCGCCGAGGCCGTCACCGAGGTGATGGGCCTGGCGCCCCGCGAGTACGCGGCCGGCGCGGACCTGCCGCCGTCGATGGAGCGGCGGGCGGCGAAGACGTTCCGGGACGTGGTCGGGTACCGCCTCTACCGCGACCTGGAGCGCGGCTGGCGCATCACGATGCCGAACCTGGAGCAGACGGGGCTGCTGCGGATCGACTACGAGGACCTGGGCTGGATCGCCGCCCGCCAGGACCGCTGGCAGTCGGCGCACGCCGTGCTGCGCGACGCGGACCCGGCGCTGCGCGAGGAGGTCACCCGGACGCTGCTCGACTTCATGCGGCGCGCCCTGGCCGTCGACGTGCAGTACTTCCGCGACGACTTCGACACCCTCCAGCGGGCGAGCGAGGAGCGGCTGACGGGGCCGTGGGTGCTGGGCGACTCCGACCAGCCGGCCGTCGGCACCGCCTACCCGTACGGGTCGCGGCCGGGGATGGAGCGTTCCGCGCTGTTCCTGTCGGCGCGCGGCAAGTTCGGCAAGTACCTGCGGCGGAACATGCCCGAACTGCGCGACCTGCCCCTGGACGACGTCCAGACCGTCATCGAGGACCTGCTGAAGGTGGCGAAGGCCGCGGACCTGGTGCGCGAGGTGGAGGCGGCCCCCGAGCACTCCGGTCCGGCCTTCCGGCGCCGCGCGGCGCAGCAGCGCACCGGCTACCGGGTGTCGGCCGCCTCGCTGGTCTGGCGGGCCGGCGACGGCGAGCGGGGCGCGGTCGACCCGCTGGCGCGCACCTACAGCAGCGGCGAGGGCCCGCGCGTCAACCCGTTCTTCCGCGACCTGTACCGCACCGCGGCCGCCGAGCTGGCGGGCCTGTTCGCGCGGGAGCACACCGCGCAGGTCACGCCGGAGGACCGGCTGGAGCGCGAGCGGCAGTTCCGCGCCGCCGAGCTGCCCCTGCTGTACTGCTCGCCGACGATGGAGCTGGGCGTGGACATCTCCTCGCTCAACGCGGTGATGATGCGCAACGTGCCGCCGACGCCGGCGAACTACGCGCAACGCTCGGGCCGGGCGGGCCGCTCGGGGCAGCCCGCGCTGGTGACGACGTACTGCGCGACCGGCAACAGCCACGATCAGTACTACTTCCGCCGTTCCCAGGACATGGTGGCGGGGCAGGTGGCCCCGCCGCGCCTGGACCTCGCCAACGAGGACCTGGTCCGCTCGCACCTGCAGGGCATCTGGCTGGCGGAGACCGGCATGCGGCTCGGCACCGCGATCCCGGACGTCGTCGACGTCGCCTACGACCCCGACGGCGGCGACCGGCCCGACCCGCACATGCCGCTGCCGCTCCTGCCCGACGTGCGCGACCTGTCCCTGGACGAGGACGCCCGCCGGCGCGCGGCCGCCGCCGCCCGCACGGTCCTCGCGCCGCTGGTCGCGGACTTCGCGTCGACCACCTGGTGGTACGACGAGTGGATCGAGGACCGGATCGAGCGGGCCCCGCGGGAGTTCGACGCCGCCTTCGAGCGGTGGCGCCAGCTGTTCCGGGCGGCCGTCATCGACCAGTACGAGCAGAACAAGCGGGTCGTCGACCACACCCTGTCCCCCGGCGAGCAGAGCCGGGCGCGCACCCGCCGCCGGGAGGCGGAGACGCAGACGAACCTGCTGCTGAACCGCTCCGCCGACAGCAAGTCGGTGATGAGCGACTTCAACCCGTACCGCTACCTGGCGTCCGAGGGCTTCCTGCCCGGCTACAGCTTCCCGCGGCTGCCGCTGGCCGCGTACATCCCGCGCTCGGGCAACCGCCGCAACGCCGACGGGGACTACCTCCAGCGGCCCCGGTTCCTCGCGATCCGCGAGTTCGGTCCCGGCGCGCTCATCTACCACGAGGGCGCCCGCTACCAGGTCACGCGGGTCCAGCTGCCGCCGGACGCCTCGGGCGACCTGGCGACGGCGGAGGCGAGGCGGTGCGACGGCTGCGGCTACCACTACGACGTCCGGGCCGGCTCCGACGTCTGCGTGATGTGCGGCGAGTCGCTGCGGGGCAAGCGCACCGGTCTGCTCCACCTGCACACGGTGTACACCACGCCGCGGGAGCGGATCTCCTCCGACGAGGAGGAGCGCCGCCGGGCCGGTTTCCGCCTGGAGACGTCGTACGCGTTCCAGGACCACGGCGCCCGCAGGGGCCGTCTCACCTCGCACGTCACCGACGCCCAGGGCGCGCCGGTCCTGGACCTGGACTACGGCGACTCGGCGACCGTGCGCATCACCAACCTGGGCCGGGTGCGCGACAAGGAGGGCGAGCCGGACGGCTACTGGCTGGACCTGGGCGACGGCCGCTGGCTGAACGACCGGGCCGCCGCGGACGCCATCGAGGGCACCGGCATGCCGGTGGTCGACGAGGACGGCAACGAGAAGCGCCGCAAGAAGCGGGTCCTGCCGTACGTGGAGGACCGCCGCAACATCCTGGTGGTCACCCTGGACGAGGCGCAGCCGGAGCCGGTGGCGCTGTCGTTCCTGTACGCGCTGGAGCGGGGCGTGGAGGCGGCGTTCGAGCTGGAGGACTCCGAGCTGACGGCGGAGCTGCTGCCGCCGGACGACGGTCCGCGCCGCCGCCTGCTGCTCACGGAGGCCGCGGAGGGCGGCGCCGGTGTGCTGCGCCGCGTCCAGCACGAGAAGGACGCCCTGGCGAGGGCCGCCCGCACGGCTCTGGAGATCTGCCACTTCGACCCGGACACCGGCGAGGACCTGGGCGGTCCGGCGGACGGCGAGAGGTGCGCCCGCGGCTGCTACGCCTGCCTGCTGACGTACGGCAACCAGGGGCACCACCGCCAGTTGAGCCGGCACGCCGCCCGCCCGCTGCTGCTGAGCCTGGCCGGCGCCCGCACCGAGCGGGAGGACCGCGGCGAGTCCCGCAGCGAGCGGTTCCGCAGGCTCACCCCCGGGGCCGGGGCCACACCCGGTACCGCGCCCGGCGGCGGCGCGGCGGCCGCGCCGACCCCGGTGGAGGCGGACCTGGCGGCGCTCGTCGCGCGGGGCGACCTGCTCGGCTGGCTGCGGGCGAAGGGCCACCGGCTGCCGGACGAGACCGACGTCCTCGTCGCCGCGGCGGGGGCGCGCCCCGACCTCGTCTTCCGCCTGGACGGCGCCCGTCTCGCCGTGTTCGTCGACCTCCCCGGCCGCCCGGCCGACTCCACCCGTGACGTCGAGGCCGGCTACCGCCTGGAGGAGGCGGGCTGGGACGTCGTGCGCTTCCCCGCGGACGCGGACTGGGACGCCGTCGTCGACCACAATGCCGGTTACTTCCGTCTCCGCTGACCGCTCCGCCCCGCCCCGCGCCCTGCCCCGCCCCTTCGTGACTTCTAGGAACCGAGACATCTCATGAGCCTCACGTACACCGCCGGCTCGCTGGTGGCGGCCCGTGGCCGCGAATGGGTGGTGCTGCCCGAGAGCGCCGCCGACATGCTGGTGCTGCGCCCGCTGGGCGGGAGCGAGGACGACGTCGCGGCCGTCTTCCCCGCCTTCGAGGAGGTGCGCCCCGCCGAGTTCGCGGCGCCGGGCGCGGACGACCTGGGCGACCAGCGCGCCGCGGGCCTGCTGCGCACGGCCCTGCGCATCGGCTTCCGGTCGGGCGCGGGCCCGTTCCGCTCGCTGGCGTCGATCGCCGTGGAGCCGCGCGCCTACCAGCTGGTGCCGCTGCTGATGGCGCTGCGGCAGCGCACGGTGCGGCTGCTGATCTCGGACGACGTCGGCATCGGCAAGACGGTCGAGGCGGGCCTGATCGCCAAGGAGCTGCTCGCGCAGGGCGAGGCGACCCGGCTGGCGGTGCTGTGCTCCCCGGCGCTGGCCGAGCAGTGGCAGGGCGAGCTGCGGGAGAAGTTCGGCATCGACGCCGAACTGGTGCTGGCCTCCACGGTGTCGCGCCTGGAGCGCGACCTGGAGCTGGGCCGGTCCCTGTTCGACCGGCACCCGTTCACGATCATCTCGACGGACTTCATCAAGTCGACCCGCCACCGCGAGGACTTCGTACGGCACTGCCCCGACCTGGTGATCGTCGACGAGGCGCACAGCTGCGTGGCCGCCGACGACCCCGCGCAGGGCGGCGGGTCGTCCGCGACGAACCAGCTCCGTTACGAGCTGCTGCGCAAGGTCTCCGCCGACGCCGACCGGCACCTGCTGCTGCTGACGGCGACCCCGCACTCGGGCAAGGAGTCCGCGTTCCGCAACCTGCTGGGCCTGGTGCGCCCGGAGCTGGCGACGCTGGACCTGGAGACCCCGGCGGGCCGGGCGAGGCTGGCCGAGCACTTCGTGGCCCGCAAGCGCGCCGATGTCCGCACCTACCTCACCCAGGAGGACGGCCTCGCCGACGACTCCCTCGCCGAGCGGACCGCGTTCCCGTCCGACCGCTGGACGAAGGACGAGCCGTACAAGCTGACGCCCGCCTACCGGGCGCTGCTGGACGACGCCATCGCCTACGCCCGCGACCGCGTGGAGGCGGCAGGCGAGCAGGGCCGGCGGGAGGCCCGGATCGCCTGGTGGTCGGTGATCGCGCTGCTGCGCTCGATGGTGTCCTCCCCGGCCGCCGCCGCGCAGACCCTGAAGACCCGCTCCGAGTCGGCCGCCGCCCGCACCGCGCACGAGGCGGACGTGCTGGGCGCCCCGGTGGCCGCGGACTCCGCCGACAACGACCGCCTGGAGGGCATGGACGTCGCCCCCGGCGCCGCCGAGTCGGAGGAGGCGGGCGCCCGCCTCCTCGAACTCGCCCAGCGGGCAGGGCAGTTGGTCGGCCCGGCGGAGGACGCGAAGCTGAAGGCGCTGACCCGGCACCTGAAGGCCCTGATCGCCGAGGGCTGCCACCCGATCGTCTTCTGCCGCTACATCCCCACCGCCGAGTACCTCGCCGAGCAGCTCGACGGCAAGCTCGGCAGGAAGACGCGGATCGCCGCCGTGACCGGCACCCTCTCCCCGCAGCAGCGCCTGGAGCGGATCGAGCAGCTCGCCGCCGAGGCCGCCGAGGAGGGGGACGACCCGGCCGCCCGCCGCGTGCTGATCGCCACCGACTGCCTGTCCGAGGGCGTGAACCTCCAGCACCACTTCGACGCCGTCGTCCACTACGACCTGGCCTGGAACCCGACCCGCCACGACCAGCGCGAGGGCCGCGTCGACCGCTACGGCCAGAAGCGCGACCAGGTCCGCGTCATCACGATGTACGGCGAGGACAACGGCATCGACGGCAAGGTCCTGGAGGTGCTGTTCAAGAAGCACCGGCAGATCAAGAAGGACCTGGGCATCTCCGTCTCCGTGCCCGACGAGACCGCCTCCGGCGTCACCGACGCCGTGGTGGAGTGGCTGCTGCTGCACGGACGGCAGGGCAGCCAGGAGAGCCTGTTCGAGATGGACGGCCACCAGGAGTCCTTCGACCGCGTCGACCGCGAGTGGGCGTCGGCCGCCGAGCGGGAGAAGACCTCCCGCTCCAAGTACGCCCAGCGTGCCATCCACCCGGAGGAGGTGGCCCGCGAGGTCGCCGCCGTACGGGCCGCGCTCGGCGGCGCGGAGGAGGTCCGCGAGTTCGCCCTGGAGGCGCTGCGCGACCTGGACGCCCTGGTGCGTGACCCGCGCGACGGCAGCGGCGACTTCACCGCGCAGGTCGGCGGCACCCCGGCGGGCCTGCGCGACGCGCTCGCGGCGACGCTGGGCAACCGGCTCGTCGAGGAGGACCGCGCGATCCCGTTCCGCACCACCCCGGCGATCGGCCGGGGCGAGGCCGCCCTGGTCCGCACCGACCCGGCGATCGGCGCCGTCGCCTCCTACGTCCTGGACTCGGCGCTGGACGCGAAGGCCCTCGGCCCGCGCCCGGCCCGCCGCTGCGGCGTGGTGACGACGGACGCGGTCACCGTCCGCACCACACTCCTCCTGGTCCGCTACCGCTTCCACCTCACCCTGCCGTCCCGCACCGGCGAGCGGCAGCTCGTCGCCGAGGACGCCCGCCTCCTCGCCTACGAGGGCCTGCCGCAGCGCGCCCGCTGGCTGGACGACGACCGGGCCGCCGCCCTCCTCGCGGCCCGCGCCACCGCCAACACCCACGAGCAGGCGGCCCGCAACCAGATCACCCGCGACCTGGACGCCCTGCCGGACCTGGCCGCCCACCTCACCGAGTACGGCACCCGCCTGGCCGCCGAACTCGACGCCTCGCACCGCCGGGTGCGCAAGGCCAACGAGGAGATCGTCCGCGGCCTGAAGGTCGTCCCGCAGGAGCCCGCCGACGTCCTCGGCGTGTACGTCTACCTGCCGCAGCAGTCCGTTCCCCTCGCCTCCGGAGCCGAAGCCTGATGTCCGCCGCCACCCGCACCGCCCTGGCCTTCACCGCCGTCACCACGGTCGGCGGGCTCCTCCCCGCCGACATGCTGCTGCGCGTCGCCGAGGCGCGGAACCTGCCCGGCACCCGGTCCGCCGACTACGGCCTGCCCGCCTCGGTGCCCGTGCGCGACGAGGCCGAGCGCGCCTGGGAGTACCTCAAGCCGCTCTGGCGCGACCTGCGCACCGCCCTGCCCTCCGACCCGGTCACGGGCGCGCCCGCCGCCGACCCGACCGGCCGGGCCGGCACCGACTGGCTCGCCCAGCTCTTCCGCAAGCTGGACTTCGGCGCGCTGACGGAGGTCGGCACGGCGGGCATCGCGGCCGACTCCGACCCGGAGAAGCGCTTCCCGGTCTCCCACCGCCACGGCCCGGCCCTGGTCCACCTCATCCCCTGGAACCAGGAGCTCGACAAGCGCCCGGCCGCCGGCCAGGTCCCGGCCCAGTCGATGCTCCAGGACTGCCTCAACCGCACCGAGGCCCACCTGTGGGCGGTCCTCACCAACGGCCGCCATCTGCGCCTCCTGCGCGACTCGTCGTCCTTCGCGACCGCCGCCTACGTCGACTTCGACCTCGAAGCGATCTTCGACGGCGAGCTGTTCAGCGAGTTCGTGCTGCTGTACTGCGTGCTGCACGCGTCGCGGTTCGAGGTGGCGGAGGGGACGGCGGCCTCGGGCTGCTGGCTGGAGAAGTGGCGCGCGGAGGCCGTCACGTCGGGGGCGCGGGCGCTGGACCAGCTGCGGCTGGGCGTGCAGAACGCCCTGACCGTGCTCGGCACCGGGTTCCTGCGGCACCCGGAGAACGTCCGGCTGCGGGAGGACGTCGACCCGAAGGCCCTCCGGGACGCCCTGCTGCGGCTCGTCTACCGCCTGCTGTTCGTCTTCGTCGCCGAGGACCGCGACGCCCTGCTCGACCCGGCGGCCGGCGAGCGGGAGCGGGGCGCGTACGAGCGGTACTTCTCCTCGGCGCGGCTGCGCGAGCGGGCCCGGCGGCGGCAGGGCACGGCCCACGGCGACCAGTACGAGGCGCTGCGGATCGTCCTCGACGCGCTGGGGACGGAGGGCGGCCGTCCGGAGCTGGGCCTGCCCGGCCTGGGTGGGTTGTTCTCCCCCACGAAGACGGACGCCCCGCTGGACGGGCTGAAGCTGTCCAACGAGTCGCTGCTCGCCGCCGTACGGCACCTCGCGCAGGTCCGCGACCCGGGCGCCCGGCGCTGGCGCTCCGTCGACTACCGGCACCTGGACGCCGAGGAACTGGGCTCGGTCTACGAGTCCCTGCTGGAGCTGGAGCCCAAGCACTCCGTCACGGACCGCAGCTTCGAACTGATCGAGGTAGCGGGCAACAGCCGCAAGACGACGGGCAGTTACTACACCCCGTCCTCGCTCATCGAGTGCCTGCTGGACACGACGCTCGACCCGGTCATAGACGACGCCGTCAAGCGGGGCGAGCAGCGCGCCACGGCGGCCGGCCGCCCCGACCCGGCCGACGACATCGTGGAGGAACTGCTCTCCCTGACGGTGTGCGACCCGGCCTGCGGCTCCGGGCACTTCCTCGTCGCCTCGGCCCGGCGCATCGCCAAGCGGGTGGCGTCGGTGCGCGAGCGCAACCCGGAGCCGACGGTCGACGCCGTGCGGCACGCCCTGCACGAGGTCGTCGCCCGCTGCATCTACGGCGTCGACCTCAACCCGATGGCCGTGGAACTGGCAAAGGTCTCGCTCTGGCTGGAGGCCCTGGAGCCCGGCAAGCCGCTCGGCTTCCTCGACGCCCACGTCAAGCACGGCAACGGCCTCATCGGCGCGACGCCGAAGCTGCTGGCGGACGGCGTCCCGGACGACGCGTTCAAGCCGATCGAGGGCGACGACAAGAAGTACGCGGCCGGGCTGGTCAAGCGGAACAAGACCCAGCGGGGCGGCCAGGACGAGCTGTCCTTCGACACGGACACCCTGCCGGGCAATGACCGGTACGCCGCTGAGCTGGCCCGGATCACCGCCGCCCCGGCCGACTCCCTGGAGCAGGTGCGGGCGCAGGAGTCCGCGTACCGGGCCTACGTCGAGGCGACGGCGTACGTCCAGGATCTGCACGCGGCTGATGCGTGGTGTGCGGCGTTCGTCTGGCCCAAGCGGGAGGGGGCGCCGGAGGCGCCGACGGACCAGGTGTTCCGTGCGCTGCGCAGGCGCGAGCAGTCGGCGGTGCCGGACGCCACGCATGCCGAGATCCTGGAACTGCGGGACCAGTACCGTTTCTTCCACTGGCACCTGGAGTTCCCGGAGGTGTTCGCGGTTCCGGAGTCGGAGGCGGGCGTGCAGCCGGGGACGGGGTGGGTCGGTGGGTTCGACGCGGTGGTGGGAAATCCGCCGTGGGAACGTGTCGAGATGGTGGAACAAGAGTTCTTCGCCCAACGCGACTCACGTATCGCCGAGGCCAAGAACTCCGCTGCCCGAAAGCGCCTCATTGCAGAACTGAGTCACGACCGCGACGGTGCGCGCCTATACGCCGAGTTTGAAGCTGCTAAGCGCCGCGCCGAGGGGGAGAGCCACTTCCTCCGCAGCAGCAACCGCTTTCCGCTCACCGGCCGTGGCCGTATCAACACATACGCCGTCTTCACAGAAACGGATCGCACACTAACGGCACCGAGCGGGCGGACCGGTGTGATCGTACTGTCGGGGATCGCCACGGACGCGACGACGCAGTTCTTCTTCAAGGACATCGTCACAAAGGGACAACTCGCCGCCCTATACGACTTCGAGAATGAGGACAAAATCTTCCCCGGAGTCACCAACAAGATGCGGTTCTGCCTCTTCATGTTGCGTGGCTCGGGGAATACCCTGGGTCCAGCTCGCATGGTATTTAAGGTGCGAAGGGTCGAACAGATTCCCGAGCGCAGCTATCTTCTCACTGGTGAAGACATCCTGCGAATGAACCCCAACACAGGCACATGCCCCGCCTTCAGCAGCCGTCGCGACGCGGACATAAACCTGAAAATCTACCGTCGCATGCCGGTCCTGATCGACGAGTCAAAAAAGGCAGGCGGGAACCCTTGGAACGTCTCATTCACGCAGGGCTTGTTTAATATGGCAAGCGACTCCCATTTGTTCCGCCCCGCCGTCCATAGGGGCGAGACTCTTGACGATCTCCTAAAGTCGGGATGGGCTCTCGACGGCAACCTTCTCGTCCGCGGCGAGGAGCGTCTGCTCCCGCTGTACGAGGCCAAGATGCTGCATCACTACGACCATCGCTTCTCCACGTACGAGAACGCTACAGAGCAACAACTCAACAAAGGCACGCTTCCACGTTTCACTCTGGAACAGCACCAGAAAGCTGCCGCCGTACCGCTGCCCCGCTACTGGGTCCCTGAACAAGACATCCCCACTGGGGAGTTCGATGAGAACGGCCATGAGGTGAAGGCTCCGGGTGTACGCAGTCGGCTAGCTGCAAGAGGTTGGGACCGAAACTGGGTAATCGGTTGGCGGGACATCGCCGTTACTGCCAACGAGCGCACGATGATCACTGCAGCCGCTCCGGCTCACGGCTTCGGACACCCCTACCCTCTAGCTTTCCCTGCCCTGCCCAGCCATGCTCCGCTGCTTTCCGCCGTCTGGTCGTCTATGGCCTGCGACTACGCTGTCCGCCAGAAGATCGGCGGTACCCACCTCACGTACGGCTACATGTACCAGCTACCGGTGCCGCCCCCCGATCAGCTCGCGCCCCACACAGGGTTCCTCATCCCCCGCGTCCTCGAACTCACTTACACCGCAAATGACATACACCCATTCGCCAGCGACCTCGGCGACACCGGCGCCCCCTTCTGCTGGGACCCCGACCGCCGTGCCATTATTCGTGCCGAACTGGACGCCCTCTTCTTCCATCTCTACGGCATCGCCCGCGACGACACGGCATACATCATGGACACCTTCAACGTCGTCCGCGACAACGACATGAAGGCACATGGCGAGTACCGCACCAAGCGCCTGATCCTCGCCGAGTACGACCGCATGGCCGCCGCCGGTCTGACCCTGGAGAACCCGCTCACCGAGGGCGAGTCCGGCACCTACCGGTCCACCCTCACCCCGCCGCCCGGCCAGGGCCCCCGCCACGACTGAACCGCCTCCTGGGGTGGCCGCACCTGCCGCCACCCCAGGGGTGCCCGCCCATCCAAGGAACAACGCCCGTGGTACGTCGAAGCCAGAGCAGCAACCCCCGTTCGGTCGTCGTCCTGACCTCGGGCACGGACTGGGGTACCCGTGCCGCAGGGCAGCGGCGGAGCAGCGGCGCCGAGTCCCCCATACCCAAGCGGCAGCCCGCGAAGATCAAGTCCTTGCAGCAGACCGTCCGGGTGGCCCGCCTGGCGATCAACACGAAGCACTGGAACGAGGCGCGTTACGCACTCAGCCGGGCTCGAGCCATCGCCAACGCCCTCCCCGCCAACGTGGCCCTGCAAGAGCGCGAGCAACTCTCCGCACTCCGGAAGAAGTACACGGCCCGCAACACGCCGGCCGCGAAGAACGCCAAGCAGGCGCAGGCGACACCGGCCAAACAGGTGGGCGGCAAAAAGCCTGCCCCGAAGAAGGCCACGGCGAAGAATGTCGTACAGAAGCCGAGGCCCGCTCCCGTGCGCGACCTCGGTGACCGTTTCATCAACCGCGCGGCCCTCGGGTACACCGAGACCAAGGGTTCCTGAGCACGGCGAGGGCGTGCCATCCACTGCTCAGCGGACGGCACGCCCTCAAGCCACTCAGTACTCCGACGCGAACCGCACGAACTGACCCCAGCCTTCGCGGCCGACGGCGAAGGCCGGGCGGGCCACGTCCTTGGAGTCCCGCACGTGGATGGCCTGCTCGGTGACAGCGACCTCAACACAGTCGTCGCCCGAGCTACCGCTATAGCTTGACTTGAACCAGGCGAGTTCCGTCGTGCTCATGTCTCTCCTCGCAGTCGCTCCAGCAAGGCCCGGGAATCTTTGGGGTGCAGGGCCTGCGACCGCAGTGTGTCATAGCGCTGCTGGAGAACCCTCACCTCTTTCGCGTCGCCAATCAGCCGCCCGCTCTCCTGGCCCTCCGAGTATGCGAGTCGACGCCCTTCCGGGGTCTCCAGTAGACGCAGGGGCCCATCCATGCACGAGTGGTACTCGGCTTCCAGCGGCATGATTTGCAACGTCACGTTGCGAGACGACGTGTGCTCCAGAACGTGGTCCAGTTGCCCGCGCCACACCTCGGCACCGCCCAGTCTCCGTCGCAGGACCGCCTCCTCAACGATGAAGTGGAACGGAACTGTCGGACGCTCGTACAGCATCCGCTGCCGCTCCATCCTCGCTGCGACCTGGGCCTCCAACTGCTCATCCGTCAGCAACGGAATCCGGTTTTCGAAGAGCGCCCGCGCGTACCCCTCCGACTGCAACAGCCCCGGCACCAACCGGCACTCGTACGTGCACAGGCTCACCGCCTCCCGCTCCAGCCGGGCCCACCGTCGGAACCACGCGGCGAGCCCCGCCTCGCCCCGCGTGAGATGCCGGGCGGCCTTGCGCAGCGCGCCCGTGTTGCCGAGGGCCTCCTCCGCGCGTTCCACGAACGTCTCGTCCGGCATCCGGCGGCCCAGCTCCACCGACTCCACCGTGTGTTTGGAGTACCGCACCCGCTCGCCGAGGTCGGTCCGGCTGAGGCCCGCGTGTTCGCGCAGGGCCTGGACGAAGGCGCCGAACGTGCGGAGGCTGTCGGACGGGTGGGGTTCCCGTTCGCACTCCCCCGCCGGAACCACCCGCGTGTCGGCGGCCCCGGCCGCCTCCCCCTCGACTCCGACGTGCTCCATCGGCCGCCCCTTTCCCTCCGTACCGCGCCGCGACGGCTCCTTGCACCGCCCGCGCCCATGGGCCCTCAGCGTGGCGGAAAACCCGTCGTACCGTCCACTCTTCGTGTCCGTACGCTGACGCAGCGTACGGGGTAAGGTGCTCGTCCCCGCCCTGGTCCGGCCGCCACTCTGGCGTCGTGGAGAGCACGGAGGAGCCGCTCGCGAGAACGTGCGCGGCCGTCCGCCGCCGCTCCCGCGAACTGCCGTCCACCACGGGCGGCGGCGGCCGGCGACGGCCGTGACCGGACGACCCGGAAGGTGCAACGATGCAGAACGGAACCCACCTGTACGCCCTGGACATCAGCGGGGCCTCGTTCGTGAAGGCGTGCGGCGGCCCCTGCACCGAGGGGTGCGTGACGCTCGCCCGGATCGGCGAGGACGCCTGGGCGCTGGGCGACAGCAAGCGGCCGGACGCGCTGCCGCTGCGCTTCACCACGCGGGAGCTGGACGCGGCCGGAATCGACCCGGCGCGCTTCGGCCTCGACGCCTGACCCTCCCCTCCCCTCCCCTCCCCTCCCCCCCTCCCCCGTCGGCCGGGCCGGGTCCGTCCCGCGCCCGGCCGGCGCCCCTCGCGACGGGAACGGCACGTGCACCACCACGGCTACCTCTGGACCGGCCCGAAGGAACGCTTCGACGACGAGGCCCTGCGCCGGCCCCCGCACCCCGACCCGCCCCCGGCCGGGAGCAGGCCGGAACTGATCGAGCGCTACCGCCAGGTGGCCGCGGAGTTCCGCACGTCGGACCTCCCGCCCCTGGAGACGGCGTACTGGCTCCTCAAGCCCCGCACGCTGGTCCGGGGCACGTGGGACGAGGCGAAGGAGGCGGCGGCCTGGCTCGGTGAACAACTGGCCGCGTACGCGCCCCGGTTCGCGTCGGAGGGCGACCGGGACATCGCACGCCTGTCCCGGCTGGTGGACGCCGCAGCCGTACGGCTGAGCTCGGGCGCCGACGTGTCGTACGGCCACTACCTCGAACGCCCCGCGTACCTCTCGCTGGCCGTGGTCACGTGCTCCCCGAACCGTGCGGCCCCCGGACTGCCCTGCCCGCGCGCGTAGCCGAGGACGGCCGGGACCTCCCCGTACCGCCCGCGACGCACCGCCTGTCCCGCCGCCCCGCGCCCGGGGTCCGGACCGGGCCGGCGGCCCGGGAACGCTAGAGGCCCGGCAGCAGCTCCACCAGCCGCACCGCCCGCTGCCAGCCGCCGGCGAGGGTCCCGCCGAGCAGCAGGCCCGCGGTCGCGGCCAGCGGCAGGAGATCGTCCGGCACCCCGGCCGCCCGGCAGCCCAGCCACGCCCCCAGGGCCCCGCAGAACGCCACGAGGATCACCACCGCCATGAGCGCCGACTCCCGCAGCGCCTGACGGGTCACCGTCACCGGCTCCACGTCCGCGAGATCCTCCTCGGGCAGCAGCCGGCCGATCCGGCCCTCGGCGTACCGCTCGCACACCGTGACCAGCTTCCCGGCGAGGTCCCGCAGCGCCTCCTCCGGCTCGGCGTCCACCCGGCACAGCTCCCGGCGCAGCGCGCCCGCCACCAGCTCGGCGTGCCGCCGGGCGGCTCCTCGCCGCGGCGAGGAGCCGCCGACGGTGCCGCGCACACGGGGAGCCCGCAGGACGAGGCGCTCGGTCTGGCGGTACAGATCGTCGAGCTTGCGGAGATGTCCGGCGCGCTCGGCGTCGGGTGCGTCCAGCGCGCGGACGCAGGCGACCACCATGGCCGTGCCCGTGTGGAGCAGCGCGTCCCGCCGCCCGGCCCGGTCCATTCTGTCCAACAGCCACAAGGCCGCCACCATGAACAGCAGGACGGCCACCGCGGCAGCGGTCAGAGCGCCGGCCGCGACGGCCGGCCGCGGACCGTCCGGGAAGGCGCGGCCCACGCCGAAGGCCGCGAGGAGGCCGCCCGCGACGGGGACGCACGCGAGGGCGGTGGTGACGAACTCCTGCCACGCGGATTCGGTCCTCGGCGTGCCGATCGTCGCACGGGTGAGGGGAACCTCCTCCGGCGCACGGGACAGACGGCCCAGCGCCGCGTCGTAGGAGGCCAGCACCGCCGCGGCCGCCGCGGCCCGCTGCCTCCTCTCCTCCTCCCAGTACTCGCGGTAGTACACCTCTTCCACGAGATCCCCGCCCCTCCCCCTCGCACGTCCCACGCGGAACGGTGGCGGCGGGCGTCTCCCCGTCCGCCGCCCGGGTGAAGGCACAGATATACACCCCGAAGCGACCCCACGGGCCGGTATCGGCCACACCGGGCGGCGGTCCGCGCCGGGAGGGTGGGGCAGGCCCGACGGTTCATTGGATCAGGTCGGTGTGCGGGTGCTCGGGAGAGGCCGGGCAGACGTAGAGCTGCATGTTGTCCGCGCTGCCCACCTCGACCTTCGTCGGCTGCGCGGGGGACTGGCCGGCGCGGTGACCGGCGGCATAGGCGGCGTCCCGGTCCTCGTACGGCGCCCAGCCGCGCAGCTCACCACCGTCCCACTCGAAGGAGGCGATCGTCAGCAGCGGGACCATCCGGGCGTCGCAGACAACGCAGTACCGGCGGTACGGGTCGGTGCGGCCCCACGGGGGCCAGCCACCGACCTTCCAGCCGGGAGCGTCCGCCAGATTGCCGTCGTAGAACTCCACCGGATACTCCGCGTACGAGTCGTCCACGTCCACGCCGGCCGCCCGCCATCTGCTCCAGTCCCCCACCATCTGCCTCAGCTCCGGGCTCAGGTCGAGGCTGTCGGGGTATTCGGTGATCGCTTCCGGCGCCAGCAGACACGGCTCCGGCACGTAGCCCGGGTAGTTGGCCTCGTACGGTTCCGGTGGCGTGGCGAGGACGTCGACGACCGAGGCGGCGGACCGCCAGAACACCGCGGTCGCGGGCTTCCAGTCCGGCTCGTGGTCGTAGGGACACCACAGGACCTGGAGCAGATCGGCCTCTCCGGGCGGCCGCAGCAGGGGTACGTCGCGCACGTACAGCTGGGCCACGGGCAGCAGGGGGACCGGGCACTCCGCGGGCGGGGGAAGGCCGGCGTCGAACCGCTTCGCGAGCCTCGCGGCGTTCCCTTCCCTGATCGCCTCCTCCTCGGGCGTGAACCCGGGGCCGTGGGGATCACGGTGCAGCCGGGCCAGCCTGCGCCTCGACAGCCGTATCTCCGTCGGCGACTCGCGGAACCCGCTGTCCGGGTGCTCGCCCTCGCAGTGCGGCCACGGCTCCCCGGCCGGCCACAGCAACGGTCCCCCGACCGAGCTGTCCCCGACCGTGGGCGCCCCGGGACGGGGGTGCAGGCGGATCGCGGGACGCGCCAGTGGGGCCAGTTCGGGAAAGACCGCGGTCACCTCGACAGGCCGCGGCGGAGTCGTACGTACGAGAACCATGCCGGCGATCCTGCCACCGGCCACCGACAGTCCCCCGCCACCTCGGTGGGCGGTGAAGCGGCGGACGCCGTACCCGGCAACGGCCTCCCACCGACCGCCGGACCGCTCGACCGCCCCGGCCGCCCCGACCGCGGACGTGCTCCGGACACCGGGAAACCCCCACCGCCTTCCCGCGCTCCTCGCGCGGCGTCGCGGGAATCCGGCGTACCCCCGCCTCCCCCCGTCCGTACGCCGACCACCCGTACAGGGCGCGGCGCTCGCCCCCGCCCGCGTCCGGCCGCCACCCTGACGCCATGAACCACGCGACACCCCACGTGGGCGCCCCCGCCCGCACCTTCACCCAGCTGCTGTCGTCCACGCGGCGCGGCGCCCGGCTCGCCCGGCTGCTCGCGGTGACCGAACTGCGGTCCTGGGAAGCCTCGGAGGACCTCACCGAGCGTGCCGAACTCGTCGTCGCCGAGCTGGCCGCCAACGCCGTCCTCCACGGCCACGTCCCCGGCCGCTGCTTCCGGCTCACCCTCGTCCTCGACCCGGCCGCCGGCCGCCTCCGCGTCGAGGTCGGCGACGCCCGCGGGGACCTCTACCCGCAGATCGTCACGGACACCGCAGGCCCCGCCGCCCTCCGCCCCGGCGGCCGCGGCCTGGCGCTCGTCACCGCCCTCACCGACCACTGGGACTGCGTCCCCCACCCGCCGGGCGGCAAGACCGTCCGGGCGGTGCTGACGACACGGGGTGAGGCGTGACGGCACCGGGTGAGACGTGACGGCGCCGGCCGGGGAGAACCGAAGCCCGCGTGTCTACGCCTGCGCGGGCAGCGCGGGGAGCACGACCACCGAGCCGTCCTTGTCGCGGGCGATCTCGATCGCCACGTCCGCCGGGCGGCCGTCGAGCGCGACGCCGTCGCCCAGGCGTCGGATCTGGTACGCCGTACGCAGGAGCCGGTCGACCTCCCCGTTCGTGAGGACGGGGCGCTTGCTGTTCGGGCGCGCCAGCTCCAGCGCCGACAGGCGCACCAGCACACCGGCGATGCCCGACTCCAGCTCGTCGAGACGCCGCTCGTCGTCCTTGAGGGCGCGAGCGAAGTTCTCGAACAGGTTGTCGGGCTCGTTCTGGGCTCGCTCGACCGCCTGGAGGACGTTGACGCGCCGCTTCAACGCCATGGCCAGCTCCGCCAGTTCGACATGGGTGCGGAACGTGCCACCCTGGTCGTCCACGCCGGGGAACGACTCGGTCAGCGTGCCGATCTCGACGGGCTCGCCGGCGGGCAGCTTGTCGAGCGCGCTCCGCCAGCGGGCCAGACGGATGTCGGCCTTGCTCAGTGCCGTGTCGATGGTGTGCACGGCCGAGTCGAGTCCCAGCGAGACACCGAGCCTGCCCTGGTCGAGCAGGATGGCCGTGGCCTTGTCGATGGCGGGACGGCAGCCGTTGAGGGCGCTGTGCTCGTCGTCGAGCTTGTCGGCCTGAAGCTGCTCCAGCAGGTCCGTGATGCGCGCGATGGCCTGCTGCCGCTTGCGGTCGGCGTGCGCGCTCACCCCGACGGCCACCGCCATGAGTACCAGCGGAGCGGCCACGGTGAGCACCGTGCCACCCGCGGCCGCGGCGCCGGCGGTCGCACCCGCGCCGCCGACCGTACCCGCCGCCGCCGCTCCACTGACCGGCACAAGGATCGGTTTGGCGGCGATCTGGCCCGTCGCCGAGTTCACGAGGTTGCCGTAGAACCCGTCCCCCGTCGACCCCTTCGGCACCATCCAGCGCACCAGCCCCTGTCCGAACTCGGCGGCGACCTTCGCCGGGACCACCACGCGGCACAGGATCTCGCCGGAGGCCGTCGCCGTGGCGGCCGTGGCGGAAGTCTTCGCCGACTCGGTGATGAGCTGCGACAGGTGCTGCGCCAGCGGGCTGGCGGCAGCGAGCGGGATGCCCCGGCTGCGGTCGAGCTTGTCGGGCAGCGGGTGCGCCTCGAGCGTGGCGATCGGCTGGTCGGCCAACGCGGCCAGCACGCCGCGCAGTTCGGCCAGCCGCTCGGCCGTCATCGGCCCGTCCCCGATCACCGCCGGCACCTGGACGTCACGTGTCGCCAGCGTCCAGACCGGCACGTTCGGCGCCTTGCGATAGTCGATCATCGTCCCCCCCCAGTTCGTCCCCACGTCAGCCCGCGCCTGACGTCACAGCGGAACGGTACAGCCGCATCACGGCACCGTGTGCCACTCGATCCACATCGACCACCTTCCGGCACGGCGGGCCGGCGCAGGCGACGCGAGCACGACGACCGGCGCCCGCTCGGCGACGAGAACCGTGACAGTCGGGCAACTCTCAGCACGAGTTCCGTTGACAGCGCCAACACACTCCGGCGCTTCCCCGCGCTGCCGCCGCTTCACCGGGACGACGAGAGTGTCGTCCTGTGGCTGGTGGACGAGGAACGCCAGGACGGAGAGTCGCTGCTCCGAGGAGGGCCGACCTGCGAGCTGCTCTGTCCGAAGAGAGCTGAACGCCTCGAACCATGCCTCCGCCTCGAGGTCCCCCGCTGTGCGGGGACAGTGCTTCCGCAGCCCCCCGTTTCGCGCCCGTCAGTCCAGCAGCCGCTCGGCGTGCTCCGGGACCCCCCGGATGTGCCGGCCGTCGGCGACCATCGCGAGGAGGAGACGATGGCCTTCGACGTGGTGGATCTGCCCGGACACGGCGGCCTCGCGCATGAGGGTGACGGTGTTCTTCACGGGGATGCCGCGTGCGGTCGCGTACTCGCCCGCGTCGCGGTCGTCCGTGATCCAGACGGCCCCGGCGAATTCCTGCCGGGCCTGGATGAGGGCGAGCGTTTCGGCTTCACCAAGGTGCCGCAAGGGCTCGGTCGGGGTGCCGCCGAAGACCGCGCGACGCAGCCGGTCCGCGAGGGCGATCTCGGCATCGGTGCACAGTTCGATCGGCTCACCCAGCCAGCCCTCGGCGCGGAGCCGGGCGAGGTCGCGTACGTAGGCGGCGGAGCGGCGGGCCTCCTCCGCCACCGCTTCGGTCCAGCGGCCGCAGCCGTCGAGCACCTTGCGGAGCAGATCCAGACGACCCACGGTGCCGAAGTTGCACAGGACCGTGTTGTCGGGGAAGAGGCTGAGGCGACTGGACGAATCCAAGGAACCTGTCATGGCTGGAATACCGGATCGCCCTTCTCGTCCTCCGGCAGGGGGCGCGCGGCGCGCGCGGGTTCGACTATGGCTCTCAGGTCCTCGACGGTGCGGTCCAGGTATGCGGCCAGCGGGCGCAGGGTCGTCTCGCCGGCCTCGTACGCGGCGAGCAGCTCCGCCATGGGGACGAGCGGCGGACGGACCACCGCTGATTCGGCGCGGTGACGGTAGTGGTCGTCGAGCCGCCCCGCCAGGACGTGACAGATCTCGGTGGTGAAGCCGCGGAACCGATCGCGGCGGGCGGTATCGAGCAGACCGAGCCGATACAGTCGCGCGGCCAGCGCGCTCGGCGAGACCTTGAAGTTGACGACGAGTTGGCTGAGTTCGGCTTCGGTCGGGGCTTGCGGGTCGGCGACCGTCTGCTCCCAGGCCGCCCGCACCTCGGCTTCGGGCATCAGGAAATGGGCGGCGAAGACGTTGGCCCGCACCTCCGTGTAGTCCTTCTGCCTGCCGGGCTGCGGTGCCGCGTCGGCGCGCAGTTCCTGGGCGTCGCGGGCGAGGAGGTGTCCGACCTCGTGGGCCAGGGTGAAGCGCGACCGGGTCCACTCCTGGGTGGTCGCGAGCAGGACGATGCGGAAGGTGTCGGACTGCCACGTCGCGCCGGACAGGGCTGCCGGAGAAGGGAATTCGACGAGCGCCACATCGATTCCGCAGTGCTCCGCCAAGAGCCGGGTGAGGGCGGGGAGATCCATGCCGGCGGGCGATCCCGCCCCTCGCCGCACAAGGTGTTCCGTGAGGTCGGCCGCGAGACGTTCCCCTTGGTCGACGTACCGTTCGAGCTCCGGGCGGGGCGCGGGCAGGTCGGGAATCGAGCGGGGGCGGTCGAGCAGTTCCAGGACGTCGTAGGCGTTCTGGAAGCGGCGGGCGAGCGCCTCGATCCCGGCCCAACCGGCCCCCTCGGCCACTGTCCCGGCGAGGCGGGCGGCGGAGCGGGGGCGCACCGGCTCGCGTCCACTGAGCAGGTAGTCCACCGTCGTGTCGGTTGCTTCCGCGATGCGTGCGAGATCCAGGGAGCTGAAGCGGCGCACGCCGCTGAGCGACTTGGAGAGTTTGTCCGGCGCCAGTCCGATCCGCTCGGCGAACGCGGCCTGGGAGAAGGAGGCCGCGCTCATCACCCTGCGCACACGGTCGATCACAGTCTCGGGCATTTCCCCACCGTACCGACGCCTTGCGAAAATCGCAACGCTCCGGTGCGTGCGGCCCGCGCCGCGGTGGCTGCCGACCGTCGCCGCCCACGGCACCACGGTCACTTTGTCGAAGCCCTCCCGTGTCCCGCTCCCCCTGTTCCTGAAGTGTCCTCACCAAAGCCCATTGACGGCGTCAACAGGTAGGGTGTGCGCGTTCGCGCAGGCCCGCCCCTCCCGGAAGGTCGCCCATGCCGCAGCTCGACCGGCTTCCCGGCACGCCCGAGTTCCGCATCAGGCTGCCCCAGGACGGCGCCGAGGCGCGAGGGCATCTGCTCACCGAGTTCGGCGGTAACGGGACGTACAAGTTCCTGCTGCGGGAGGGGTCCCTGGTGACCGCCGAGGAGTGGCCGGGGCTCGGCCGCCACGCGCGCCGGTTCCGGGCGGAACTCCGGGCGGACGGCGCGCTCGTGGACGCCCCGGCCGCCCCTGGACGAGCCCTGGACGCGCCCGCGCGCTGGGTGGTGACCCGGGACGTCGAGTGCAACTCCTCCTCCGCGGCCGCCGCGCTGGTGTACGGCTACGACGCCTCCGGCCCGGAGTCCTGGCGCACCGCCGAGGGCCACCCGCTCGCCGACCACCTGCCCACCGGCTGGCGTCCTCCGCGCAAGGCGTGGCTGGTGCGTGGCTCCAACGTCTCGGGGCACAACCTGGTGCGGCGGTCGTGGCTGGAGGAGGGGTTCGTCTCGCTCTCGGGCACGCACCTGCCTCCCCTGGAGGAGGCCGACCCGACCAAGAGCGCGCTGCGCCGCATCGTCGAGGAGGGGTACGAGGGGGCGGCCTCGTACCACCAGAAGCAGGGCCTCGTCGACGAGCTGCACGCCTTCCTGACGCAGATGCGGGTCGGCGACACGGTCGCCACCTTCGACGACGACCGGCTGCACGTCGGGCGGATCACCGGGGAGGCCGCGCAGACCGCGTCGCCGGGCGGACTGTCCAACCTGCGCCGGACCGTCGCCTGGCGGAAGGACGGCCACGCCTACGAGGAACTGCCGGAGGAGGTGCAGCAGAAACTCTCCGTGCAGCACGACGTCGTCGACCTGACCGGAGTCCTGGACGCGCTGGACGGGCTCACCGGGCAGGCGGAGCGCACGGACCCGGCGGCGGCGGACGGCACCGGCGGGCATCCGGCCGTCGAGCGGCCCGCGCAGCGCGAGCTGACACTGCCGGACGTCACCGGGGAACTCGCCGCCGAACTCCTGGTCCACGACCGCGCCTGGCTGGAGGAGATGCGCGAACTCCTCATCGACGAGAAGCAGTTGGTTCTCTATGGCCCGCCGGGCACGGGCAAGACGTACCTGGCGATGAAGCTGGCCGAACACTTCGGCGGCGGCCCGGAGCAGGTCAAGATCGTGCAGTTCCATCCCTCGTACGCCTACGAGGACTTCTTCGAGGGCTTCCGGCCCGTCGCGGATCCCGAGACGCGGGAGGTGGCCTTCCGGCTGACCGCGGGCCCGCTGCGGGAGCTGGCCGACCTGGCCTCCCGCGAGGGCAACGGCCACGTCCCGTACTTCCTGATCATCGACGAGATCAACCGCGCCAACCTCGCGAAGGTCTTCGGCGAGCTGTACTTCCTGCTGGAGTACCGCAAGAAGTCCGTCCGCCTCACCTACTCCGGGGACGACTTCTGGCTGCCGCCCAACCTCTTCGTGATCGGCACGATGAACACCGCCGACCGGTCGATCGCGCTGGTGGACGCCGCGATGCGACGCCGTTTCGCGTTCGTGGAGCTGTCCCCGCGCACCGAGCCGACCGCCGGGCTGCTCACGCGCTGGCTCGCACGCGAGGGCCGGGACCCGGAGCCCGCCCGCCTCCTCGACGCCCTCAACTCCCTCGTCGACGATCCCGACTTCGCCATCGGCCCGTCGTACCTGATGAAACCGGGCGTGTACCGCGACGGCGGCCTCGAACGGACCTGGCGGACGAAGATCCTGCCGCTGCTGGAGGAGCACCACTACGGCGAGGGCCTGGACGTCGCCGCCCGCTACGGCCTCGACGCGCTGCGCGCGCAGCACCCGTGACCGTGCCTACGTCTACGTCCACGCCTGTGCCGGAGCCTGCGTCCGCATCCGAGGTGGTGCTCCGCGAGTACGGGCCCGCCGTCTCCGTCCCGCTGGACGCCGGGGCGGGGCGGGCCGTCGCCGCCTCCGGCATCCTGCTGAGCGCGACCCCCGATCCCGGCCGGGCCGGGCACTGGCTGCTGCGGGCGGGCAGCCGGGTCGGCGCCGTGCGCACACCCGGTGGTCCGGTGCTGCGGATCGTGCCCAAGACGCCGGTGAGCCGGCTGTTCTTCCTCCTCGGGTTCAGCCTCGACCCGGCGCGCGCCTGGCGCGACGGCCGGGAGGGCACCGTCGACACCGGCACGTACGACGACGTCGTCCCCGCGCTCGCGCACGCCGTGGAACGGCGGATCGACGCGGCACTGCGGCAAGGGGTCCTCCAGGGCTACCGGGAGGTGGAGGAGTCCGCGCCGGTCGTGCGGGGGCGGCTGCGCGAGACCGAGCAGATCCGGCGGCACTTCGGCCGTACACCGCCCGTGGAGATCGCCTACGACGCGTACACCGCCGACACCGCCGAGAACCGCGTCCTGCGTGCCGCCGCCGAGCGGCTGCTGCGGCTTCCGGGCGTTCCCGGCCCCGTGCGGCGGCGCCTGGCCCATCAGCGGGTACGTCTCGCCGGCGCCGCGTCGCTGGTGCGGGGACAGGAGCTGCCGCGCTGGCGGCCCTCCCGTCTCAACTCCCGCTACCAGCCCGCGCTGCGGCTCGCCGAGGCGGTCCTGCGCGGCACCTCGCCGGAACACCGGGCCGCCGGGGCGGACCCGCTCGCCGTGGACGGCTTCCTGCTCGACATGAACAGGCTGTTCGAGGACTTCGTCACCGTCGCCCTGCGCGAGGCCCTGAAGGAGCACGGCCTGACCGCGCGCCTGCAGGACCCCCACCACCTCGACACCGCGGGTCTCGTACGGATCCGTCCCGACCTCGTCGTCCGTACCGGCGACGGCCGCGTCCCGCTCGCCGTCGCCGACGCCAAGTACAAGGTCGAGAAGGCCGACGGACTCCTCAACGCCGACCTGTACCAGGCGCTGGCGTACGCCACCGTGCTCGGCCTGCGCGAGGCGCACCTGGTGTACGCGGCCGGACGGCGGCCCGAACGCTTCCACGAGGTGCGCGGGACGGCGGCGGCGGACGGACGGGGCGTGCGGCTGTACCGGCACAGCCTCGACCTCTCCCGCGAACCGGGACGACTGCTGTCGGCCGTACGGGAGATCGCCGCACGGCTGGCCGGAGCCGCCCCGCAGCCGCAGCCGTGAGCCACGGCCGGACGGAAAGGAGGAGACCCCGGCGCCGACCGGTGCGGGCGTACGCCTCCGGGGCGTCCCGCACCGGCGTCCGTCACTCCTTCGGCGCCAGCGCTCCCGTCGCGAGGCCGTCACGGGCGACCTCGGCGAGCCGCCGGCTCAGTTCACCGACCTTGCGCATGCCTTCCTCGAACAGGGAGAGGTCCTTGAAGGCGGCGCCGTACCGGCGCTGGTCGTCGATGCCCATCCGGGGGATGCGGGAACCGCGGCCGTCGAGGCGGTACGTCCCGCTGGAGCTCGTGGACCGGCGGGTGTTGGCGGAGCCGCGCAGGAAACCCCGCAGATAGTCCGTGTCCAGTTGTCCGCTGGCCGAGACCGGTTCCGGGCCGTCGTACGTCACGAGACCGGCACGGGCGAGATCCGCGACGCTCGTGGTGGCACTGTCCAGCGAGCCGGGGCCGCCGCCCGCCGCGAGTTCGGGCAGGAGGGCGGTGAGCCGGCGGATCTCGTCCTCCAGCTGCCCGCGCAGGGCGGCGTACTCGCCCGGGAAGTCGCGGTGCCGGGAACGGAGGTGGCTGCCGGGGGTCAGGTCGACGGTGTCGTCGAGGAGTTCGATCAGCGGCACGTCGGCGACCTGGTCGGGACGTGGTTCCAGACTCCCGTCGGGACTGTTGCCGGTCAGGTCGATCATGCGCACGGTGTGGTCGGTGTCCACGCCTCCCGCGTTCTCGGGACGCCGCAGGCACCACAGGTGGACGGGCAGGGCGTGGGAGGTCGCCGTCCCCGGCGGCAGGGCGACCACTTGACGCAGGATGCCGCGGCGCACGAGTTCGGACCGGATACGGCGGCCCGCCTTGCGGTAGGCCACCGACGCGGGCATGACCATGAGGACCTGGCCCCCGGGCCCGGTGTGCGCGTAGGCGTGCTGGAGCCACGCGAGTTCTCCCTCGGCCTTGGACGGGGTGCCGAGTTCCCAGCGGGAGTCGAGCAGCAGCTCCTCCCGCCCCCACTCGGTCACACCCGCGGGCGGGTCGCAGACGACCAGATCCGCCTCGATGTCCGGCCACGCGTCCGCGCGCAGGGAGTCACCCGCCACGATGCGCACGTCCGGCCGGCCCAGGAGACGGGCGCGCAGCTGTGCGAAACGGGCGCTGTCCCCGTCCGCCTCCTGGCCGCGGCAGCGGGTCTCCACCCGGGCGGCGACCGACAGGAGCAGGACCCCGATGCCGCAGGCGGGATCGAAGACCGTGGCGTCGGCCTCCAGGTCCGGGGCGAAGTGGCACACGGCGCGCACCACGCGCTCGGGAGTCACCTGGTCCGATCCCGCACGCCGTGCGGATTCCATGAACCGCTCGGTCAGTCCGTGGACCATGTCGACGGGGGCTTCGCTCCGGACGAGCTCCTGTAAACGGGCGGCGAGCTCGTCCGGCAGCCCGGCCCCGGGTTCACCGGACAGCACCGCGGCCACCCGGGCCAGCCCCACGATCATCTGCTCGCCGTAGACGGCGCGCATGGCCTGCCACAACTCGACCTCGGGGGACACCTCCCGGCCCTTGCGCTGCCGGTCCAGCCATTCCTGGACCTCGGTGAGCGCGTAGAGCGGGCTGTTCGCGGCCCCTCCCGCCGGCGCGGGGAAGTCGTCGTAGCGCCGACGCCAATTGGAGACGGCGGCCCGGGTGACCCCGGCCAGCCGAGCGATCTCAGCGCCGGTGACCAGGGGTCCTGCCGGGGAAACGGCTTTGTCCGTCATGGGGTTCAGCGTACACGGGGCACTTCCGCACACCCGGTGAAGAATACGTTGACAATGCACACAGTTGGGGCCGCTGTCGCGCGCCCGCGGAACCGCGGAAGGGTCGGACCGTTTGACCCTCGACCTGGTCGAGGGGGCACAGTCCCGGGTGTGGAGAGCGAGATGCGCAGTATCGGGGAGATGGCCCGCGACAGCGGGCTGGGGGTCAGTGCCCTGCGGTTCTACGACCGGTCCGGGGTGCTGGTGCCGGCCCGGGTGGACCCGGTCAGCGGGTACCGGTGGTACGGGCCCGAGCAGCTCGGCGAGGCCCGGCTGCTGGCGCGGCTGCGGCGGGCCGGGATGCCGCTGGCGGACGTGCGGCTGGTGCTGGCCGGCTGGTCCGGGGCGGACACCGGCCTCGTCCGCAAGCTCCTCGACGCGCATCTGCGCCGGCTCGCCCGGGGGCTGTCCGACGCCCGCGGCGAGTTCTCCGCGCTCCGAGCACTTCTCGACCGACGGGAGAACCCCATGACCTCGCTCCGTACCGCCACCGCCCGACTCTCCGTCGCGGCGCCCGAGTTGGCCGCCGCGCTGGACGCCGTCCGTTTCGCCGCGAGCGGCGATCCGGAGCTGCCGATGCTGGGCGGTGTCCTGTTCGACGTCGAGGCGGGGCGGCTCCGGGTGGTGGCCACCGACCGGTACCGCCTGGCCGTGGCCGGGGCGGACGTCACCGGCGACGAGGAGGGCCGGGTCCAGGTCGTCGTGCCCATCCCGCTCGTGGACGCGATGCGGGCGCTGCTCGACGACGGGCCGGGGCGGCTCCCGGCGGACGACGGGGCGGCGGTGCTCTCGGTCGACGGGGACCGGGTGGTGCTGGAGGCGGGCGACCGGCAGGCGGCCGGCCGGTGCCTCGACCACGACTTCCCCGAGTACCGCCGCCTCCTGCCCCCGGCCGGCGGACGCACCGGCCTCGTGGACGTGGCCGCCTTCCGTACGGCGCTGGAGACCGGGTCCGTCCGTACCGCCGAGGAGAACGGCGCGGACCTCAGCGTGCTCCGGGTGGAGGACGACGGGACGGTGACCGTCTGCGCGGACGGCGACGAACGCCCGGACCGGGTCGCCGTCAACCGCGCTTTCCTGCTGGACGCTCTCGCCGCCGGGGCCCGGGAGCGGCTGGTGCTGCAGGTCGACGCGCCCACCGCGCCGATCGTGATCCGCCGGCCCGACGAGGAGGGCTCCCTGTCGGTCCTGATGCCGGTCCGGCTGGAGGACTGAGCGGGCGGACCCGGCCGCTCAGTCCTCGCGGTAGAGCTCCGTCAGGAGCTCTACCGCGGTCCGGGCCCGCACCCCGGCGCCCCCGGCCGGCCACGCCGAGCATCCCGTGCCCGTGCCGGCGGGCGCCGTCTCGTACTCGTACCGGCGGGCGCCGTCCCGTACTCGTACCGGCGGGCGCCGCCCCGTACCGGCGGACCCGCCTCACGCCGTCGTCGCCACCGCCGTCGCCTCCGCCGCCGTCGCATCCGCATCCGTCGCCGGCTTCTCGAACTGGGTGCGGTACAGCTGCGCGTACCGGCCGTCCGCCGCCAGCAGGGCCTCGTGCGTGCCGCGTTCCACGATCCGGCCGGACTCCACGACCAGGATCAGGTCGGCGGAGCGCACGGTGGACAGGCGGTGGGCGATGACGACGGCGGTACGGCCCTGGAGGGCCTCGGCGAGCGCCTCCTGGACGGCCGCCTCGGAGGTGTTGTCGAGGTGGGCGGTGGCCTCGTCGAGGATGACGACCCGCTGGCGGGCCAGCAGCAGGCGGGCGATGGTCATGCGCTGGCGTTCGCCGCCGGAGAGGCGGTAGCCGCGCTCGCCGACCACCGTGTCCAGGCCGTCGGGCAGGGCGCGGACCAGGTCGTCGAGGCGGGCGCGGCGCAGGGCGTCCCAGAGTTCCTCCTCGGCGGCCTCGGGCCGGGCGAGGAGGAGGTTGGCGCGGACGGTGTCGTGGAAGAGGTGGCCGTCCTGGGTGACCATGCCGATCGTCGCCCGCAGGGAGCGGGCGCTCAGGTCGCGGACGTCGGTCCCGCCGACGCGGACGGCGCCCTCGTCGACGTCGTACAGGCGCGGGAGCAGTTGCGCGATCGTCGACTTCCCGGCGCCGGAGGAGCCGACGAGGGCGACGGTCTGCCCCGGTTCGGCGCGGAAGGAGACGCCGTGCAGGACCTCGGCGCCGTCGCGGGTGTCGAGGGCGGCGACCTCCTCCAGGGAGGCGAGGGAGACCTTGTCGGCGGACGGGTAGCCGAAGCGGACGTCGTCGAACTCGACGGCGACCGGGCCCTCGGGCACCTCACGGGCGTCGGCCCTCTCCTCGATGAGGGGCTTCAGGTCGAGCACCTCGAAGACGCGCTCGAAGCTGACCAGGGCGCTCATCACCTCCACGCGGGCCCCGGCGAGCGCGGTGAGGGGGGCGTACAGGCGGGTCAGCAGCAGGGCGAGGGCGACGACGGCGCCGGGGTCGAGGCTGCCGTCCAGCGCGAGCCGGCCGCCGAGGCCGTAGACGAGGGCGAGGGCGAGGGCCGACACCAGGGTGAGGGCAGTGATGAACACCGACTGGGCGGTGGCCGTGCGGACGCCGATGTCGCGGACCCGGGCGGCGCGCTCGGCGAACTCGGCGGACTCCTGCTCGGGGCGGCCGAAGAGTTTCACGAGGGTGGCGCCGGGCGCGGAGAAGCGTTCCGTCATGCGGGTGCCCATCACCGCGTTCAGCGCGGCCGCCTCGCGCTGCATCTCGGCCATCCGGCGGCCCATGCGGCGGGCCGGTACCACGAACACCGGCAGCAGGACGAGGGCGAGCAGGGTGACCTGCCAGGACAGGGTGAGCATCACGGCGAGGGTGAGGACCAGGGTGACCAGGTTGCTGACCACTCCGGACAGCGTGTTGCTGAAGGCGCGCTGGGCGCCGATGACGTCGTTGTTGAGGCGGGAGACGAGCGCGCCGGTGCGGGTGCGGGTGAAGAAGGCCACCGGCATCCGCTGCACGTGGTCGAAGACCGTGGTGCGCAGGTCGAGGATGAGCCCCTCCCCCAGCGCCGCCGAGAGCCTGCGGCCCAGGATGCCGAACGCCGCCTCCAGCACGGCGATCAGCGCGATGAGCAGCGCCAGCCGCACGACGGTCGCGGCCTCGCCGTGCGAGACGATCGTGTTCACGACGCGGCCCGCGAGGACGGGCGTGGCCACGGCGAACAGCGCGGTCACCACCCCGATGAGGACGAAGGCGGCGATGCGGCGGCGGTGCGGGCGGGCGAAGGCGCCGATGCGGCGCAGGGTGACGCGGTTGAAGGGGCGGCGTTCGTGCCGGGCGTGCATGACGCTGTACAGCTGCGTCCAGGCGGTGGTCTCCATGCTCATGGAAGGACCGTAGGACCTCGACCGGAGTTGAGGTCAACACGGGGGAATCGGTCAGCGGTCGGCGGTCCGTGCTCAGCGGTCCGTGGTCAGCGGTCCGGGAGGGCCGTCACCCGGACCGGGCCGGCGTCGGGGTCGGGGTCGACCCGGTGGGTCCAGTCGGCGGACAGGCGCAGGGTGCGGTTCGGCAGGGCGCTGCGCAGCCGCTCGCGGTGCAGGACGCGGCCGTCCTGGGTGACGTGCAGGACCGGGCGGACGAGTTCCGTCGCCGTGCGCAGGACGTACGGGAGCCGGTCGGCCGGGGTGACGCGGTTCGGGGCGATCCAGCGCAGGGGCGGGGCCACGGTCAGGGGGACGGCGGGCGGGCGGGCGGTGCCGGTGCCCGTGCCGGTGAGGTGGTCCAGGACGGCGTCGGCCGCGTGGGCGCCGTCGCGGGCCGCGGTCGCCGCGCTCTCCGCGGGGTGCAGCAGGCTGCCGGCGGCGAAGACGCCCGGCCGCGAGGTGCGCAGGGAGCCGTCGACGGCGGGGCCGCGGGTGCCGGGGTCGAGCGACAGGCCGGCGCGGCGGGCCAGTTCGTGGTCGGGGACGAAGTCGCCGGTGAACACGACGGTGTCGCAGGGCAGGACGGCCGTCCGGCCGTCCTGGTGCCGGACGCGGACGCCCGACAGGCGTCCGTGGCCGAGGAGTTCGGTGACGGTGGTGCGGGTGAGGAGGGGGGTGCCGTGGCGCAGGCGGGCGTCGGCGGCGCGGGCCGCGGCGGTCTGCGGGCGGGCGTGCTCGGTGAGCATCGCCACCACGACGGCGCCCGCGGCCCGTACGGTGCCGGCCGCCGCGTAGGAGACGTCCTCGGCGCCGACGATCACCGCCCGGGTCCCGACGTGCTGCCCGTGGAGGTGGACGGCGCGCTGGAGTTCGCCCGTGGTGTGGACGCCGGCCGGGCGGGTGCCGGGCACCAGACGGGCGGCGCGCGGGCGTTCACGGGCGCCGGTGGCGAGGACGACGGCGCGTGCGGTGAGCGTCTCGAGGCCGTCGGGGCCCAGGGTGCGCAGGGACAGCGGGCCGGTCCAGTCCAGGGCGGTGACGCCGGGACGGACGGTGGCGCCGGCCCGCCGGGCGGCGGTGACCAGCAGACGGGCGTACGCCGGGCCGGTCAAGGGGTGCAGGAGGGTGCCGTAGCCGCCGTGCGCGCCGTGGCGGGGTGTTCCGCCGGGCTGCCGCTCGCGGTCCAGGACCTCGACGCGGCCGGCGCCCGCCGCGGCGAGGCGGGCGGCGGCCGCGAGTCCGGCGGGGCCCGCGCCGACGACCAGGACGTCGACCTGGCGTGCGGCCGTCATGGCCGCGCCGCCTTTCCCCGCGGCGCGTTTCCCCGCGCGGCCTCGCCCGGCGGGATCTTCCCCGGTGCGGCCTTCTGCGGTGCGGCCTTCTCCGGCGGGGCCTTCTCCGGTGGGGCCGGTGCGGCCGTCGCCTCCGCCAGGAGGGCGCGGACCTCGGGGCCGCAGTGCGTGCCCTGGCAGCGGCCCGCGCGGGCGCGGGTGCGGCGGCGCAGGCCTTCGAGGGTGCGGGGCGGGACCGGGCCGGCGAGGGCGTCGCGGATGTCGCCGCGGGAGACGCGCTCGCAGTGGCAGACGAGGACGCCGTACTCCGGGTCGGCGGCGATGCGGGCGGCGGCGGGGCGGAGGTCGCGCATCGCCACCGGCTCCAGGGGCCGGGCGGGGCCGAGGTCGAGACCGGTCTCCTCGGCCAGCAGGGCGGTGACGTGGGCGGCGATGGCGAGGGACGCGGTGAGGCCGGTGGAGCGGATGCCGCCGACGGTGACCTGTCCGGCGTCGGGGTGGGCGGTGATGCGGTAGTCCTCGTGCTCGGTGGCGGCGCGCAGACCGGCGTAGACGGCGGTGACCTCCTCGTCGAGGAGGGCGGGCAGCACGCGGGCGCCCCGGGCGCGCAGGGCGGCGAGGCCCTCGGCGGTGGATCCGGTGGCCCGCTTGTCGTCGAGGTCCTCGGCGGTGGGGCCGAGCAGGACGTTGCCGTACACGGTGGGGGCGACGAGGACGCCCTTGCCGAGGGCGGTGGGGACGGGCAGCAGGATGTGGCGGACGAGGTCGCGGGCGAGGGTGTCGAAGACGACGATCTGGCCGCGGCGCGGGGTGACGGTGAAGTCGTCGTGGCCGAGGAGGGTGTCCAGCGTGTCGGCGTGCAGTCCGGCCGCGTTGACGAGGCGGCGGGCGCGCAGGGTGCCCCGGGCGGTGCCGAGCACGTGGTCGCCGTCCTGCCGGCCCACCCGCGTCACCGCCGCGCCGAGGTGGAGGTCCACTCCGTGCCGGACCGCCTGGGTGGCGTACGCCAGCGGGGTCGTCCACGGGCAGACGACGCTCTCGCCGGGCACGTGCAGGGCGCCGAGCGCGCCGGGTCCCAGGTGCGGTTCGCGTGCGTACAGTTCGGCCGGTCCGAGGAGGCGGGCGTCGTGGCAGGCGTTGCGTTCGGCCTTCTCGGCGAGGCGGGGCAGGGCGGCGAGCTGTTCGTCGTCCCAGGCCACCAGGAGCGCGCCGACCGGGTCGACGGGGATGCCGGACTCGGCGGCGTACGCGGTGAGCAGGCGCGCTCCCTCCCGGACGAGCCGTGCCTCCAGGGAGCCGGGCACCGCGTCGAACCCGGTGTGCAGGATGGCGGTGTTGGCCTTGGAGGTGCCCTGTCCGATGTCGTCCTGGGCCTCGACGAGGGCGACCCTCAGGCGGGGCCGACGGGCCAGTTCGCGGGCGACGGCGCAGCCGACGACCCCGGCACCGACGATCACGACGTCGTACGGGTCCGTGGGCAGCGGTCCTCCGGTGGTCACCGTCATGCCGGGGCGCCGTTCAAGAGGGTCGTCACCGCGGTGCGGAAGCGGCCCCGGCGGTCCGCCGCCTCGTCGGCGGTGACGCGGGGCTCGTACACCGTCGACGGTCCGCTCTCGGGGAGCGCCTCGGCGAGGGTGGTGCCGTCGGCGGCGCCGAGGCGGGCGAGGGCGCCCACGCCGAGGGCGGTCGCGTCGGGCAGGGCGGACACCTCGACCGGGCGTTGCAGCAGGTCGGCCTGGGTCTGCATGAGCAGGGCGGAGCGGGTCAGGCCGCCGTCGACGCGCAGCAGGGTCAGGGGGGTGCCGAGGTCGGCCGCCGCGGCGTCGGCCAGCTCGACGACCTGGGCGGCCAGGCCCTCGCACAGGGCGCGCACCAGGTGTCCGGGGGCGGTGTCCAGGCCGAGGCCGGTGAGGGAGCCGCGCAGGTCGCCGCGCCACCAGGGGGCGGCGAGTCCGGCGAGCGCCGGGACGAAGGTGACGCCGCCGCTGTCGGGCACGGCCGCGCCGACGGTGTCGAGGTCGGCGGCGCCCGTGATGACGCCGAGGTCGGTGAGCCAGCGCACGGCGGAGGCGGCGGTGTAGACCTGGCCGTCCAGACAGTGGTCGGTACGGCCGTCGAGCCGCCAGGCGACGCAGCTGACCAGGCCCGAGGTGCCCCGCCGGGGGGTGGCACCGGTGGGGGCGAGGAGGAACGCGCCGGTGCCGTAGGTGCACTTGGCGGTGCCGGGTGCGGTGACGCGCTGGGCGAGGAGGGCGGCCTGCTGGTCGACGGCGAGGCCGGTGAGCGGGATGTCGTACCCGAACTCCCGCGTCGTGCCGACGGGTCGCGCGTTGTCGACGATCTCCGGGAGCCGCTCCCCGTCCAGTCCGAAGAGGCCGAGGGCGCGGGGGGACCAGGCGACCCGGTCGAGGTCGAGGAGCTGGGTGCGGCCGGCGGTCGCCGCGTCGGTGACGAAGGCGCCGGTGAGGCGGTGGACGAGCCAGACGTCGCTGGTGGTGACGACTCCGCGGGCGGTCAGGTGGCGGCGGATCCAGGCCATCTTGGGGGCGGCGAAGTACGGGTCGACGGGCAGGCCGGTCAGCTCCCGTAACTCCTCTGCGTGCGGGGCCAGTTCGGTACACAGGGCGTCCGCGCGGCGGTCCTGCCAGACGAGGGCGTCGGTGAGCGGGCGGCCCGTCGCCGGGTCCCAGGCGAGGACGGTCTCGCCCTGGTTGGCGAGGCCGAGCGCCGTGACGGGCTCGCCGGCCTCGGCCAGCGCGCACCGGCCGGCGTCCAGCACCGAGGCGTACAGCTCGGCCGGGTCCACCTCGACGAGGCCGCCGGGCAGGTGGCGGGGGCGCACGGCCGCGAACCCGGTTCCCAGGACGCCGCGTTCGGGGCAGACGACGAGGGCCTTGGTGCCGGACGTGCCCTGGTCGACGGCGAGTACCGGACCCGTCATCGCGCCCCTCCCTCGGTGATCGGCGGCCTCAGCCTGCCGCCGGGCGGTCCGCCTCGTCAAGGGCACCCGCCGGCCCCCACCTGCGTCGTTCCGGCCACCTCGACACCGTCCGGCCCGCGCTCGGTTGAAGCCTCGACAACCGCTCGGCCGCGGTCCCGACCGTCGCTCGGCGGCGGTCCCGACCGTCACTCGGCCGCGGTCCCGCCCCCCGCTCAGTTGCAGTATCGCCAAGCCTGTTCGGATCGATCCGGAAACGCGTGTGGAGGTGCGGGCCGGGCCCTATAGTGACCGCCGTCCCAGGCGATCTCCTCATCTGCCGCCCCGAGGAGGGCTGTTGTTACTCCACCTTGCCGTCCCACCCGTTCCCCGTCCGGGGGCGAGCGGCTGATGGCCAGAGACGGAGCACGCCCCGCCTACGACCCCGCGGGCCACGACGGCGAACTGCGGGCCGCCCTCCAGGAGGTGCGCACCGGCCGCTGGCTGTCGATGCGGACCCTGCTGGAGCGCACGACGCCGTGGTGGCAGTGGACACAGCGCACCCAGGTGCTCGCCGCGGGAGCGGCCGGTACCGACGTGGTGCGGGCCTGGCTGGCCGAGGAGCCGGACAGCGTGCCGGCCGCCGTGATGGCGGCGCGGGTCGCCGTCGAGCGGGCACTGCGCGCGCACCGCGAGCGGCACCGCCGTACGCACGAGTTGTGGATCGAGGCCTGGGACGTGAGCCAGAGCGCCACCCGGGCCGCGCCGGCGGACCCGGTGCCGTGGGTGTGTCTGCTGGCCCTGGCCCAGCTGGACCGTGAGCAGTCGTGGGAGGAGCACCGGGCGCCGCCGCCGGACCCGACCCTGCCGCCCGGCCCGTGGGGGCTGCTGGGGGCGGCCGTCGAGCGCGACCCGCACAACCGCGAGGCCCACCACCGCATGCTCCAGTTCCTCTACGCCCGTGCGGCGTCCGGACGGCTGGCGGAGGCGGCCGCTTTCGCCCAACTGGCCGCCCGGAGCGCCCCGCCGGGCTCGGCGCTGCACGTCCTGCCGCTGTACGTCCGGGTCGAGCGCTACCGGCGCGGCGGCGGGCGCGAGGCCGCCCTCGACCTGCACTGGGTGGCCGACGACGCCGCCCGTGAGGCGTTGCACGCGCACGCCTGGTGGTTCGGGCGCGGTGCCGCCGCCGAGCGTTCCCCGCTCGACCTGAACCACCTCGCCCACGCGCTGTGGGGAGCGCACCGGTTCGCCGAGGCCGCGGGGGTGTTCGACGCGATCGGCCCCTACCGCACCCCCCTGCCCTGGGCGTACCGCACCGCGGTGCCCGGCGACCACGGCCAGGCCGCGCAGGTGTTCCTCCAGGCCCGCGCCCGCAGCCACGGGGCCGTGCGCCCCGTGTCCGACTGACGCACCGCCCTCACGCGTCCGACCGAAGCACCACCCCCACGCGTCCGACCGACGCACCGCCACCACGCGTCCGACCGACCATCCTCCGGAGGATTTGGCATGTCCGGCACTCCCGAACCACCGTTCGCCACCCCCGTCCCGCGGCCCGACGAGGAGCAGCGGCTGCGCGAACTGGGCTACCGGCCCGTACTGGCCCGCCGCATGGGCGGCTTCGGCAACTTCGCGATCAGCTTCTCCGTCATCTCGATCCTCTCCGGCTGCATGACCCTGTACGGCTTCGGCATGGGCGCGGGCGGTCCCGCGGTGATGCTGTGGGGCTGGGCCGGGGTGGGACTGTTCGTGCTCTGCGTGGGGCTCGCGCTGGCCGAGGTCACCAGCGCGTACCCGACGTCCGGCGCCCTGTACTACATGGCGGACCGGCTCGGCGGGCGCCGCTGGGGCTGGTACACCGGCTGGCTGAACCTGCTCGGGCTGCTCGGCGCGATCGCCGGCATCGACTACGGCGCCGCCCTGTTCGCGGGGGCGTTCGCCAACCTCCAGTGGGGCTTCGAGCCGACGCCGGAGAAGACGATGCTGATCTTCATGGCGATCCTGCTGCTGCACGCCGTGCTGAACCTGTTCGGGGTCCGTCTGGTCAGCGTCCTGAACTCGGTCTCCGTGTGGTGGCACCTGGCCGGGGTGGCGCTCATCGTGGGAGCGCTGGCCGTCGTCCCCGACCACCACCGTTCCCCGTCCTTCGTCTTCGGCGAGTTCGTCAACGACACCGGCTGGGAGAACCCGGTGTACGTGGCGGCGATCGGCCTGCTGCTGGCCCAGTACACGTTCTCCGGCTACGACGCCTCGGCGCACCTGTCGGAGGAGACCGCCAACGCGTCGGTGTCCGCGGCGCGCGGCATCGTCCGCTCGATCTGGGTCTCCTGGGTGGCGGGCTTCGCCCTGCTGGCGGGCCTCACCTTCGCCGTCCAGGACTACGACGCCACGCGCGCCACCGCGACCGGCGTGCCGCCCGCGCAGATCCTGCTGGACGGGCTCGGCACCGACGGGGCGAGCGCGCTGCTGCTCGTCGTGATCGTCGCCCAGCTGTTCTGCGGCAACGCCGAGGTCGCCGCGGCCAGCCGGATGGTGTTCGCGTTCAGCCGGGACGGCGCCCTGCCGGGCTCGCACCTGTGGCGCAAGGTCAGCGCCCGCACCCAGACCCCGGTGGCCGCGGTGTGGCTGTCGGTCGCCGTCGCCTGCGTCCTGGCCCTGCCGTCGCTGTACTCCGCGACCGCCTACGGCGCGGTCACCGCGATCAACGTCATCGGCATCACGCCCGCGTACGCCATCCCCGTGCTGCTGCGGCTGCGCGCCGGGGACCGTTTCCGGCCGGGTCCCTGGAACCTGGGCCGCTGGAGCAGGCCGGTCGGCTGGGTCGCCGTGGTGTGGGTGGCCTGCGTGACGGTGCTGTTCTGCCTGCCGCAGTCCTCGCCGGTGACGGCGGACACCATGAACTACGCGTCCCTCGCCCTGGTCGTCGTCCTGGTCCTCGCCACGGTGTGGTGGTTCGTGGCCCGCCGTTCCTACGGCACGCCCACGGCGGCGGCGTACGGCTCGGACAAGGAGCAGGCGGAGCTGGCCGAGGGCATCGTCTGAGCCGGTCGCCGGGTACGAACGGCCCTGGCGGATACGGCAGGATGAGCGGTCGCGTCCGTGCACGGGACGGACGCGACCGCACTTCGCACTTCCCGGAACCGAGCAGGTGACCCACGTGACGACACTTCACATCCGGCCGTCGGCGCCCCCCTTCGCCGCGAACCGTCCCTCCGGAGGCGACCGGTGAACCGCGCGCTGACCCTCGACGACATCATCCTCGCCGGAACAGCCCTCGCCGCGGGCCTGTTGGTGGCGTTCGCGTCGCGGACGCTGCTGCGCTGGCTGGCCAAGCACGCCAAGCGCACCAAGTGGAGCGGCGACGACGTCGTCGTGGACGCGCTGCGCACGGTGGTGCCGTGGGCGGCGCTGGTGGGCGGCGGGGCGGCCGCGGCGGCCGTGCTGCCGCTGACCAGGCCCGTCCAGCACACCGTCAACCAGTCCCTGACCGTCCTGCTGATCTTCGCGGTGACGGTGTCGGCGGCCCGGGTGATCGCCGGGCTGGTGCAGAGCGTCACCCACGCCCGCTCCGGCGTGGCCGGATCCGCCACCATCTTCGTGAACATCACGCGGGTGCTGGTCCTGGCGCTCGGCTTCCTGGTCGCGCTGCAGAGCCTCGGCATCTCGATAGCGCCGATGCTGACCGCCCTCGGCGTCGGTGGTCTGGCCGTCGCGCTGGCCCTGCAGGACACCCTCGCGAACCTCTTCGCGGGCATCCACATCCTCGCCTCCAAGACCGTGCAGCGCGGTGACTACATCCGGCTCAGCAGCGGCGAGGAGGGCTACGTCGAGGACATCAACTGGCGGCAGACGACCGTGCGCGCCCTCTCCAACAACCTGGTCGTCATCCCCAACGGGCAGCTCGCCAAGTCGAACATGACCAACTTCATGCGGCCCGAGCAGCAGCTGACCATCCTGGTGCAGGCGGGGGTCGCCTACGACAGCGACCTGGAGCACGTCGAGCGGGTCACCTGCGAGGTGGTCACCGAGGTGATGACCGAGATCACGGGCGCCGTGCCGGACCACGAGCCGCTGGTGCGCTTCCACACCTTCGGCGACTCCCGGATCGGTTTCACGGTGATCCTCGGCGTCGGCGAGTTCAGCGACCAGTTCCGGATCAAGCACGAGTTCATCAAGCGCCTGCACCGCCGCTACCGCGCCGAGGGCATCCGCATCCCGGCGCCCGCCCGCACCGTGGCGCTCCAGCAGGGCACGGTGGTCATCCCGCAGCAGCGCTCGGGCGACGACCGGGTGCCGCCCGCGGCCCTGCACGACTGACACCGCCTCCCCTGGCTCCCTCGCCTCTCGCCTTCCGTGTCCGCTGGACGGCTCCCGACGGTCCCGGGCGGCTCCGGGCGGTCCCCGACGACTCCGGGCGGCTCCCGGCGGCCCTCGACGTCCTCCCGGACGGCTCCGGCCGCGGCGGCCGGCCGGGAGGCTCCCGGCACGGCGGCCCGGGCGGCTCCGGGCACGGCGGCCGGTCCGAAAGGGGCCGGCCGCCGTGGGGTCCTGTCGAGTCCGGGTCGGTCACGAGATATCTTGATGTCGAGCAATGTTGCAGACGTGGAGCGGAGCACCGGTGACTGACTCGACCATCATCTATACGCACACTGACGAGGCCCCGGCCCTGGCGACGTATTCCTTCCTGCCGGTGGTCCAGGCGTACGCCTCGCAGGCCGGTGTCTCCGTGGAGACGCGGGACATCTCGCTGGCAGGGCGCATCATCGCCGTGTTCCCGGAGTACCTGACCGAGGACCAGCGCATCCCGGACGCCCTGCACGAGCTGGGCGAGCTGGCGAAGACGCCCGAGGCGAACATCATCAAGCTGCCGAACATCTCGGCGTCGATCCCGCAGCTCAAGGCCGCGATCGCCGAGCTCCAGGCGCAGGGCTACGCGCTGCCGGCCTACCCGGACGACCCCAGGACCGACGAGGAGCGGGAGATCCAGGCCCGCTACGACAAGGTCAAGGGCTCGGCCGTGAACCCGGTCCTGCGCGAGGGCAACTCCGACCGCCGCGCCCCCGCGTCGGTCAAGAACTACGCCAAGACCCACCCGCACCGCATGGGCGCCTGGTCGGCCGAGTCGAAGACCAACGTCGCGACCATGGGCGAGAACGACTTCCGCTCCACCGAGAAGTCCACCGTGATCTCCGAGGCCGGCACGCTGCGCATCGAGCTGGTCGGCGAGGACGGCACCACCACCGTCCTGCGCGAGTCCGTCCCCGTCCTGGAGGGCGAGGTCGTCGACGCCTCCGTCCTGCACGTGGCCGCGCTGCGCGAGTTCCTCACCGCGCAGATCGCCCGCGCCAAGGCCGACGACGTGCTGTTCTCGGTGCACCTCAAGGCCACGATGATGAAGGTCTCCGACCCGATCATCTTCGGCCACGTGGTGCGCGCCTTCTTCCCGAAGACCTTCGAGCGGTACGGCGCCGCGCTGGCCGCCGCCGGTCTGACCCCGAACGACGGTCTCGGCGGCATCCTCAAGGGTCTCGCGGACCTGCCCGAGGGCGACGCGATCAAGGCCTCCTTCGAGGCCGAGCTGGCCGAGGGCCCGGCCCTGGCCATGGTCGACTCCGACAAGGGCATCACCAACCTGCACGTGCCGTCCGACGTCATCGTCGACGCCTCGATGCCGGCCATGATCCGCACCTCCGGCCACATGTGGGGCCCGGACGGCCAGGAGGCCGACACCCTCGCGGTGCTGCCGGACTCCTCCTACTCGGGTGTCTACCAGGCCGTCGTCGAGGACTGCCGCGCCCACGGCGCCTTCGACCCGTCGACCATGGGCTCGGTCCCCAACGTCGGCCTCATGGCGCAGAAGGCCGAGGAGTACGGCTCCCACGACAAGACCTTCGAGGTCAAGGCCGCCGGCACGGTCCGCCTGGTCGACCAGGGCGGCAACGTCGTCCTGGAGCAGCCGGTCGCCGCGGGCGACATCTTCCGCGCCTGCCAGACCAAGGACGCCCCGATCCGCGACTGGGTCAAGCTGGCCGTCACCCGTGCCCGCGCCACCGGCGCCCCGGCCGTGTTCTGGCTGGACGAGACCCGCGCCCACGACGCGCAGCTCATCGCCAAGGTCGAGGCGTACCTGGCGGAGCACGACACCGAGGGCCTGGACATCCGGATCCTCGCCCCCGTCGAGGCCACCAAGCTGTCGGTGGAGCGCATCCGCCGCGGTGAGGACACCATCTCGGTCACGGGCAACGTCCTGCGCGACTACCTCACCGACCTGTTCCCGATCCTGGAGCTGGGCACCAGCGCCAAGATGCTGTCGGTGGTCCCGCTGATGGCGGGCGGCGGCCTGTTCGAGACGGGCGCCGGAGGCAGCGCGCCCAAGCACGTCCAGCAGCTGGTCAAGGAGAACTACCTGCGCTGGGACTCCCTCGGCGAGTTCTTCGCGCTGGTCCCGTCGCTGGAGCAGTACGCCGACTTCACCGGCAACTCCCGCGCGAAGGTCCTCGCCGACACCCTCGACCGCGCCACGGCGACCTTCCTCGACGAGGACAAGTCCCCGACCCGTCGCGTCGGCGGCATCGACAACCGCGGCAGCCACTTCTACCTGTCCCTGTACTGGGCGCAGGAGCTGGCGCGGCAGACCGAGGACGCCGACCTCGCGAAGGCCTTCGCCCCGCTCGCCGAGACCCTCGCGGCGAACGAGCAGAAGATCGTCGAGGAGCTGAACGCCGTCCAGGGCGAGCCGGCCGAGATCGGCGGCTACTACCAGCCCGACCCGGCGAAGGCGGCGGCGGTCATGCGCCCGTCGGCCACCTGGAACGAGCTGCTCGCCTCCCTGAGCTGACGTCCCCTCGCTGAACCTCCGCCCCGACCGGCGCACCGCCCGGCCGGGGCGGAGGCGCGTGTCGGGGCAGAAGCACGTGTCGGAGCGGAGGCGCGTGTCGGAGCGGGGCGGGGTGCGGCCCCACCCCGGCCGGCCGGGCCGGACGGCGTCACGGGCCGGACGGCGTCAGGCGCGCATCCATTCGGTGACCACCACCTCGCCGCCCGTGCGCAGGCGCAGGGCGAAGGGGCCGGTGGGCCGGGCCCCGCCGGTGAAGCGGCCCATGTCGTCGGCGGTGAGGGCCGCTCCGGCGCGGGGGCCGTCGAGGACCTCGACGAAGGCGGGCTGCGGGGGCAGCAGCTGGCCCATGATGCCGTGGGAGGTCACCTCGACGTCGACGGTCAGCCCGCCGGTGTGGAAGGTGAGCATCCGCGGGACGTCCACCGCTCCCCTGACCGGGATGGCGTCGACCAGCGAGTCGAAGGTCAGCTCGGCGATCCTCGCGTCGAGGTCGTGCAGCGCGTAGGCCTCGACGGCGAGCAGGTGGAGCCCGGCCGGCACCGGATCGAGGATCGCGGCGGCCTCGCGGAGCTCCGCCTCCAGGTCCGCGTGGTCCGGCTCCGTGTCGTGGCGGGTGCCGTCGAAGGCGTGGTCGTCCATGTCGTCGTCCATGTGGTTCACAAGGCTCCCCGTGCGTCGAGTCGGGCCCGCAGGCGGCGCAGGCACCGCTGGCGCATCGGTCCGATGCTGCCCACGGCGATGCCCAGGGCGGCCGAGACCTCCTGGTAACTGGGCGGCGGTGAGGCGATCAGCACCCGCAGCAACTGCCGGCAGCGCTCGCCGAGCGCCTCGAACTCCTGCCAGAGGTGGCGGACGCGCTCGCTCTGCGCGGCCGCCTCCTCCGAGTCCAGCACCGACTGTTCCGGCGTACGGTCCTCGCTGACCCGGTCGAGCAGCTGGGGATCGTCCGTCGGGGTGAGCCGGCGCAGGCTCTTGATCACTTTCAGGCACTCGTTGCGCGCGGTGCTCGCCAGCCAGGAACCGGCCTTGTCGGGTTCGCGGATCCGCCCGAGGTTCTGGGCGAACCGGAACCACACGGTCTGGTACACCTCGTGCCCGTCGGCCTCGGAGAGCCGGTGCGCGCGCACGACGGACCACACCAGGGGGCTCAGCCCCTCCACGATCGCCTTCCAGGCCGCCGTGTCGCCGTCGACGGCGGACCGGACGAGCGCGCCGACTTCACTACGGTCCACGGTCCCACCCCTTGTGTACGGCACGTCATCGTACGCCGTGACGGAGCCGGACCCGGACCTCATGACGCCCTCACGCCGGGACGGCCGGCAGCCCGACGGGCACCGGTGTCCAGGTGGCGGGCAGCAGCGCCGGCACATGGGCGCCGCGCACCTCGGCCGACTCGGCCCGGGCGGCGAGCAGTTCGCGGGCGGCGGCGCGCGGATCGGTCAGGCCCGCGGCCGTCATGTGCGTGGCGACGAGTCCGGCGACGACGGGCGTCGCGAAGGACGTGCCGCTCCAGGAGGCCAGTCCCTCGAACATGACCTGGTCGGGCTTGCCCGCGCCGGCCGCCCGCTCCTCGCTCAACACCCCGGTGTGGTGCGGCGACCGGCAGGTGCAGGCGTAGGTGAAGCCGTAGCGGCAGTCGTCGTAGGTGGAGTGCTGGTACACGTACGGGACGGGGCTGCCGAAGCCGGTGAGGGCGCTGGTGAGGCGCTCGCCGGGGGCGTAGACCCGTACCCAGGGGCCGTGGTTGCTGAAGCAGGCGCCGAACTCCCCGTCGCCGCGCAGCGCGCCGACCGACAGCACCGCGTCCGCGTACTCGGGCAGGGCGGCGTAGGCGGCGGGCCAGAAGGGCGTGGCGCTGGCGTTGTTGCCCGCGGCGGCCACCAACAGGGTCCGCTGCGAACGCAGTTCCTCCATGAAGGCGGCCACGCCGAGCAGGCCGTCGACGCGGCCGTTGGAGGTGCCGGCGGAGAGGCTGAGGATGTCGGGCCAGCCGCCCTGCTCGACGGCCTCGAACAGTCTGTCGCCGAAGTCGTACTCGAGGATCGCGCCGGCGTCGTTGAGGGTGTTGCGCACGGTGATGTCGGTGTTGGGGGCGACGGCCGCGACGAGCCCGGCGATGAACGTGCCGTGGCCCACGTACTGCTGGAGCACGCCGTCGTCGTCGGTCTCCCGGATCTGCGCGTCGCCCCCGGTGTGGGCGAGGAGGGGGTAGGAGCGGTGGTCGTGCATCAGGCCGGTGTCGACGACGAGCACGCCGACGGCGCCGGCCGGGTCGTGGGCGCCGTCGGCCGCGGCCGGGTTGGGCGCGGCGTCGCGGGCGACGGGCACCGGCTCGTCGCCCGGGCAGGCGTTGACCGCGATGGACACCACGTGGTTGCGGCTGACCAGCCGGCGGCCCACCCGGTCCTCGGTGCCCCTCAGGGCGCGCAGGGCGCCCGCGACGGCGCGGTCGGTGCCGGGCACGCCCTGGCCGGGGTCGGCGACCTGGATGCGGGTGATGCCGGAGCGGTTGGCCTGCGGTCCGGCCCGGCGCACGTGGTCGGGGGTGAGGTCGGGGGCCGCGGTGAAGTGGGTGCGGACGGCGTCCTCGACAACCCGGGCCTCCTCGCCGTCGCGCGCGAGGACGACGCCCTTCTCGTAGATGAACTCGGCGGAGTCGTCCGGGCCCATCGCCAACGGCACGTCCGGCAGGGCCCGCTGGATCTGTCCGAACTGCTCGTGGAATCTCTGTGGTGCCATCGCCCGTCCTCCCCATGAACCCGGTGGTCGTCTATCAGACCCCCGGAACCCCTGTCTGATACAGGTGGTGCGACGACAGAGGGGAGGGGCGCGGTTGCGGCCACGCGCCCCGGGCGTACGCCTCCGGGCGGTCCGGGCGGGCGCGTCGACGTGATGTCCCGTCGGTACGGTCCGAAACGACCTCAGCCCTGTGGGGCGTGCGGACGGAGCACTACCATCCGTGGGGTGACAGCGGGAAACGACGCGGTGCTCGAACTGCTGCCCCTGGTGTTCGCCGCCCCCAACGACGCGCTGGCACGGGCGGAGGCAGTACTCCACGCCGATCCCCCGCCCCTGCACGCCTCGGTCGCCCACCAGGTGATCGGCATCTGGCAGCGGGACTGGGGCGACCTGCGCCTCGCCCTGGACCACCTGCGGCGCGCCCGCGCGCTGGCGGCGCGCGCCGACTCCGCGGAGCGGGAGGCCGACGTCCTGGCCACCCTCGGCGTGGCCCTGGTCCACGCGGGCCGCACCCGGCAGGGCCTGGCGGCGTTCGAGCGGGGCATCGAGCGCGGTACGGGGCACACCCGCGCGCGCGTGCGGTACCGGCGGGCGTACTCCTGGTGGGTGCTGGGCCATCACCGCGAGGCGCTGGACGACCTGCGCCGGGCGATCAGCGTGCTGCGGCAGGCGGACGACGTCATCTGGACGGCGCGCGCCCTCACCCTGCGCGCCACCGTGCACCTGGCGCTCGGCGCGGTGGACCGGGCGGACGCCGACTTCACGGCGGCCGAGACGCTGTGGGACACCACCGGCCAGGAGCACGACAAGGCCGACGCGGTGGAGAGCAGGGGTCTGGCCGCGTTCCGCTCGGGGGACGTCCCGGCGGCGCTGCGGCTGCTGGACGAGGCCGAGGAGCGGTACGCCAAGCTGGGCACGCCCACCTTCATGCTCGACATCCGGCGCTGCGAGGTGCTGATGGCGGCCGGTCTCGCGCCCGAGGCGCTGGCCGAGGCGGACGCGGCGATCACGGTCCTCGACGGGATCGGCGGGCAGTCCACCCGCAAGGCGGAACTGCTGCTGGCCGCGGCGAAGGCGGCCCGGCTGGCGGGCGATCCGGGCACGGCGACGGCGCGGGCGGCGCTGGCCGTGCGGCTGTTCGCCGGACAGCGCCGCACCTGGTGGGAGGCGCACGCCCGACTCGTCCTGATCGAGGCGCGGTTGGCGACCGGGCGGAGTTCGGGGCGGCTGGTCGCCGACGCGGTGCGGGTGGCGGAACGGCTGTCGTCCTTCGGGGCGCCCGCCGCGCCGGAGGGCTGGCTGCTGGCGGGCCGGATCGCGCTGGACCTGCACTGGACCGAGGACGCCGAACGCCATCTGGCGGTCGCCGCGCGCAGCCGGCGCAGCGGGCCGCCGCTCGCGCGGATGACGGGCTGGGCGGCGCGGGCGCTGTGGGCGCGGGCCACCGGTTCGCAGCGGGGCGTCCTGGAGGCCTGCCGACGCGGCCTCGACGTCCTCGACGACCACCGCACCACGCTGGGCGCCTCCGAACTGCGGGCCCGCGCCACCGCCCAGGGAGCCGAACTCGCCGCGCTCGCCCAGCAGGTGAGCCTGGAACGGGGCGGCCCGCGACGGCTGCTGGTGTGGAGCGAGCGCTGGCGGGCCACCGTCCTGTCGGCGCCGCCCACCCGGCCGCCCGCCGATCCTGCGCTGCTCAGCGGGCTGACCGCCTACCGCGAGATCGCCGCCCGTGCGGAGGGCGCGCGGATGGACGGTCGTCCGGTGCCGACGCTGGAGCGCGAGCAGCGCCGCCTGGAGCGGGAGATCCGCTCCCGCACCCTGCACATCCGGGGCGAGTCCCCCGGGGACGGCGACCGGTTCGACGCGGGCCGGCTGCTGGAACGGCTCGGCGACACGCGGCTGGTGGAGCTCGCCGTGCTGGACGGGCGGGTGCAGGTGCTGCTGTGCGGGGGCGGGCGGGTGCGCAGGTTCGCGGGCGGGCCGGTGGCCGAGGCGGAGCGGGAGGCCGAGCACGTGCAGGCCGGGCTGCGGCGGCTGGCGCACCCCGGCGCGGACGCGCGGCTGCCGGTGGTGGAGGCGGCCGGGCGACGGCTGGAGAGCCTGCTGCTGGGCGAGGCGGCCGCGCGGCTGGGGTCCGGCCCGGTCGTGATCGTGCCCCCGGCCCGGCTGCACCAGGTGCCGTGGGCGCTGCTGCCGGCCCTGCGGGAGCGGGTGCTCAGCGTGTCGCCGTCGGCGGGCAGCTGGTTGCGGGCCCGGGAGACCGCCTCCGTGCCGGGCGGGCGGCACGTGCTGGTGCGGGGGCCGGGCCTGGCGTCCGGGGGCGCCGAGGTGCCGGAGGTGGCGGGCCGGTACGGCAGGCCGACGGTGCTGGAGCACGCGGACGCGCGGGTGCCGCGGGTGCTGGAGGAGCTGGACGGGGCGGCGCTGGCGCACATCGCCGCCCACGGCACCTTCCGGGCGGACAGCCCCATGTTCTCGTCCCTGCGCATGGCCGACGGCCCGCTGATCGTGCACGACTTCGAGCGCCTGGCCCGCAGCCCGTACCGGATCATCCTCTCCAGCTGCGACACCGCCCGCCTCGCCTCGGTGGGCGCCGACGAACTCCTCGGCCTGGTCACGGCGTTGCTGCCGCTCGGCACGGCCGGGGTGGTGGCGAGCAGCGCACCGGTCAACGACGAGGCGGTGGTCGCGCTGATGCTGGCCCTGCACAAGGGGGTCAGCGCCGGCCTGTCCCTGGCGGAGGCGCTGCGCGACGCCCGCGCCGCCCTGCCGGGGGACGCGCTGCACCAGGCGACGGGGTGGGCGTTCACCGCCTTCGGCGCCGCGTGACCGCCCGCCGCCCGCCGACGGGCGACGGGCGACGGGCGACGGGCACCCTCACGGCCCGACGGACGTGACGGCCCGCGTCCCGATGGACGTGAAGACCCCCGTCCCGGCGGACGTGACGGCCCGCGGCCCGCGGACCACCGCCCACCGCCCACCGCCCACCGGATGCGGCCGCCCGCCGCCCGACGGGGCAGGCCGTGCCGGTACCCGGGGGTTCGGAGTTCGGAGGTTCGGGAGCCGGCAGACCCACCGGCCACGGCGGCACCCCGGGGTCCCGCCGCCCGGCCCGGCCCCGCGACCCCGCCGGGCAACGGCAGCCCTCCCGAGCCGTGTGAACGCCCTGACGCGGCGGACGGCCGCCTCCGCCGCCCGGCGGGTCAGGCCGTGCGGGTGTCCGGGAGGTCCACCAGGCAGGGCAGTGCCGTGCGGTCGCTCGCGCCGAGGCGGGTGTACGCGCCGTACAGGTGGTTGCCGACGGTGCGGACGGACAGGGTCAGCCGCTCGGCGATCTGCCGGTTGCTGAGGCCGGCCGCCGCGAGTGTGACGATCTGGCGCTGCCGGGCGGTGAGTTCGCCCAGCACCAGTCCCGCCAGGGCGGGGGTGCGGGCGCCCTGGCACCGGCGGGCCAGGGCGAGGGCGCGGGTGCGGGCGGTGCGGGCCGCGCGCGGGTCCCGGTGCAGCCGCGCGGCCCGTGCGTGCGCCTCGGCGGCGAACAGCAGGAACCCCCGCTCCGCCAGCTCGGCGGCGACCCCGTCGAGCGCGGGGCCGTCCCCGCGGGCCAGGGCGTCGGCGTGCCGCGCGAAGACACCGCCCGCGGGAGCGGCCTGCCGTACGGCGTCGTCGACGCCCGTCCGGTGCGGCGTACCGGACGGCGCCCCCCGCTCGCCCGTCCGGTCCGGTGAGCCGGGGCCGGGGGCGGGGGTCCGGGGGCGACGGTCGCCGGGGGCGGGCCGGGAAGGGGCGGCGGGGGCGGGCTCCTCCCCCAGCCCCTCGGCCGCGCGGTCCAGCTCGGACAGGCACCCCGCGTCCTCCGGCGCTCCCGCCAGCCCCTCGCGCGCCCAGGCCACCGCCTCCCGCAGTTCCCCCCGCAGCCGGGCGAACCGCGCCCGCACGGCCGCGTACCCGGCCGGGACCGGTTCCCCCTCCTCCACCAGCCAGTCCCCCACCGGCGCCACCCCCGACCGCACGTCCGCCGTGTCGATCCGCCGCAGCAGCTCCGCGGCCTCCGCCTCCAGCGCCGCCCCGTACGGCGGCCGGTCCGCCGTCAGCCGCCGGGCCCGCAGCCGTCCCGCGGCCGCCCGCAGCAGCGGACCGTGCAGCGGACGGGCGAGCCGGACCGTCGCGTCGTCGTCGGCCCGGACCAGTCCGTCGGCCTCCAGCCGTTCGAGGACGTCCAGGTCGAGCCCTTCCGCCGTCGCGGCCACCGGCAGCGGCTCCGCGAAGGCGAGCCGGTCGAGGACCTCCCGCTCCTCGGGGCGGGACCGGCCGAGCACGGCGGCGGCCCGCTCGCGCAGGGCGGGCGTCACCGGGACCGGCCCCCGCCACCTCCACTCCCGGCCGTCCGCTCCCGTCCCGTCCACGCCCCGGCCGAGCGGCTCCCGGCCCCGCAGCGCGTCCAGCAGGTCGCGCAGCAGACCGAGGTCGCCCCCGGCCAGCCGGTGCAGCCGGTTGACGGTGAGCGGCTCCGGGCAGGCCCCGGTCACGGCGGCCAGCAGCCGGGCGACGTCCTCACGGGGCAGGGGCTCCAGGGCCAACCGCGGCAGGAGGTCGCCCGACCGGAGGCGGACCACGGCGTCCGGCGCCGGCGCGCCGTCCGCGGCGAGGACCAGCAGCCGGGTGCGGCCCCGCACGGCCAGCTGGTGGACGACGGCGGCGGAGTCGTCGTCGAGCAGGTGGGCGTCGTCGACGAGCAGCAGCCGCACACCGGACAGCAGGTGGACCGCGCGGTGCAGGGTGACGCCCTCGGGCAGGAGGTGGGCGAAGGCGGCGAAGGGCGTGCCGCGGGTCTCCGGCGTGCCCGCCACCCGCACGTACCCGGTGCCGCGCACCGCCTCCGCGGCCAGCCGGCTGCGGCCGACGCCGGGCGGTCCGGTCACCACCGCGCCCGGCCGTCCGGCGCCCGACGCATCGCGCAGCAGCTCCAGTTCGTCCTCGCGACCGGTGAACGGCCACGGCGGCGAGGAGAGCGGCCGAAGGGTCCTTGTGTCATGTACGGAGGTCGTCACACCTACAGGAGTCCGCCTACTCATCCCTGATACAGGGCGACTTGAGTAGGCCCCGACTCAGGCCCCGGACGACGGTCCGGGGCAGTCTGGTACCCATGACCGCCCGTTACTGCTCGCTCACGCAGCAGCCGGCCCCCGCGTACGCCCCGGGGCTGGCCGCCGAGCGGCTCGGCGCGCTGATGAGCGGACGCCGGATGTGGGTCAACGGCACCGTGCTGCACTACTGCTTCCTCGGCGACGACGGTGACGGGTCGGTCATCGCGGTGCCGGGTTCCGGGGGGACCCGGTGGGTGTCGTGGGCCGGGGACGAGGCCCAGCGGGACGTGGTGCGCGGCGCCTTCCGCGAGTGGGCGGACCTGGGCATCGGGGTGTCGTTCACCGAGGTCGAGGACCGCTCGGAGGCGGAGCTGCGCATCGGGTTCCAGCAGGGCGACGGCTCCTGGTCCGCGGTGGGCCGGGACGCGCTGCGGGCGGGCCTGAACGAGCGCACCATGAACTTCGGCTGGGACCTGACCGCGCCCGGGGAGCACGGGACGGCCCTGCACGAGATCGGGCACGCGCTCGGCATGCAGCACGAGCACCAGAGCCCGTTCGCCGGCATCCACTGGGACGACGAGGCCGTGTACGCCGATCTGGCGGGCCCGCCGAACCACTGGAGCCGGGACCGCACCTACTTCAACGTCCTGCGCAAGCTGGAACCGGCCGAGGTCAACGGCTCGGTGTGGGACCCGCAGTCCGTGATGGAGTACCCGTTCCCGGCGGGGCTGATCCTGGAGCCGGAGCAGTTCCGCGGGGGCGTGCACCCGCCGGGTGCGCTGTCGCCGATGGACAAGGAGTTCGTGCTCCGCTGGTACCCGCCGCGGGCCGTGCCGCGGCCGCCCGCGCTGGTGCCGTTCCGTTCGGTGCCGCTGTCGCTGGCGGCCGGTGAGCAGGCCGACTTCACGATCGAGCCGCCGGAGACCCGCGAGTACGCCGTCGGCACCTTCGGGGACGGTGACGCGGTCGTGGTGGTCTTCGAGGAGCGGGAGGGCGAACCCCGCTTCCTGGCCGGGCGGGACGACGGGGGCACCCCGGACAACGCCGCCGTCAGGGCCCGGCTCGTCAAGGGCCGCCGCTACTTCGTCCGGGTCCGGCTGTACTGCGGCTGGGGCGCGGGAGAGACCGCCGTCATGTGCTGGTGACGGCGCAGGGGGCGCCGTGCGCGCCAGGGGGACCGCGTTCCGGCGCCGGGGGAAAGGGCCGGCGTCCGTCACCTTCGGGGGAGGGAGACGGGCGCCGGCCGCACCCGGCGCGACCCCGCGGCCCGGCGGGGGGCCGGGGGAGCCTCAGGAGGCCGCCCGCCGGGCCGCACCGCGGTCGTCGGGGTGGGCGAGGCCGAGGTGGTCGCGCAGGGTGGTGCCCTCGTACTCGGTGCGGAAGACGCCCCGTTCCTGCAGGAGGGGGACGACCTTGTCCGCGAACTCGTCGAGGCCGCCGGGCGTGATGTACGGGACCAGGATGAAGCCGTCGGAGGCGTCCGCCTGGACGTACTCGTCGATGGTCCGGGCGACGGTGGCCGGGGAGCCGACGAAGTTCTGCCGGTTGCCGGTCTCGATGACCAGGTCCCGGATGGACCAGCCGTTCGCGGCGGCCAGCTCGCGCCACTCGCGGGCGACGGCCGACGGGTCGCGGTACATGCGGACCTGGGCGCGGCCGCGGGCGATGTGGTGTTCGCCGGGGTCGGGGTCGATGTCGGGGAGGGGCCCGTCGGGGTCGTAGCCGGACAGGTCCCGGTTCCAGACGAACTCCAGGTGCTTGAGGGCGGTGGCGCCGCTGACCTGCTGCCGGCGGACCTCGTGGGCGATCTCCTCGGCCTCGGCGTCGGTGTCGCCCAGGACGAAGCTGGCGGCCGGCAGGATGAGCAGTTCGTCGGGGCGGCGGCCGTACTTGGCGAGGCGGGACTTCACGTCCCGGTAGAAGGCCTGGCCGGTGTCGAGGGCGGCGTACCGGCTGAAGATGGCGTCCGCGCTGGAGGCGGCGAACTCGCGGCCCTCGTCGGAGTCGCCCGCCTGGAAGATCACCGGGCGGCCCTGGGGACTGCGCGGGACGTCGAAACGGCCGTGGATGTCGAAGTGCCGGCCCTCGTGGACGAAGGCGCCGGCCTCGGCGTCGGCGAGGAAGGTGCCGGTGGCCTGGTCGGCGACGATCTCGTCGCCCCGCCAGGAGTCGAAGAGTTCGTTCGCCGTGGCGAGGAACTCCCGGGCGCGGGAGTAGCGCTCGTCCTGCGGGAGGAAGCCGCCGCGCCGGAAGTTCTCGCCGGTGAAGGCGTCCCAGGAGGTGACGACGTTCCACGCGGAGCGGCCGTCGGAGAGGTGGTCGAGGCTGGCGAACTGGCGGGCCACCTCGTAGGGCTCGTTGAAGGTGGAGTTGATGGTGCCGGTCAGTCCGAGGCGGTCGGTGACGGCGGCGAGGGCGGCGAGGACGGTGAAGGTGTCGGGGCGGCCGACGACGTCCAGGTCGTAGATGTGGCCGCCCTGTTCGCGCAGCCGGAGCCCCTCGGCGAGGAACAGGAAGTCGAACTTGGCGCGTTCGGCGGTCTTCGCGAAGTGGACGAAGGAGCTGAAGTCGATGTGGCTGCCGGCCCGCGGGTCGCTCCACACGGTGGTGTTGTTGACGCCGGGGAAGTGCGCGGCGAGGTGGATCTGCTTCTGGGGCTTGCTCATGTCGGGGGGTCCCCTCCGGCTCAGGCGGCGTAGCGGTTGGCGGGGCGGTGCAGGCCGAGCAGCCCGCGCAGGGTGTCGGCCTCGTAGGCGCGACGGAAGGCGTCGCGGCGCTGGAGTTCGGGGACGAGGCCGCGGGTGATCGCCGGCAGGTCGTGGCCCGTGACGGCGGGGCGCAGCCGGAACCCGGTCAGGCCCGTCGCCCGGAAGTCCTCCAGCAGGTCGGCGAGTTGGGCGGGGGTGCCGGTGAAGATCCGGGCGTCGCCGGTGTACTCCTCGCCGGCCAGGCGGTCGAGGCGGTCGCGGCGGGCGGCGGCCTCGGCCGGGTCGTCGTCGAGGAAGACCAGCAGGTCGGCGAAGACGTGCAGCCGTTCGCCGGCGCGGCCCGCCGCCTCCTGCTCGGCGCGGATCTCGGCGAGGATCGCGCGGGCCTGTGCCGTGTCGTGCGGGGTGGTGTAGCCGACGTCGGCGGCGCGGGCGACCAGGCGGTAGGGGACGGTGTCGTGGGCGAGGGCGGTGACCGGGGGCTGGCCCTGCGGCGGGCGGGGCGTGATGGAGGGGCCCTTGACGCTGAAGTGGCGGCCCTCGAAGTCGATGTGGTGCAGCTTGTCCCGGTCGATGAAGCGGCCGGTGGCGACGTCCCGGATCTCCGCGTCGTCCTCCCAGCTGTCCCAGAGGCGGCGCACGACCTCGACGTGGTCGCCCGCCTCGTCGAAGAGGTCGGCCACCACCTCCCGGGCGGCCGGGTCGTCGTAGGCCTCGATGCGGGGAACGGTGCGGCGGCCGAAGTGGGCGGCCTCGGCGGGGCGGGCGCTGATCCGGACGCGCAGGCCCGCGCGGCCGGCGCTGACGTGGTCGAGGGTGGCGACGGCCTTGGAGATGTGGAACGGCTCCGTGTGGGTGGCCACCACCGTCGGGACCAGGCCGATGTGGCGCGTCAGCGGGGCGATCCGGGAGGCGATCAGGACGGCGTCGAGCCGGCCGCGGACCTGGTCGGTGCGCTCGTCCGGGTCGAGGAAGTGGGAGGACTGCAGCCCGAGACCGTCCTCGATGGTGACGAAGTCGAGCAGGCCGCGCTCGGCCTCCGCGACCTGGTCGGCCCAGTAGCCGGCGGTGAACAGGTCGCGGGGGCGGGAGACCGGCTCGCGCCAGGACGCGGGGTGCCAGCCGGTGCCGTCGAGGGCGACGGCGAGATGCAGGGGGGCGGGGGACGTCGGGGACACGGGAGTGCCTTCCTGGAGATCCGTACGGGTGGGCGCCGGGGCCGGGGGGCGGGGTCAGGAGTCGGTCAGCGGCAGGCCGGGCGGGTCGATCTCGGACGTGGCGACGGCCTCGTCGGAGAGGTTCCAGGCGGCGAGCCACTTGGCGTACTGGCCGTTGTCGATCAGGTGGTTGACGGCGGCGGCCAGGGGCTCGGCGAGGCCGCTGCCCTTCTTGGCGGTCGCCGCGATCAGGCCCTGGAGGCTCTCCCCGGCACCGGAGAACCGGCCCGCGATCCGGGTCGGGCCGGGCGTGCCGGCCGACTGGGTGACGTGGTAGGAGAGGCTGGGGTTCGGGCCGAAGTAGGCGTCGATCTTGCCGCTGTTCAGCGCCAGGTAGGTGCTGTTGGTGTCCTGGAAGTACTTGACGGTGAGCTGCTTGCCCTCGCTCTCCAGCTTCTTCTTCCAGGCCAGCAGGATCCGCTCCTGGTTGGTGCCCGCGCCGACCGAGACGGTCTTGCCGGCCAGCACCTCGTGGTCGCCGTCGAACGTCCACGTGCTCGACTTCGGTGCCTCCAGGGCCAGGTCGTCCTTGCGGTAGGAGGCGAACTCGTACTTGCGCTTGCGCTCCTCGGTGACGGTGACGTTCGTGAGGGCCACGTCGACCTTGCCGCTGTCGATGCCGACGAAGAGGTTCTCCCAGGTGAACCGCTTGATCTCGGGTTCGAGGCCGAGGACCGCGGCGATCAGGCGGCCGAGGTCGGGCTCGGACCCGGTGAGGGTCTTCTGGTCGCCGCCCACGTAGCCCAGCGGCGCGGAACCGGACGGCAGGGTGCCGCTGCCGATCACGAGTCGGCCGCTCTCGCGCACCGACTCGGGCAGCAGGGCGCTGATCGACTTCACCTCGGACACCTTGAGGGTGGTCTCCTTCGCGGCGCCGTTGGAGACCCGGCCGACGGTCACGCTCCCCGAGGCGGCGGCGTCGGTCGTGGTGGCGGCGTCGCTGTCACCACCGCAGGCGGCGAGCCCGGTGGCCAGGGTGGCGACGGCGGTCGCCGCGGTGATGCCGCGTATCAGGCTGCGTCGGGTGATGTGGAGAGACATGGGCTTCCTTTGTCACTTGTCGCTTGTGGCTTGTGGCTTGTGGCTTGTCGCCGGAAGAGGGGTGCCGTGGGGGGAGCCGTGGGGCTGCGGGGGAAGTCGTTCCGCCGGGCCGGGAGTCGTGGAGCGGGGGGTGTCAGAGCACCTTGCCGAGGAAGTCGCGGGTGCGTTCGTGGCGCGGCCGGTCGAGGACCTCGGCGGGCGGGCCCTGTTCGACGATCCTTCCGCCGTCGATGAAGACGACCCGGTCGGCGACCTCGCGGGCGAAGCCGATCTCGTGGGTGACGATGACGAGGGTGGTGCCGCTGGTCGCCAAGTCCTTGATCACGGCGAGTACTTCGCCGACGAGTTCGGGGTCGAGGGCGGAGGTGGGCTCGTCGAAGAGGATGACGCCGGGACGCAGGGCGAGGGCGCGGGCGATGGCGACGCGCTGCTGCTGGCCGCCGGACAGCTGTCGGGGGTAGGCGGACGCCTTGTCGGCGAGGCCGACCCGGCCGAGGAGTTCGCGGGCCAGTTCCCGGGCCTCGGTCCTGCCGAGCCTGCCGGTCGCCACGGGGGCGGCGGCGACGTTGTCGGCCACGGTGAGGTGCGGGAAGAGGTTGAAGTTCTGGAAGACGAACCCGATGCGGCTGCGCTGGGCGAGGATGGCCCGTTCGCTCAGCTCGCGCAGCCGGTCGCCGTGCCGGCGGACGCCGATCGGCTCGCCGTTGACGCTGACGTGGCCGATCTCGGGCTTCTCCAGGTGGTTGATGACCCGCAGCAGGGTGGACTTGCCGGAACCGGACGGGCCGAGGACGACGGTCACCTCGCCGGGCCGCACGGTCAGGTCGACGCCGTCCAGCACCCGGTGGGCGCCGTACCACTTGTGCACGCCGTGCACCTGCACGGCGGCGGGCCGCACGTCGGCCGGCACGGCGGTCCCGGCGACTCCGTCGGTCTTCGCGTCCGCGGCGGTCCCGGCGACTCCGTCGGTCTTCACGTCCGCGGCGCTCCCGACGGCCCCGTCGGTCTTCGCGTCCGCGGCGGTCCCGACGGCCCTGCCGGCCGTGACGGTCCCGGTGGTCTCGGCGGTCATACGGCGGCCTCCCTGCGCGCACGCTCCCGCAGGTCCCGCAGGCCGGTGCGCAGTCTCTGCGACGGGGTCGGCGGCAGGGAGCGCACGGCGCCCCGGGCGTAGTACCGCTCGACGTAGAACTGGATCACGGACACGAGGCTCGTGAGGATCAGGTACCAGACGGTGACGACCAGCAGCAGGGGCACGATGTCGCCGGGGTAGGTGGAGCCCATCGACTGGGCGGTGCCGAACAGGTCGAGCAGCGACACGTAGAAGACCAGCGAGGTGCTCTTGATCAGGCCGATCAGCTGGTTGACGTAGGCGGGCGTGATCGACCGCAGGGCCTGCGGGAAGACGATCCGCCGGAAGCGGTAGCCCTGGGGCAGGCCCAGCGCGGACGCCGCCTCGTGCTGGCCCTGGTCGACGGAGAGGATGCCGCCGCGGACCACCTCGGCGGCGTAGGCCGCCTCGTTGAGGCTGAGACCGATCACGGCGATGGCCATGTCGGTGGCGAGCCGGGACTCGTCGAAGGTGAAGAAGGCGGGTCCGAAGGGGACGCCGACGCTCAACGTCTCGTACAGGGCGCTGAAGTTGTAGAGGAACAGCAGCACGACGATCAGCGGGACGGAGCGCAGCGCCCAGACGTAGGTCCAGCTCGCGGCGCGCAGCACCGGGCTCCGGGAGAGCCGGGCCAGGGCGAGCAGGATGCCGCCGAGGAGGCCCAGCACCGCGCTCCAGGCCGTCACTTCGAGGGTGACCAGCAGTCCGTCGAGGATCGTCGGGCGCAGGAACCAGTAGCCGAAGCGGTCCCACTGGTAGAAGGGGTTCGTGACCAGCCCGTGGACGAACTGGGCGGCCAGGACCAGCACGACCGCGGTGGCGATCCAGCGTCCGGGCCGGCGCAGCGGCTGGACGCGCTGCGCGGTGAGCCGCGGCTGCGGCGGGAGGTCGGCGGACGGCGCCTCGGCGAGGGCCACGGCGCCTGGGGGTTCACTCATGAGGGGGCTCCGGCGGGAGTCGGGGCACCCCGGATCACGGCGGGCGTGCGCGGCCGCGCCGGCCCGGCGGGGCGGTGGGGACCGCTCGGGGCCGGGCCGGCGCGCACGGCGTGCGGACACGTGTGCGGAACCGGGGTGGGGCGGGCAACGGCACACCGCTCGGGCGGTGTGCGTCGGGAACGCGGGGCGGGGCGAAGGTGAGGTTCAGCCCCGACAGCGGGCACGGCCCGGTGCGGTACACAGTGCGCTGCTCACGCGCAGGAGATCCACGGCGCGGTCGGCGACGAGGACCGCGGGGAACGGCCGTACGCGGCCCCGGAGACGGCGGGGAGCCGTCCGAAGAGCTGCGTTCATGGCCGTCACCGTCACTGTCCGGCCCCGTGGGGCCCTCGCGCTTACCGAAACGTCTGCCGAAACGTCATCCGGTCCGGTCGTCACCTGGGGCACCCCACCGCCGAGCGAGGGTTGCCGGTCAGCAAGCCAGGGCTTGTCGCTGACGCTCATGACCGTTCTGGTCCGTAAGTTAAGACAGCCGCCCCGGCGAATGTCAACGCCGGTCCGGCAGGTGGACCGACTCAGGGCCGCTCCACCTGCGCCTCCGCGCTCGGGGCGGGAGTGGCGTGGGCGGTCCAGTCCAGGATCTGGACTGCCGATCCGGCGGCTTCCAGGCCTTGGCAGCGGGCCCGGTGGCGGCGGCCGGCACCGTCGAGGTCGAGCCGGCCGCCGAAGGCGGGGTGGGCGGTCAACCGGCGTGCGTAGGACCACAGTTCGGTGAAGCCGGCGATGCGGCGCACGGCGTCCGCGTCGAGGTGATGACGGTGCACGGTGTCGAGCTGGACCAGCGTCACCCACAACTCGACGTCCGCCGCGCAGATCTGTTCCCCCAGCAGGTAGGGGTGCGCGCCGAGTCCCTGGTCGAGGACGCCGAGCGTGCCGAGCAGCGTGTCGAGGGCCTCGGTACCCGCCGCCGCTCCGGCGTCGGCCGCTCCGGCGCGCTGTGCGGCGTCCTCGACGCCCAGGGCGCACATCCGCTCGACGGCCTCGATCTCCGACTCCCGGCCGCACGGGTACAGCGAGGTGCCGCCACCACCGAAGTGCCGGGCGAGGTCGCGGGTGATGTCGGGGGCGTGGGTGGAGACGATCCGCCCGGACCAGTCGTCGCTGAGGACCGGTCCGAGGGCGGGGCCGGTGTAGTGGTGGGCGCTGGCGTCGTACAGCGGACGCAGGTGCGCGTGCCCGCCGTCCGGACAGTCCGGGACGGCGGGCAGGAGGGTCACGGGACAGGCCCGGTCCAGGCCGAGCAGGCCGTGGACGACCGCGATGCGCAGGCCGTCGGGGTCGGCCGGGGAAAGGTGGAGCCGGTAGCGGCGCGGCACGGCGTAGTGGCCGCTGCGCGCGTCGTGGCCGATGCGGCCCCGGAAGGCGGGGGCCGGCCGGGCGGACGGGTGGGCGGCCTGCGGTGTGACGGACATGACTCTCCCCTGGGGCGGGCGCGTGCGGGACGCGCGGCGGCTGCGACGTGGGACGGGAGGGCGCGGGCCGGGTCCCGCGCACGCCGCGGGAGGGCGGTGCCGCGGGGACACCGCCGAGGGGGCGGCGCACGGGGAACGGGCCGGTTCAGCCCTGGGGCATCGCGCTGCAGACACGCAGCAGGTCGATGTGGCGGCGGGAGGTGAGAAGGGGTGACGACGGCGCCGTGCCGCTCGTGCGGCCGTCGGCCGACTCACACCCCATGTTTCCCTACCTTTTCACTAGGATTCCCGGTTCCGAGTGTCGAGCCACCCCCGGCCGCCGTCAAGAGGGCGTCCACGAGATGGGTCGGGGGGGGGTGAAGAGGGGTCGCGGGGAGAGGTCACGAGGAGCAGCCGTGGAGCAGGCACGGGGAGAGGTGCGGAGGGGCCCGCGGAGAGGGACCGCGCCGGGTCCGGCCCGGTCCCCCGTCGGCGGTACGCGCCGGGGCCGCCCCGCCGTTCACTCCGTGGCCGTGGGGTCCGGCAGCCGGTACACCGACACGTGGGAACGGGACTCGGCGGTGAACGCGGAGCCGGTCCAGTCCGCGTGCCGCGACTCCGGGACGAAGCCGGCCAACCGGGCCATGAGGTCGAGTTCGGCCGGCCAGACGTAGCGGTGCGGGCTGCGGTCCAGCCGTGCCCGCCGGCCGCTCCCGTCGAACCGGAAGTGGTGGGAGACGACGTGCTGGCGCAGGACGTCGTAGGTGTCCAGACCGATGTAGCCGGGTTCGGCGTGCCAGACGGTCGCCTCCTGCCCCGGCGGGAGCCTGCGCAGTTCGGGCACCCACAGTTCGACGACGAACCGCCCGCCGGGTGTCAGGTGACGGGCGGCGTTGCGGAAGCACGCGACCTGCTCGGCCTGGGTGAGGAGGTTGGAGATCGTGTTGTGGACGAGGTAGACGAGCGCGTACTCCCCCGGTGCGCGGGTCGTCGCCATGTCTCCGACGACCACCGGGATCGCCGACTCGTCGGCCTTGGTGCGCAGTTGCCCGATCATCGGGCGGGACAGCTCCACGCCGGTGACGGGCACGCCGCGCGCGGCGAGCGGCACCGCCACCCGTCCTGTTCCGATCGCGAACTCCAACGCCCTTCCCCCAGAGGCGAGTTCGGCCAGCCGGTCGACGGTCGGTCCGAGGACCTCGGGGGCGAACATGCCGGTGCCGGGAGTGTCGTAACGGCTCGCGGTGTCGGCGTCCCAGAGCTGCTGCTGATCCAGCTGATCCATGGGACCCACGATGGTCCGGCGTCCGGGGGCTGTCCAACGGTTTGCCGCCCGCGACGGCGGCCGCCGCCGGACCCGGGCCGCCGACCGCGCGCACGAACGCCGGACGGCCGACGGCGTCCGGCGGGTCCTGCCCACCCTGCGCCTGGCGGACGACGGCGAACCGCTGGACCGCGCCCGCCACGCGGCGGTGCCGGTGGCGGACGCCCTGGCCCGGGAGGCGTTCCGCCGGGACCCGGCGGGACCCGGCCGGGGGACGCGGTCCTGCCGGAGGAGGCGAAGGTGATGCCGCGGGGGTACCCGGGGGCGGTCGTGACGCGGCATCCGTCGCGGGAGGGCGGCGCCCGAGGCCGCACGGTGACGGGGTCGTGCGGTGACGGGGCCTCGGGTGGCACCGTCGTACTGCGTCGGGGCCGTACGGCGGCACCGGGGCCGTGCGGCGGCGAGGTCGTACGGTGTCACGGCCGTGCGTGCGGCGTCGGGGTCGTGCGTGCGGTGGCGCTCAGATCCGTCGCGTGACCGGACCCGGTCCGGGTACGGAAAAGGCCGCCCCCTCGTCCGAGAAGACGGCCTCCGACCACGTCGTGCTGGTCGGGACGACAGGATTTGAACCTGCGACCCCTTGACCCCCAGTCAAGTGCGCTACCAAGCTGCGCCACGTCCCGCCGCGTCCCGCGCCGGTGAACCGTGGGAACGCGCAGGTAAACACTACCGCACGCGTACCGGTGCCGCGGTCGCGGCCGGACGGGACGCGGAACCCGACCCGGCGGACGGCGCGGCGCGGCGCGGCGGACGGGGACCGGCGGGGCGACGCGGGCCGGGCCCCAGCCCCCCCGCCCCCTGACCCCTGCCGTCCGCCCGACCGCCCGAGCGGCGGAAGCAGGGCGACCGCCCGGCCCGACGGCGGGACGGCGCCGCAGGAGAGCGGGAACGGGGACGGGCGGATCCGGACCCTTCCCGGTCGCCCGGACACGACACGCGGATTTTCCCCGGGAGCCGTCGGGGGACGGATCCCTCGGCCCCGCTTTCCGGACAAGCGATCCAAAGGAACCCATTTCCGTCGCTCGTGCGTGTTTCAACAATGTGTGGACCGGATGAACCGGGTCGGCAAGAAAAGCAATAGATCCGTTTTCCTACGCCGTGGCCTTTCTCCGGAAGTGACCGAATCGATGCGCCGGGAAAACGATCGGTCGTTCAAACGTTGACCGGCGAGTAATAAGCCCACTACCTTTCGACGCGCTTCGAACAAGAACTTTTTCACGGTCTTCCGCGGTGATCTTTTCCCGCCGGGAAACCGGTGCACGCCTTTGCCCTCCCGCAAACCCCCACCGTGCAGTTTTCCCTTGATTCGGAGAATCGATGACGTCCACCGTGCGCCCCGAGGACATGATCATCGGCATTACCCCGTTCGGCGAACCGGATGCCGGGCTCGCCCTCGCGATCGCCGGGGCCGGCGGCCTCGGCGTGCTCGATCTCGGCGACGGCGGCCGAAGAACGCGCGAGGCGCTGGCCCGGTTGCGGCGCTCGGCGCCGAACGGCTTCGGGGTCAGGGTCGGCCCGCGCTGCGGGCTGTCCCCCGCCGACCTCGGAACCGACGGACCGCACACCGTGGTGCTGGCCGCCGACTCGGCCTGGCCGCTCGACGGGCTCGTCGCACGGCACCGTGTCCTCGTCGAGGTCACCGATCTGCCGGGCGCCCGCGAGGCCGCCCGCGCCGGCGCGCACGGTCTGATCGCGCGGGGCGGCGAGTGCGGCGGCCGGACCGGGACGCTGAGCACCTTCGTCCTGCTCCAACAACTGCTCTCCGCCCCGGAGCCGGACCTTCCGGTGTGGGCCTGCGGGGGCATCGGCCCGCGCACGGCCGCCGCCGCGGTGGCCGGCGGGGCGGCCGGGGTCGTCCTCGACGGGCAGCTCGCGCTGCTGGCCGAGTCCTCGCTGCCCGAGGCGACGGCCGCCGTGCTGCGCCCCCTGGACGGTTCGGAGACCGTCGTCGTGGCCGGCCATCGGGTGCTGCTGCGCCGGGGCCCCGACGCCCCGCGGCTCCCCGCGGACGCCGGCCCCGAGGAGGTCGCGGCCCTGCTCGGCGGACGGGACCCGCACACCCGGCTGCTGCCGGTGGGCCAGGACGGCTTCCTCGCCGCCCGGTTCGCCGACCGCTGGGGGGACGCGCGGCGGACGGTGCGGGCACTGCGCGACGCGGTGCGCGACGCCGTCGGCGAGGCGGTGCCCGACACCGCGGGTGGCGCGGTGCGCGACGCCCCGGGCGACGAGGGGACCGTGGGGACGCCGGCGGAGGACTCGCCGATGAGCCGCGCGCTGGGCACCCGGCTGCCGGTCGCCCAGGGGCCGATGACGCGGGTCAGCGACGGCGCGGGGTTCGCGGCGGCGGTCGCCGCGGACGGGGCGCTGCCGTTCCTGGCGCTGGCGCTGGCCGACGGCGAGCGCACGCGGGCGATGCTGACGCAGACGCGGGACGCGGTGGCCGGCCGGCCCTGGGGGGTCGGTGTGCTCGGCTTCGCGCCGGAGGACGTGCGGGCGGCGCAGCTGGAGGCCGTGCGGGAGGTACGGCCGACGCACGCGATCATCGCGGGCGGGCGGCCCGCGCAGGCGCAGGCGCTGGAGCGGGACGGGATCCGGACCTTCCTGCACGTGCCGTCGCCGGGTCTGCTGCGGCAGTTCCTCCAGGCCGGTGCGCGCCGGTTCGTGTTCGAGGGCTCGGAGTGCGGCGGGCACGTCGGACCGCGGGCGAGCTTCCCGCTGTGGGAGGCGCAGCTCGCCGTGCTGGAGGACCACGTGGAGGACGGCGGCGACGCCGGTGACCTCGAGGTGTTCTTCGCGGGCGGGGTTCACGACGAGCGGTCGGCCGCGATGGTCGCCGCGCTCGCCGCGCCGCTGACCGCGCGCGGGGCGGCCGTCGGCGTCCTGATGGGCACGGCGTACCTGTTCACCGAGGAGGCGGTGGCGCACGGGGCGATCCGGCCGCTGTTCCAGCGGCAGGTGCTGGCCGCCGACCGCACCACGCTGCTGGAGTCGGCGCCGGGGCACGCCACGCGCTGCGTGCCCAGCCCGTTCGCGGCCGGCTACCGCGAGGAGGAGGCCCGGCTGCGCGCCGAGGGCGTCCCCGACCGGCGGATCTGGGAGGAGCTGGAGCGGCTCAACGTCGGACGGCTGCGCCTCGCCAGCAAGGGGACGACGCGCGGTGCGGACGGCGCTCTCATGCCCGTCGACGAGGAACGACAGCTCGCCGAGGGGATGTTCATGGCGGGCGAGGTGGCCGTGCTGCGCTCGGCGACCACGACCCTGGCCGCGCTGCACGCGTCCGTGACCACGGGAGCGGCCGCGTTCCTGTCCCGGCGGGCCGCCGAACTCGGCTTCGGGCGGGCACCGCGCCCCGCGGCGCCCGCGCCGCTCGACATCGCCGTGGTCGGCATGGCCTGCATGTTCCCCGAGGCGCCCGACCTGTCCACGTTCTGGGCGAACGTCGTGGGCGGCGTGGACGCGGTCGGCGAGGTCCCGGCCGACCGCTGGGACCCGGCCGTGCACCACGGCGCGTCCACCCCGTCGAAGTGGGGCGGCTTCCTGCCGCCGATCCCCTTCGACCCGCTGCGCTACGGCATCCCGCCCGCCTCCCTCGGCCGCATCGAGCCGGTCCAGCTGTTGTCCCTGGAGGCGGCCCGGCGGGCCCTGGAGGACGCCGGGTACGGCGACGGGGGGCGGGAGTTCGACCGTTCCCGCACCTCGGTGGTGTTCGGCGCGGAGGCCGGCAGCGACCTCTCCAACGCGGCCACCCTGCGGGCCGTGCTGCCCTCCTACTACGGGACGGTGCCGCGGGGCCTGGACGAGCAGCTGCCGCGGCTCACCGAGGACTCGTTCCCCGGCATGCTCGCCAACGTCATCTCCGGCCGGATCGCCAACCGGCTCGATCTCGGCGGCGCCAACTACACCGTCGACGCCGCCTGCGCCTCCTCGCTGGCCGCGGTCGACGCCGCCTGCAAGGAACTCCTCGCCGGCACCAGCGACGTCGTGCTGTGCGGCGGCGCCGACCTGCACAACGGGATCAACGACTACGTCCTGTTCTCCTCGGTGCACGCCCTCTCCCCCACCGGCCGCTCCCGCGCCTTCGACGGCTCGGCCGACGGCATCGCCCTGGGCGAGGGCGTGGCCTGCGTGGTCCTCAAGCGGCTCGCGGACGCCGAGCGCGACGGCGACCGGATCTACGGCGTCGTCAAGGGTCTCGGCTCCTCCAGCGACGGCCGCTCCCTCGGGCTGACCGCGCCCCGCCCCGAGGGCCAGCGGTCCGCGCTGCGGCGGGCCTACGCGAGCGCGGGCGTCTCCCCGGCGCGGGTCGGCCTCGTCGAGGCGCACGGCACCGGCACGGTGGTCGGCGACCGCACCGAACTCACCGTCCTGGAGGAGGTGTTCCAGGAGGCGGGCGCCGAGGCGGGCGGTTGCGCGATCGGCTCGGTCAAGTCGCAGATCGGGCACACCAAGTGCGCGGCCGGGCTGGCCGGCCTGATCAAGGCGGTGCTCGCGCTGTACACCGGCGTCCGGCCGCCGACGCTGCACGTCCGGGCGCCCAACGCGGCCTGGGAGGCGGACCGCAGCCCGTTCGCCTTCCACACCGAGGCCCGGCCGTGGGCCGCTCCCGCCGCCGAACGCCTGGCCGGGGTCAGCGCGTTCGGCTTCGGCGGCACCAACTTCCACGTGGTGCTGGCCGCGCACGCCGGCGGGGTGCCGCCGGCGCGGGGACTGGACGCCTGGCCGGCCGAGCTGTTCGTGTTCCGCGGCCGGGACGAGAAGTCGGCCCGGCACGCGGCCGGGGAGGTCCTGCGGGCCGCCGGGGCGGACGGCCGCCCGTGGCGCCTGCGCGACCTGGCGCTCGGCGCGGCACGGCGCGCGGACGCGAGCACCGACCCGGTGCGGATCGCGGTCGTGGCGAGCGACGTGGACGACCTGACCGCGAAGCTGCGGGCCGTGCTCGACGCCCCGGCCGGCACCGCCCCCGCCGGTACCGCCCCCGCCGGTACCGCCCCGGTCGGCACCGCCCCCGCCCGCGGGGTCCACCTGGCCGGCGCCGGGGACGCCGACGGCGGCAAGGTCGCCTTCCTCTTCCCCGGGCAGGGCAGCCAGCGCCCCGGCATGCTCGCCGAACTGTTCGTGGCGCTCCCCGAGTTGCGCCCGCACCTGGAGCTGGGGCGGGCACACGCCGACGCGCTGTACCCGCCGGCCGCGTTCGACGACGCCGCCCGGGACCGGCAGCGGGCCGCCCTCACCGACACGCGGGTGGCGCAACCGGCCCTCGGGGTGGCCGGGCTCGCCGCGCACGCCCTGCTCACGGCCGCCGGCGTGGAACCGGACATGGCCGCCGGGCACAGCTACGGCGAGCTGGTCGCCCTCTGCGCCGCCGGGGCCCTCGCCCCCGAGACGCTGCTGGAGCTGAGCGGCGAGCGGGCGGCGGCGATCCTCGGGGCCGCCGGGGAGGACCCGGGGACCATGGCCGCGGTCGCCGCCGGCGCCGAGGAGACGGAGCAGGCCCTCAAGGCGGCCGGCGCTCCGGACACCGTCGTCGTCGCAGGCCGCAACTCCCCCCGCCAGACGGTCGTCTCCGGTCCCACCGACGCGGTCGCCGAGGCCGTACGGCTGCTGCGCGGGGCCGGTCTCGACGCGCGGCGGATACCGGTGGCGTGCGCCTTCCACAGCCCGCTGGTGGCCGGCGCCGGCGACCGCTTCGCCGCGGCGCTCGCGGCCCGCCCGGTGCACGCCCCCGAGTTCCCGGTGTGGTCCAACCGCACCGCCGCCCCGTACGCCGCGGACGCGGACGCGGTCCGGGCCGAGCTCGCCGCGCAGATCGGCGCCCCCGTCTCCTTCGTCGACCAGATCGAGTCGATGTACGAGGCGGGCGCGCGCGTCTTCGTCGAGGCCGGCCCCGGATCGGTGCTGACCCGGCTGGTCGGGCAGATCCTCGGCGAGCGCCCGCACACCGCGGTCGCCTGCGAACCCCGCCCCGGCGGCGGCCTGCGCGACTGGCTCGACGCCCTCGCCCGGCTGGCCGTCGCGGGGCTCTCGGTGCGCACCGGACGGCTGCTGCGCGGCCGGGACGCCGTCGACGCGCTGCGCGCCCCCGCGCCCCGGATCCCCGGCTGGACGGTGGACGGGCAGCTCGTCCGCACCGCCGCCGGCGCCCTCCTCCCCGGTGCCCTCGCACCGGCCCGACGCGTCGCGGACACCGCGGACACCCTGGAGACGACTGTGACGACCGAACCCCCGCACGGCCTCCCGTCCGACCGGGACGCGCTCGTCGCCGAGTTCCTGCGCACCAGCCGGGAGATGATCGCCGCCCAGCGGGACGTGCTGCTCACCTACTTCGGCGGCGTGCCCGGCGCCCCGGCCGCCGCGCCCGCCCTCCCCCCGCGGGCGCCGCTGCCCGCGGCGGCGGCCGTGCCGCAGGGGCCCGCCCTCCCGGCCCCGGCGGCACCACCGGGACCGGAGCCGGAGCCGGAGGCCGCGCCGCAAGCCGCCGGGCCCGTGGACGTCCAGCGGACGGTCCTGGAGATCATCAGCGAACGCACCGGCTACCCGGTCGACATGATCGAACCCGACCTCGACCTGGAGGCGGACCTCAGCATCGACTCCATCAAGCGGGCCGAGATCGCCGGTGAACTGGCCAGGCGGCTGGGCGCCGGGAGCGGCGCGGACTTCACGTCGATGGCCGACGCGGAGCTGGAGGAGCTGGCGAAGGCGCGTACGGCGGCGGCGGTGACCGACTGGCTCACGGCCCGGCTGGGCGCGCCCGCGGCACCGGAGACGGCGGCTCCGGAGACGCCGGCGTCCGCGGACGGGCCGGCTCCCCTGACGTCCGCGCCCTCGGCGTCCGTGTCCTCGGCGTCCGTGTCCTCGACGCCCGCGCCCGTGGCGTCCGCGGAGGCCGTGGCCGGGGAGCCGCCCCGCCGGCACGTGCTGCGCCCGGTGCTCCTGGACGGAGCCGCCGCCCCCGACAGTCCCGACGGCCCCGACCCCGCCCTGCTGCCCGGCACCCGCTGGCTCGTCCTCGGTGACGTGCCCGGCGTGGCGGCCGCCCTCGCGGCGTCGGGCGCCGAGGTCGTCGTACGCGGCCGGGACCATCTCCCGGGGGACGGGGACGGGCCGGTGGACGGGGTGCTGTACCTCGGCGCGCTCGCGGACGACGACGCGCCCGTGCTGCCGGACGCGTTCCCGGTGCTGAAGGCGGCCCTGGCGGGCGAGCCCCGGTGGCTGCTGGCCGTCCGGCCGGCCGGCGACGACGCGCGGTCGGCGGGGCTGCGCGGCCTGTTCCGCACCGTGGCCCGGGAGTACCCGCGGACGGTGGCGCGGGTCGTCGAACTCGCCGACGTCTCGCCCGCCGCGGTCGCGGAGGCCGTGGCGCTGGAGGCCGCCGCCCCGGACCGCGTGCCGGTCGTGGTGCGGTCGGCGGCCGGGCGGCACGGGTTCGAACTGGTGGAGGCACCCCTCGGCGCCCTCGCCGGCACGGGGGCCGGACCGGCCGGGGACGGCGCGGCCGAGGCCGCCGCGCTGGGCCTGGACCGGGACTCCGTGGTGGTGCTGGCCGGCGGGGCGCGGGGCATCACCGCGCAGTTCGCCGCGGCGCTCGCCGGTGCGGCTCGCTGCCGTCTGGAACTCCTCGGCCGCACCCCCGTCCCGGACGCCCCGGAGGACGCGGACACCGCGGCCGCCCGCACCCCGGAGCAGTTGCGCGCCGCGCTCGCCGCGCGCGGCGGGGCGAAGCCGGCCGAGATCAACCGTGCCGCCGAACTCCTGCTCGCCCAGCGGGAGATCAGGGCGACCCTGGCGGAACTCACCGCGCTCGGCAGCCGGGTCCGCTACCGCTCGGCCGACTTCCGCGACCCGGACGCCGTCCGCCAGACGGTGAAGGAGATCCACGCCGAGCACGGCCGGCTCGACGGCGTGGTCCACGCGGCCGGCGTCATCGAGGACCGGCTCGTCGCCGAGAAGAGCGCCGAGTCCTTCCGCCGGGTCTACGGCACGAAGGCCGGCGGGGCCCGGGCGCTGCTCGCGGCGCTGGAGGAACTGCCCGTCGCGCCCGCGTTCACGGTGCTGTTCGGCAGCATCTCCGCCGTCCTCGGCAACCGTGGCCAGGCCGACTACGCGGCGGCCAACGACGCCCTGGAGTCACTGGGCGGCGCGTTCGCCGCCCGCACCGGCCGGCGCGCGCTGACCGTGCACTGGGGCCCCTGGGCGCCCGCCGCCGGGCACGGCGGCATGGTGGGCGCGGAGCTGGCCCGCGAGTACGCCCGGCGCGGCATCCGGCTGATCGACCCGCAGGAGGGCACCGCGGCGCTGCTGCGGGAGCTGGCCTGGGGCGAGGAGTCGGCGACGGCCGTCGTCCACACCGCCTCGGGCTGGTGACCGCCGACGTGACGTACCGTCAAGTGCCGGTCGCCATCGTCGGGATGGCGGTGCTGCTGCCGGGCGCCCCCGACCTGGACGCCTACTGGCGGAACCTGCGGGACGGCGTGGACGCCGTCGGCGAGGTGCCCGACGGGCGCTGGGACGCGGACTACTACCGTCCCGGCACCGCCTCCGAGCCGGCCGTCGCGGACCGGGTGTACGCGCGACGGGGCGGCTTCGTGGACGGGCTCGCGCGGGTCGAGGTCACCCGGTTCGGGATCATGCCGAACTCGGTGGCCGGGACCGAGCCCGACCAGCTCATCGCGCTGCACGTGGCCGCCGCCGCCCTCGACGACGCGGGCGGCGCGGACCGCCTGGCGGACCGGGCGCGCACCGGCGTCGTCCTCGGCCGGGGCGGGTACCTCACCCCGGGCCTGGTCCGGCTGGACCAGCGGGTGCGGACCGCCGGCCAGCTCGTGCGCACCCTGGGCGAGCTGCTGCCGGACCTGCCGCGAGACCGGCTCGACCTGGTACGGGAGGCGTTCACGGAACGGCTGGGGACCGACAGCCCCGAGTCGGCGATCGGTCTGGTGCCCAACCTCGCCGCCTCGCGGATCGCCAACCGGCTCGACCTGCGCGGCCCCGCCTACACGGTGGACGCGGCCTGCGCCTCCTCGCTGGTCGCCGTCGACCAGGCGGTGCGCGAACTCGCCGGCGGCCGCTGCGACCTGATGCTCGCCGGAGGCGTCCACCACTGCCACGACATCACGCTGTGGAGCGTGTTCTCACAGTTGCGCGCCCTCTCCCCCAGCCAGCGCATCCGGCCCTTCCACCGGGAGGCCGACGGCATCCTGATCGGCGAGGGCACGGGCGTGGTCGTCCTCAAGCGGCTCGCCGACGCCGAACGCGACGGCGACCGGATCTACGCCGTCGTCCGGGGCACCGGTGTGGCGAGCGACGGCCGGGCGGCCGGGCTCGTCAACCCGGATCCGGGCGGTCAGGCGCAGGCCGTGCGGCAGGCGTGGCGGGCGGCCGGGCTCGATCCGGCCGCCTCCGGATCGATCGGCCTGCTGGAGGCGCACGGCACCGCCACCCCGGCCGGTGACGGGGCCGAACTGGCCACGCTGGCCGATGTGTTCGGGCCCGGTGACGGGGAGGCCGTACTCGGCTCGGTCAAGTCGATGATCGGGCACGCCATGCCGGCCGCCGGGGTCGCCGGACTGGTCAAGGCCGCCCTCGCGGTCCACCACGCGACGCTGCTGCCGACCCTGCACTGCGACGATCCGCACCCGGCGCTGGCCCGCACCCGCTTCCGCACGCTGGAGAAGGCCGTCCCCTGGGAGAGCACCCCGGACCGGCCGGTCCGGCGGGCCGCGGTCAACGCGTTCGGGTTCGGCGGGATCAACGCGCACGTGGTCCTGGAGGAACCGCCGGGGACCCGCGGCCCGGCCACCGCCCGCCCCGCGCCAGGGGGCCGCGGCCCGGCCGTCGCCCGCCCGGTGCCGGAGGCTCCTGATCCGGCCGCCGCGCCCCTGGTACCAGGGGCTCCTGACCCGGCCGCCGTCCGCCCGGTGTCCGGGGGCCGCGGCCCGGCCGCCGTCCGGCCGGCGGCACAGGTCGTCGAGACCGAGCCGGTGCTGCTGCTGGCCGCCGGTTCTCCGCAGGATCTGGCCGCCCTGCTCGACGCCGACGACGGCGCCGTGCGCGCCGCCGGACTCGATCCGGCCCGTCCCGGTCCGGGGGCCGGGCCGGTCCGGCTGGGGATCGTCGGCCCGACGGACCGGCGGCTCGCGCTGGCCCGCCGGGCGGTCGCCAAGGGGCGTGCCTGGCACGGCCGCAGCGACGTCTGGTTCCGGCCCGCCCCCCTGCTGGGCGCGGGCGGCGGCAGGCTGGCCTTCCTCTTCCCCGGCCTGGAGGGCGACTTCACCCCCCGGGTGGACGACGTCGCCGACCACTTCGGGCTGTCCGCGCCCGTCCTCGCCGAGGACGGCGCCGGCGACCTCGGCCGACACGGGCTGGGCGTCGTCGCCGTCGGCCGTCTCCTCGACACGGCGCTGCGCCGGGCCGGGATCGTGCCGGACGCGGTCGCCGGGCACAGCCTCGGCGAGTGGACGGCGATGGCGGCGGGCGGGCTGTACGCGGGGGACGAGGTCGACGCCTTCATGGCGGACTTCGACCCCGGCGCCCTCACCGTGCCGGGCCTCTCCTTCGGGGCGGTCGGCGCGCCGGCGGAGCGCGTGCTGGCCGCCCTGCGGGAGGAGCGGTGGGCCGGGGCCGGCCTGGTGCTCTCGCACGACAACGCGCCCGGCCAGTCGATGGTGTGCGGCCCGGACGGGGCGGTCGGGGAGTTCGTGCGGGACTTCCGCGCCCGGGGTGTCCTCAGCCAGGTGCTGCCGTTCCGCTCCGGCTTCCACACGCCGATGCTGGCACCCCACCTCGGCCCGATCCGGGAGGCCGCCGGACGGTTCCGGCTGCACCCGCCGCACACCCCCGTGTGGTCGGGGACGACCGCCGCGCCCTTCCCCGGGGACGAGGCGGGGGTGCGGGAGCTGTTCGTCCGGCACCTGCTGGAGCCGGTCCGCTTCCGGCAGCTCGCCGAGGCCCTGCACGCCGCGGGCCACCGGGCGTTCGTCCAGGTGGGTCCGGGGCAGCTCGGTTCCCTCGTCGGCGACACGCTCGGGGACCACGACCATCTGGTCGTCGCCGCCAACTCCCCGCACCGCACGGGTCTCGCCCAGCTCCGCCGGGTCGCCACCGCGCTGTGGGCGGCGGGCGCCGAGGTGGCCCCGGTGCCCGCCCCGGCAGCCGCTCGAGGGGCGCGCGCCGGCGCCGTACGACCCCGGCGGCAGCCGGTCGAACTGGACCTGGGCGGCGGCCTGGTGTCGCTCCCGCCCGCCCGGCTCGACGCGCTGCGGGCCGGGCTGGGACGGGCGGTGAGCCCCGCGACCGCCGGCCTGGACGCCCTCGACGCCCTCGCGCCCGGCTCGCCGGTCGCCGCCGAACTGTCCGCGCTGCTCCAGGACACGGCGGACACCGCGGCCGCCCTGCTGACCGCGCCGGCCCGCGCCGGGAGTCCCGCCGCGCCGCCGCCCGCCCGACCGCCCCTCACCGGGACACCGCCCACCGGGACACCGGTCACCGGACCGCCGCTCGCCGGGGCCCGGCCCGTCGGGACACCACCGGCCGAGCCGGCGCCCACCGGGACACCGGTCACCGGGGCCCGCCCCGTCGGGACACCACCGGCCGAGTCGGCGCCCACCGGACCGCCGCCCCTCACCGGACCGCCGCCCGGCCCGTACCGTACGACCGTCCGGGTCTCCCCCGAGGCGATGCCGTACCTCCTGGACCACTGCTTCTTCCCGCAGCGGCCCGGCTGGCCGGACGTGGCCGACCGGTGGCCGGTGGTGCCGGCGACGACGATCGTGCAGCACATCATGGACACCGCGCGGCGGGCCGCGCCCGGCCGGGTGCCGGTCGCCGTGCACGGGGCGCGGTTCGAGGAGTGGCTCACCGCCACCCCCGCCGTCGACGTCCCCGTCACCGCGGTCCCCGAGGGCCCGGACCGGCTGGAGGTCTCCTTCGGGCCGCGGGCCCGCGCCACCGTCGAACTCGCCGCCGCCCACCCGGTGCCGCCCGCCCCCTGGCCGGCCGGCACCGCCGACGAGCGGGTCCCCGAGCACACCGCCGAACAGCTCTACGCCGAGCGCTGGATGTTCCACGGCCCGGCGTTCCAGGGCGTCACCGACCTCACCGCGATCGGCGACCGGCACGTCCGGGGCGTGATCACCACGCCGTCCGCGCCCGGCGCCCTGCTGGACAACGTGGGTCAGATCCTCGGCTACTGGATCATGGCGACCCGCACGGAACGCACCGTCGTGTTCCCGGTCGGCATGCGCGAGATGCGTTTCCACGGGCCGCACCCGGCGCCCGGGACCCCGGTGGGGTGCCTGGTGCGGGTCACCTCGCTCACCGACGCCTTCCTGGAGGCCGACGTCCAGCTGACCGTCGGCGGCACGGTGTGGGCGGAGCTGCGCGGCTGGCAGGACCGCCGCTTCGACAACGACCCGAAGACCCGTCCCGTCGAGCGCTTCCCGGAGCGCAACACGCTCTCCGAGGCCCGTCCGGGCGGCTGGTCGCTGCTCCACGAGCGCTGGCCCGACCTGGCGTCCCGCGAACTGATCATGCGCAACTCGCTGGCCGGTCCGGAGCGCGCGCGGTACGCCGAGCACGCCCCCCGGGGCCGCCGGCAGTGGCTGCTGGGCCGGATCGCCGTCAAGGACGCCGTACGGCGGTGGCTGTGGGACCGGGGCGAGGGGCCGGTCTTCCCGGCCGAGCTGCGGGTGCACAACGACGAGGTGGGCCGGCCGTACGTGACCGGTGCGCACGGCAGGGTCCTGCCGGAGCTGGACGTGTCGCTGGCGCACTGCGCGGAGGCGGGGGTGGCGATCGTGCGGCCCCACACCCCGTGGCCGGGTCCCGGCATCGACATCGAGGAGGTCGCGGACCGGACTCCCGAGACCCTGGCCGCCGCCCTCGGCCCGGACGAGCTGCGGCTGCTGCGCGCGCTGACGTCCGACGGGTCCCCCGGCGGCTCCGAGGCGTGGTGGTTCACGCGTTTCTGGGCGGCGAAGGAGGCCGTCGCCAAGGCGGAGGGCACCGGGCTGCGCGGCCGGCCGCGGGACTTCACCGTCCTCGACGCCGCCCCGGCCGGCGACCGGCTGACCGTCGCGGGCCGCCTGGAACGCTCCTACACCGTGCACTGCGCACCGGCCGCCAACCCGCCCCGTCTGCCGGACCGCGCGTACGTCGTGGCCTGGACGACGGGTCCCACCGAAGCGAAGGAGTACGACCGATGACCTCCCCCACCCCCGTCGCCGCCGACGAGGCGGCCGTCCTCGCCGACCTCACGGAGATGCTCGGCCGGCTCATGGAGGACGAGTACGGCCTGGACGACGTCGAGATCGGCCCGCACACCACCTTCAACCGGGACCTGGAGCTGGAGAGCATCGACCTGGTCACCCTGGCCGGACTGCTCCAGGAGCGGTACGGCGACCGGGTCAACTTCGCGGAGTTCCTGGCCGGCATGGAGTTCGACGAGATCATCGAACTGACCGTCGGACGGCTCGTCGAGTACGTCGTGGCGGGCCTGAGGGCCGCGGAGGCGAACTGATCATGGCCATGGTCGACACCGGCGCCGTCCGGTTGCACGTGCAGCGGATCGGCCCCCGCGACGGCCGGCCGGCCGTCGCCACCGTGGTGCTGGTGCACGGTCTGCTCACCGACAGCCTGGCCAGCTACTACTTCACCGTGGCCCCCGCGTTCGCCGCCGCGGGCCTGGACGTGGTCATGTACGACCTGCGCGGTCACGGCCGCAGCGAACGCCCCGCCGACGGCTACACCCTGGACGACAACGTCGACGACCTGGAGGCGCTCCTGGACCGCCTCGCGGTGCGCGGCCCGGTGCACCTGGTGGGCAACTCCTACGGCGGGACGGTCGCGTTCGGCTACGCGGCCCGGCATCCGGAGCGGGCGGCGAGCCTCACGCTGGTGGAGTCCGAACCGGCCACCGCCGCCTGGGCGGTGAAGCTGGGCGGCATCCTCGACCGGGTGGTGACGCAGCTCGCGCACAACGAGCCCGACGCCATCGCCTGGATCACCGCGCACCGCGGCCACAACACCGCCCGGCTGGCCAGGGGCGCGGCCCGCCTGGCCCGCGACACCACGCTGGGCAGGGACATCCCGGCCAGCCGGGTGCTGACGGACGATCAGATCGCGGCGGTGGACTGCCCGGTGCTCGGTGTCTACGGCGGCGACTCCGACCTCGCCGAACTGGCGCCCCGGCTCGAGGCGTCGCTGCCGGACTGCCGGACCGTGGTGATCGCGGGGCACGAGCACTCGGTGCTGGTGGAGGCGGCCGCGACGGTGGGCGGTCACGTCCTGGCGCTGGTGCGGGAGGCCGAGGGCGCGGGCGGCCGGGCCCGCGTGCCCGCGCGCGGAGCGGGGCGTACGGGGGCCGAGGTCCGGTGAGCCGGTACCTGTTCGTGGTGCCGCCGCTGACCGGGCACGTCAACCCGGCCGCGGGCGTGGCGGCCGCCCTCGCCGGCCGGGGGCACCGGGTGGCGTGGGCGTGCCCCGATCCCGCGCTGGTCCGCCGGCTGGCGGGACCCGGCGCCGAGGTGTTCGCGTGCGCCGGGGCGCCGGACGGGAGCCGGCCTCCCGAACTGCGCGGACCCGAGGCGCTGAGGTTCCTGTGGGAGTGGTACCTGCTGCCGCTCGCCGAGGCGATGGCGCCGGGGGTGCGGGCGGCCGTGGAGCGGTTCGGGCCGGACGTGGTGGTCGCCGACCAGCAGGCCTTCGCGGGCGCCCTGGTCGCGGAACGCCTGGGCGTGCCGTGGGCGACCTCGGCGACCACCTCCGCCGAGTTCACCGATCCGCTGGCGGGGCTGCCGAAGGTCCGCGCGTGGCTGGAGGAACGGCTCGGACGGCTGCGGGCCGCGGCCGGGCTCCCGGCCGGCGGCGCCGATCCGCGGTTCTCGCCGCGGCTCGTCCTCGCCTTCAGCACACCGGAGCTGGCGGGCCCCGCCGAGGGCGTCCGCTGGGTCGGCCCCTCGATCGCGGCCCGGCCCGCCGCGGCCGGCTTCCCCTGGGAGTGGCTCGACTCCGGACGCGGGACCGTGCTGGTGACGCTCGGCACGGCCAACACCGACGTCGGCGGCCGCTTCCTCCGGGTGTGCGTGGAGGCGCTGCGCGACCGGGCGGACCGGGTGCAGGGGGTGGTCGTCGATCCCGGCGGCACCCTGGAGGCGCCCCCGGACGGCGACAAGGACGTCCTGGTCGTCCCCTCCGTCCCCCAACTCGCGCTGCTGGAGCGGGGGGTGGCCGCGGTGGTCTGCCACGCCGGGCACAACACGGTGTGCGAGGCGCTGTGGTACGGGGTCCCGCTGGTGGTGGCCCCCATCCGTGACGACCAGCCGGTGGTGGCCGGGCAGGTCGCGGACGCGGGGGCCGGGGTGCGGGTGCGGTTCGGCCGCACCGGCGCGCGACGGCTCGGCGAGGCCCTGGACGCCGTACTGGACACGACGGGCCACCGGGCGGCGGCCGAGCGGATCGGGGCCGCCTTCCGGGCCGCCGGCGGGGCGTCCGCCGCCGCGGACCGTCTCGAGGAACTCGCCGAGGAGACGCGATGAGCGACCGGATCGACCGGACCGAGCGGATCGCGGCCCTGCGGCCGGGCTACCGGGACGACCTCGCGGCGGGCGTGGACCGCTTCTTCGAGCCGCGCCGCGCCGACTGCCCCTGGTGCGGTTCGGCCCGGCTGACCACGCGGCTGCGGACCACGGACCTGCTCCAGCACAAGCCGGGCCGGTTCGTCCTGGACCGCTGCGGGGACTGCGGGCACACCTTCCAGAACCCCCGGCTCAGCGCGGAGGGGCTGGAGTTCTACTACCGGGACTTCTACGACGGGCTCGGCGAGAAGAAGCTCGGCGACACCTTCGGCGGGCGCACGAGGATGTACCGGGGGCGGGCGGTGTCGATGCTGCCGCACGACGCCGGGCCGAAGACGTGGCTGGACGTCGGCACCGGGCACGGGCACTTCTGCGCGGTCGCCGCGCAGGTGCTGCCGGACACGGTGTTCGACGGGCTGGACTTCACCGACGGCGTCGAACTCGCCGAGCGCGAGGGCCGGGTGCGGCACGGCCACCGGGGCGCCTTCCCCGACCTCGCGCCCGGACTGGCCGCCCGTTACGACGTGGTGAGCATGTTCCACTACCTGGAGCACAGCACCGACCCCGACCGGGAGCTGCGCGCGGCCCGGCAGGCCGTCCGGCCCGGCGGGCACCTGCTGATCGAGGTCCCGGACCCGCAGAGCCGCTACGCCCGTCTCCTCGGCCGGTGGTGGCTGCCGTGGCTCCAGCCGCAGCACCTGCACTTCGTGCCGGTCGCCAACCTGCGGGAGCGGCTGGCGGACCTCGGGTTCACGGTGGTCGCGGAGCAGCACGCCGAGGCGCACGACCCGGTGGACCTGCTGGCGGCCGTGTGGCTGGCGCTGGACCGTGCGGCGCCGCCCGAGGACGCGCCCTGGCTGCCCGAGCGGCCCGGCCGGGCGCGCCGCGCGCTGCGGGCCGCGCTGTTCCTCGCCGGCGTCCCGGTGCTGGTGGCGGGCACCCTCCTCGACCGGTTCGCCGTCCGGCCGCTGTCGCACCGGCTGGGCCTGTCCAACGCCTACCGGATCGTGGCGCGGCGCGACTGAGGAGCCGGGCACGGCACGTCCCGGGGGGCGGGAACGCGCTCCCACCCCCCGGGACGTGCCGTGCCCTGTCGCAGCGGGGCCCTCTCAGGTGGTGCGGCCGGTTCCGAAGACGGCGGCGGCGATGTGCTCGGCGATCGCCATGGAGGCCGTGGCGGCCGGCGAGGGGGCGTTGCGCACGGCGGTGACGCGGCCCAGCCGGTGGACGCGGAAGTCGTCCACGAGGGTGCCGTCGCGGTCCAGGGCCTGGGCGCGCACCCCCGCCCCGCCGCGCACCACGTCGCGGACGCCCACGCCGGGGACGTACAGCCGGGCGTCCTTCATGAAGGCCGCCGCGGAGAAGGAGCCGCGGTACTCCCGCAGGCCGGTGCGCCAGTGCCTCGCCGCCATCCGCCAGGTGCCGGGGTAGGCGGCGAGGCCGAGGAGGTCCCGCGGGGAGATGCGGGTGCGGGTGTAGCCCTCCCTGGCCAGGGCCAGGACGGCGTTGGGCCCCACCTCCACCGAGCCGTCGACGCGGGGGGTGAAGTGCACGCCGAGGAAGGGGTAGCGCGGGTCGGGCACGGGGTAGATCAGGCCGCGGACAAGGTCCGTCCGCTCCGGTCTGAGCAGCATGTACTCGCCCCGGAACGGGACGATCCGCGGCTCCCGCGTGTCCCGCGCCAGCTGCGCCACGGCGTCGGACTGCAGGCCCGCGCACAGGATCAGCCGGTCCACGCGGACCGTTTCCCGCCCCGAGGCCACCTCGATGCCGCCCGGCACCTCCTCGACGCCCGTGACGGGGAACCCGGGCCGGACCTCGCCGCCGGAGGCGACGACGTCCTCGGCGAAGGCGCGGGCGATCGCCGGGTAGTCGGTGATCGCGGTGCGCGGGGAGTGCAGGGCGGCGACCCCGCCGGCGTGCGGTTCGATCTCCCGGATCTCCTCGCGGGGGATCCGCCGCAGGTCGGGCACGTGGTTGCGGCTGGCCCGCTCGTAGAGGGCGTCCATCCGGCCGACCTCGTCCGCGCGGACGGCGACCACCAGTTTGCCGATCTCCCGGTACGGCAGCCCGCGGTCCTGGCAGTACTCGCGCAGCAGGGCCACGCCCCGGACCGTCAGGCCGGCCTTGAGGCTGCCGGGGGTGTAGTAGATGCCGGCGTGGACCACGCCCGAGTTGTGGCCGGTCTGGTGGAGCGAGACCTCCCGCTCCTTCTCGAACACCACGACCCGGGTGCCGGGCCGGCGCAGGGCGATCTCGCGGGCCGTGGCCAGTCCGACGATGCCGGCGCCGACGATCCCGATCGTCTCGTCAGCCATCGGCGCGCTCCCGTGTGCTCATGTGCTCAGCCTCCGCTCGTCCCGCCGGCCACCGAGGTGGACGGCGACCGTCTCGACCCGCGGGGAGAACCGCGGGAATCCCTCACCCTGCTCTTTGTACGCGGTGCCGGACGGCGGAACCGGCCGAACGACGGACGCGGGTCGAAGGGTGCAGGACGGAGGCAGGGGACGGCGGGAGGGGGAACGGGGGCAGGGGGGCGGCGTGAGGGGGAACGGAGGCAGGGGACGGCGGGAGGAGGGACGGCGGGATGACCGGTCGGGAAGCGGTGGTGCGCAGGACGCCGGCCCCCGGCACCTGCGCGGTGCGGTGGCCGGCGTCCGTGCGTGCCCGCGGGACCCGTGCGACGCGTCGCGCTCCCGTCGCCGGGCCGGAATCCGGGGACCTCGTCACGCTCGTCACGGAGGCCCTGATCCCGAGGACCCCCTCGTGGCGAGGGCCCGGGACCCTGCCGGAACGACCCGGGAGCCCGCCGGAACCGCCCGGGCGGTCCGCCGGAGCGGCCCGGCGTCCGGGCAGCCCCCGGCCGGCCGCCCGGACCGGGACGGTCAGTGCGCGGCCAGCGGCTGCTCGCGCGGGCTGTCCTGGGCGGCCGTCCGCGGGGCGCGCAGGGCCGCGATCCCGATGAGGACCATGGAGGACACGCCGGCGAGCGCGAAGGCCGTGAACCCCCACTCGCCCTGGTCCGCGGCGAGGAGCCGGCCGCCGAGCCACGGGCCGAAGACGGCGCCGAAGCGGCCCATGCCCGAGGTCCAGCCGACCGCGGTGGCGCGGTGGTCCGGGGCGGAGCGGATGGAGACCGTCGCGTAGATCATCGTCTGGGCGCTGTTGAGGAAGACGCCGGTGAGGAAGACGACGATCATCGTGACCGTCATCGGCATGTGGACGCTGAGCAGGTAGACGCCGGCGGCGGTCAGCGCGAACCAGATCGCCGAGATGCGCGGGGCGCCGAAGCGGTCGGCGGCCCGGCCGGCGACCAGCATGCCCACGATGCCGCCGAGGTTGAAGACGACCACGAAGGACAGCGCGGAGCCCAGTTCGTAGCCCTCGGCACGCATCAGGGTGGGCAGCCAGGTGGCGACGCCGTAGACGAGGAGCAGACCGCCGAAGGAGGCCGCCCAGTACAGCAGGGTCCGGGACCACTCGCCGCCGCGGAAGAGGCCGGCCAGGTTGGTCCAGCGGTCGCCGGCGCCGGCGGGCTCGGCGGCGGGCAGTTCGACGTTGTGGCGGGCGGCCAGTTCGCGGGCCTCCGCGGTGCGGCCCTTGGCGACGAGGAAGCTCAGCGACTCGGGCAGGAACCGGGCGAGGACGGGGACGAACAGCAGCGGCAGCACGCACACCCAGAACGCGGCGCGCCAGCCGACGGGGTCGATGAGCCACTTGGCGACGTAGGCGGAGAGGATGCCGCCGGCGTGGTGGGCGGTCATCAGCAGGCCGATGACGAGGGCGCCGCGGCCGCGCGGGGCGTAGTCGGAGACCATGCTGATCGCGGTCGGCAGCAGTCCGCCGAGGCCGATGCCGGCGAGGGTCCGGCCGAGGCCGAAGACGGCGACGCCGTCGGCGAGGGCGCACAGGCCCGAGGCCAGCGAGAAGAGGGTCACGCAGGCGACCATCAGCTTCTTGCGGCCGATCCGGTCGGCGACCGTGCCCGCGGCGAGCGCGCCGATCAGCATGCCGAAGGTGGCGTAGCTGCCGAGGTCGCCGGCCTGGTCCGGGGTGAGGCCGAAGGTCCTGGTCTCCAGCAGGTGCGGGAGGACGGAGCCGTAGATGAACATGTCCAGGCCGTCGAAGAGGACGGCCAGCCAGCACAGACCGACGGCCAGGAGGGCCAGTCCGCTGCCGCGGGCGGACAGGGGGGAGGGGGAGGAGGACATCGTTGTTTCCTCTCGTACGGGCGGGGTGCCCCGACGCTAGAGACCTGCGGCGATTTTCGTCAACACTTTTGTCAACAATCTCATCGACGATCGGTTCCGCGTCGGGGCGGCGAGGCCCGGCAGGAGCTGCCGGAAGGCCGTCAGGGGCCTTCCGGGGCGCCCGGGAGGGGCGTCACGCGACCGGTGGGCGGCCAGGGGGCCGGGAGGGGGGTCACGCGACCGGCGGGGTGCCGTGGGTGTGGAAGGACTCGATGGTTTTCAGGCCCCAGGCCTGGCCCTTCCCGCGCTCCTCCTCGGTCCAGGTGATCAGCGGCCAGTCGGGCGCGAGCACCAGGCGGGTCAGCGGGTTGCACAGTTCGATCCGGTTGCCGCCGGGCTCGTAGACGTACAGGAAGAACGTCTGCTGGATGGCGTGCTTGTGCGGCCCCGTCTCGATGAACACACCGCTGTCGACGGCGAGATCGGCGGCGCGCAGGATGTCCTCGCGGGTGTCGGTGGCGAAGGCGACGTGGTGCAGCCGACCGCTGCTGCCGGTCCAGTCCGAGGTGTAGACGACGTCGTACGACTTGTTCGTGTACGTCAGCCAGCGTGCCGCGATCCTCCCGGTGTCGAGCCGGATCTGCTCGGTGGGGCGGGCGCCGAGGACGTCCTGCTGGAACCCGGCGTTGGCGAGGACGTCGGCGGCGAGGAAGTTGACGTGGTCCAGCCGTCGCACGCCCACGCCGCGGTTGGGCTTGGCCTGCGGCTGGTTCTTCAGCGCCGGCCGCAGTTCGCCGGGGGCCCGGTAGTGCTCGCTCTCCCAGTACAGGGCGTGCTCGTGGCCGTCGGGGTCGGTGGTGACGTACAGCCTGCCGAGGCCGGGTTCGTCCTCGGTCCAGTGGCCGGTGCCGCCCGCCGCCTCGACCGCCGCCACCCGGCGCCGGAGCGCCTCCTCGCTGGAGGTGCGCAGGGCGAGCCGGCCCAGGCCGGGGGTGTCGCGGGCGGTGAGGACGAGGCTGTGGTGCTCGTAGTCGTCGAAGGTGCGCAGGTAGACCGTGTCGCCGTCCCGGCCGTTGACGGTGAGGCCCAGGTAGTCGGTGAAGAAGCCGACGCTGGCGTCCAGGTCCGGGGTGAACAGCTGGGCGTGGCCGATGTGCGCGATGTCGCCGAGCGGCGGAGTCATCGTTGACCTCCAAGGGGGTGCGGGTGGATCGGTGCCGTCCCGGCGGACCGCGGGAACACGGTGCCGTCGAAGAGCTTGCGGGCCGTGCGGACCACGGCCGTGCGGCGGGCGCGGGGCAGGCCCTCGGGGGTGGTGCCGAGGCTGCTGTCGACGTCCAGGAACCCGGTGGGATGTTCTATGCGGATCCGGTCGCTTCCGGATGCGACGCGCGCCAGGCCGGCGCCGACGCCTCCTTCGACGCGCAGGCCCGCGGCGACACCCGCCGCGCCGAGCACGCCGATGGAGGGGTGGCAGCGCACCGGGATGAAGGTGCGGGTGGTGACGGCGCCGCCGGCGCGGGGCGGGGCCAGCAGCGTGAGCTTGGGCACGGTGGTGTCGGTCACGTCCCCGAGCCCCATCCGGCGGCCCGCCTCCAGCCGGATCCGGTGGAGCCGGCCGGCCAGGTCCCGGTCGGCCTCCAGCTCGGCGGGCGGCTCGTGGCCGGTGACCTCCAGCGAGGCCGCGGCGATCAGGACCGTCGGCATGCCGTTGTCCACGCAGGTGACCTGGACGCCGTCGATCTCCTCGCGGGCGCTGCCGGTGGGCAGGAGCGGTCTCGGGCCCGGCGGGAACTCGATCAGCACGGGTGCCGCGGTGCCCGGCACGCCGGAGATCTCCGCCTCGCCGGTGTAGTCCACCCGGCCGCCGGGCGTGGGGAAGGTCGCCGTGGCCCGGTCGCCGCTGTTGACCATGCGGACGCGGACCGAGGTCTCCTCCGGGCCCGCCGGGACCAGCCCGCGCTCGACGGCGAACGGGCCGACGCCGGCGAGGATGTTCCCGCAGTTCTGACGGTCACTCACTTCGGCCCGTTCCACAGCCACTTGCAGGAACAGGTAGTCGACGTCGGCGTCCGGGTCGGCGGAGGGCGAGACCACGGCCACCTTGCTGGTGAGCGGGTGCGCGCCGCCCACGCCGTCGATCTGGCGCTCGTCGGGACTGCCCATGATCCGCAGCAACAGGTCGTCCCGCAGGGCGGGTTCGGCGGGCAGATCGGCGGCGAGGAAGTAGGCGCCCTTGGAGGTGCCGCCCCGCATCAGCAGGCACGGCACCTCCTCGGGCACACCGTTCACGAGGACTCCCCCGCGCCCGAGGCGTACTCCTCGTACGTCCGGTACTCGACGCCGAGCCGCTTCAGTGTGTCCCTCAACCCGTAACGGTCCAGTCCGAGTTCGCCGTCGAGGAAGGCGGCGCGGGACGCCGCCTCCTTCACCTCGCGGGCCTCGGACGCCGCGGCGACGGCGCGGGCGCGTTCGCGCGGGACGACCACGACACCGTCGTCGTCGGCGAGGATCACGTCACCGGGGCGGATCACCTGGCCGTCGACGGCGACCGGCACGTTCACCGAGCCGCCGGTGGCCTTGACGGTGCCCTGCGCGGAGACCGCCCGCGACCAGGCCGGGAAGTCCATCTCGCGCAGTTCCTGCGTGTCGCGGACGCCGGCGTTGACGACCAGGCCGCGCACGCCGCGCCGTTGGAGCGCGGTGGCGAACAGTTCGCCGAACATGCCGTCGGTGGACGGCGAGGTGGTGGTGACGACGAGGACGTCGCCCTCGCCGCACTGCTCGACGGCCGCGTGGATCATCAGGTTGTCGCCGGGCCAGCTGAGCACCGTGACGGCGGTGCCCGCGATCCGCACGCCCTGCTGGACGGGCCGGATCTCCGGGCCCAGCAGGCCCGTCCGCCCCATCGCCTCGCTCACGGTGGCCACTCCGAAGGCGGCGAGCGCCTCGACGTCCTTCGCGTCCGCCTTCGGGGGGCCGGTGACGATCACGCCGCTCATGCCAGCTCCTTCGCGATCTGCGGGTAGGGGCGCATGTACGCCTCGGCCATCGTCCGGTGCGCGAGGCCCAGGTTGGGGCCGGCGTTGCGCTTGAGCTGGACGCCGCGGCGGACGGCGAGGTCGGTGTAGTAGTCCCACAGGTGCTGCTGGGCGCCGAGGCACTCCATGGCCTTGCGCTTGGTCTCCCACACCTCGGTGATGTCGAGGAGGACCTCGGGCCGGAAGCCGCTCATCTCGGGCTGGTGCGGCTCGAAGTAGAAGACGGGCGGGGCGCCGATGATCTCGCCGGGGCCCGGATAGCCGATGGCCTGGGCCAGGACCCGGGCCTCCAGGGCCATCCGGTTGGCGGCCGGGTGGTCGCCGTTGTACGGGTCCTCCACGGGGTGGGTGAGGACGACGTCCGGCTGGGTCTCACGGTAGACCTCGACCAGCTTGTCGGTCAGTTCCGCGGTCGCGACCAGCGGGTAGTCGCCCGCGTCGAAGAAACGCACCTCGGCACCGAGGGTGGCGGCGGCGCGTTCGGCCTCGTCGCGGCGCATCGCCTTGATCTCGTCCAGCCGCTTGCCCTCGCGCCATGCCTTGGCGGACTCGCCGCGCTCGCCGAAGGTCAGGCACGCGATGGTGACCTTCTCCCCGCGCGAGGCGGCCAGGGCGACGGCACCGCCCGCGCGCCACACGAAGTCACCGGCGTGCGCGGTGACGACGAGGGTCGATCGGGGTGGGCCGGCGGGCGCTGTGGCCTGGGTCATGCTGCAATCTCCCTTGTGGGGCGACTCGCCTCCGGGGCGCTCCCGCCGGTGTCCGCGCGGACCGCGACCGCGCGGCCGGCCCCGCGGGCCGCACGCACGCTCGCGCTCCGGACACCGGCGCGCCCCTTCGGCTCGGTCGCCGTGGTGACAGGTGGGCGCCCGCCCCGCACAGCCGTGATCAGTCGCGCAGTGCCTCGATCACGCTGGTGAGGTGGGCGCGGACGGCCGTCTCGGCCGCCTGCGGGTCCCTGGCCCTGATCGCTTCGATCATGGTCAGGTGCTCGTTCAGGGATTGCTGCGGACGCCCCGGCCTCAGCGCCAGCTGGAAGCGGTGCCGGACCAGTTGGGCGTTGAGCCGCTCCAGCAGTTCCTGCGCGGTCCGCTGGTCGGAGAACTCCCTTATGCGGACGTGCAGTTCGTGGTTCAGCTCGGAGTAGGTCACCGGTTCGCCGGCGGCCACGGCCTTGCTCATCGCGGTGCCGAGGTCGGTCAGCCGGTCCAGCTGCTCGTCGCTGGCCGCGACGGCGGCCTTCGCCGCGCACAGCCCTTCGAGGACCATCCGGCACTCGGTGATGGCGACCGCCTCGTCCACGCTCACCACCCGCACCCGCGAGCCGCGGTTGCGGATCCGTTCGACGAGTCCCTGGGACTCCAGATCGATGAGCGCGGCGCGGATGCTGGCCCGCGTCACACCGAACTGCTCGGCGAGCTCGTTCTCCACCAGCCGCTGTGCCGGTGCCATCTCGCCGTGCAGGATCGCCTGCCGCAGCTGCGCGAGCGCATGCTGCTTGGCCTGCTCCCCGGTGCTCGGACGGGCTTCTTTCGGCATCGTTGCCCTCCCTGAGTGAGTGCCTGTCGAAACTAAATCTAGCCAGACAACATTGTCAACAATTTTGTTCGCCACATTGCGGCCGCAGTCGACGGGCCGGCGCGATCGGTCCGTGACGGCGCCGTCCCCGCGAGGGGCGGCCCGGGGGCCCCTTCGCGGGCCGGCCGGTGGTCGCGGGCCGGCCGGTGGTCGCGGCACTCTTGACACCCCGGAAAACGGAAGATCAGGGTGGTCCGGACAAGGTGTGGACCGGTCCACAAGGGGCTGTTGCCGTGAGTGATCCGCTGGGTGTCGCCGTCGTCGGGTTCGGCTGGATGGGCCGTGTGCACACACGGGCGTACGCGCGCGTGCCGCACCACTTCCCGGGGCTCGCCCTGCGGCCCGAGCTGGTCGCGGTCGCCGAGGAGGTGCCGGGCCGGGCCGAGGAGGCCGCCGGGCAGTACGGGTTCGCCTCGGCGGTGCGCGACTGGCGGGAGGTCGCCGCCGACCCGCGGGTGGCGGCGGTCAGCGTCACCGCGCCGAACTTCCTGCACCGCGAGATCGGTGTGGCGATGGCGGAGGCCGGCAAGCACCTGTGGATCGAGAAGCCGGTGGGCCTCGGCGCCGACGACGCCCGCGCGGTCGCGGACGCGGTGGCGAAGGCCGGCGTCCAGAGCACGGTCGGCTTCAACTACCGCAACGCGCCCGCCGTCGAGGCGGCCCGCGAGCTGATCGCCGCCGGCGACATCGGCGCGGTCACGCATGTCCGCATCCGCCTCTTCAGCGACTACGCCGCCCACCCCGACTCCGCCCTGACCTGGCGCTACGAGCGGGAGCGCGGCGGCAGCGGGGTCCTGGGCGACCTGGCCTCGCACGGCGCCGACCTGGCCCGCTTCCTGCTCGGCGAGATCACCTCGCTGACCGCCGACACGGCCGTCTTCGTCCCCGAGCGGGCCCGCCCCACCGGCGCCACCGCCGGCCACACCCTCGCCACCGGCGGCGTACGCGGCCCGGTCGAGAACGAGGACTACGTCAACTGCCTGCTGCGGTTCGCCTCCGGCGCCCGCGGCGTCCTGGAGGCCTGCCGGGTCTCGGTCGGCGAGCAGAACGCCTACGGCTTCGAGGTGCACGGCACGCGCGGCGCGGTGTCCTGGGACTTCCGCCGGATGAACGAGCTGGCGGTCGGCCGCGGCACCGCCTACCAGGACCAGCCGGTCAGCACGGTGTACGTCGGCCCCGGCGCCGGTGAGTTCGGCGCCTTCCAGCCGGGCGCGGCGAACGCCATGGGCTACGACGACCTGAAGGTGATCGAGGCGTACCGCTTCCTGCGCTCCGTCGCCGAGGGCACCCCGTACGGGGCGACCCTCGCGGACGCCGTGCGCGGTGCGGCCGTACTGGACGCGATGATCCGCTCGGCCGCGAGCGGGACCTGGGTGGACGTCCCCGCGGCGTAGCGGACCGGTGCCGCGCCCGTGCGCCGGCCCACGGCGGTCGCACACCGCCACCCGTCGGCGGCAGGCGGCCGGCGGCACGCCGCACACGGTCACCCGACGGCGGCCGCCGGCAGGTTGTACGGCGTCACGACCTGGATCGGCGACGGCAGCACGGGTCCGGCCGGCGGCAGCGCGCCGTGGGCGCGCATCACGACGTGGCAGGCCTCCCGCAGGTCCTGGCGCAGGTCGTGGTGGAGCACGGCGGACAGCCGGTGCTCGCGCAGCAGGCGGGTGTTGTCGTGGTCGAGGTCGTGGGCGACGAACACGGCGCACGCGCGGCCGAGGTCGGCGAAGGCACGCAGGGTGGCGATGTTGCCGCCGCCGATGGAGTAGACGGCGCGGATCTCCGGGTCGCGTTCGAGGGCGGCGCGCACCAGGTCGTACTGGGTGGCGTCGAGGCCCTGGCCCTCGGTGATCTCGACGAGCGCGCGGTGCGGGTGGCGGGCGCGCACGGCGCCGCGGAAGCCCATCTCGCGCTCCTCCTCGTTGCGGAAGAAGCCGCTGCTGAGGCTGGTGAGCACATTGCCCGGCCGTTCGCCCAGCCACTGGTCCATGAGGTAGGCGGCGGTGGCGCCGGCGGCCCGGTTGTCGATGCCGACGTAGGCGAGGCGGGCGGAGGCGGGCAGGTCGGTCACGAACGTCACCACCGGGACGCCGGCCTCGGTGAGCCGGCCGACGGCGGCGGTGACCTCGGGGACGTCCGGGGCCTTGAGGACCACGCCCTGCGAGCCGCGCCGGGCGATCCGGTCCAGGGTGGCGACCAGTCCGGCGACGGGCCCGGTCTCCCGGAAGTGGAAGCGGGAGCGGACGACCGCCGGGCGCAGCGACGGCAGTTCGGCCTCCAGGGCGGCCCGCACGGCGGTGGAGAACCGTTCCGGCGCCTGCATCACGATGTCGATCATGAAGGTGCGGCCGACCAGCCTGACCTGGGTGCGCTGCCGGTCGAGGTCGGCGATCGCCCGGCGGACCTCCCGCGCGGTGCTCTCGCGCACCCCTCCCCTGCCGTTGAGGACCCGGTCCACGGTCGCCTCGCTGAGGCCCGCCTGGCGGGCGATCTCGCGGATCGGGAAGGGGTGGCCCACGCCGTCGGCTCCTTGAGGGGTTTTTGATGGCTTCCTGCTGGTTGTTCGAGGGGTTTGTGCTGACAAGAATGACAGCACCGGACCGTTCCTGTCACCGAACGTCCCTGCCGCCCGGACACCCCCGTCACCGAACGCCCCCGTCACCGAACGCCCCTGTCACCGAACCGCCCTCGTCACCGAGAGGACGACGATGTCCTTCACCCCCTGGCTGTCCGCGCGGGACTGCGACCTCGACGCCTTCCGCGCGCTGGTCGAACGCGGCACCGACGCGGCCGACCACCCGCACGCCTCCCGCGTGGAGCACGGCGTCCTCGGGTACGACGGCGACCGGCTGCGCGACGGCGACGCCCGGGACGTCGGGGCCGAGTCGGTCCGGGCCCTCACCGACGGGCCCGGCGTCGTGGTCGTCCGGGGCGCCTTTCCCGAGACGGCGGTCGTGGACCGGCTGACGGCGGTGTTCGACGCCCTGATCGCCGGGCAGCGGGCGTCCGGCGGGGCCGCCGGCGACCACTTCGCGAAGCCCGGCGCCGACGACCGCGTGGGGAACGCGCTGGAGAAGGCGGCCCGGTACGACCCGGAGGCGTTCGCCGACCACTGCCGGCGCACGGCGGGCAGCCGTTCCTCGCCCCGTACGTCGCCGCCAGGGCGGGCCTGGCGGGTCTGACGCGCAACGCGGCGCACGCCCACCGCTTCGACCGGGTCCGCGTCGACGGACCGAACACCGGCTGGACGGCGACCGAGGGCGAGGACGCGACGCAGCGGGCCTTCCACGGCGCCGGGGACGACTGGCGCGAGCGGGCGGCCGCCCGGCTGCCGATGGGCGGGCTCGGCCGACCGGACGAGATCGCCGACTTCGTGGTGTTCCTGCCGTCCGAGCGGTCCGGCGTGGTCACCGGTTCGGTGATCGACTGGGACCAGAACGTGCTCGGCGGCCTCGACCGACTCCCCCTCCCACCGGCGACTGCCCTCCCCGTACGACCTCCGCCCGTACGGCTTCCCCCTCCGTACGACCTCCAAGGAGCTGCACCCCCATGCGTATCGGCATTCTCGGCCTCGGCCGCATCGGCGCCTTCCACGCCGAGACCCTGTCCGGACTCGACGCCGTCGAGTCGCTCGTCGTCGCCGACCCCTTCACCGAGGCCGCCAAGGCCGCCGCCGACCGGTTCGGTGCCGAGGTCGCGGACTCCCCGGAGGCCGTGCTGGCGGCCGGGGTGGACGGCGTCGTCGTGGCCGCCGCCACCGACGCCCACCCGGCGCTGATCCTGGCCGCCGTCGAGGCGGGCGTGCCCGTCTTCTGCGAGAAGCCGGTCGCGCGGACCATGCGGGAGGGCGTCGAGGTGCTCCGGGCCGTGCGGGACGAGGACGTGCCGATCCAGATCGGCTACAACCGCCGCTTCGACGCCGGGTTCGCCGCCGCGCGCGCCGCCGTGCGCTCCGGCGAGCTGGGCGCCCTGCACACCGTGCGGTCGACCACGCTGGACCCGGCGCCGCCGCCGGCCGCGTACGTCGCCGCGTCGGGCGGCATCTTCCGGGACTGCTCGGTGCACGACTTCGACATCATCCGCTGGGTCACCGGCCGCGAGGTGCGCGAGGTGTACGCGACCGGCGGGAACCGGGGCGCGGACTTCATCCGGGAGGCGGGCGACGCCGACACCACGGGCGCGCTCCTCACCCTGGACGACGGCACGATCGCCGCGGTCTCCAACTCCCGCCACAACACGCGTGGTTACGACGTCCGCATGGAGATCCACGGTTTCCTGGACTCCATCGCGGTGGGTCTGGAGGACAAGTTGCCGCTGCGCTCGGTGGAGCCGGGCGCGACCTTCCCCGCCGGCACCCCGCACGACTTCTTCATGGACCGCTTCACCGCCGCCTACCGGGCCGAACTCACCGCGTTCACCGAGGTGGTGGCCGGCACCCGGCCCTCGCCGTGCACGGTCGAGGACGCCCTGGAGGCCGGCTGGATCGCGGAGGCGTGCACGCTGTCGCTGCGCGAGCACCGGCCGGTGACCATCGCGGAGGTGCGCGCCGCCTGACCGGCCGGCGGGCACCGGGCCCGCCGCCGGGTGCCGCCCCCCTCCCGTCACCTCACCGCCGGACGGCCGCCTCGTCCCGGAACCTCGGAACCGGGGAGAGTGTCCGACGACGGCAGTCCCGGAGCCGACGGCGCGGTGGCGGCCACGGTTCCTCCTGGCGCACGGACCGGCGGGCGTGTCGGGGCCCGCTCCCGCCGGGAGACTTCCCCGCGGGGCCCGGCCGCACGGGGGCGTGGGCGGCGCGGACTCCCTCAGTACCGGCACGGGAGCAGGAGCGGGCCGTCGCCGGCGCCCGTCGGCGGTCCGGGCGGGGCGAGGAGCGGCGGCTCCGGCCGGCCACGGGTGGTGCTCACCCGGGACCGTGCCCGGTGGCGGTCCGTACGTGGAGGTGGCCGTCGAACGGGAACTCCGGTGGTGCGGGGGGCAGTTCGGCGTCGAAGCCGTAGCCGGCCTTCTCCGCGACCCGGCAGGATGCGGTGTTGGCGGCGGTGTGCAGCAGCCGCAGGCGGGTCGCCTCGGGGAAGGCGGTGAAGGCCCACCGCGTGAGGGCGCCCAGGGCGCGCGGGGCCACGCCCCGGCCGCGTGCGGGGGCGGCGGTCCAGTAGCCGACCTCCGGCTCGGGGCCGTGGGGCGCCTTGAGGACGACGTGTCCCGCCAGCCGCCCCTCGCCGCCGTCGGGCCGGGTCTCCAGGACGGCGAAGGCGAGGCGCGTCCCGGTCTCCCAGCCGTCGTGCTGCGCCCGCAGCCAGTCCAGCGCCTCCCTCTCGTCCCGCACGGTCACGGCCGCCCAGCGGCGCAGCACCGGGTCCCGGTACGCCTCGGCCACACCGGCGGCGTCCTCGGCGCGCCACGGGCGCAGCAGGAGCGCGGGCGCCGACCCGGTGGCGCCGGCCTCCAGTCGTACGGCTCGCAGGCCGGTGTCGTGCGGGGTGTCGTGCGGGGCGTCCATGTCCGGCAGCCTAGGTGACGCCCCCTCAGGCCTTCTCCTCGCCGTCCCGCGCCGCGGGCGGGGCGATGCCCCGCTCCCCGGGGGGTCCCTCGGGGAGCCTGTCGACGTCGACGCCGCGCACCTGTGCCAGTTCGTGCCTGAGGGCGGCGAGTTCGGTGCCGCCCGCCATGTGGTGGGTGAGTTCCTCCAGGCCGACCCGGCTGCGGTCGGCGGAGAGTTCCACCGTGCCCAGGCGCAGGACGGTGAAGTGGTCGCCGACCAGGTGGGCGTGGTGCGGGTTGTGGGTGATGAGGATGACGCCGAGGCCGCGGTCGCGGGCGGCGGCGATGTACTTCAGGACGACGCCGGACTGCTTGACGCCGAGGGCGGCGGTGGGCTCGTCGAGGATGAGGACGCGGGCGCCGAAGTGGACGGCGCGGGCGATGGCCACGCACTGGCGCTGACCGCCGGAGAGGGTCCCGATGGGCTGTTCGAGGTCGTCGAGGACGATGCCCATGCGGCGCAGTTCGTCGTCGGCGGTCCGCTTCATCGTCCCGATGTCGAGGCGCCGCACGGGCCAGGGGCCCTTGGTGATCTCGGAGCCGAGGAAGAAATTGCGCCACACCGGCATCAGGGGGACGGTGGCGAGGTCCTGGTAGACGGTGGCGATGCCCCGGTCGAGGGCTTCGCGCGGGGTGGTGAAGCGCACCGGCTCGCCGTCGACGAGGAGCTCGCCCTCGGTGTGCCGGTGCAGTCCCGAGACGATCTTGATGAGGGTCGACTTGCCGGCGCCGTTGTCGCCCAGCACGCAGGTGACCCTGCCGGGACGGACGGTCAGGTCCACGCCGTGCAGGGCACGGACGTTGCCGTACGACTTGCCCGCGCCGCGGAGTTCGACCAGGGGGCGGCCGGCGTCGGCCGAGGGGGCGGCCGCGAGGGCGGCGGTCTTGTCGTTCGTCATGGGGTCACCTCCGGGTGGCCGTGCGCTGGACCCACAGATTGATCAGGACGGCGCCCAGGAGCATGACGCCGAGGAAGGCCTTGAACCAGTCGGGGTTCCAGCCGGCGTAGACGATGCCCTGCTGGACCATGCCGAACATGAAGGCGCCGAAGACCGGACCGATCGCCGAGCCGTGGCCGCCGGTGAGGAGGCAGCCGCCGATGACGGCCGCGGCGATGTAGATCAGCTCCTGGCCGACCCCCTCGCCGGACTGCACCGTGTTGAAGGTGAACAGCTGGTGCATGCCGACGAACCAGGCGCCGAGACCGACCAGCATGAACAGGGAGATCTTCGTGAACGTCACCGGGACGCCCACGGCCCGGGCGGACTCCTTGTCGCCGCCGACGGCGAAGACCCAGTTGCCGTACCTGGTGCGCAGCAGAACCCAGGTGGCGAGGGCCGCGAAGACCAGCCACCACACCACCGTGATCTTCACCTGGACGCCGCCGACGCCGAACGACGAGGCGAAGACCTTCCTGGCCTGGCCGAAGCCGTCCATGTCGCTGATGTCGTCGGTGGCGACGTTCCCGGTGACCAGCTTGGTCACCGCGAGGTTGACGCCCTGCAGGATCAGGAAGGTGCCGAGGGTGACCAGGAAGCTGGGCAGGCCGGTCCTGACGAGCATCCAGCCGTTGAACGCGCCGATCCCGAGGGACACGGCCAGCGCGACGACCACACCGACCCAGACGTTCATCGTGAGCTGGTAGCCGAGCATGCTCGCCGTGAGCGCCGAGGTGACGACGGCGACGCCGGCCGACAGGTCGAACTCGCCGCCGATCATCAGCAGCGCCACCGGCAGGGCCATGATCCCGATGGTGGAGGACTGGTACAGGACGTTCGCCATCGAGCCGCCGTCGCGCACCGGCGCGGCCGCGGCCAGGAAGAAGACGTACACCGCGGCGGCGCCGAGGAGGACGCCCACCTCGGGTCTGGCCAGCAGCCGCAGGGCCGGCGGGCGTCGGGAGGTCCGGCCGTCGGTCTCCTTCGGGCCGGGGGCCGGCGGCGGGGTCACCGCCGGCCCGGCGTGCCGGGTCGTGCTCATCACCGGGTGCCCTTCGCGGCGTACGCGGCGACCGCGTCGACGTTGGACTTGTCGACGAAGGCCGGTCCGGTCAGCACCGGCTGCTGACCGCCGCCCAGGTAGTTGCCGTTGTTCTCGTGGAGCCACAGCGAGTCGACGGCCAGGTAGCCCTGGAGGTAGGGCTGCTGGTCGACGGCGAACTGGACGGTGCCCTGGTCGATGGCGCTCGTGAGGTTCTTGTTCAGGTCGAAGGTGGCGATCTTCGCCTTGCTGCCCGCCTCCGAGACCGACTGGACGGCGGTCAGCGCGAACGGGGCGCCCAGGGTCACCACGTAGTCGACGGCGCCGTCCTGCTTGAGCTTGGCGGTGATCGTCGACTTCACCGAGGGCATGTCGGTGCCGTTGACGTACACGGTCTCCGTGCTGCCGGAGAAGGTCTTCTTCACCCCGTCGCAGCGCTGGGTGAGGCCGATGTTGCCCTGTTCCTGGATGACGCAGGCGACCTTCTTGGCGCCCTCGGAGTTCAGCCTGGTGCCGAGCGCCTCGCCGGCCACGGTCTCGTCCTGGCCGAAGAACTCCGTCAGCCCGAGGCTCTTCCACTCGCTGACACCGGAGTTGAGGCCGACGACGGGTATGTTCGCGGCCTTCGCCCTGGCCACGACGTCCTTGAGGGCGTCGGGTTTGGCGAGGGTGACGGCGATGCCGTCGACCTTCTGGTCGATCGCGTTCTGCACCAGGCCGGCCTGGTTGCCGGCGTTGGGGTCGGCGGAGTAGACCAGCTTGACGTTGTCCTTGGCGGCGGCGGCCTCGGCGCCCTTGCGGACGATGTCCCAGAAGGTGTCCCCGGGAGACTGGTGGGTCACCAGCGCGACGGTCATGCGGGGTGTCGTGGCCTTGCCGGCGGCGGCCTCGCCCCCTTCGTCCTCGGCCTTCTTGCCGCCGGAACCGCTGGAGCAGCCCGCGAGGGTCAGCGCGGCCGCCGCGGCCACGGCCACGACCGGGGCGATTCTGCGGGAACGGGAGGGGGAAGATCTGTCCATCTTTCCTGCACCTCACTGTGCGACAGGGGAACGACGGGAAAGGAGAGGCGATCACGAGGATCCGGGCCCGGACCCGGAGGCCGGGAACTGCGGCGCTGCTGGGACGGGATCCAATCCCCTGGCGTTTCCCCTGTCCATGCTTTGTCCAGACATCATTTCACCAGCAGGTGCGAATGTAAGAACAAACCAAGGACAGGGAGGGCGGGCGGCTCCCGGACCTGAGGGGGCGATCTCTACCCCGTGCGGGGGAACGTCATCCGCCGTGCGGGAAGGTGCCCGACGACGGGAGCCGGTGACCGTGGCCCGCCAGGCCGGCAGACCGTCCGTCAGGCCGGCCGCGGCCGGCGGTCCGCGGGGGCCCGCCCGGGCGCCGCCGCGGAGTGGGCACGCGGGCGGCGTACGGGCATACGCCGGAAGACGGAACGGGACGGTCCGCACGTCCACCGTGCGTCCCGTCCCGTTTCGTTTCGCCGCCGCCTTCCGACCGCCGACTTCCGGTTGTCGACTTCCGGTTGTCGACTGCCGGTTGTCGACTGCCGACTTCCTGCCATCGGCCATCGGCCGCCGGCTACCGGCTACCGGCTACCGGCTACCGGCTACCGGTCAGAGCGTGAGGGTCACCGCGGCGCCATCCGCAGTGCGCCGTCCATACGGATGGTCTCGCCGTTGAGGTAGTCGTGGTCGACGACGGCCAGGACGAGCCCGGCGTACTCCTCTGGCCGGGCGAGCCGGCGCGGGAAGGGCACTCCGGCGGCGAGCGAGGCGCGGAACTCCTCCGAGACGGTGGCCAGCATGGGGGTCTCGACGATGCCCGGGGCGATGGTGCACACCCGGATGCCGTACTGGGCGAGATCGCGGGCGGCGGGCAGGGTCAGCCCGACCACGCCGCCCTTGGAGGAGGAGTAGGCGGCCTGGCCGACCTGACCGTCGTAGGCGGCGATGGAGGCGGTGTTGACGATCACGCCCCGCTGGCCGGCGTCGTCGGCCTCGGTCTCGGCGATGGCCTCCGAGGCGAGCGCGAGGACGTTGAAGGTGCCGACCAGGTTGATCTGGATCACCTTCGCGTACAGGGCGAGGTCGTGGACGCCCTTCTTGCCGAGGATCCGCATCGACGGGCCGATGCCGGCGCAGTTGACGACGGTGCGCAACGGCACGCCCGAGCCGGCCGCGGTGGCGACGGCGTCCCGCACCTGCTCGGGGTCGGTGACGTCGGCGGGCACGTAGCTCACGCCGGGCACCTCGGGCGCCTTGTCGATACCGTCCTCGAGGTCGAGGGCGAAGACCCGCGCGCCGCCCTCGGCGAGCGCCTTCGCGGTGGCCGCGCCGAGGCCGGACGCACCGCCGGTGACGAGGGCGGCGGTGTTCTCGAGCTGCATCATCACTCCTTGCCGAGGACGGTGAGCGCACCGCCCTCGTTCCGGTCCAGCGCACGCGAGATGATCATGCGCTGGATCTGATTGGTTCCTTCGAAGATCTGCATGACCTTCGCCTCGCGCATGTAGCGCTCGACGGGGAAGTCGCGGGTGTATCCGTACCCGCCGAGGACCTGCACCGCGTCCGTGGTCACCTTCATGGCGTTGTCGGTGGCCACGAGTTTGGCCACCGACGCCTCCCGGGTGAACGGCAGGCCGGCGTCCTTGAGCCGGGCGGCGGTGAGCGCCGTGGCGCGCGCCGACTCGGTCGCCGCGCCCATGTCGGCGAGGACGAAGGCCAGACCCTGGTGCTCGATGATCGGCTTGCCGAAGGTCTCGCGCTCGCGGGCGTAGCGCACCGCGTGGTCCAGGGCGCCCTGGGCGAGGCCGGTGGCGACGGCGGCGATGCCGAGCCGGCCGCAGTCCAGGGAGGCGAGCGCGATCTTCAAGCCCTGCCCCTCCTCCCCGATCCGCCGTTCGACGGGCACCCGCACGTCGTCGAAGCGCATGGTCGCCGTCGCCGACCCGGTCAGGCCCATCTTCCGCTCCGGCGGATCGGCGCTGAGCCCGGGGGTGTCCGCCGGGACGAGGAAGCAGGAGATGCCGTGGGCGCGGTCGTCGGAGGTGCGGGCCATGACCGTGTAGAAGTCGGCGTACCCGCCGTGCGTGGTCCACGCCTTGGCGCCGTTGAGGACGTACTCGTCGCCGTCGCGGACGGCGCGCGTGAGCATCGCCGCCGGGTCCGAGCCGGCGTGCGGTTCGGAGAGGCAGTACGCGCCGAGCCGTTCTCCGCCCAGCATCTCGGGCAGCCACTCGCGCCGCTGCGCCTCGGTGCCGAAGCGGGCCAGCGGGAAACAGGACAGCGCGTGCACCGAGATGCCCACGGCCACACTGGACCAGACCGCCGCGACCTCCTCCAGGACCTGGAGGTACACCTCGTACGGCTGGTCCGCGCCGCCGTCCTCCTCGGCGAAGGGCAGCCCGAGCAGGCCGCTGCGCCCGAGGGTGCGGAAGACGTCCCGCGGGAACGCCCCGTCCGCCTCCGCGTCGGCGACCCTGGGCGCGAGTTCCCTGGCCGCGAGGGTGCGCGTCAGCTCGACGAGGTCGACGGCCTCCTCGGTGGGCAGGGCGCGAGTGGCAGGCATGTCGACCTCCACGAAGTGATACTGGAAGGAGTACGAAAGTATCATTCACAGTACTGCACACCGGCGTGCCGAGGCATCCGCGGACGGGACGGAAACGAGGGGAACGGAGCGGACGGAATCCGGGCGGACGGGACCGAAGTGGCCGGAATCGGAGCGGTCGGGGCCGGAGCGGTGGGGGCCGGAGCGGTGGGGGCCGGAGCCGCGGCTCTCAGGAGGAGACGGCGTGCACGATGAGCGAGGCGAGCTGCTCGTACGCCTCCGCGTCGGTCAGCCCGGTGCGCGCCTTCAGTTCGCCCTGCTGGATCTGGCGCATGGTGGCGGCGGCGACCTCGCCGACGAAGGCCGCGTGCACCTCGCGGAAGGCCCCGTCGGAGACGCCCTCCGCGATCAGCCGGCGCACCCGCTCCGCCGCCATGCGCGTGTTGGCCTCGTACACCTCGCGCGCGGGCGGGAACTCGGCCACGTCGTCGAGGAAACGGCGGGACAGCGGGCGCAACTGCTCGGCGACGGCCGTCAGGTAGGCGCGGACGCGGTCGGAGGGATCGCCGGTCTGCGCCACCCGCTTCTCCACGGCCTCGGTCGCGCCCCGGAAGTAGTGCTTGACCGCCTCCACGACCAGCCCCTGCTTGCTGCGGGCCAGCTGGTACAGGGTCGTCTTGGAGCAGCGCAGCCGCTCGGCGAGATCGTCCAGGGTGAGGTCGGAGAACCCCTCCGCCGTCAGCAGCGCGACGAGTCGTTCCAGCAGGTCGGCCTGTCGGGCGGTGCGGCGGGAGGACGGCATGATCCCAGAATATCCGCGCCGCCGCGCCCCGGAACGGGGGACCTCGGCGCACGCGGTCCCACCGCCTCCGCCGCGCCGGCGAGAACCCCGAACGCACCGAAGCCGCCTCCTCATGAGTGAGAAAGCGGCTTCCGACCTGCGATGTCGCTGGTCGGGACGACAGGATTTGAACCTGCGACCCCTTGACCCCCAGTCAAGTGCGCTACCAAGCTGCGCCACGTCCCGGTGCGCCGTCCGCGGATTCCCGCGTGATCGCGCGAACAGCACTTTACCCCACCCGGGGCACTGCGCCGAAAGGGGCGTGGGCGCGGGACAATCGCTCCATGGGCAGCACGAGGCACGACAGGGACGCGGGGGACGCGGGAGACGTGCGGGACCGGGACGAGGAGGGGCGGGCGCGCAGCGCGCGCCCCCGGGACGGGCTGGGGCGGCCGCTGCCGTACGGGGCCGCCGGGGTGGAGCGCCAGCCCGAGGGCGTCGTACGCCGCCCGCGAGAGAGCGTCGCCGAGGCGCAGGCACTGCTGGACGCCGGGAAGCCGTTCCACGCCCACGAGGTGTTCGAGGACGCCTGGAAGTCGGGCCCGGAGGCGGAGCGCACGCTGTGGCGGGGGCTGGCCCAGCTCGCGGTCGGCCTCACCCACGCCGCCCGCGGCAACCTCACGGGCGGGCCGCGGCTGCTGCGGCGCGGGGCGGCGTCCGTGGAGGAGTGGGCCGGCGGCTCCGGGCGGTGGGATCCGTACGGGATGGACCTCGCCGGGCTGGCCGGCTGGGCGCGGCGGCTGGCGGAGGAGGTGGAGCGGTCGGGGACGGCGGTGGACGCGCGGGCCGCGGCACCGCGGCTGCGCTGACACCCGCCACCGTCACCGCCGGTGGCGTACGGCAGACTCGTGGCCGTGCGAACGGTTCATGTCATCGGCATCGGCGCGGGCGACCCCGATCAGCTGACCCTCCAGGCGGTCCGGGCGCTGCGCGGCACGGACGTGTTCTTCGTCCTCGACAAGGGCGAGGTGAAGAGCGACCTGACGCGGCTGCGCCGGGACATGCTGGAGACGCATCTGCCGGAGGGCGGCTACCGGGTCGTGGAGGCCCGCGACCCGGAGCGGGACCGCCGCGCGGGTGGCGCCGCCTACTCCCCCGCCGTCGGCGACTGGCGCAGCGCCCGTGCCGGGATCTACGAGCGGCTGATCGCCGAGGAGCTCGGTGAGGACGAGAGCGGCGCGTTCCTGGTGTGGGGCGACCCCGCGCTGTACGACAGCACGCTCGGCATCCTGGAGGAGGTGCTGGCGCGGGGCGCGGTGACCTTCGCGTACGACGTGGTGCCCGGCGTCAGCAGCGTCTCGGCGCTCGTCGCCCGCCACCGCACGGGCCTGAACCGGGTGGCCGGGCCGGTGCAGATCACCACCGGGCGGCGGCTCGCCGAGGGGTTCCCGGAGGGGGTGGACGACGTGGTGGTGATGCTCGACGCCCACCAGGCCTTCCGCCGGTACGCCGACCAGGACGTCGACATCTACTGGGGCGCCTACATCGGCACCCCGGACGAGATCCTGGTCTCCGGCCCGCTCGCCGAGGCCGGCCCCCGCATCGAGCGTCTGCGCGCCGAGGCACGCGAACGCAAGGGCTGGATCATGGACACCTACCTCCTGCGCCGCAACCCCCGGGACGACTAGAGCCTGTCTCTTGGAAGTGCGGTCCGCAGGGTGGTGCGTGCTGGACCGATAACCTGTGCCGGCGTCGACGGCATGGTGCGAAACTTCGGGCCATGACCTCACCCGAGCTCAGTAACCTGGACTATCTCCGGGAGATCGAGCGCCTCGCCAACCGCGTCAGTGTGGAGGCGTCCAACGAAGGATGGCTCTCGTTCCAGGCAGACCCGGATGAGGCGACACCGCTGCAGCGCAGCGTTAACGTGCTTGCTCGTGCTTTGCGCCATTACCACTTCGAGGGCGATGGCTGCTTGGAGGAGGACCGGCCTCTGGTCCGCCTTGTTGGAGCCTCGGTACTGAAGCCCGGGGCCATGCCGGTCGGGGTGAAGGAGGCGTACGAGGAGGTATGTGCACGGATCGGCGTTGATCCCAGGCCGGAGGGCTGGGCCCTGTGGAACACCTGGGGCGACGGGGACCTGAAGGTGACCATGGTGGTGTCCGCCGTTGAGACGACCGAGGGGCTTATCGAGAACTGGGCGCGCGGGAGGGCACTCGATCCGGTGTCACCGTTGCCCTCTCAGATCGCCCTGGTTCGCCAGGGATGGATAGGACCGATGACGTTCTCACCTCGCGGCGTCAGCCGGGCTGGCCTCGGAGGTCGGCCGCTGTCCTAGACTCTGGCCCTCAGTCAGGGCCGTGTCCACATGAAAATCGCAGCGAGGTGCAGTGCGGCCTGGTAGGCGAGGGCGAGCTTGTCTGTTCGCATGGCCAGACCACGCCACTGCTTGAGGCGGTTGATGCATCGTTCGACGGCGTTGCGCTGCTTGTATGCCTCAGCGTCGAAGCCGGGCGGGCGACCACCGGCGCGACCTCGCCGCAGTCGGTGTCCGGCCTGGTCGGCGGGCTGCGGGATCACGGCACGGATACCTCGCTGCCGGAGATGCTCACGGATCGCGCGGGATGAATACGCGCGGTCCGCCAGAACGACGTCCGGGCGGGTCCTTGGCCTTCCGGGTCCGCTTCGCGGAACACGGATGCCGGCCATGACGGTCTCGAAGGCCGGGGCGTCGCCCGCTTGGCCTGCAGTGACGCGGAGGGCCAAGGGTCGTGCGTGGCTGTCGCTGGCGAGATGGACCTTCGTGCTCAGGCCGCCGCGGGAACGTCCGAGCGCGTGGTCTTCGGGCTCAGCCTGGTCCGGAGCCCCCTTTTCCTGGCTCCGGCTGCGTGCTGGTGGGCCCGGCAGACGGTGGAGTCCACCGACACGGTCCAGCCGATGTCGTCAGCGCCGTCGGCCGCTGCCAGGAGCGCGGCGAGGATGCGTCCCCAGGTGCCGTCCACGGCCCACCTGATCAGCCGTTTGTGAGCGGTCTGGAATGAGCCGAGCTCGTCCGGTAGGTCCCGCCAGGGCGAGCCGGTCCGGTACTTCCACGCGATGGCCTCCAGGGTTCGACGATGGTCGGCCCATCGCCGACCACGGACCGGATCGGCCGGCATCAACGGCTCCATCCGGTCCCACATCGCATCAGTGATCACCCACCGGACAGACACATCCGATCAATCGACGAACAGACCAAGGAGACACGCTCTAGGTGTGCTGTCCCGGGACGTTGGTGACACGCGGACTGGGTGCTTGAACAGGTGAGGGCCTTCTGGGTTCGGTGTGGATTGCGACATCTACGACCGACCCCGGGAGGCCCTCGTGTCCCACCGTAATGCCCCACTGACCCCGACCGGCAGGCTGCGTCTGGCCCGGTGTGTCATCGAGGACGGCTGGCCGCTGCGACGGGCGGCGGTGGCGGTCGCCGGGCTGCCGAGGCGATCGCCACCGCCGCCACCCAGGGACTTGCGCGCGGTGGCCGCATGCACGCCGCGGCACGGTGACCGTCAGCCGGTCGGCCGGTCGGCCGACCGGTCGGCACCGCGGAGGCGGGTGAGCGTCCGGCGGCCGAGGAGCACGCCGCCCAGCCCCAGCGGGACGGCGACGACGGCGCCGACGAGCCCGTTGCCGGTGCCGGGACCGCCGCTGGCGGTAACCAGGTGCAGCACCGCGAGGGCCGTGCCGACCAGCCCCACCGCGATGGCCGACACCCCGCCGGTGCGCGCGTCGCCGACGCCGGTCCGGCCATCGGCGCGGGTCAGGGCCAGCCGGCCGAGGGCCAGACCGAGCAACCCCACCCCGAGGGCCAGGTTGGCTCCGGTCCGCCCGTCGCCGATGATCCCGCCCTCGGCGGCCGCCGTCAGCGCTGCTGAAGCACTCATGCCGCTCTCCTCCTTCTTCTTCTCCGTCGCTGACCCGTCGCTGATCCGTCGCTGATCCGTCGCCGGCTGCGAGGGCCGATGTCCCTCGAGCATGCGCGCCCGGCCTCCTGGCGGTCGTCCGGCGAACGCGGGCACTTTCGGCTGCCGCGTCCGCGGCAGCCGGATACCGCGGACGCGGCAGGCGGCGCCCCGGTACCGCACCCGCGGTAGCCGGCCGCTCCTCCGTGAGCCGGACTCGGCGACCACCGCGTCCGGCTACGGTGCACCCATGGACGAAGGACGGCCCGCTGTCCCGGCCGCGGTCGCCGACCTCGCGATCGCCGTGGGCGTGGCGGCACTGCTGCTGGGCACCGGGCTGTCCGGCTCGCACCCGGCCGGGGACCGCGAACTGCTCGGCTGCGTGCTGCTGGCGGCCGGCGGGCTGGCGCTGGCCGCGCGCCGCCGGGCACCGCTCGTGGTCCTGGCCGTCACCGGGCTGTCCGCGGTGGGCTCTCTGGCGGCCGGGTTCGAGGTGCTCTCCGTCTCCTGCCTGGTCGCGGTCCACGGCGCGGTGCGCGCCGGGCACCGCGCCGCCGCACTGGCCGCGTCCGTGGGCCTGGTGGCCGTGCTCCACCTCACCGCCCTGGCCCTGCGGGACGGGCCCGCACGCGAGGCCCTGGCGCAGGCCCGGAACACCCTGGAGATCGCCTGGCTGATCGCCGCCTTCGCCACCGGGGAGGCGGTGCGGCAGGCCGAACGGCGGGCGGACGAGGCGGAGCGCGCCCGCGAGGAGACCGCCCGGCGCCGGGCCGACGAGGAGCGGCTGCGCATCGCCCGGGAGCTGCACGACTCGCTCACCCACCAGATCTCGGTCATCAAGGTGCAGGGCGAGGTCGCCGTCCACGTGGCCCGGCGGCGGGGCGAGCGGGTGCCGGAGGCCCTGCTGGCGATCCGGGAAGCCGGCCGGGAGGCGAGCCGGGAACTGCGTGCGACCCTCGAGGCGCTGCGCGACGACGGCACCACCCCGCCGCACGGCCTCGAGCACATCCCGGACCTGGTGAAACGGTTCCGGGGGACCGGCCTGGAGACGACACTGACGATCGAAGGACATCCGCACGACGTGCCGGCCGCGGTGGGCCGTACCGCTTACCGGATCGTGCAGGAGTCGCTCACCAACGTCGCCCGGCACGCCGCCGCGACCACCGTCTCGGTGTTCATCGACCACCGGCCGGACGTCCTCGCCGTCCGCGTCGACGACGACGGGAGGGCCGCCCCGCCCTCCACGCCGACGCCCGGCCTCGGGCTGCTCGGCATGCGCGAACGCGTCACGGCCCTGGGCGGCCGCCTGCGCACCGGGCCGCGCGGCGCGGGCGGCTTCACCGTCCAGGCCGAACTCCCCACGGACGGAGCGTCGTGATCCGTGTCCTGCTGGTCGACGACCAGCCGCTCATCCGCAGCGGCTTCCGCGCGCTGCTCGACCTCGAGGACGACATCGAGGTGGTGGCCGAGGCCGCCGACGGCCGGGAGGGCCTGGCGCTCGCCCGGGAGCACCTGCCCGACGTCGCGCTCGTCGACATCCAGATGCCCGTCATGGACGGCATCGAAGCGACCCGGCGCGTCGCCGCGGACCCGGCCCTGGCCGGGGTGCACGTCGTCATGCTGACCAACTACGGCATGGACGAGTACGTCTTCGACGCGCTGCGCGCCGGCGCCGCCGGCTTCCTCGTCAAGGACATCGTGCCGGAGGACCTCCTGCACGCCGTGCGCGTCGCCGCCCGCGGTGACGCCCTGCTCGCCCCCACGATCACCCGCAAGCTCATCGACCGGTACGTCACCCAGCCACCCCCCGGCCGCGTCGGCGGCGGGCTGGCGGAACTGACCGGCCGCGAACGCGAGGCGGTCGCCCTGGCCGCGCGCGGCCTGTCCAACGACGAGATCGCCGACCACCTGGTCATCAGCCCCTCGACCGCCAAGACCCACATCAACCGGGCCATGGCCAAGCTCCATGCCCGTGATCGCGCCCAGCTCGTGGTCCTCGCCTACGAATCCGGCCTGGTCACCCCGCGCGGCTCCTGACCCCCGGCGCGTCGCCCACCGACCGGTGCGGGACCGCGTCCGCGTCACGGCGCGCCGAGCCCCAGCCGCTCCAGCGCCCCGGCCACGTCCGGCACCGCCGTCACGCCGTCCGGCAGCGGCGGCCGGCGCACGACCACGACGGGCAGGCCCAGCAGGCGGGCGGCCGTCAGTTTCGCGGCCGTCGCCGCTCCCCCGCTGTCCTTCGTGACCAGTACGTCGATGCGGTGCCCGCGCAACAGCTCCAGCTCGTCGGCGACGGTGAACGGGCCGCGCACCAGGACGATTTCGGTGTCCGGCGGCATCGGCGGCGTGGGGGGTTCCACGGACCGGACGACGAAGTGCTGCCCGGTGAGGTGAGCGAAGGCCGCGAGGCCCAGGCGTCCCGTCGTCAGCAGGACGCGGCCGCCGAGGCGGGGCAGCAGTTCCGCCGCCTTGGCCAGGGAGCCGACGGGGTGCCAGCGGTCCCCGGGACCGGGCCGCCAGCCCGGCCGGCGCAGCACGATCAGGGGCCGTCCGGCGGCGGCCGCGGCGTGCGCCGCGTTCGCGGTGATGCCGGCGGCGAAGGGGTGGGTGGCGTCGACCACGGCGTCCACGCCGTGCTCGGCCAGCCAGGCCGCGAGCCCGTCGGCCCCGCCGAACCCGCCGCTGCGGACCTCCCCCGCGAGGGCCCCCGGCCGGGACACCCGCCCCGCCAGCGACGAGGTCACCCGGACACCGGGGCGGACCGCGAGGGCGGCGGCCAGTTCGCGGGCCTCGGTGGTGCCGCCGAGGACCAGGACGTGGGCGGACATGGCGTCGAGCGTACGGGGCGGGGGCGACGGCGGACCCGCGAGGGCCCGCACCGGACGGCCCCGGACGGCCCCGGACGGCCCCGGGATGATCCTTCCGGCGCGCTGCCGGACCCGGCGCTATCGTCCCCGTATGGGAACCGTGCGTGCCGTACGTGCCGTCCTGATCGACGTCGACGGGGTCCTCACCGTCTCCTGGAAACCGCTCCCGGGGGCGGTGGAGGCGCTGCGGGCGGTGCGCGAGGCCGGGCTCGGCGTCGTCCTCGTCACCAACACGACCTCGCGGACCCGGGCCTCGATCGCGGCGACGCTGGCGGACTCCGGGTTCCCGGTGGGGGCCGAGGACGTCCTCACCGCGCCGGCCGCCACCGCCGCCCACCTCGCCGGGCGGTTCCCGGGCGCCCGGTGCGCGCTGCTGAACAGCGGGGACATCGAGGAGGACCTCGCCGGCGTGCGCCTGGTCGGTCTCGAGGCGGACGACGTGGACGTGGTGGTCCTCGGCGGAGCGGGACCCGAGTTCGGTTACGAGGCGCTGGACCGGGTCTTCGGGCACCTCCGGCGGGGCGCGCGGCTGGTGGCGGTGCACCGCAACCTCTACTGGCGCACCGAGGCGGGACTGCGGCTGGACACCGGGGCGTTCCTCGCGGGGCTGGAGGCGGCCGCGCGGGTGACGGCCGAGGTGACGGGCAAACCGTCGCCGGCGTTCTTCGCGGCCGCGTTGGGGCGCCTCGGGGTGGACGCCGGGGAGGCGCTGATGGTGGGCGACGACGTCGAGTCGGACGTCCTCGCGGCGCAACGGGCGGGGATCGGCGGGGTGCTGGTCAGGACCGGCAAGTTCCTGCCGGAGACGCTGGCGGCGGCCGACGGCACCCCGGACCACGTGGTCGACTCGTTCGCGGACCTGCCCGCCCTGCTGGCGGGGCCACGGTCAGCGCAGTAGCAGTTGGAAGGCGCCCGCCACCGTCGCCGCGACGACGAGCCGCTCGAACAGCCGCTGGTCGATGCGGTGCACCGCCCACCTGCCGAGCAGTGCCCCGGGGACGACGAACGCGGCGAGCGCCGCGTCCAGCAGCAGCGAGCGGCCGTCGATCAGTCCGAGGCCCACGCTGAACGGCACCTTGGAGACGTTGACGACGAGGAAGAAGAAGGCGGAGGTGCCGAGGAAGCCGAGTTTGCGGAAGCCCGCCGACAGCAGGTACATCGACATCACCGGGCCGCCCGCGTTGGCGACCATCGTGGTGAAGCCGCCGAGGACGCCGTAGGAACGGGCCTTCAGACGGCCGGCGCGGGTCACCACGGCGTCGGGGGCGTCGGCCGCCCCGGCGGTGCGCCGCCGCCACACGGTGACCCCGGTCATGAACAGCAGGATCGCGCCGATGGAGGTGCGCACGGTCGCGTCGTCGGCCCGCATCAGGAACAGCGTGCCGACGACGACGCCGGCGGCCACCGCCGGGAACAGCCGCCACAGCGTGGGCCAGTGGGCGTGCCGCCGGTAGGTGAGGACGGCGAGCACGTCGCCGACGATCAGGATCGGCAGGAGGACGCCGGTGGAGGCGCGGGCGGGCAGGACCGCGGCGAAGACCGCCAGGCTGACCGTGTTGGCCCCGCTGACGGCCGTCTTGGAGAAGCCGACCACGAGGGTCGCGAGGGCGAGGGCGGCGAACTCCCAGCCGGTGATGTGCCACAACGTCATCGTGTTCATGCGGGGACCGATGCTACGCACACCTGATCGGCCACCGGACGGGAGCCTCACGACCCGCCGACCGCGGGGCCGTGAAGCCGCGAGGCTGCCAGGCCTGTGAAGCCGCCAGGCCTGTGAAGCCGTGAGGCCGCCAGGCCTGTGAGGCCGTGAGGCCGCCAGGCCTGTGAAGCCGCGGGACCGCACGACCGCCGGGCCGTGCGGCCTCAGTGCCGTTCGACCAGCACCGCGCTCCCCTGCCCCACCCCGACGCACATGGTCGCCAGGCCCCGCTCCGCGCCCGTGCGCCGCATCCGGTGCAGCAGGGTGGTGAGGATGCGGGCCCCGGAGCAGCCGAGCGGATGGCCGAGGGCGATCGCGCCGCCGCTGGGGTTGACCAGGTCGGGGTCGATGCCCAGCTGGTCCACGCAGGCCAACGCCTGTGCGGCGAACGCCTCGTTGAACTCGGCCTCCTGGAGGTCGTCGACGTTCCACCCCACGCGGGCCAGCGCCTTGCGGGTCGCGGGGACCGGGCCGATGCCCATCACGTCGGGGTGGACGCCGGCGGAGGCGCCCGCGACGTAGCGGCCGAGGGACTCCAGGCCCAGCTCGTTCAGGGCCTCCTCGCTGACCAGGAGGAGGGCGGCGGCGCCGTCGTTCATCGGGGAGGCGTTGCCCGCGGTGACCGTGCCGTCCGGCCGGAAGACGGGCCGGAGCCGGGCGAGCTTGTCGTAGGAGGTGTCCTCCCGGACGCATTCGTCGGTGGCGAGGACCGTGCCGTCCGGGAGCCGGACCGGCAGGATCTCGTCGTCGAAGTGGCCCTTGTCGCGGGCGAGCGCGGCGCGCCGGTGGCTGCGGAGCGCGAAGTCGTCCTGGCGCTCGCGGGGGATGCCGTACCGCTCCGCGACCTCCTCGGCGGTCTCGCCCATCGCCAGCAGACCGTGCAGGTCCTTCATGGCGGGGTTGACCAGGCGCCAGCCGAGCCGGGTGTCGACGGTCTCCACCCGGTGCGGGAGGGCCTCGTCGGGGCGGGCGAGCACGAAGGGGGCGCGGCTCATCGACTCGGAGCCGCCCGCGAGCACGATCTCGGCCTCGCCGGCGGCGATCGTGCGGGCGGCGGCGGTGACCGCCTCCATGCCCGAGGCGCACAGCCGGTTCACCGTGGCACCCGGCACGGTCTCGGGGAGTCCGGCGAGCAGGGCGGCCATGCGGGCGACGTTGCGGTTGTCCTCGCCGGCCTGGTTGGCGGCGCCCCAGTACACGTCGTCGATCCGGGCGGGATCGAGCGCGGGCAGCTCGGCGACCAGGCCGCGGACGACACCGGCGGCGAGGTCGTCGGGCCGTACGGCGGACAGGGCGCCGCGCAGTTTGCCGATGGGGGTGCGGCGGGCGGCCGCGAAGTGGACGGGACGCACGACTGGGGACTCCTGACCGACGACGACGCTGTGGTCCGACAGATTAATTAGCACTGCTAGTTTCGGACTATAGACCGCCGTCATGCCCCGGGGGAAGGTCACCGGGCGGCGGCACGGGCCGTCCCACGGCCACCGGCGTGCCGCTCCGCGGTCCCCGGCGCACCGCCCCGGAGCCCCGCGCGCCCCCGCCCGGAGCCGCGTCCGCCCCCCTTCGGGAGCCGCGTTTGCTCCGATTCCCCCAGGGCACCCGCGCCCCCATGGAGTGGTTGCGCAGTGCCGCCTGCATCGGCGAGGACCCCGAACTGTTCTTCCCAGTAGGCACGTCCGGACCGGCGTTGCGGGAGACCGCGGACGCCAAGCGGGTCTGCGGACGGTGCCCGGTGACCGCCGACTGCCTGGAGTACGCCCTCACCGAGGGGCAGACGTCCGGCGTGTGGGGCGGCACCGACGAGGCGGAACGCGTCGGCCTGCTCCGTACCGCACGAGACGACGTGAGAAGGAGGACCGCCGTATGACTGTCGTCAAGAGCCCCCTGCCCGAACCGGCCCGCCAGGTCACCTCCGACGCGCTGCAGGGCACGCTCGTCGACCTGCTGGGGATCTCGCTGATCGGCAAGCAGGCGCACTGGAACATCGTCGGCCCGCGGTTCCGCTCGGTCCACCTCCAGCTCGACGAGGTGGTCACCGCCGCCCGCACCTTCGCCGACACGGTCGCCGAGCGGGCCGCCGCGCTCGGCCTGCCGCCGGACGGCCGCCCGGAGACGATCGCGTCGGCGTTCACGCTGCCGTCCCCGAAGGACGGCTGGCTGCGCGACGAGGAGGTGGTCCGGGTGATCGCGGAGACGCTGGGCGCGGCCGTCGACCGGCTGCGGGAGCGGATCGGGACGACCGAGAAGGCCGACCCGGTCACCCAGGACCTGCTGATCGGCATCACCGCCGAGCTGGAGAAGCAGCGGTGGATGTTCGAGGCGGAGAACTGGCCGCGCGAGGACTGACCGCCGGCGCGGACCACGTGGCGGGGACACGGAGCCGGACCACGCCCGGCGGCACGGCACAGAGGCACGGCACAGGGGCACAGCGCAGCGGCACGACGGAAAGGCACGCCATGACCGACGCCCTCGAACTCGACGCGCTGTGGGAGGACTTCCACCGCGTGGTGAACATGACCTCGCAGGAGCTGGCCGCCTGGCTCCGGGTGCGGGACGCCGACGAGGACACGGAGGCCCTGCCCGAGGAGGCGGGCCCGCCGACCGGCCGCCACGTGCTGGCGATCCTCCAGAAGCGGCGCACCGACCTCACCGAGGACGACCTCCATGTGATGCGGGAGGTGGTGGAGACGGTGGACGACGAGACGGACGCGGCGGACGAGCCTGCGGCCGAGGACACCGCCCTGCGCCACCGGCTCATGACGATCGGCCACGACCCGCTCAGGCCGTGAGCGGCCGGCCCCCGCGGCCGCCCCGTGCCGGGCCGTCCGGCGTACGGCCCGGCACGGGGCGGCCGCGGGGCGCCCGCGTCAGAGGCCCGTCACCGGCAGGTCGAGAAGGCGGACGAGGGTGCGCAGCACGCCGTTGTCGTTGTTGGAGGGGGCCAGGTGGCGGGCCCGCCGGACGACCTCCGGGTGGGCGTTGGCCATGGCGAAGGACCAGTCGGCGGCGTCCAGCATCTCCAGGTCGTTGAGGTAGTCGCCGAACACCACGGTCTGCGCGGGTGTGATGCCCAGCTCGCGCTGGAGCCGGCGCAGGGCCTCGCCCTTGTTGGCGGTGCGGTTCATGACGTCGACCCAGTGCTCGCCGGAGACGACCACCTGGTGCGTCTCCGTGAACGAGGCCAGGGCGGGCGCGGTGGTCTCCGCCACCGTGCCGAAGTCGAACAGCGCGACCTTGATGACGTCGTCCTCGACGGCGGCGGCGTCCTCGACGACCCGGTGGTGCAGGTAGTAGCGGCCGACCTCCGCGAGGAAGGCCTCGTCGGCCCGCTCGACGTACGCGGAGCGCTTGCCGCAGACGACGGCCCCGACGTCCGCGCCGCCCGCCGCGAGCCGCCGTACGGCGTCGACGACGCGGGTGACGACGGCGGGGTCCAGCGGGTCGGAGCTGAGTTCCTCGCCGTCGCGGACGACATAGGTGCCGTTCTCCGCTATGAAGACCATCCCGTCGGCGACCTCGGCGAACTCCCGCGCCAGCGTCGCGTACTGCCGGCCGCTGGCGGGGCTGAACAGCACCCCCCGCTCCCTCAGCAGCGCGAGGACCTCCCCGAGCCCGTCGGGCGTCCGCTTGTCGTCGTCGAGCAGCGTGCCGTCCATGTCGGTGACGACGAGACGGATGTCGGCGCCGCCGGCCGACGGCTCGGGAGCGGTCGGCCGGGGGGCGTGGGAGTAGGGCATGTCCTGCTTCCTGTACGGGAGTGACCGGATTGTCACCCTACCGGGGGATCCCGGACCGCCCCCGGGCCAGGGGCTCCGGAGTGCGGACTCCGGGGCAGGGGCCGCGGGTGCGTCCGATCCCGGGACACCGGTGATCGCCCGGCGGCACACGGCGGACGTCGGCCAGGTCCGTCCCGAGTGCGCGCCGGGCCGGTTCGAGATCTCGGTGGCCGCCCCGGGCCCGGTGGCGGCGGCCGGCCGCGGCGTGCCGGTGCGCCGGACGATCCGCGCGGTGACCCGCCGGCACGGCCCGCGGGTCTCCTTCTCCCCCGTCGTGCCGGCGCGCGGCGGACGCCTGGTGGAGCCCGTACTCGTACGGCACCTGCTGTGGACCGCCGTCGACCTGGGGCTGCCGCTCCAGCTGCACACCGGCTTCGGCGACGACGACATCCGCCCGCACCGGGCGGATCCGGCCCGGCTGATGGACTGGCTGCACCTGTTCGCGGGCACGATCCCCGTGCTGCTCCCGCACTGCCGGCCCTGCCGGCGGCAGGCCGCCTGCCTGGCCGCGGTGTTCGAGCAGGTGTACCTGGACGTGGGGCTGACCCTGCACCACGTCGGCCCGGTGCGGGCGCGGACGGTCCTGGAGGAGGCGCTGGAGATCACACCGTTCCGCAAGCTGCTGTACGGCTCGGACGCCTACGGCGTGGCCGGGTTCTACCGGCTCGGCGCGCCGGCGTTCCGCCGGGGACCGGGGGATCTGCTCCAGGACCGGGTGGACGCCGGCGAACCGGGCCTGCCCGACGAACTGAGCCTGCCCGACGCGCTGCGCCGGGCGCGGTGGGCCGGGGCGGACGACGCCCGCCAGGTCTACCGGCTTCCCGACGGACTGAAAGTATGATCAAGCAATGTCAGACTTGACCGATACCACGCCCGGCTGGCTGAGCCAGGACGAACTCGAACTCGCCCGCTCCCGCATGCCGATCCTGTACGTCGAGGCCGTGCCCGTGCGCGTCGACGACAGCGGCGAAGTCACCAAGATCGGCCTGCTGCTGCGGATAGGACCGGACGGCAACGTCAGCCGGACCCTGGTCTCCGGTCGGGTCCTGCATCACGAGCGGGTCCGCGACGCCCTGCTGCGGCACCTGGAGAAGGACCTCGGCCCCATGGCGCTGCCCCGCGTCCCGACGTCCCTGCAGCCCTTCACGGTCGCGGAGTACTTCCCCACGCAGGGCATCACGCCGTACCACGACCCGCGTCAGCACGCGGTGTCGCTGGCGTACATCGTGCCGGTGACCGGTGACTGCCGGCCCCGGCAGGACGCCCTGGACCTGGTGTGGTTCGACCCGCAGGAGGCGGTCTCGCCCGCGGTGCAGAGCGAGATGCCGGGCGGGCACGGCTTCCTGCTGCGGCAGGCGCTGGCCCACGTCGGCCAGTCGGCGTCCTGACCGGCGTGGGGGCGCGTTCCGTCCCGCCCGCCCGGCGCGTGGTGTCGATCGGGGTCGCCGCGCGCCGGCCCTGCACCCTGGTGGTCTGCCGGGGCTGCTGCTGCGGCGACGCCCGCAAGCACCCCGGCTACGACCACGCCTGGCAGCTGGAGCGCCTGCGGGCGGCCGCCGCCGCGTCGGCGGGCGCCTTCGCGGTCCGCACGACGGACTGTCTGGGCCCCTGCGACCAGGCCAACGTGATCGTCGTCCAGCCGTCCGGCGCGGGCCGCCGGGCGGGCGGGCGGGCCACCTGGGTGGGTTTCGCGACGGACGACGACTGCACCGAGGAGATCCTGGCCTGGGCGGCGGCGGGCGGCCCGGGTGTCGCGAGGCCCCCGGCCGCTCTGGAGCTCCGGTTCATCAGCCCGCCCCGCCCGGCCCGCACCCGCGGGTGACGGGCGGCGGGCGGCCCGCCGGCGACTCCCGGCCCGTCGACGGCTCCGGGACCGTCGGCGGCTCCGGGACCGCCGGTGACGCGGTCAGCGCAGATCGGCCGCCCGGGCCGGGGTGTCGTCGAGGAAGCCGCCCGACTGGTGCTGCCACAGCTTGGCGTAGGTGCCGTCCGCGGCCAGCAGCTCCTGGTGGGTGCCCTGCTCGACGATCCGGCCGCGGTCCAGGACGACCAGCCGGTCCATCCCGGCGACGGTGCTCAGCCGGTGCGCGACCACCAGCGCCGTCCGCCCCTCCATGAGCCGCCACAGCGCCTCCTGGACGAGGATCTCGCTCTCGGAGTCGAGGGCGCTGGTCGCCTCGTCGAGCAGCAGGATCGGGGCGTCGCGCAGGATCGCCCGGGCCAGCGCGACCCGCTGGCGCTGGCCGCCGGAGAGTTTGACGCCCCGCTCGCCGACCAGGGTGGCGAAGCCCTCCGGCAGCGCGTCGGCGAACTCCGTGACATGGGCCGCCTCGGCGGCGCGGCGGACCTCGGCCTCGGTGGCGTCCGGCCGGGCGAAGGCGATGTTGTCCCGCAGCGAGCGGTGGAACATCGCCGGTTCCTGCGGCACGTAGGCGATCAGGCCGCGCAGGTCGGCCTGGCGCAGCCGGGTGACGTCCTGGCCGCCGACGAGGATGCGTCCGCCGTCGATGTCCGTCATCCGCAGCAGCAGCCGGGTGAGGGTGGTCTTGCCGCCGCCGGACCGGCCGACGAGGCCGAGCTTCGTCCCGGCGGGCACGGCCAGGTCGAGCCCCTCGAAGAGCGGCCGCGCGCCGCCGTGGGCGAAGGTCACCCGCTCGAAGCGGACGTCGGCGGCGGCGGGCCGCAGCGGTTCCGGCGCCTCGGGGTCGAGCACGGTGGGCGGCGACAGCAGCAGTTCGGTGAACTGCGCGGCCTCCGTCATCGAACTCTCCAGGCGGCGGTAGACCTGGTTGAACTCGAACATGATCCGGGTCGCGTTGGAGTAGTACGTGAAGGCCACCACGACCGCCTCCACGCCGTGGCCGCCCCCGCCGAGGGCGACCGCGAGCAGCAGGCCCAGCGCGTTGGTCAGCACGGACATCGGCGCCACCAGGGTGTCGATGCGCAGGTTGCCGTAGTCCCACGACCGCAGGGTGAGCCGGCGCGACGCCGCGACCCGGGAGCGGTGCTCGGCGGCCTCGCGCTCCTCCGCCGCGAACGCGCGGACCGTGTCCATGTTCATCAGGCTGTCGGCGACGTGGCCGGAGACCCGGGCGATGGCCTCCTCGCGTTCGGCGACGAGCGCCTGCCGGCGGCGGATCAGCGGCACCACGCACCACCCCGTCACGGCGATCATCGTCAGCAGTCCGACGACGAGCAGCGGCTCGTAGCGCCACAGCACCACCGAACCGAACAGCAGGGGCACGAAACGGCCCACGATCTGGAACGTGAGCGTGTCGACGAACTCCTCGTAGCGGGAGGCGAAGCTCAGCACCCGCTTGGTCAGTGATCCGGCGAAGTTGTCGTGGAAGAACGCGGCGTCCTTGGCGAACAGTTCGTCCATGCCGATCACGTACAGATGCTCGATGCCGAGCGCGTCGAGACGGTTCAGGCAGTGCAGCCCGATCCGCCACAGCGTCTCCGCGAGCAGCAGCACCCCGGCGAAGCCGAGCACGTACGGCAGGGCCGCGCCGAGCCCGATGCCGGGGTCCCCGGCCAGCCGCCCGACGAGCTTGGCGACGACGAGCGGGGCGATGTAGTTGATGCCGATGTTGCCGAGCGCCGGCAACAGCAGGGCGGGGGCGGCCAGCCACCGCAGGCGGCCCAGCTCCCGTCCGTAGTGCCGCAGTGCCAGCAGTACGGCGCCCTTCCCGGGCCTGACCTCGCGCGCTTCAGACGGTCCCATCCCCACCCCGTGCGGTCGTCCGGCAACCGGCCCGGACCGGCCCTCGCAGTCTCCCGCGACGGCTGTGGGGGAGTCCAAGGAATTACCCGCCGGATGCCACCGGTGCTCCCGTGCGCCCCCGGAGAGCGACCGGAACCGCCCCCGCCCCGCTCCCGGTCGCGGACACGACGAAGGCCGCCTTCTCGTCACGGAGAAGACGGCCTCGGAACCACGACTTCGAAAAGTCGGGACGACAGGATTTGAACCTGCGACCCCTTGACCCCCAGTCAAGTGCGCTACCAAGCTGCGCCACGTCCCGTTGCCCGCCTGACCTGGGATTTCTCCCGGCCCGACGTGCAGGGAAACAATACCGCACTCGGGTCGGTGATCGCGCACGCGTTTGTCGGGACCGCGCTCGCGTGCATCGGGGCCGCGCTCGCGTGCATCGGGGCCGCGCTCGTCGAACGGCCGCTCAGCCCTCCACCGGCACCCCCAGTCCCGGGTGCGCCTCCAGCAGGCGCGGCGGGGCGGCCTGGCGCCAGGAGTCGGCGAGGATGTCGCGCAGCTCGGCCTCGTCCTCCAGGGCGGCCAGCCGGACCCGGATCCAGGCGAACTGGGCCTCGTGGTCGGCGATCCAGAACTTCCCCGGCTCGGCGAGGGCCAGCTCGTCGCGCTCCTCCTTGGGGCAGCGCACGGCGAGGGAGGTCTCGTCCTCGGGCAGGGTGGCGAACATCTTTCCCGCCACCCGGAACGTGGGCATGTTCCAGGCGGTCTTCTCGGCCGTGTCCGGCAGGGACAGGGCGACACGGCGTGCGTCTTCGGCGTCCGGCATGCTGCGCAGGCTAGCGGCAGGCACCGACAGTCAGGCCGGGGCGAGGTGTTTGTGGTACAGGGTGGTCGGCCGCAGGACGCCGGAGGGGTCGGCGGCGCAGTCGGGGATGACCCCCGCCCTGGTCCGTCCACCGGTGCGGTAGAGGTGTTCGGCGGGGCTGTCGGTCTCGGTGTCGAGGTGGAGGAGGGTGACGCCGGCAGCGGCGGCAGCCTCCTCGGCGGTGGCCGGCAGCCGGCGGCCCAGGCCCTGCCCCCGGGCGTCGCGGTGGACCATCAGCTTGACGAGTTCGGCGCGGTGGCGGCTGTTGGGCTTGTCGGGGAGGGCCAGGGTGACGGTGCCGGTGACCCGGCCGTCGTCGCCGAGGGCCGCCCAGACCGCCAGCCGTCCGGCGGCGACCCCGGCCGCGCGCCCCTCCCACCAGGCGAGGGCCTCCGCGCGGTCGAGCGGGGCGAGGAACCCCACCGAGGCGCCGCCGTGCACCGTGTCGACCAGCAGGTCGGCCAACCGGCCCGCCAGGCCGAGGAGTGTCGGGGGGCGTCGAGCCGGGTCGCCGTCACGCCGGCACCACCGCCGGCACGTACCGCGTGCCCTTCCCGCCCGCGCACCGGAACAGCGTCGGCCCCCACACCCGCAGCCGCAGCCGCAGCCGCAGCCGCAGGCAGTCGCCGGCGGCCGGCCGGTGCCCGGTGCCCTGCTCCGTCACCTCCAGGACGCCCTCCAGGACCCGGATGTGCTGTTCCAGGCCGGGTACGGGCGGCCGGTCGTGGGCGAGGCCGGCGCCCGCGGCGAGCCGGCCCTCGACGAGTTCGCCGCGCAGCGCGGGGTGCGGCGGCGACACGGAGCGCCGGACGAACCCGGAGGCCCGGTCCTCCCGGACGGACTGCTCCCCGGCCCGCACCGGGGGCACCGGTCCCGCCTCGGCCTCCACCTCGCCGAGCAGCCGGGACATGGTCCGGCCGTAGGCGTGGCACGGGCGGTCGAGCAGGGCGGCGGGGCCGGTCTCGGCGCACTCGGCACGGGACGGGGTGGAGCGGCTCGCCCCGGTGCGCTCGGCCGGTTCCCCCGGCGACCAGCCGCGCTCGGCGCGCAGCCCGGCCGGCCGGGCGTCGATCCGTTCCCCGGCAGGCCGTCCCTCGATGGGCTGTCTCGTATCCGGGACGGTATCCCGAATACGGGAGAATCAGACCGGGGTGACCTCCGCCAGTGCCTCCAGCACCGGACGGATCAGCGGGTGCTCCTCGGACCCGCGGCGTACGGCCGCGAAGACGCGGCGGGTCGGGGCCGCCCCGTCGACCGGGCGGACGACCACTCCGGTCAGGTCCATGCCGCGCAGGGCCGAACGCGGGACCAGCGCCACGCCCGCGTCGGCCGCGGCCAGCGCCACGACCGCGCGGAAGTCGTCCGAGGAGTGCTCCAGGCGGGGCTGGAACCCGGCGTGCTCGCAGGCCAGTACGACCACGTCGTGGCACGGGTTGCCCGGGTACGGGCCGATCCAGGGGTCCTTGGCCAGCTCGGCCAGCGGCACCTCGGCGCACTCGGCGAGGCGGTGGGCGACCGGTACGACCGCGTCGAAGGGCTCGGCGTAGAGCGGGAAGTGCGCGAGGCGGGGGTCGTCGGCGGCGGGCGCCCCCCGGTACTCGACGGCCACGGCGACGTCGACCTGCCGGTCGAGGACCATCGGCAGGCTGGCGTCGCCCTCGGCGTCCTGGACGCGGATCCTTATGCCCGGGTCGCTGCCGGCGAGGCGGGTCACGGCGGGCGCGACGACCAGGGCGATGCCGGTGGCGAAGGCGGCCACGGTGACCGTGCCGGCCGCGCCCGAGCGGTAGGCGGCCAGTTCCGCCTCCGCCCGCTCCAGCTGGGCGAGGACCGCGTGGGTGTGGACGAGCAGGATCTCACCGGCCGGGGTGAGCCGTACGCCCCGGGCGCTGCGGTCCACCAGGCGGTGGCCGGTCTCCTGCTCCAGGGCGGTGAGCTGCTGGGAGACCGCGGACGGGGTGAGGTACAGCGCGGCGGCAGCCGCCGTCACCGTGCGGTGGTCGGCCACCGCACGAAGGATGTGGAGCCGCCGCGCTTCGATCATGGGTCGATTATCCCCGGGTGTCCGGACCGGCCCGGTCAGGCCTCCAGTTCCGCCCGCGCCGCCACGAAGGCGTCCACGGCACGGTCGACGTCGGCCGTGGAGTGCGCGGCGGAGAGCTGGACCCGGATGCGGGCCTGCCCCTGCGGGACGACCGGGTAGGAGAAGCCGATCACGTACACCCCGCGTTCCAGCAGCAGCTCGGCCATCCGGCCCGCCCGCGCCGCGTCGCCGATCATCACGGGCGCGATGGCGTGGTCGCCCGGGAGGATGTCGAAGCCCTCGTCGGTCATGCGGCGGCGGAAGAGGGCCGTGTTCTCGGCGAGCCGGACGCGCAGGTCGTCGGCCGACTCCAGCAGGTCGAGGACCTTGAGGGAGGCGGCGGCGATGACCGGGGCGAGGGTGTTGGAGAAGAGGTAGGGGCGGGAGCGCTGGCGCAGCAGGGCGACGATCTCGGCGCGGGCCGCGACGTAGCCGCCGGAGGCGCCGCCGAGGGCCTTGCCGAGGGTGCCGGTGATGATGTCGACGCGGTCCATCACGCCGTGCAGCTCGGGGGTGCCGCGGCCGCCGGGGCCGACGAAGCCGACGGCGTGGGAGTCGTCGACCATGACCATCGCGTCGTAGCGGTCGGCGAGGTCGCAGATCCCGGCGAGGGGGGCGATGTAGCCGTCCATGGAGAAGACGCCGTCGGTGACGATCAGCCGGCGGCGGGCGCCCCCCTCGACGGCCTCCTTCAACTGCCGTTCCAGGTCCGCCAGATCGCGGTTGGCGTAGCGGAAGCGGCGGGCCTTGGAGAGCCGGATGCCGTCGATGATCGACGCGTGGTTCAGGGCGTCGGAGATCACCGCGTCCTCGGGGCCGAGCAGCGTCTCGAAGACACCGCCGTTGGCGTCGAAGCAGGAGGAGTACAGGATCGTGTCCTCCTGGCCGAGGAACGCCGACAGCCGCGCCTCCAGCTCCTTGTGGACCTCCTGGGTGCCGCAGATGAAGCGCACGGACGCCATGCCGTAGCCCCAGCGGTCCAGGGCCTCGTGGGCGGCGGCGATCACCTCGGGGTGGTCGGCGAGGCCGAGGTAGTTGTTGGCGCAGAAGTTGAGGACCTCGCCGGGCCGGCCGCCGGCGGTGACGGCGACGGTGGCGGACTGCGGGGTGCCGATGACCCGCTCGGGCTTGTGCAGGCCGGCGGCGCGGATCTCGTCGAGGGTGGCGCGCAGGCCGTCGCGCACGGAGTCGAACATCTCAGAAGCTCCTAGGAAAGCAGATGACTTACGCGGTCCAGTCGAGGATGACCTTGCCGCCCCTGCCGCTCGCGGCGTCGGCGAACGCCGCCTCGAAGTCGCGGTGGGAGTACCGGCCGGTGATCACCGGGGCGAGGTCGAGGCCGCCCTCCAGCAGCACGGACATCGCGTACCAGGTCTCGAACATCTCGCGGCCGTAGATGCCCTTGATGGTGATCATCGAGGTGACGATCCGGGCCCAGTCGACCGGGAACTCCTCGGCCGGCAGGCCCAGCATGGCGATCCGGCCGCCGTGCGTCATGTTGGCGATCATGTCCCGCATCGCCTCGGGGCGGCCGGACATCTCCAGCCCGACGTCGAAGCCCTCGCGCAGGCCCAGTTCGCGCTGTCCGTCGGCGACGGTCGCCCGCGAGACGTTCAGCGCGAGGCTCGCGCCGATCTTGCGGGCGAGTTCCAGGCGCTCCTCGCTGACGTCGGTGACGACGACGTTGCGGGCACCGGCGTGCCGGGCGACGGCGGCGGCCATCAGGCCGATCGGGCCGGCCCCGGTGATCAGCACGTCCTCGCCGACCAGCGGGAAGGACAGGGCGGTGTGGACGGCGTTGCCGAACGGGTCGAAGATCGCCGCCACGTCGAGGTCGACGGGGACCCGGTGCACCCAGACGTTGGCGGCGGGCAGCGCCACGTACTCGGCGAACGCGCCGTCGCGGCCGACGCCGAGCCCGACGGTGGCCCGGCACAGGTGACGGCGCCCGGCCAGGCAGTTGCGGCACCGGCCGCAGACCAGGTGCCCCTCACCGCTCACCCGGTCGCCGGTCTTGATGTCGCCGACGTCCCGTCCGGTCCCGACGACCTCGCCGACGAACTCGTGCCCGAGCACGAGCGGGGTGCGGATCGTCTGCCGGGCCCAGCCGTCCCAGGCCCGGATGTGCAGATCGGTGCCGCAGATACCGGTGCGCAGCACCTTGATCAGTACGTCACCGGGCCCGACGGTGGGCTCGGGCACGTCCGCGAGCCACAGTCCCGGCTCCGCCTTCTCCTTGACCAGCGCCTTCAACGCTACGGCTCCTGACGGTGAGATCCCCGCGCCGGGCATGCCGAAGGAGGCCCGTGGCGGGGGAAGAGGGGTGGAATCCGGTAGCAATCTGCCGTACCGCGGCGGCGTGGTCCATCGAGACTTTCTTAAGCGGCGCCACAGCTGCGCTTCACGCCCCGGCCGCCGGGCCGCTCCCGTGCCACTCTGGAGGGGGAACCGACCGGGGGAAACGCCCCGGGGAGCCGACCGAGGGGGAACAGCCCATGACCACGGCGCAGGACCTGCTGATCGTCTCGCTGGACGTGCCGCCCGCGCGCCCCGTGGAGCGGGGCGAACTCTCGCTCGCCCTCGCGGGGGCCGAGCTGATCGACCTGGTGGAGGCGGACGTGCTCGCCCTCGACGGCGACCGGGTGACGCCCGGCGCGGCCCCGGCCCCGGCCCCGGCCGACGGGCTCCTCGCGGAGGCCGCGGCCTCGGTGGTGCGGCGGGAGCCGTACGAGTCGGTCGAGGAGTGGCTGTGGCGCCGGGGCCGCGGGCTGGCCGCGGCCTACACCGCCCGGATGGAGGCCGACGGCGTGCTGACGCGCCCGCGCGGCCGCAGGTCCGCCGGGCGCTCCGGCCGGGGCGGGGACGAGGACTCACCGGTGCGGCGCCGGGCCGTCGAGCGCTGGGCCGCGGACGAGCCCGTCCTCGCGGGCCTGGCCGTCACCACCGGTGTCCGCGAGGAGGAGGGCGACGGCTTCCCCGGCCCGCTGACCGACCGGGTGGCGACGGTGCTGGTGGCCGTCGGCGACGCGGTGACGGAGCTGACCGCCGTACGGCAGCGGCGGTCCGTGGAGGACGCCGCTTTCGACAACGTGTGGCGGGGCTGGTGACGGGAGGCCGGTGACGGAGGCCGGTCCGGCTCACCGGGGCGGCCCCCAGGCCTCCCCGTGCTCCAGCCGTGCGGCGAGGTCCGCCGCGGTCGCCTTGATGGTCTCCAGCCCCGCCCTGCCCCAGGGCCGGGGCGTCAGGTCCGCCACGGACACCGTGCCGAGCACCATGCCGGCGGTGTCGATCAGCGGGGCGCCGAGGTAGGAGTGGATGCCGTACTCCTCGACGACCGGATTGCCCGCGAACCGCGGGTAGTCGCGGACGTCCTCCAGGACCAGCGCCTTGCGCCGCGCGACGACGTACGGGCAGTAGCCGTACTCGCGGGCGAGCCGGCGGCCCAGCTCCGGCTTGCCGCCGCGGGCGGCCCGGCCGCCGGGCGGTGTGCGCAGACCGGCGAAGAACTGCCGTTCCACGTCGATGAAGTTGACCATCGCGTACGGTGCGCCGGTCACCTCGGCGAGGCGGTCGGCGAAGGCGTCCAGACCGGGCTCGGCCCGCTCCCCCAGACCGAGGCCGCGCAGCCGCAGGGTACGGGCGGGAGCCTCCTCGTCCTCGGGGGTGAGCAGCAGGCGACCGGCCGGGCGGGACGGGTCGTAGCTCATGGGCGGGCTCCGTCGCTGGGGACGTGGGGCATGTGCGGCTCCGGTCACGGGGGTACGGGGTGATGGTGCGGGATCACCGGTGGGCGCCGCGGCTCGGCCGGGGCGCCGCCGGTGCGTGGGCGATGAGGTGGCGGACGAGGGCGAGCAGGGTCTGCACACCCGAGGCGGAGATGCGGGCGTCGCAGCGCACGACGGGCACGGCCGGGTCGAGGTCCATCGCGGCGCGCACCTCCTCGGGGTCGTAGCGGTGGGCGCCGTCGAACTCGTTGACGGCCACGATGAAGGCGAGGCCGCGCTCCTCGAAGAAGTCGACGGCCGCGAAGCACTGTTCCAGGCGGCGGGTGTCGGCGAGGACGACGGCGCCGAGGGCTCCCTCGGACAGCTCGTCCCACATGAACCAGAACCGTTCCTGTCCGGGGGTGCCGAACAGGTACAGGACGTGCTGCGGGTCGAGGCCGATGCGGCCGAAGTCCATGGCCACGGTCGTCTCGACCTTGTTCTCGATGCCGTCGAGGTCGTCGGTCGCGGCGCCGGCGGTGGTGAGCAGTTCCTCGGTGCTCAGGGGCGCGATCTCGCTCACCGCGCCGACGAACGTGGTCTTGCCGACCCCGAAGCCGCCCGCGACCAGGATCTTCAGCGCGGTCGGGAAGGGGGCGGAGCCGTCGTCGTGGTCAGAGCCGTCGTCGTGGTCAGAGCTGTCGTCGTAGTCCATCGAGCACTGCCTCCAGTAGGGCCCGGTCGGTGGGGCGGTGGTGGAACTCGGGGGGCCTGGTGGTCAGCGCCCCGCAGTCGAGGAGGTCCGCCAGCAGCACCTTGGTGACGGCCGCCGGCAGCCTCAGGTGGGCGGCGACCTCGGCGACCGGGACGGGGGCCCGGCACAGGTCCAGTGCCTGCGCGTGCTCGGGACCGAGGTAGCCGAGGGGGGTCGTGCCGGTGGCTCGCACCTGTGACATGAGGTCCAGGGCGACGGTCGGTCTGGTGCGGCCGTTGCTGACCGTGAACGGACGCACCAGCCGTCCGGCCGCGTCGTCGAGCCAGGGCCCGTCGCCGGCCGTCACCGCCCTCAAGGTCCCGTCACCGAGGGTTCGACGGCGTGCCGCCGGGGCGCGGTCACCAGGTAGGGACGCACGCTCTTGACGAGCATGGCCATCTCGTAGCCGAGCACGGCGGCGTCGGCCTCGCGGCCGGCCAGCACCGCGAGACAGGTGCCCGACCCCGCGGTGGTGACGAACAGCAGCGTCGAGTCGAGTTCGACGACGACCTGCCGCACCTCCCCGCCGTCGCCGAAGCGGAGCCCGGCGCTGCGGCCGAGCGAGTACAGCCCGGAGGCCAGGGCCGCCATGTGGTCGGCGCTGTCGTGGTCGAGGCCGTGGACGGACTTCACGAGGCCGTCGCAGGAGAGCAGGACCGCGCTCCTGGTGTGCGGTACGCGCTGCACGAGGCCGCTCATCAGCCAGTCGAGATCGGATACCTGGCCGGTCGGCGCATCGCTCGCCATGGTGGATCGACTCCTTGGTGGGGTACGAAGGTCGGCGGGAGCGGTGGGGGAAGGGGTGGTGAGGGGGGTGCTCATCCGGCTGGTGCGCTCCCGTCGTGCCGGGTGGTGGACCGGTGGTCGAGGCGGCCGGGCGGGCCGGGCGCGGGCGGTGCCCCGGCGTCGGGCCGGAGGAAGGGGGCCGTCGGGTGCGGTACGTCCGCGGCGGCCGGGTCGGTCCGGCCCGGCAGGACGTCCGCCTCCAGGCTCTGCCGGGTCTCGGCGAGGCCGATGCCGCGCTGGAAGGCGGCCATCAGACCGGGGTCGTGGCCGACGGGCCGCTCGGTGTCCGGGCGGGGGGCGGGGCCGCCGCGCAGTTGGGGGGCGATGTGCTCCCGGGCGCGGCGGCGGGGCAGTCGCGGCTTGCCCATGGTGCCGCGCACGGCGCCGGCGCGCGGGGTGGGCACGAGGCCCGCCACCTCCTCCACGGCGGCCCGGTCGCCGGGCCGGATCCCGGGCACCGCCTCGGCCGGGTTGGGCCGCTCCTCGTGCGCGCCGCGCACGGGCAGCGGGACCTGGCGGTCGCCGACCGGGTCGGCGGTGTCGTGCTGGACGGAGGACGGGACGGGAGGTGGGGCGGCGGGGGACGGGACGGAGGGCGGGGCGGGCGACGAGGGGGCGGAGGGCGCGTGACCGGTGCCGCTGTGCGGATGCCCTTCCGGGGCGAGGTGGGGGTTCCCGGGGGCGGCCTGGGGGGAGGCGGTCGGCGGACGGACCGGGGAGTCGTTCCGGGAGGGCCGGGGAGCGGGGGGTCGCGACTGACGCTCCGACAGCGGTCGTTCCGTGGGGGCGACGTGAGCGGACGCCGGTGAGGGTGCCTGGGGCTGGAGCCGATGCCCGTGCCGAGACCCGGACGGGACCTGTCCCCGGCCGTACGGCTGCTGCTGTGGCGGCTGCGGCCACGTGCCCGGCCGGCCCTGGACGTGGCCCTGCCCCTGGATCCGGACCTGAACCTGCTCCTGAACCTGCTCCTGGGGCGGCGGGCCGGCCTGGAGGGCCAGGGGCGGCCGCTCCCCGCCCCGCTGTGCCTGCCCGTCCGCCGTGCCCGCCGGCACCACGCCCGCGCCGCTCTCCTCGGCGCGTGGCGACGGCGGCCCGGCCGGCCCCAGGAGGGCCTGCGGGACGACGAGCACGGCCTGGATGCCGCCGTAGATGTTGTTCTGGAGCCGGACCCGGATGCCGTGGCGGCGGGCCAGCTGCGAGACGACGTAGAGGCCGATGCGGCCGTCGGCGAGCAGGCGGCCGACGTGGACCTGGTCGGGGTCGTCGAGCAGGGCGTTCATGCGGTCCTGTTCGTCGACGGGCATGCCGAGGCCGCGGTCCTCGACCTCGACGGCCAGCCCGGAGGTGACCAGGTTGGCGCGCAGCAGGACCTGGGTGTGCGGGGCGGAGAACACCGTGGCGTTCTCGACGAGTTCGGCGAGCAGGTGGATGACGTCGGCGACGGCGTGCCCGCGCAGTTCGCCGTCGACCGGCGGGACGAGTCTGACCCGCGAGTACTGCTCGACCTCGGCGATGGCGGAGCGCAGCACCTCGGTCATGGGGACGGGGTTGCTCCACTGCCGCCGGGAGACGGCGCCGCCGAGGACGGCGAGGTTCTCGGCGTGCCGGCGGATCCGGGTGGCGAGGTGGTCGACGTGGAAGAGGCCCTTGAGGAGGTCGGGGTCCTCGATCTCGTTCTCCAGCTCGTCCAGGGTGGAGATCTCGCGGTGCACGAGGGACTGAAGGCGCCGCGCCAGGTTGACGAACACCTCCAGCTTCTGTTCGCTGCCGGTCCGGCTGGAGAGCCGGGCGGCCTGGACGACGGCGGTGACGGCCCCGTCGTGGGCGCGGGACAGGTCGGCGGCGAGCAGCTCGAACTCGTCGGCGTCGCCGGACGGGCCGCCGCGCGTCCTGCGCTGCGGCGGGGTCTCGCCGCGGCGCAGCGCGTCGAGCAGGGCCCGCAGCTCGGCCTCGCCCCGCGCGCTGCCGCGGCGCAGGGCGGTGACGCGGTCGCTGACGGAGCGGGCGGCCCGGCCGGCGGCCACGGCGGCGACGACGATGCCGACGCCGGTCACCGCGACGGCCCCGGCGAGGACGGCCCACAGGGTCGGTCCCGGCCTGGCGCCGGTGGAGCGCACGGTGAACAGGACGGCCGCGCAGGCGCTGAGGGCGACGGCGGTCGGGGGCAGCACGGCGAGTCGCAGCAGCTGGGACCGTATGTGCCTCTCGGCCGGTGCGGGTGCGGTGCCTGCTGCCGGCCTTCCGTGCCGTCCGCCCTCACGGCGGTCTGCGCGTGCGGCCGGTGCGCGGAGGTGAGACATCGGTGTCCTCGTACTGTCCGTCGGGCCCGGGGCTCGCGTGGGGTGCGTCCTCGGGCTTGCGCCATCGCGGTGTCGGCCGGGGCGGCCGAGAGCCCTCGACGCCTTCCCGCCCGACGGACACTCACCGTAGTCGTCGATCCGGGACGCGCGAGGGGCAGTCGGCGAAGTCTCCCGGCGAGCGTCCCACTCTGGTATGAGGCTTCGTACAACAGACCGATGAGTTCGCGCAGCACTCGGGCGGGCGAGGCAAAGAAAACGATCAGACCTGGTCAGGGATGTTCCAGCACGGCCGACGGGGCCGGGGAGCGGTTCGCTCCCCGGCCCCGTCGGCGGGTGGTCCGGTCCGGCCCGGAGGGCCGGGTCAGCCCGCCGGGACGGCCTCCGGGGTGCCCCCGTCCTCGGCCGCACCCTTCGAGATGTCACTCACCGTATCGGCCATGGCCTTGGCTTCCGGTCGCGGTTCGGGCCAGCCGCCCGCCGGGGCGACCGCCACGCCGCGCCACCACGGCTCGGCGGGCACCGTCTCCGCGGCCGGCTCGAAGGGCTCGCCGGGGCGGGGCAGCGCGATCCGGGCGCCGGCGGCACGCGCGGCGGCCAGGGTGCCCTCCCCCGGGTCGGACCACGCGTGCGTGGCGAGGTTGAAGGTGGCCCAGTGGATGGGCAGGACCACCCCGCCCGGACCGCCCTGGAGGTCGAGGTGGGCGCGCAGCCCCTCCTCGGGGGTCATGTGGATGTCCGGCCACAGGTCGGAGTACGCCCCGATCTGGATCATCGTGGCGTCGAACGGGCCGTGCTCGGCGCCGATCTCCTTGAAGCCGTCGAAGTAGCCGGTGTCCCCGCTGTGGAAGATCCGGTGCTCGTCACCGGCGACGGACCAGGAGGCCCACAGGGTGTGCTGGCCGTTGCGCAGGCCCCGGCCGCAGAAGTGGCGGGCCGGGGTGGCGGTGAGGGTGAGGCCGCCGATCCGGGTCGCCTCGTGCCAGTCCAGCTCGCGCAGCCGGTCGGCGGACACACCCCAGTGCTCGAGGTGGGCGCCGACGCCGAGCGGCACCGCGAACAGCGTGTCCGTGTCCGCCAGCGCCTTGACGGTGGGCAGGTCGAGGTGGTCGTAGTGGTCGTGCGAGATGACGACGACGTCGACCGGGCCGAGCGCGGCCAGCGGCAGGGGGGCCGGGTGCAGCCGCCTGGGGCCGGCGAAGGGGAGCGGGGAGCAGCGCTCGCCCCAGACCGGGTCGAACAGCACCCGGTGCCCGTCGATCTCCGCGAGCACGCTGGAGTGCCCCATCCAGGTCAGGCGCAGGCCCGTGGCGGGCGGCCGGGCCAGGTCGGCGAGGGTGGTGGGGTGCACCGGGATCGTGCCGGAGGGGGCACGGCGGGGGCGGGTGTCCTTGTCGAAGAAGGCCTTGGCGAAGTCGAGGGCGGAGCCCGAGGGCCGGGTCCGCGCCGGACCGCCGGGGTTCTGGAAGACCCCGTTCGCGAAGTGGGGTGATCTGCGGATGCGCGCCATGCGCTCACCGCTCGGGTCCGCGCCGAAGGCCTCGGGCTGCAGTGCGCGGAGCCCGGGGCTCAGGGAACGGAATCCGGCCACGGTACCTCCAGGTGGAGTCGCTGAGGATTCCCATTATGGTCGGCCGGTCCGACAAACCCCCGCTCACCCGTTCGGAGGGCCGGCCGCAGCGCGTTGACAGGACGCCCGGAGGCTCCTGATACTGACCCATTGTTCAGTAAAGGTCCCTGGCGAGGAGCCCGTATGACCGCCCCCCTGTTGTCCCTCACCTGGACCGACCACCTCACCGGCCGTCGGGGCTACCTGGTCGTCGACCGGCTGGTGCGCGGCGTCTGCAGCGGCGGTCTGCGGATGCGGGAGGGCTGCACCCTCGAGGAGGTGACCGGCCTCGCCCGCGGCATGAGCCTCAAGGAGGTCCTGCACTACGACCCGAAGGCGCGCTACGTCCCGCTGGGCGGGGCGAAGGGCGGCATCGACTGCGATCCCCGGGACCCGGAGGCGTACGGGCTGCTGGTGCGGTACCTGCGGGCGGTACGGCCGTACGTCGAGAGCTGCTGGACCACCGGTGAGGACCTGGGGCTCGCTCAGGACGTCGTCGACCGGGCCGCCGCCGAGGCCGGGCTGGTGTCGTCGATCCAGGCCGTCTATCCGCTGCTCGACGACGAGCGCGCGGCCCGCGGACGGCTCGCGGACGCCTTCGCGGTGGAGGTGGACGGGATCGGCCTGGACGAGCTGGTGGGCGGGTGCGGGGTCGCCGAGTCCGTGCTCACGGCTCTGGACCGGGCCGGGGTGCCGTACGGCGGCACCCGGGTGGCCCTCCAGGGGTTCGGGACCATGGGCGGGGCGACGGCGCGCTTCCTCGCGCGCGCGGGGCTGACGGTGGTGGCCGTCGCCGACGTCAAGGGCACGATCGCCGACCCGGCGGGCCTCGACGTGGAGGCGCTGCTGGCCGCGCGGGACGCCCACGGCACCGTCGACCGCGGCGCGCTGCGTCCGGGCTTCGACGAACTCCCCGGCGACGCCTGGCTGTCGGCCGGGGCGGAGGTGCTGGTGCCGGCCGCCGTGTCGTACGCGATCGGGCCGCGGGAGCAGAAGCGGATCACCGCGCGCTGGATCGCCGAGGCGGCCAACATGCCGGTCCTGCCCGAGGCGGAGAGGCTGCTGCACGCGCGCGGGGTGAGCGTGCTGCCGGACGTCGTCGTCAACTCCGCGACGAACGCCTGGTGGTGGTGGACGCTCTTCGGCGACATCGGCGCGGACGCCGGGGAGGCCTTCGCCCACACGCGCCGCTCGATGCGCGCGCTGACGGAACGCGTACTGGCGCGCGCGGAGGCCGACGGAACGACCCCCCGTCAGGCCGCGCACGCCATCGCCGAGCGGCGGCTGCCGGTCGTCGCGGAGCGCTTCGGCACCACCTCCGAGGACGTCCGCGCAGGTCGCGGACCCTGTGTAGGGTGACGGCGTGGCGAGGGTCCGGTTGAGTGTGGCCGAGCGGCGCGAGGAGCTGCTGCGGGCGGCCATCGAGCAGATCGAGGCACGGGGCGTGGCGGCGGTCAGGATCGCCGACGTGGCCTCGACGCTCGGCGTGAGCAACGCGCTGGTGCTCTACCACTTCTCCACCAAGGAACGGCTCGTCGCCGAGGCGTTCGCCTACGCCGCCGAGGGCGACCTGGCCCACCTGCGCAAACTGCTCGGCCGCCGGACGACGGCGCTGCGCCGGCTGCGGTCGGCGGTGCGCTGGTACGCCCCCACGGGGCCGGCCAAGGGCTGGCGGCTGTGGATAGAGGGCTGGGCGGTGTCGCTGCGCGAACCCGCGCTGCGGGAGGTCGCCCGCGACCTCGACCGGCGGTGGAAGGCGGCGCTCGCCGAGGTGATCGCGGAGGGGGTGGCCGCGGGCGAGTTCCGCTGTCCCGACCCGGCCGGGACGGCCCTGCGCCTGACGGCGCTCCTCGACGGCCTCGCCGTACAGCTGACGTCCTACGACGGCGCGGTGTCCCGCAGCCGCGCGCAGGAGTGGGTGGAGGAGGCGCTGGCCCGGGAACTGGGTCCGGTGGCGGAGCCGTCGGACGCCCGGGAGCGCTGAGGCCGGATCGGGCGGGTCCGCACACCGCGTCGCGGGCGGGTCCGCACACCGTCGCGGGTGACACCGCCGCATCGTCGCGGGCGGCACCGCCGCATCGTCGCGGGCGGCACGGGCCCGCACCACGCGCGTCCGCCTCGCCCGTGGCGTGGCCGGCCGCCCCCCGGGGGAACGGCCGGCCGCGCCGGTCGGGCTCGCGCCGGGCTCAGGCCACCGCGGCGATCCGCATCCTGATGTCGTCGGGCGAGAGCGTGCCCTTGGCGGTCACGTGGTCGCCCGAGGACTCCCCGCGCAGCCGCCGCCCGATCCACGGCACCAGGTACTCGCGCGCCCACTGCACGTCGTCGCGCCGGATCTCCAGGGTGCCGCGCGGCGGGAGCAGCGGCCAGGGCTGCTCCGGGTCGGCGGGCACCTCCAGGCCGAGGACCTGGCCGGCGCGCAGCGCCACCCGCGTGTGGCCCTCCGCCCCCAGGTGGAGCCGGTCGCCGTCCCAGGCCCGTCGGTCCTGGATGGACTTCAGGGACCACAGGTCGAGGACTGGGCAGCCGTACCGGTCGGCGACGGCGCGCACGTGTCCGTTGTAGGTGGCGATCTTGCCGCGCAGATGCTTGAGCACGGGGACGCCACGGGTGTCGAACCCGGTCGTCACCATCACGGTGCCGGCCGCCGCGGTGAGGGCCGCGATCGCCCGCTCGAAGCGTTCGGCGACCTCGTCGGGGTCGGTGCCGGGACGGAGGATGTCGTTGCCGCCCGCGCAGAAGGAGACCAGGTCCGGCGCCATCTCGGCCGCTCGCGGAAGCTGGTCCTCCACGATCTGGTCGAGCAGTTTGCCGCGCACCGCGAGGTTGACGTACCGGAAGTCGCCTTCGGGCCGCCGGTCCGCGAGGAGCACCGCGAACCTGTCGGCCCAGCCGACGAACCTCCCGTCGGGACCGGGGTCGCCGACGCCCTCGGTGAAGCTGTCCCCCACCGCCACGTACGACCCGATCACTGAACTGTCGTCATTCTTCGAATCGTCTGCCACAGCCGTTCATGATTCACCTTCGAATGTGACTTACGCGACCGTAGGAAGGGGTTGACGGTCGGTGAGATAAGCCACTCCTAAAGACTTGGCCAATGCGGGAATAAGCCCCTCGTCACCGATGCCGGTACGACGACCACACCCGGAAGTCCTCGATCCGGAAATGGCTCCAGGTCGCGCGGGCGCGGGTGTGGGTGTGCGCGGGTGCGGGCACCGGGGTACGCGGGCGCGGGCGCCGGTGAGTGCGGGTGCCGGTGCCGGTGTGCGCCGGTGCGCGCGTGCGGGAACGCCGAAGGCCGGCCCCGGGGTTCGGGGCCGGCCTTCGGCGGCGCGTCGGGCGGGAGGCCGGACGGTGGGTCAGCCGACGGAGACGCCGTGCGAGCGGAGGTAGGCGAGCGGGTCGACGTCCGAGCCGTAGCCGGGACCGGTGCGGATCTCGAAGTGCAGGTGCGGGCCGGTCACGTTGCCGGTGGCGCCGGAGAGGCCGATCTGCTGACCGCCGGAGACGGACTGGCCGGCCGAGACGGAGAGCGAGGACAGGTGGGCGTACTGGGCGTAGAAGCCGTCGGCGAGCTTGATGACCACCTGGTTGCCGTACGCGCCGCCCCAGCCCGCGGAGACGACCGTGCCCGCGCCGACGGCCTTGAGCGAGGTGCCGGTGGGGACGACGAAGTCGACACCGGTGTGGTACCCGCTGGACCACATGCTGCCGGACATCTTGTACGGGGTGCCGACGGTGGCGCCGGAGACCGGGAGGGCGAAGCCGGCGGCGTTCCCGGCGGCCTGCGAGGTGGACGCCTGCGAGGAGGACTTCGTGGAGCCCTGGTTCGCGGAGTCCGAGGAGGACGACGACGACTTCGAGGACGCCGACGACTTCGCGGAGGAGCCCGAGGACTGCTTCGACGAGGAGGAGGCGGAACCGGAGGAAGCAGAGGAACCGGAGGAAGCGGAGGAACCGGACGGCGACCCGGTCGTGCCCGTCGCGGCCTTCTTGCCGATGGACAGCTTCAGACCCGGGTGGATCAGCGACGGGTCGCTCCCGACGGCCTCACGGTTGTCCGCGTAGAGCCGGCTCCAGCCGCCGCTGACGTCCTGCTCGTCCGCGATCTTCGAGAGGTAGTCGCCGGACCGCACCGTGTAGGTCGTGGCGGACTTCGCGGACTTCTGCGCCACGGGGGCGGCCTGGACGGCCTTCTCCTGGGCGGCGGAGGGTCCGGAGGCCTCGGAGACCGCCTGCGCCGCCGACTGCGACGGTGCGGCGTGCGCACCGGTGGCCCCTATGAGGGGGAGGGCGAGCGCGGCGCCACCGGTTCCGGCGGCGGCGATGGAGCGGGTGAAGCGCTGGGTCTTCGGACGGCGGTGCTTACCCTTGGCGGGCATGACGAATTCCTCTCCGGCGCCTGCGAGGTGAGCTGTCGGGTGCGGACTGGAGATGTCCGGCCGCGCCGGGGCGCGGCTTTACCCCTAGCCGTTCCGGAGACCGGAACAGGCGGTACTGCCTGTGGGTCCCCCGCTCCTGCCGTTCACGGGTGGGTGTGCGGACTTCCGGTCGGCGGCAGGATTGGGCGTCCGTCCGGATTGGTCTGGAACGTAAGCGACCGCGACGCACGGGGACAAGCGAAGGTTGTACCCGCCGGGCATTTCTCTTGATCCCCCGGAGGGATCGCCGGTGACCCTGCGTGAATCGAGAGGCCTGTTTTCCGGTGAACAGCTCGGTGAAACAGGCGTATTACGTGAACATGACGGGCGACTGAGGGTCACGGATATGACGCTGCTCACGCGACCTGGATCCAGAACCCCTTATTCCGGAGCCAGTTGGAGCGAATGCTTCAATTCGGACGGAATTCGCATATGCGGCGCGGATGGACAACTTCCGCATCAGGGACACCACGCGGCCGGACACGCCCCGGACGCACCTCGGCCACGTGCCCGGCCGGTCCTTCCGGGGCGGCCGCCGCCGGCACGTCCGCGCGCCGGACGCCGGTGCGCGCGGGGCCGGCGGAGCTCTCGAAGGCCCGGCCCGGGACCCGTCTGCCCCGGGCGTGCGTGTCGTATGGTCAGGGAGGTGTTCCGTCGGCCACGTCGAGCCGCGCCGGCCGGGACCGACGACCGGGAGGAGCCCCCGTGACGCAGCAGATCCCGTCGACCGAGCCCGAGCTGGCCGGAGTGCGGAACTTCCGGGACGTGGGCGGCCTGCCGACCGTCGACGGCCGACGGGTCCGTCACGGCGTGCTGTTCCGCAGCGGACACCTCGCGCACGCCACCGACGAGGACGCCGCGTTCCTGGCCTCGCTGGGCCTGCACACGGTCTTCGACTTCCGCAACGCGGCGGACCAGCGGTTGGAGGGCCCGGACGTCGAGCTGCCGGGCGTGCGCAACGTGAACCTGCCGCTCTCCGACCCGGCGGACGGGGCCGAGTTCTGGAAGATGGTCCGCGACGGCGACATCGACCAGCTGCGGGAGATCCTCGGCGACGGCAAGGCGGCCGGCCGGATGATCGCCTCCTACCGTTCGATCGTGACGGAGCGCACGGGCGAGCACTCGCGCGTGCTGCACTCCCTCGCCGAGGACAGCGTCCCGGCGCTCATGCACTGCGCGGCGGGCAAGGACCGGGCCGGCCTGTCCATCGCCGTGACGCTGCTCGCGGTGGGCGTGGAGCACGAGGCGATCCTGGCCGACTACCTGGAGTCCAACGCCAAGCACCGCCGTTACCGGGTGCGCCGCAACGGCACCTCCGCCGAGGCGTACTCCCCCGAGGTCATGGAACTGCTGAGCCCCCTCTTCGACGCCCGCGCCGAGTACCTGGCGGCCGCTTTCCGCACCGTCGAGGAGACCTGGGGCGGCGTCGACGCCTACCTCGAGCAGGGCCTCGGGCTGGCCCCGGAGACCCGCGAACGGCTCCGGGAGCGCCTGCTCGACTGAGCGGGCGCTCCCGGCGTCCGGTGCCGGCCGGCCGGCGAGCACCGGACCGGGCCCATCGCCCGGTGTCCGCTGCTCGGCCTGCGCTGCTCGGCGTCTACTGCTTGGCGTCTACTGCTTGGCTCCGACCTCGAACAGCAGCCAGAGGAACCCGGCGAAGAGGTGCCCCACCGCGATGTAGATGATCAGCCGGATCCATAGGCTCCGGGGGAACTTCTCCTCCATGTCGGTCATGGCGTCTCTCCAGGGGTGGGGCCGAGGCACAGCGCGGCCGTCGGGCTCTGCAACAGGGTGTGGACGAACAACAGGTCGACCCCTTCGGGGTCCTGGGCGGCGATGCGGTGCGGGGTCAGCGAGTCGAAGTGCGCGCTGTCGCCGGGCCCGAGCAGGTGCGTGGCGTCCCCGAGCCGCAGTCGCAGCCGCCCGCGCAGGACGTGCAGCCACTCCTCGCCGGGATGCACCCGCACGATGTCGCCCTGTGAGCCGTACGGCACCTGCACGTGCAGCGCCTGCATGCCCCGTCCCGGGGCGCCGGACTGCCGGTAGGTCCAGCCGCCCGCGTGGGTGGGCTCCATGTCGGCGGCGCGCACGACGGCGTCGCGGTCGGCGACCGTCTCGCCGAGCAGTTCCGAGACGGTCGTACCGTAGACACGGGCGAGCGCGAGCAGCATCGGCAGTGAGGGCTGGCGCTGCCCGGTCTCCAGCCGGGAGAGGTGGGCGGGCGACAGTCCGGCCGTGCGGGCCGCGGCCTCCAGGGTGAGGAGGGCGCGACGGCGCAGGGCGCGCAGCTGCGGGGCGACGACGCCGAGGTCGTCCGCCGGCCCGGGCTCGGGCCCGGTCTCCGAAGCGGGGTGGCTCATACCCTCATTCAGCCGCACCTTTGCCTCTGTGGCAAATTTATTGCCTGAGAGGCAAAGGATTTCCGGAGAGGCCCGGCGGCCGCCCTTCCGGTCGGCCGCCGGTCGCTCGCAGGCCTACCGGTCGGCCACCGCCTGCTTGATCAGCGTCCGGCCGAAGTCCCAGACGAGCCCCCCGCCATGGTGCGCGTCGTCCATCACCTCGGTGAAGGCGTCCACGAACCGGTCCACCTCCCGCTCCCCCACGACCAGCGGCGGGATCAGCTTGATCACCTCCAGGTGGTCGCCGGAGACCTGGGTGAGGATGCGGTGCCGCTGGAGCAGCGGGACGACCACCATCTGCGCGAACAGGCCCTTGCGGGCCGCCTGGAGCATGGTCCAGCGGCCGCGCAGCTTCAGCGAGCGGGGCCTGCCGAACTCGATGCCGATCATCAGGCCCCGTCCGCGGACGTCGGCGAGCAGCTCGTACTCGTCGACCAGCGCCGTGAGCCGGGACTTCAGCAGCTCTCCGGTCGCGCGGGCGTTCGCGACGACCTGCTCGTTCTCCATGACGGACAGCACGGCCAGCCCGGCCGCCATGGCCTGGGCGTTGGAACCGAAGCTCGCCGAGTGCACCAGCACCCGGTCCATGGACGAGTAGACCTTCTTGAAGATCCAGTCCTTGCCGAGCGTGGCGCCCACCGGCACGTAGCCGCCGGAGAGCGCCTTGGCGACGCAGACCAGGTCGGGTTCGACGCCCTCCTCGTGCTGGTGGGCGTAGAAGTCGCCGGTCCTGCCGAGGCCGGTCTGCACCTCGTCGGCGATCAGCAGCGCCTTGTGGCGGTGCAGCAGCTCCTGGGCGGAGCGCAGGTAGCCGGGCGGGGCCTCGTGCACCCCCTTGCCCTGGATCGGCTCGACGATCAGCGCGGCCACGTCGCCCCGGCGCAGTTCCCGCGCCAGCGCGTCGAGATCGCCGAGGGGGACGGCGGTGTCGGGCAGCAGCGGCGCGAAGCCGTCCCGGAACCCGTCCTCGCCGTTGACCGACAGGGAGCCCGTGGTCAGTCCGTGGAAGGCGTGGTCGCAGTACAGGACCCTGGGTCTGCCGGTGGCGTACCGGGCGAACTTCAGCGCGGTCTCCACGGCCTCGGTGCCGCTGTTGCCGAAGAAGACCCGGTCCAGGTGCGGGCTGTGGGCGAGGAGCTTCTCGGCCAGCAGTCCGGGCAGCGGCTGGCAGTCGAAGCGGGTGAGGTCGGCGAGCGAGGCGTCGAGGACGTCGTGCAGCGCCTTGCGGACGACGGGGTGGTGGCGGCCGAGGCCCATCACCCCGAACCCGGCGAGCATGTCCAGGTAGTCGTTGCCGTCCGCGTCCCAGAAGTAGGCGCCCTCGCCCCGCTCGTAGACCTTGTCGAAGCCGATGGTGTGCAGCATGCGCGGCAGCTGGTGGTTGAGGTACCTGCCGTGCAGCTCGTAGCGTTCGGCTCCGCGCTCGGCCAGCAGCGCGCCGAGGTCGAACTCCGTGGTCATCGCGCTGTCTCCTCGCCGGGGGCTTCGGTGGTCCTGTCGGAGGTGTTGTCGGCCGGGTTCCCGGCCGTCCCCCGTGCCGGGCCGGCGGCCGCCTTCCCGGCGGTGTCCCGCGCCGCCCGCCCGGCCGGGCCGCCGGTCGTGCCGCGCGCCTCGCGGGCGGCCAGGCTCGCGCCGATCCGTCCGGCGATCTCGACCGGCGTGAGCCCGATGTCGGCGAGCACCTCGGCCCGCTTGGCGTGGGCGAGGAACTGCTCCGGGATCCCGAAGCGCCGTACGGGCACGTCGACCTCGGCGTCCCCCAGGGCCAGGGCGACGGCCGAACCGACGCCCGCGGCGCGGCTGTTGTCCTCCACCACGGCGACGAGGCGGTGTTCGGCGGCCAGGGCGGGCAGCGCCGGGTCGACCGGTTTGACCCACCGCGGGTCCACCACCGTGCAGCCGATGCCGCGGGCCTGGAGCAGTTCGGCGGCGCCGAGGCAGGTCGGCGCCATGACGCCGACGGCGACGAGGAGGACCTCCGGCGCCGTGCCGCGGTGCAGGACGTCCATGCCGCCGACGCGGTCGACGGCCGGGATCAGGGGCCCGACCGACTCCTTCGGGAAGCGGACCAGGGTGGGCGCGTCGTCCACGGCGACCGCCTCGCGCAGTTGCGCGCGCAGCTGGCCGGCGTCCCGCGGGGCCGCGATCCGGAGGCCGGGGACCACCTGGAGGACGGACATGTCCCACATGCCGTTGTGGGAGGCGCCGTCGGCCCCGGTCACCCCGGCGCGGTCGAGGACGAACGTCACCCCGCAGCGGTGCAGGGCCACGTCCATCAGCAGTTGGTCGAAGGCCCGGTTGAGGAAGGTGGCGTAGACGGCGACGACGGGGTGCAGGCCCCCGGTGGCCAGGCCGGCCGCGGACACCGCCGCGTGCTGTTCGGCGATCCCCACGTCCCACACCCGGTCGGGGAAGCGGGCGGCGAACGCGCCCAGGCCGACGGGGTGCAGCATGGCGGCGGTGATCGCCACGACGTCGTCGCGTTCCTCGCCGATCCGCACGATCTCGTCGCCGAACACGGACGTCCAGGAGGGGGCGCCGGCCGGGACGAGCGGCGCGCAGGTCAGCGGGTCCATCACCCCGACCGTGTGGAAGCGGTCCTCCTCGTGCGCGAGGGCGGGTCCGTAGCCGCGGCCCTTCTCGGTGAGGCAGTGCACCAGCACCGGCCCGTGGAAGCGCTTGGCCCGCCGCAGCGCCGACTCGACGGCCCGGACGTCGTGGCCGTCGATGGGACCGACGTACTTCAGGCCGAGGTCCTCGAACATGCCCTGCGGGGCGAAGGCGTCCTTGAAGCCCTTCTTCGCGCCGTGCAGCGACTCGTAGACGGTGTGGCCGACGACGGGCGTGCGCAGCAGCACCTCTTTGCCCCAGGCCAGCACCTTCTCGTAGCCGTCGGTGGTGCGCAGGGTGGCGAGGTGGTCGGCGAGGCCGCCGATGGTCGGGGCGTAGGAGCGTTCGTTGTCGTTGACGACGATGATCAGCGGCCGGTCCCGGGCGGCCGCGATGTTGTTCAGCGCCTCCCAGGCCATGCCGCCGGTGAGCGCGCCGTCGCCGACGACCGCGACGACGTGGCCCGTCCCGCCCCGCACCTGGCGGGCCTTGGCGAGGCCGTCGGCCCAGCCGAGGACGGTGGAGGCGTGGCTGTTCTCGATGACGTCGTGCTCGGACTCCTCGCGCGAGGGATAGCCGGACAGGCCGCCCTTGCCGCGCAGCTTGGAGAAGTCCTGACGTCCCGTCAGGAGCTTGTGCACATAGCTCTGGTGGCCGGTGTCCCACAGGATGCGGTCGACCGGCGACTCGAAGACCCGGTGCAGGGCGACGGTCAGTTCCACCACCCCCAGGTTGGGCCCGAGGTGTCCGCCGGTCCTGGCGACCGCGTGTACCAGGAACTCCCTGATCTCACCGGACAGTTCGCCGAGTTCCGCCTCGGACAGCGCCTTCAGGTCGCGTGGTTGCCGAATGTTCTCCAGGATCGTCACGCTCGGGCCCCCTCTCGGTCCGTGCTGTTCAACTCACGGTGACGGCCGGCTCCCCCGGGACGGCGCCGTCGGATTCCATCTGTTCGGCGATCTTCATGGCCTCCTCGATGAGGGTCTCCACGATCTTGGACTCGGGGACGGTCTTGATGACCTCGCCCTTGACGAAGATCTGGCCCTTGCCGTTGCCGGAGGCCACTCCGAGGTCGGCCTCGCGCGCCTCGCCGGGGCCGTTGACGACACAGCCCATGACCGCGACCCGCAGCGGGACCTCCATGCCCTCCAGGCCCGCGGTGACCTCCTCGGCCAGTTTGTACACGTCGACCTGGGCGCGGCCGCAGGACGGGCAGGAGACGATCTCCAGTCCGCGCTGCTTGAGGTTGAGGGACTCCAGGATCTGGTTGCCGACCTTGACCTCCTCCACCGGCGGGGCGGAGAGGGAGACGCGGATGGTGTCGCCGATGCCCTGCGAGAGCAGGGCGCCGAAGGCGACGGCCGACTTGACGGTGCCCTGGAAGGCGGGGCCGGCCTCGGTGACGCCGAGGTGGAGGGGGTAGTCGCACTGGGCGGCGAGCTGGCGGTAGGCCTCGATCATCACGACCGGGTCGTTGTGCTTGACGGAGATCTTGATGTCGCGGAAGTCGTGCTCCTCGAACAGCGACGCCTCCCACAGCGCCGACTCCACCAGCGCCTCCGGGGTGGCCCTGCCGTACTTCTGCAGCAGTCGGCGGTCCAGCGAGCCGGCGTTGACGCCGATGCGGATCGGGGTGCCGTGCTCGTTGGCCGCCTTCGCGATCTCCTTGACCTTGTCGTCGAACTGCTTGATGTTGCCCGGGTTGACCCGCACCGCCGCGCAGCCCGCCTCGATCGCGGCGAACACGTACTTGGGCTGGAAGTGGATGTCCGCGATCACCGGCAGCTGCGACTTGCGCGCGATCGTCGCCAGCGCGTCCGCGTCGTCCTGCGTCGGACACGCCACCCGCACGATCTGACAGCCCGCCGCCGTCAGCTCCGCGATCTGCTGCAGCGTCGCCCCGATGTCCGAGGTCCGCGTCGTCGTCATCGACTGCACCGAGACGGGAGCGTCCCCGCCCACCGCCACGGACCCGACCTGGATCCGCCGGCTCCTGCGGCGCTCGGCGACCGGCCGGGGCGGCACCTCGGGGACGCCCAGGGAGACGGCGGTCACGGCCTCACTCCCTGTTCCCGGAGACCGTCTCGCGCAGGGCGCGCAGCGACTCCTTGAGCGAGCCCATGGTGGCGAGGACGGCGGTGGGCTCGTAGCCGCAGTGCGCCATGCAGTTGGCGCAGCGCGGGTCCTTGCCGCGGCCGTACTTGTCCCAGTCGGTCTCCTCGATCAGCTCGCGGTACGTCGGCACGTAGCCGTCGCTCATCAGGTAGCAGGGGCGCTGCCAGCCGAAGAGGGAGTAGTTCGGGATCGCCCAGGCCGTGCACGGGAAGTCGACCTTGCCCTCCAGGAAGTCCAGGAAGAGCGGCGAGTGGTTGAGCCGCCAGCGGAGCCGGTTGCCGCCGGAGAAGGCCTTCTTGAACAGCTCGCGGGTCTGTTCCACGCCGAGGAAGTGCTCCTGGTCGGGGGCCTTCTCGTAGGCGTAGGCGGGCGAGATCATCATCTCGTCGACCTTGAGGTCGTCGTTGAGGAAGTCGAGCACCTCGACGATGGTCTGCGGGGTGTCGGTGTTGAAGAAGGTCGAGTTGGTGGTGACCCGGAAGCCGCGCCGCTTGGCCTCCTTGATCGCCTCCACGGCCTCGTCGAACACGCCCTCCTTGGCGACCGACTCGTCGTGCCGCTCGCGCAGCCCGTCGATGTGCACGGCGAACGCGAAGTAGGGCGAGGGCGTGAACCTGTCCATCTTCTTGCGCATCAGCAGCGCGTTGGTGCAGAGGAAGACGAACTTTCTTCTCTCCACCAACTGGCGGACGATCTCGTGGATCTGAGGGTGCATCAGCGGTTCGCCGCCGGCGATCGACACCATGGGCGCGCCGGATTCGAGCACCGCCCCCACGGCCTGGGCGACCGGCATGCGCTGTTTGAGCACTCCCGCCGGGTGCTGGATCTTGCCGCAGCCCTCGCACTTGAGGTTGCAGGCGAAGAGCGGTTCCAGCTCGACGATGAGCGGGAACTTCTCCCGCTTGCGGAGCTTTTGTTCAGCCAGGTAAGTAGCGACCTTGATGGACTGGCGCAGCGGCATGGCCATCTGGCTCACCTCCGGGGGAGCAGCACGTTGCGGTGCCATTCGAAGAATGCGGGCAGGACGGAACGAAGGACGCGGAAAGCCGATATTCCACCGCGCACCGTGCCGATCCGGACGAGTTCATGTTCAGGAGCGTCCACGACCACCCGGACGGCCGCAACCGGGCGCGCGCCCGTACGGACGGCGCTCAGGAGCGTGGCCGCCGACTCCATGTCGACCGCGATCGCGCCGGTGGCGAGCAGGTCGGACCGCTCCGGTCCGCGCACCACGTGGTCGGAGCCGGTCAGGGGGCCTGTGTGGACGGTGCGCCCGGGCAGGGTGCGCACGAGTTCCTTGACGAGCAGTTCGGTGTTCACGCACGGCACGGTGCCGCGCGGGTCGCGGGTCTCCTCGGCGACCACCAGGTCGCCGGGGTGCATACCGGGGGCCAGTCCCGCGCAGAAGCCGGTGGCGAGCACGACCGCTCCGCCGAGCACCGGGTCGCCGAGGACCCGGGTCACGGAGCGCTCGGCCGCCTTCGGTCCCATCCCGGTGCGCAGGACGGTCACCGGCCCGCCCGCCCCGCCGCGGTCGCCCATGCGCAGGGCGAGGTGCTCGATGCCGAGCGCGCAGGCGATCAGCAGCGGGGCGGGGGCGGGCCGCGTGTTCATCAGTTCCCCTCGGCCTCGGGGGGAGCCGGTGTCTTCGGGGCGGCGGGCTCGCCGTGGACGTACCGGCCGAGCGCGGTCAGCGGGAAGACCTGCCGGTACAGGTGGTAGTTGATGGAGAAGTCCCAGGGGAAGCCGGTGCCGGTGAACTGGGGCTCGTCCCAGGAGCCGTCCTCGCGCTGGGTCCCGGCGAGCCAGGCGACGCCCCGCTCGACGGCTTTCGAGTCCCTCTCCCCCGCCGCCAGCAGCGCCATCAGCGCCCAGGCCGTCTGCGAGGCGGTCGAGGCGCCCCGGCCGCTCCACTTCGCCCGGTCGTCGTAGGAGCGCAGGTCCTCGCCCCAGCCGCCGTCGTCGTTCTGGACGCGCTCCAGCCAGGCGACCGCCCGCCGGATCGCCGGGTGCCGGACGGAGAGTCCGGCGGCGACGAGCGCGGGCACCACCGAGCCGGTGCCGTACAGGTAGTTGACGCCCCAGCGCCCGAACCACGAACCGTCGGGCTCCTGTTCGGCGAGCAGCCAGGTGATGCCGCGCCGGGTGCGCGGGTCGCGGGAGAGCCCCTCGAAGGCGAGCATCTCGACGACGTGCGCGGTGACGTCCGCCGACGGCGGGTCGATGACCTCCCCGAAGTCGCAGAACGGCAGCCGGTTGGGGAAGGGGCTGGTGTTGTCGACGTCGAACGCCCCCCAGGCGCCGTTCCTCGACTGCATGCCCAGGTTCCAGCGCACCCCGCGGCCGATCGCCTTCTCCACCCGCTCCGGGTCGTGGTGGCGGACCCGGCGCAGCGCGAGGACCACCTCGGCGGTGTCGTCGATGTCGGGGTAGTTGTCGTTGTGGAACTCGAACGCCCATCCCCCGGGCGGCAGTCCGGGCCGTCGCACGGACCAGTCGCCGGGCCGCACGACCTGTTCGCCCAGCATCCAGTCGGCGGCCTTGACCAGTTGGGGGTGGTCGGCCGGCACCCCCGCGTCGGCCAGCGCGATGGTGGCCAGGCAGGTGTCCCACACAGGCGACTGGCAGGCCTCGACCATGCGGGCCCCGTCCTCGCGCCACACCGCGTACCGGTCCAGCGACTTCAGTCCCTCCCGCATCACGGGGTGTTCGAGGTCGTAGCCGAGCAGGTACAGGGCGATGATCGAGTACACGGCGGGCGGCTGGATGCCGCCCCAGCAGCCGTCGTTCTCCTGCCGCTCGATGATCCAGCGGGCGGCCGAGTTGAGGGCGGCCCTGCGCAGTCTGCGCACCGCGACCGCGCGGTAGCCGCGCACGACCTTGTCCAGCCGCTGGAACAGCCCGTCCCAGCTGGCCAGCGGTGCCGGCGGTCCGGGCGGGTTGGGGTCGGCCGGGTCGGTGTGCAGCTCGTCGAGTCCGAAGGGCGCCGGGCGCACCGGGCGCTTGGCCGAGACGACGGTGAGCGGCACGATGGTCTGCCGGGCCCAGCAGCCGAAGTTGTAGATGCTGAGCGGGAACCATCTGGGGAAGTACAGCAGTTCCGGGGGGAGTTCGGGCAGGTCCTCCCACTTCCACCAGCCGAACAGCGCCAGCCAGATCCGGGTGAAGACCCGGGCCGCGGCGATCCCGCCCCGGTCGCGGACCCAGGCGGAGGCCCTCGCCATGTGCGGCGCGTCCGGCTCGTCCCCGGCCAGCCGCAGGGCGACGTAGGCCTCGACGGTGGCGGACAGGTCGCCGGGGCCGCCGTGGAAGGTGGCCCAGGTGCCGTCCTCGCGCTGCTCGCCCCTGATGAACAGGGCGGCGGCGCGGGTGGTCGCCTCGTCCCGGATGCCCAGGAACTGACGGAGCAGCAGGTCCTCGGCGTCCATCGTGACGTTCGTCTCGAGGTCGCCCTTCCACCAGCCCTCGATGTCCTGCCGGGCGAGCAGGAGGTCGGTCGCGCGCCTTACGGCGCGCACGGCGGCTTCCTGTACCCCGGCCGCCGCGGGGATGTCGATGTGGACGTCGATACGGGTTTCGCTGGCCGCGGCAGCGCGGGGCGGGAGGGCCCCGGCGCTTCCGTCGGTCGTCGCTGTCATGGCTTCCCCTTCGTGCAGTGTGCATGGCGTTGCGTCTGCTGTGGGTCCGCCGTCGGCCGGTGCGTCTCTTCCCGCGACACCGGCCGGCGACTACGCGAGGGTTATTCGACCGATAGTGATCATCTCTTTCGTACGACGACGAAGTCGGCGAGCGCCGTGAACCGTTCCCGCACCTGCTCGGGCATGTCGACGGCGTTCAGGGCCTCGAGGGCGACGGCGTGCTGACGGCGTGCCTCCTCGGCGGTCCACTCGCGGCCGCCGGCCTCCTCGATGAGCGCGGCACGGGCCGCGAACTCCTCCTCGGAGAAGTTCGCGAAGTCGCTGCGCTCGGCGTCGGCGGCGAGCATCTCCCCGAGCCGTTCGGAGGCGGGGCCGCCGGCGTCGAGCGCGGCCACGACCGGCAGGGACTTCTTGCGCTGGCGCAGGTCGCTCCAGGTCTGCTTGCCGGTGGCCTCCGGGTCGCCCCAGATGCCGAGGAGGTCGTCGACGGCCTGGAAGGCCAGGCCGAGGTGGTGGCCGTAGCGCTCCAGGCTGTCGGCGGTGTGCGCGTCGGCGCCGCCGAGCACGGCGCCGACGGAGCTGGCGCAGGCCAGCAGGGCGCCGGTCTTGTTGCCCTCCATCTCCAGGCACTCCGCGACGCTGACGCGGTCGCGGTGCTCGTAGGAGATGTCCTGGGCCTGGCCGTCGATCAGGGCGCGGCTGGCGGCGGTCAGTCGCCGGGCGGCCCGGCCCGCCTCGACCGTGCCGAGTTCGAGGAGGACCTCGCCCGCCAGGGCGAACAGCGCGTCGCCGACCAGGATGGCCTGGGCGGGACCGTGCACCTTCCAGACGGTGTCGCGGTGGCGGCGCTGCTCGTCGCCGTCCATCAGGTCGTCGTGCAGGAGCGAGAAGTTGTGGACCAGTTCGACGGCGACCGCGCCGGGCACGCCCACCTCGGGCGCGGCACCGGTGACCTCGGCGGAGAGCACGGCGAGCGCGGGGCGTACGGCCTTGCCGCCGTCCCCGTCGGTCGGGTTGCCCTGGGCGTCGATCCAGCCGAAGTGGTAGGCGGCGACCGTGTCCATCGGAGACGCCAGGCGGTCGACGGCCGCGCGCAGCACCGGTGTGGCCAGGGTCCGGCCGCGCTCCAGCAGTGCGGTCACGTCCACCGCGGTCCTCCTTGCGGTCTTCTCGACCGGGGGCACAGTGGGCACAGTTTCTCCTCTTGTCGCGGTACCGGAGGGCGTGCGGGGGTGTGCCGGGCCGTGCTGATCGAACGTCACCGGGTCCCACCTCGCAGGGGAACACCGGGGCCCTCCGGTTCTCGGCCGGGGGCCCGGCCCGCGGCGCGGCCGCTGTCGGACGCAGCGTCCTCCGGGACGATGCAGTGGGCCGCCTCCTCGAACGCGAAGAGGTGGCGGGGGCGGGGCCGGCCGAGCGCGGCGAGGGCGGCGTCCGCCGCGCTCACGCCGCTGCGGACCGCGCTCTCCATGGTCGCGGGCCACCCGGTGGCGGTCCACGCCCCGGCCAGGTACAGGCCGGGTGACTTGGTGCGGGCGCCGGGCCTGAGCCGTCCGACGCCGGGGGCGGGAGCGAAGGTGGCCGTGCGCTCCCGGGTCACGAAGAAGTCCCGCACCGTCGCGCCGCGGGTGCCCGGCAGCAGCCGTTCCAGCTCGGGCAGGTAGCGCTCGCGCAGGGCGGCGACGGGCGCGTCGATGTCGTCCTGCGCGGCGGACTGCGACAGGGCGAGGTACTGGCCCTCGCGCAGCCCGGAGGCGCCGGTGCGGTCGAAGACCCACTGCACGGGGGTGCCGAGGGCGGCGAGGAAGGGGACGCCGAGCACCTTGCGGTCGTAGACGACGTGCACGTTCAGGATCGGCGCCGTGCCGATCTCCAGGAGCCGCTCGGGGGCGTCGAGCGCCCCGGCCGGCAGCAGGCCGTGGGCCTCGCGCTGCGGTACGGCGAGCACGACGGCGTCCGCGCGGAGCGTCTCGCCGGGCACGCCGGGAGCGCGGACGGTCCACGTGCCGTCGGCGGCGGCCGAGACGGCCGTGACGCGGGCACGGACCTCGGTGCGCACGCCCGCGGAGTCGAGGGCCTCGCGGGCCAGCCGGTCGTGGAGTTCGCCCAGCGGGACGTGGGCCCAGCCGATGTCGGCGGCGCCCGGGTCGGACAGCAGGCCGGTCTTGAACACCATCGCGGCCAGTGCCAGGGAGGTGTCGCCGGCGACCGCGTTGAGGGTGGCGACCCCGACCAGGTCCCACAGGGCCTCCACGGCCCGCGGCGACTGCCCGTGGGCGGCCAGCCAGCCGCCGAAGTCCTGGGAGTCCAGGGCGGGGTCGGTGAGGTCGAGGCCCTTGAGCGCGAGCGCGGCCCGGCCGACCGAGGCGCGTTCGGCGAGCGAGAGGTGTGGATAGGTGGCGAGGCTGCGGCCCAGGTGGAGGGGGACGGGCAGCGCGTCGCGCCGCAGTCTGCCGAGCCGTCGCCCCGCGGGCTTGTCGAGGTCGACGACGGGCACGTCGAGCCGGTCCTGCAGCGGCGCCAGCGCGGCGCCCCCGATGCGGTCGAGGAACCAGCGGTAGGCGGTGCAGCAGCGCAGGTAGACGTGCTGGCCGTTGTCGACGGTGAGTCCGTCGCGCCGGAAGGAGAACGCCAGGCCGCCGAGCCGGGGCCGGCCCTCGAGCAGGGTGACGCGCGCGCCCGCGTCGGCGAGCGCGAGCGCGGCGGTGACGCCGGCGAGCCCGCCGCCGATCACGACGGCGTCCCGCCCGGAGGTCTCCGGGATGCCGGAGCCCGGCTCGTCGCTCATCGTGCGCCCTCCCCTGCGCGCCCGCCCTGCCGGTCGGACCCGGTACGGCGTGCCGTCGCCGTCAGGGACGCGGCGTCGCGGCGGAGGGTTGCGTGCCGTTTCCCGCCGGTGACGTCACCGTGGTCCGCATCGCCTTGTGGGTCCATCAGATCGGCCTCCTGCCGGTCAGCCGGGACACGTGGCGGGTGTCCAGGCCGGAGAGGCCGCGGACGGCGACGTAGGCCTTCTCCCGGCCGGGCAGGGAGACCCGGCCGCGCAGGACGGCCCCGGGGTCGCGCTCGATGCGGTCCAGCAGGCGGCGGTAGATGCCGGCCATGGCGGCGACGCAGGCGCCGCTGCGCCGGTCGAGCAGGGGGAGCAGCCGGTAGCCCTCGGCGAACAGGGCGCGGGCGCGCCGCACCTCGAAGTGCACGAGGCCCGCGAAGTCGGATCCCTCCGGCGGCGTCGGCCCGTCGAAGCCGGCCGAGCAGCCGAACTTGGCGAGGTCGTCGGCGGGCAGGTAGGTGCGCCCGCCGACGGCGTCCTCGCGGACGTCCCGCAGGATGTTGGTCAGCTGGAGGGCGAGGCCGAGGGTGTCGGCGTACTCCGGCGCCCGTTCGGCGCCGCGTGCTCCGGGTTCGGTGCCGAAGACGCCGAGGGAGAGCCGTCCGATGGCACCCGCCACGCAGCGGCAGTACGTCTTCAGGTCGTCCCAGGTCTCGTAGGTCTCGCCGCGGACGTCCATCAGGACGCCGTCGATCAGCTCGTCCAGGCCGCCCAGCGGGATCGGGAAGGTCCGGGCGGCGTGCGCGAGGGCGACCGCGACGGGGTCGGTGTCGTCCTCCTCGACCTCGCCCGCGCGGACCCGGGTGAGCAGCGCGCGCGTGTCCTGCAGCCGGGCGCTCTTGACCCGGCCGTCCAGCGCGCCGTCACCGATGTCGTCGACGCGGCGCGAGAACGCGTACAGCGCCGACATGGCGCGGCGCTTCGCGGTGGGCAGCAGCCGGATGCCGTAGGCGAAGTTGCGCGCCTGCTGTCCGGTGACGGTCTCGCAGTAGCCGTAGGCGGCGAGCACCGGTGCGGACACGGGTGGCGGAGAGTCCACGGTCCGGATCACCCCTCTCCTCGCAGGGTCGTGCCCACCTCGCGCAGCAGCCGGAGCTTGCCGGGCCTGGGCGGGCCGGGAAGGACGTCGTGGTGGGCGGCGGCGATCGCGTGGAGCGCCGCCCTGCCGCCGGCCACGAAGCCCGCGAGCAGCAGCCTCAGCCGTCCGTGGACGCTGCCCACGAGGGGGGCGCCCTCGTCCAGGAGGTCGGCGGCGCGCCGGGCCTCGAAGGCGACCAGGGCGCGCACCGACGCCCCCGCGGTCGCGGCGGCGAGGTCCGCCTCCTGGACGTGGAAACGCTTCATGTCCGCGGCGGGCAGGTAGACGCGGTCGCGGCCGAGGTCCTCGGCCACGTCCTGGAGGTGCTCGACGATCTGCAGCGCGGTGCAGACCGCGTCGGAGCGGCGGACGCGCTCGGGGGTCGTGGTGCCGGTGACGGCGAGGACCAGCCGGCCCACGGGGTTGGCGGACAGCTCGCAGTAGGCCAGCAGGTCGTCGTAGGTCTCGTACCGGGTGACGAGCTGGTCCTGGCGGTTGGCGGCGATCAGGCCGAGGAAGGGCTCGGGGGTGAGCGAGCGGCGGCGCACGGTCGGCTGGAGGCGGCGCAGCAGGGGGTGGCGGGGCGTGCCGTCGAAGACGCGCCGCAGGTCGGCCTCGAAGGCGTCGAGGAGGACCAGCCGGTCCTCGGCCTCGGCGGCCGGCACGCCGAGCAGCCGGGCGTCGGCGCCGCCGGGCGCGAGGTCGCCGTCACCGATGTCGTCGACGAGGCGGGCGAAGCCGTACACGGCGACCAGGTCCTCGCGCCAGGCCCGGGGCAGGAAGAAGGGGGCCACGGGGAAGTTCTCGTCGGCGGCCTTGGCGAGGGTGGAGCGCTCCGTGTCCGCGACGCCCGGCGCCGTCATCGCCGACTGCCCGTGACAGGGACGGCACATGCTGCGTTGAGCTGGGGAGTTTCCGTAGCCATTGCCGTCACATCTCCCGTTCTACACCGACAACCCGACACCCACTATTTCGGACACGCCGCCCAACCGCCCGCGCGGCGTCGGCGCTCGAGGGTGTCGCGCATTATCGCCCCACTTGCCGCGTTTCGGGACCGGTACAGCTTACGTTGTACAACGCACCGGGGTCCGCGCGGGTGTCCCGGACATCACAACAACACACCGATTCGCGTCAAGATTCCTACGACAGGCGGGAGTTGACGCTTCCTTTGCAGACGCGGGGCCCCACCGGAAGGTTCCGGCGGGGCCCCGGCGGCACCGGCTCACTTCCCGGTGAACTTCTCGTACTCCTTGAGGACCTCTTCGGTCGGTCCGTCCATGCGCAGTTCGCCGCGTTCCAGCCACAGCACGCGGTCGCAGGTGTCGCGGATCGACTTGTTGCTGTGGCTGACCAGGAACACCGTCCCGGCCTGCCGGCGCAGCTCGCGGATCCGCTCCTCGGAGCGCCTGCGGAACTTCGCGTCACCGGTGGCCAGCGCCTCGTCGATCATGAGGACGTCGTGGTCCTTGGCGGCGGCGATGGAGAACCGCAGCCGGGCCGACATGCCGGAGGAGTAGGTGCGCATGGGCAGGGTGACGAAGTCGCCCTTCTCGTTGATGCCGGAGAAGTCGACGATCTCCTGGTAGCGCTCCTTGATCTGCTCCCGGGACATGCCCATGGCGAGCCCGCCGAGGACGATGTTGCGCTCGCCGGTGAGGTCGTTCATGAGGGCGGCGTTCACCCCGAGCAGGGAGGGCTGGCCGTCGGTGTAGACCTTGCCGCTCTCCGGCGGCAGCAGGCCGGCGATGGCGCGCAGCAGCGTCGACTTGCCGGAGCCGTTGGAGCCGATCAGGCCGATGGCCTCGCCGCGGTGGGCGACGAAGGAGACGCCGCGCACCGCGTGCACCTTGCGCACCCCCCGCTCCTCGCCTCGCCTGACGATCCGGCTGAGGGCGGCGGTGGCGCTGCCCTTGCCCGTCCGGGCGCCGTTGACGCGGTAGACGATGTGCACGTCGTCGGCGATGACGGTGGGGACCCGGTTGCCCGGCGGCTGCTCAGCCACGGCCGTACCTCTCCTCCGCCTGCCAGAAGTAGACGAAGCCGCCGATCGCGAACAGCGCGGCCCAGCCGCCGGCGACCGCCCACACGTGCTGGGGCAGGTTCTCGGCGCCGTACTGGTCGATGAGGGCGAAGCGCATCAGGTCCATGTAGACGGCCGCCGGGTTCCACTGGAGGACGTTCGCCACCCACTGCGGCTTGTCGGCGAGGAAGACCGGGATGGAGAACATGACGCCGGAGGCGTACATCCAGGTCCGCATGACGAACGGCATCAGCTGCGCCAGGTCCGGGGTCTTCGCGCCGGCCCGCGCGAAGATCAGGGCCAGGCCGGTGTTGAAGCAGAACTGGAGCACCAGCACCGGGACGATCAGGAGCCAGGAGGCGTCCGGGTAGCTGCCGAAGCCGATCACCACCAGGAACAGCACGGCCATCGAGTACAGCAGCTGCTGGAGCTGCTGGAGCGCGAAGGAGACCGGCAGCGAGGCGCGCGGGAAGTGCAGGGCGCGGACCAGGCCGAGGTTGCCGGAGATCGCCCGGACGCCGCTCATCACCGAGGACTGGGTGAAGGTGAAGACGAACACGCCCGTGACGAGGAACGGGATGTACACCTCCTTCTCCATGCCGCGGCTGGCGTTGAGGATCACGCCGAAGATCATGAAGTACACGGCGGCGTTCAGCAGCGGCGTGGCCACCTGCCACAGCTGCCCCAGCTTGGCCTGGCTGTACTGAGCGGTCAGCTTCGCCCGGGAGAAGGCCAGGATGAAGTGACGGCGCCCCCAGAGCTGGCGGACGTACTCCCGCAGCGGGGGCCGGGCGCCGCTCACGGCCAGCCCGTACCTGGCGGCCAGCTGCTCCGCCGTGAGGCCCTCGTCGGGCGACGGCGGCGCGCTCACCGCGACTCCGCCGTCATGCGTTGTCTCACTCACCAGTAGGAAACTTTCGTCTTCGGGATGCGCGGCCTGAACCGGGCCGGCACGTGCCGGGGGGCCGCGGAACGGCCCGGGGCCCTCGGGGACGAGCTTGTCAGATGACGGGAGGCCGGCCCAGTCGGGTCAGCCGCCACACCGTACGCCACTTCATGGGCCGGCGCGGTCCGCACGATGTGGTCCACCCTTCCCGGAAACCACCGAACCACGCCTTCAGGGCCGGGCGCGAGGGGCGGCGCAGCAGGGTGAGCAGCAGCCACACGCCGAGGTAGACCGGGACCAGGGGCGCGGGAAGGTTGCGCCGGGCCAGCCAGACCCGGTTGCGGGCGACCATGCGGTGGTAGACGGCGTGCCGCGAGGGCGCGGTCGTCGGGTGGTGCAGCACCATGTCGGACCGGTAGTCGATCATCCAGCCCGCGTCGAGGGCCCGCCAGGCCAGGTCGGTCTCCTCGTGGGCGTAGAAGAACGCGTCGGGGAGGGCGCCGACCTCGGCGAGGACCTGGGTGCGCACCGCGTTGGCGCCGCCGAGGAAGGTGGTGACGCGGGAGGAGCGCATCGGGTCGGAGGCGCGCAGCCGGGGCACGTGACGGCGCTGGGTGACGCCGGTCTCCGGGTCGGCGATGCGGAAGCTGATGATGCCGAGCCCCGGGTCCTCCTCGAAGGCCCGGCGGCACAGCTCGGCGGTGTCGCGGTGCGCGAGGAGGCCGTCGTCGTCGAGGAAGAGCAGCACGTCGACGTCGCGCCCGCTCGGGCCGAACGCCTCGATGCCCACGTTGCGGCCGCCGGGGATGCCGAGGTTCTCGGGCAGCTCGACCGTGCGGACGCCGTCGGGGACGTCGGGGACGGGCGCGCCGTTGCCGACGACGACCACCTCGACCCGGTCGCCGTCCTGCTCGGCGATCGAGTCGATCAGGGCGCGCAGCTCGTCGGGGCGGTTGCCCATGGTGATGATCACCGCGCCGACCTTCATGGGCGTGCTCACTTCAGCCTGCTCGACGCGAGGATGGACACCAGGTGCAGCACGGTCTGGAGCAGGGCGATGCCCGCGAGGACGGCGACCCCGAGCCGGGTGAGGAAGAGGTCGCCGCGCATCTGGTCCACGACCGCCAGGACCAGGATGAGCAGGGAGGCCTCGATGCCGAGGATGAGGCGGTGGAACTTCAGCATGGCGGCGGCCCGGCGGGCCAGTGCCATGCCGGAGGAGCGCATCTCCGCGGCCGCCTCCTGCACGGGGGGCTTCCCGGCCTGGTGGCGGGCGACGCCCACGAGGTCGGTCTCCGCCTTGATCAGGATCGCGCCGAGCGCGGCGAGCGTGCCGAGGAAGGCCCACAGCCAGTCGATGCGCCCGGTGCCCCACGGGTCGGCGGCGCGCAGGCCGAAGCCGACCAGCACGGCGGCGTCGGTCAGGTAGGCGCCGACCCGGTCCAGGTAGACGCCGTTGAGGGAGTACTGCTTCTTCCAGCGGGCGATCTCGCCGTCGACGCAGTCCAGCAGCAGGTACATCTGGACGCAGACCACGCCGAGCACCGCGCCCGTGATCCCCGGCACCAGCAGCGCCGGGGCCGCGAGCACGCCGAAGACGGTCATCAGGTACGTGAGCTGGTTGGGCGTGACCCTGGTGCCGACCAGATAGCGGTCGACCCGCAGGGACACCTCACGCATGTAGAGGCGTCCCATCCAATGCTCACCGCTGCGCCGGTCCTTTACCCCCGCGGGGTGGACGACCGGTCTGAGTTCAGCTACTGATGGCCTTGACATAGTCGGCGTAGGTGTCCTTGATCTGGTCGGTCTTGAGGTCGAGGTGTTCGAGGATGGTGTAGCGGCCGGGGCGGGTCTGCGGGGCGTACTCCACGACCTTGACGAACTCCTCCGTCGTGAAGCCGATCTCGTCGGGCAGCACCGGCAGTCCGTGCCGGCGCAGCACCTCGGCCATGTACGCCGACTCCTCGTGGGCTCCGCGCAGGTACATCGCGAAGGCCGCGCCCAGTCCGCACTGCTCGCCGTGGGCGGCGGCGCGTCTGGGGTAGAGCAGGTCGAAGGCGTGGTTGATCTCGTGGCAGGCGCCGGACGACGGGCGGGAGTCCCCGGACACCGACATCGCGATGCCGCTGAGGACCAGCGCCTCGGCGAGCACCTGGAGGAAGCCGGTGTCGCCGACGCCCCCCGGGTGCCGCAGGACCGCCTCGCCGGCCTGCCGGGCGATGGCGGCGGCCAGTCCGTCGATCTTCTCGCCCTTGACCCGGTGGGCCAGCTCCCAGTCCGCGATCGCGGAGATGTTGGAGACGGCGTCACCGATGCCGGCCCGCACGTAGCGCACCGGCGCGTCCCGGATGACGTCCAGGTCGATCACGACGGCGATCGGGTTCGGCACCCCGTAGGAGCCGCGCCCCGCGTCGTTGTCGAGGGTGGCGACCGGGGAGCACAGTCCGTCGTGCGCGAGGTTCGTCGGTACCGCGACCAGCGGCAGGCCCACCCGCGCCGCGGCAAACTTGGCGCAGTCGATGATCTTGCCGCCGCCCAGGCCCACGACGGCGTCGTAGTGGCCGGCCTTTATGTCGCCGGCGAGCCGTACGGCGTCGTCGAGGGTGCCGCCGTCCACCTCGTACCAGGTGGCGCCGGACAGGGCGGGGGTGAGGCGCTCGCGCAGCCGGGCGCCCGAGCCGCCGCTGACGGCGACGGCGAGCTTGCCCGAGTGCGAGATGCGCTCGTCGGCGAGGACCCCGACGAGGTCGTCGAGGGCACCCGGACGGATGTCGACGACGACCGGCGAGGGGATCAGCCGGGTCAGTACTGGCACGCGATCTCCCGTCCCCGGGCGAGATCGTCGTGGTTGTCGATCTCGACCCACGCGACGTCGCCGATCGGCGCCACGTCGATGCGGAAGCCGCGGTTCACCAGCTCCTGGTAGCCGTGCTCGTAGAACTGCTGGGGGTCCTTCTCCCAGACGGTCCTGAGCGCGTCGGCCAGTTCGGGGGCGGCGTCGCCCTCGATGAGGGTGACGCCGATGTACTCGCCGGTCGCCTCGGCCGGGTCCATGAGCTTGGTGATCCTCGTCATGCCCTTCGCGGGGTCGACGACGACCTTCATCTCCTCGTCGGCGAGGGACTTCACGGTGTCGAGCGCGAGGATGATCCGCCTGCCGTCGCCGCGGGCGGCGAGCAGGGTCTTCTCGACGGAGACCGGGTGCACGGTGTCGCCGTTGGCGAGGATCACGCCGTCCTTGAGCGCGTCACGCCCGCACCACAGGGAGTAGGCGTTGTTCCACTCCTCGGCCTTGTCGTTGTCGATCAGGGTGAGCTTCAGGCCGTACTTGGCCTCCAGGGCCGCCTTGCGCTCGTACACGGCCTCCTTGCGGTAGCCGACGATGACCGCGACCTCGGTCAGACCGATCTCGGCGAAGTTGCCGAGGGTCAGGTCCAGCACGGTGACCGCATCGGGTCCGCCCTCTATGCCCGCGGGCCCCACCGGCACCAGCGCCTTGGGAAGGCTGTCGGTGTAGGGGCGCAGACGCCGTCCGGCGCCGGCCGCCAGCACGAGGCCGATCATGCGGGTTCTCCTTCATCGTGTACGGACGGGGCGCCTGCCCGGTGGGCGGCGACCCAGAAGCGGATGCTCTCGGCGAGCACCACGAGGGCGACGGCCACGGCGAGAACCGTGAGCGCGACCGTGAACTGCCCGGCGGTGAGCACCGCGGCGAGCACGGCCACCAGCAGCGTCCGCCCCTCCTGTCCCCCGACGGCGCGCACCAGCCAGGCCGGCGGCGCTCCGGCGCCACCGCGGATGCGGTACACCGTGTCGTAGTGATGGTAGGCGACGGCGGCAACCAGCCCGAAAGCGGCCGGTAGCGCCCCGTTCACGTCGGCCTTCGCCGCGAGGATCAGCACCGTGCCGTACTCGGCGGCGCGGAAGAGCGGGGGGACGAGCCAGTCGAGGGCGCCCTTGAGGGGGCGGGCGACGGCTTCGGCGGAGAGCAGGACGTAGGCGGCGGCCATCAGCACGACCCACCAGCTCGGTCCCCACAGCCAGGCCCCGAGGGTGACGAGGACGGCACCGACGGCGGCGCTCAGGGGGGCCGTGGGACGGGGCGCGCCGGACAGGAGGCGGGCCGCCGGGCCGGCCAGCGGCCCGCTGTCGGCGAGGTCGGCGAGGGCCTGCGCGGCCCGGTCGGTACGGCTGGCCCTGCGGGTCAGCGAGCGCAGGACGCGGCCCGCGGTCGTGTACGTCGCGGCCAGGGCGCAGCCGACGAGCAGGACGGAGAGAGTGACGCGCGGGGTGGTGGCCGCGGTCAGGACGGCGATCATGGCCCATCGTTCACCGATGGGCAGCACTATCATCCGGCGCGCCCAGACCGTCCAGCCGACGCTGTCCAGCTTGCCGGAGAGGGCGGCGGTGGGGCTGGTGTTGGCGGTGGCGTCGTGATTGGCCTCGTTGAAGGAGAAGTCCACCACGTGCCGGCAGGTCTGCAGCACCATCGCGCCGAGGGCGAGCGCCCATACATCGTCATGGCCGCCGCCGCGGGCCGCCCCGAGGGCGAGGCCCGCGTAGTAGGCGTACTCCTTGGCCCGGTCGAAGGTGGCGTCCAGCCAGGCCCCGAGGGTGGAGTACTGGAGCGAGTAGCGGGCGAGCTGGCCGTCGGTGCAGTCCAGCACGAAGGAGAGGATCAGCAGCAGTCCGGCGGCGACGTAGCCGGCGCGGGTGCCGGTGGCCGCGCAGCCGGCCGCGATCAGGGCCGTGACCAGCGAGGCGGTGGTGACCTGGTTGGGGGTGAGGCCCCGGCGGGCGCACCAGCGGGCCAGGTAGCGCGAGTAGGGGCTGATGCAGAACGTCGTGAAGAAGCCGTCGCGGGCCTTCACGGCCGACTTCAGGCGTACGGCCTCGTCGTCGACGGCGCCGACGGCCTGCCGCGCCTCGTTGCGGGCCTGCGGGTCGGCGGGGACGGCGGCGACCAGGCTGCCCAGCTCGGGCCGGTGGACCTCGCCGCCGTCGGCGCCGAGGGCGGCGGCGACGCGGTCGGCGAGACCGTCCTCGGTGAGGCCGTCCGCGGCGCCGTGCACGGCGAGGGCGTCCACGTCGCCCGCGTCCGGCTTCACCTGTGCGGGGGCACTGCCGTGCGCGGTGCCGCCGCTCGCGGAGTTCTCGCGGGCCATCGCGCGGGTCAGGGCCTGCCGGGCGGCCGGCTGGGCGGTGACGGCGCCGGGGACCGCGGCGAGCGGGAAGCGGGGGTCGGTGAGGCCGAGGCGCAGCGCGTGCCGGTGGCCCACGAAGCGGCTGTCGACGACGGCGACCCGCTGGTTCTCCGGGACGGCGGCGAGCAGTGTCTCCGCTTCGGCGGCGCCGGCGGCGGTCCGGACGTCGAAGCCGAGGGACCGCAGGTCGGCCTCGATCGACGAACCGGGGACCGGCTGACCGGTGAGGATGGCGGTCGACAACCGAACTCACTCCCTGGGGCCCGGCGCGTGCGCGCCGGTCTTCTGCATGGTGGGCTCTGCGTGGCGGGCGCCCCTGTACGGCGCCGGTGACGGCACCGGGCGCGCGGCATTCGGCAGAGGCTATCGGATGCCGGGAAGACCGTGTTCACCGGCCGTTCAGGTCCGCTCCACACCGCTCGGAGCGGCCTTCGCCGAGATCATCATGGGCGATCGGCGGCCCCGCCCACAAACCGCGCTCCCCCACGGCGGACATCCGCGACATTGCGCACGGACCCGGGACCTCGGCATAGGGTGGGCGGCCATGACGTGGCTGATCACCGGCGGGGCCGGATACATAGGGGCACATGTGGCGCGGGCCATGACCGGCGCCGGCGAACGCGTCGTCGTCCTGGACGACCTGTCGGCGGGCGTTCCCGCGCGGCTTCCGGCACAGGTGCCCCTGGTGACGGGTTCGGCGCTCGACGCCGGCCTGCTCGAGCGGGTGCTGGCCGAGCACGCGGTGACCGGGGTGGTGCACCTGGCGGCCCGCAAGCAGGTCGCCGAGTCGGTGGCGCGGCCCACGCTCTACTACCGGGAGAACCTCGGGGGTCTGGTCACCCTGCTGGAGGCCGCCGCCGGGGCCGGTGTCCGGCGGTTCCTGTTCTCCTCGTCCGCGGCCGTCTACGGCAACCCGGACGTGGACCTCATCACGGAGGACACCCCCTGCGCCCCGGTCAACCCGTACGGCGAGACCAAGCTCGCCGGGGAGTGGCTGGTGCGCGCGGCGGGCGAGGCGCACGGCATGGCGACGACGTGCCTGCGCTACTTCAACGTGGCCGGGGCGGCCGAGCCCGCGCTGGCCGACACGGGCGTCTTCAACATCGTCCCGATGGTCTTCGACCGGCTCACCCGCGGCGAGGCCCCGCGGATCTTCGGCGACGACTACCCGACCCCGGACGGCACCTGCGTACGGGACTACATCCACGTCGCCGACCTGGCCGAGGCACATCTCGCGGCGGCCCGCCGGCTCGGCGCGCCGGACGCGGGCGGCGACCTGACGGTGAACATCGGCCGCGGCGAGGGCGTCTCGGTGCGCGAGCTGGTCACCCTGATCGGCGAGGTCACCGGCGACGCCCGGCCGGCCGTGGTCGAGGGGCGCCGCCCCGGGGACGCGCCGCGCGCGGTGGCCTCGGCCGAGCTGGCCGCCCGGGAGCTGGGCTGGACCGCCTCGCGCGGGGTGCGCGAGATGGTCGGGTCGGCCTGGCGGGGCTGGCGGCTGCACCGGTCGGCCGAGCTGTCGGCGGGCGCCTGACCTGGACTTCGTTTCCGCAGGTCAGGGCAGATGACAACGGTGTTCAGTGCCGCGTTGCCGGATGCCCCGCACCCGTAGTTCACTGGGGTCCCGGGCCGATCGCAGGAGGCTGTTTCCCATGGGGGCTGGGCACGATCACGGGCACGGTCACACGCACGCGCCGGTCACGGGCACGGCCGCGGCGGCGTACCGCGGCCGGCTGCGCGCCGCGCTGGCGATCACGCTCACCGTCATGGTGGTGGAGATCGTCGGCGGTGTGGTCGCCGACTCCCTCGCCCTGATCGCCGACGCGGCGCACATGGCGACCGACGCGCTCGGGCTGGGCATGGCGCTGCTCGCGATCCACTTCGCGGCCCGCCCGCCGACCGGGAACCGCACCTTCGGGTACGCCCGCGCCGAGATTCTGGCCGCCCTCGCCAACTGCCTGCTGCTGCTCGGCGTGGGCGGGTACGTCCTGTACGAGGCCGTGCAGCGGTTCTTCACGCCGGCCCCCACCGAGGGCGCCGCGATGCTCGTGTTCGGCGGGATCGGCCTGGTGGCCAACATGGTCTCGCTGACGCTGCTGATGCGCGGGCAGGCCGACAGCCTCAACGTGCGGGGCGCGTTCCTGGAGGTGGCGGCGGACGCGTTGGGCTCGGTCGCGGTGCTGCTGTCCGCGGTGGTGATCCTGACGACGGGCTGGCAGGCCGCCGACCCGGTCGCCTCGCTGGTCATCGGCCTGATGATCGTGCCGCGGACCGTGAAGCTGCTGCGCGAGACGCTGGACGTGCTGCTGGAGGCGGCCCCGAAGGGCGTCGACATGGCCGAGGTGCGCAGCCACATGCTCGCCCTGGACGGGGTGGAGGACGTGCACGACCTGCACGCCTGGACGATCACCTCGGGGATGCCGGTGCTGTCGGCGCACGTGGTGGTGCGCTCGGACGTGCTGGACGCCATCGGCCACGAGAAGATGCTGCACGAGCTCCAGGGCTGCCTGGGCGACCACTTCGACGTGGCGCACTGCACCTTCCAGCTGGAGCCGCGCGGCCACGCGCAGCACGAGGCGCGGCTCTGCCACTGAGGACCCGGGCGGCCCGGCGTTCGCACATCCGTTCCGCGCGGTTCCGCGCCCGCGGCGCCGGGCAAGATCACCCACCGGGCCCCGTTTCCGGTGGCGGAGCGGCGACGGCCGCGGTCACGCCGGGCGGCGGGACATGCGGGCGTTCGCGGGGAAGTGCCGGGGGCGCCGTGCGCGTACGGCAGACTGGGGGCGCGAGGACCGATGTTAAGGATGGGTATGCCGATCACACCTGCCACCGCGACGACCGGGTCGTCGAACGGCACCGCGGACGCGATTTTGCTGGAACTGGTCGATGAGGACGGCGTGACCATCGGCACCGCGGAGAAGCTCTCGGCCCATCAGGCGCCGGGGCGGCTGCACCGGGCGTTCTCGGTGTTCCTCTTCGACGAGCGGGGCAGGCTGCTGCTGCAGCAGCGGGCGCTGGGCAAGTACCACTCCCCCGGTGTCTGGTCCAACACCTGCTGCGGTCACCCCTACCCGGGTGAGGCGCCCTTCGCGGCGGCCGCGCGGCGCACGTTCGAGGAGCTGGGGGTGTCCCCCTCGCTGATGGCGGAGGCGGGCACGGTCCGCTACAACCACCCGGACCCGGCCTCGGGCCTGGTGGAGCAGGAGTACAACCACCTGTTCGTGGGGATGGTGCAGTCCGCGCTGCGGCCGGACCCGGAGGAGGTCGGCGGCACGGCCTTCGTGACGCCCGCCGAGCTGGCGGAGCGGCACGCGAAGGACGTGTTCTCCTCCTGGTTCATGACCGTGCTGGACGCGGCCAGGCCGGCGGTGCGGGAGCTGACGGGCCCCTCGGCCGGCTGGTGAGGCAGGGTCTTTCGTTCGGACCGGGCCGGATCGGGCCGGATCGGGAGCGGGGTCCGGTGCCGTGCCTCGCGAGGCGGAGGAGGGAGTCGGGGCGGAGCCCTGGCGACCGACGACGCTGCGGGGTGCGGTGCCGGGGCCCGCGAGCCCGGCGTGATCCGAACGAAAGACCCTAACGGTTCCCCGCGGGCTTGAGCGGCAGGGCGACCCAGATCACCTTGCCGCCGCTCGCGGTGTGCTCGATGTCGCACACCCCGCCCGCCTCCCGGGTGATCTCCCGCACCAGCAGCAGCCCCCGGCCGCCCGTCCGGCCGTGGTCGGTCTCCAGGGCGGTCGGGCGGTAGGGGTGGCTGTCCTCCACGGAGACCCGCACCCAGTCGGCCCCGACGGCCACCTCCACCGCGAGGACCGGTGACAGCAGGGCCGCGTGCCGCACGGCGTTGGTCACCAGCTCGGAGACGATCAGCAGGAGTCCCTGGACCAGGTCGTCCGAGGCCGGTACCCCCTGCCGGTACAGCAGATCCCGCACGGCGTGTCTCGCCTGCGGGACCGAGGCGTCCACGGCGGACGCGGTGAACCGCCACACGCCTTCGTACGGCAGGGGGCGCGGTTGCGGTTGCGGCACTCTGCCGGCCGGGGGGTCCTCCGACGTCCCGGGGGGCGCCCCCGCCTCGCCCTCCGGGCGTGGGCCGGGCCCGCGCCCCTGGTTCTCCATCGTCCGGTCCCCGTCCTTGCGCTCGATTGTCACCACACGTCGAGTGTTGGTAACGCGGCGCTTCGCCCCGGGTGCCTGAACAGAAGTCAGCCGATATGGAGCGTTCCCGACCGCTCCGGCCCCCTTCCGCCGGAGAACCGACCGCTTCTGTCGTGCTCGTGTCGCTTTCGCTCACTCTTCGGGTTGTACGGGTTCGGCGGCGCGGCCGCCCGGCGCGACCCCGGCACCGGTCCCGCCGGCCGTGCCTTCGGGGACCGCGTGCTCGGCGGCCATGCGTTCGGAGACCATGCCCACGATGCGCCGGCCGCCGAAGCCGGTGGCGAGCAGGCCGAGGCCGTCGAAGAGCAGGGCGAGGGAGAAGAAGCAGCCGATGACGTACTGGCTGCTGCTCGGCCAGTCGATCAGCACCAGGACGCCCAGCAGCAGGTCGAAGGCGCCCAGCAGGAGGGTCCAGCCGAACTGCGGGCCCCGTACGACCATGCTGCCGACCAGCCGGAAGAGGCCGCCGGTGAGGAACAGCAGGGCGGCGAACATGGTGAGCGCGGCGGCGGCCTCGTCGGGCTTGCGGATGATCACGACACCGGCGGCGATGTTCAGGGCCGCCACGATCACGCCGAGCCAGAGGAAGCTGGTGCCCCGGGCCTGGATCGCGTGCAGCAGGCCGACGACGCCGCCGATCAGGAGCAGCCAGCCGAACAGCAGCATCGACGTCAGGGTGGCGACGCCGGTGTAGACGAGCCCGACGAGCCCGGCCGCCACCAGGATCACCCCGAGCACGGCGAGCCAGCCGAACCCCCTGCGAAGTTTGGCCGCCTCGCCCCGGGGCCGGGTGGACGTGTCCATGGGCGCCTCCTCGTGTCGCCCCCCCCTTTGATCCTCTTTGCCCTCGATTCTTCCCTCGATGTCGTGCCGCTCACCCCACCGGGCCCGATCGGCCCCGCGGGGGCACGATTAGCATCCGGGCCATGGAGCCCGAACTTCTGCACGGTGTCACCGGCGCTGTCGCCACCGTCGTCCTGCACCACCCGGCCAAGCGCAACGCCATGACGGCCGCGATGTGGCGGGCGCTGCCGCCGCTGCTGGCGAAGCTGGCCGCCGATCCCGGGGTGGGGGCGCTGGTGCTGACCGGCGCGGGCGGGACGTTCTGCGCGGGGGCCGACATCTCCACGCTCCAGGGCTCGCCGGACGAGGCCCAGGCGCTGGCCGTACAGGCCGAGGAGGCCCTCGCCGCCTTCCCCAAGCCGACGCTGGCCGCCGTGAAGGGGCACTGCGTGGGCGGGGGCGCGCAGCTGGCGGGCGCCTGCGACCTGCGGTTCGCCGAGGAGGGCGCGATGTTCGGGGTGACGCCGGCCCGGCTCGGGATCGTCTACTCCTCCTCCGCCACCCGGCGGCTGGTGGCGCTGGTGGGGCCCGCCACCGCCAAGTACCTGTTGTTCTCCGGCGAGTTGATCGACACGGCACGGGCGCTGCGCACGGGCCTGGTCGACGAGGTGCTGCCGTCCGGCGAGCTCGACGGCCGGGTGGAGGAGTTCACGCGCGTGCTGGTGTCCCGCTCGCGGCTGACGCAGGCCGCGGCGAAGGAGTTCGCCGACGGCCGCACGGACCGCGACGCCCACTGGGCGGCACAGGCGCGCGGCGGCGGCGACGCCGCGGAGGGGGTCGCCGCCTTCCTGGAACGCCGCGAGCCGCGCTTCACCTGGACCACGTCGGGATGAACCGGCACGGGGCGCCGAACTCCCCGACGAGACTCTCCGACGAGGCGGGCCGGCGCCCCGTGCGGTGATCCGGCGTCGCGGGGCGACCGCGGGGGCCGGCGGTGTCCAGGGCGGTGAAGCGGCCGAGGAGGACGACGGCGGTCCGCACGCGCCGCCTTCCCCGAGGAACCGGCGGACGGCCGGGGCGCGGTGACGGGATCGGGACCGGGGCGGGAGCCGAGGCCGGGCCGGGGCGGGAGCCGAGGCCGGGGCGGCCGGTCGGCGTCCACGGGCCGCAGGCCGGCCCGTCACCGGCGAAAAGGGACGAACGGCCCGGCCGCGAAGACGACCGTGCCGGGGCGGGCATGATCGGCCGCGGTCGAGGTAGACGGAGGGTCCGGCCGCGAGGGCCGGGAGAAGACACCGTCCGGCCGTCGCGGCCGGGGACGAGAGGAGACCTCCGTGTTCCGTGCGATCGCAGACGTACTGCGGCAGATCGGTGGAGCCATCGCCACTGTGGTGACGCTGCCCTTCCGGGCCCTGGCCAGGCTGTTCGGCGGAGCCTCGCACGGCCGGGCCTGAGGGCCGCCCGGCCCCGCCCTGATCCCGGGTGTCGGCGCCACCTGCCACAATTGCCGCGCAACCTCAGTGGAGAAGGCGGTACGGGATCGTGACGACACCCGGGTTCATCGAAGCAGGGTCCATCGAAGGCAGGATCGCCGGGGAACTCGGCGTACGGGAGCGGCAGGTGAAGTCCGCCGTGGAGCTGCTCGACGGCGGCTCCACGGTGCCTTTCATCGCCCGCTACCGCAAGGAAGCGACCGAGATGCTCGACGACGCGCAGCTGCGCACGATCGAGGAGCGGCTGCGCTACCTGCGGGAGCTGGAGGAGCGCCGGGCGGCGATCCTGGAGTCCGTTCGCGAGCAGGGCAGGCTCAGCGACGAGCTGGAGGCGCGCATCCGGGGCGCCGAGACCAAGGCGCGGCTCGAGGACATCTACCTGCCGTTCAAGCCGAAGCGGCGGACGAAGGCGCAGATCGCCCGGGAGGCGGGTCTGGAGCCGCTCGCCGACGGGCTGCTCGGCGACCCGTCCGTGGAGCCGCTCGCCGCGGCGGCCGCCTTCGTCGACGCCGGCAAGGGCGTCGCCGATCCGCAGGCCGCCCTGGACGGGGCGCGGGCGATCCTCACCGAGCGGTTCTCGGAGGACGCCGACCTGATCGGCGAGCTGCGCGAGCGCATGTGGGTGCGGGGCCGGCTCGCCGCGAAGGTGCGGCAGGGCAAGGAGGAGGCGGGCGCGAAGTTCGCCGACTACTTCGACTTCGCCGAGCCGTTCACCGAGCTGCCCTCGCACCGGATCCTGGCGATGCTGCGCGGCGAGAAGGAGGAGGTCCTCGACCTCGTCCTGGAGCCCGAGGAGCCGACGGACGGGCCGTCGTCGTACGAGGGGATCGTGGCGCACCGGTTCGGCATCGCCGACCGGGGACGGCCGGGCGACAAGTGGCTGAAGGACACGGTCCGCTGGGCCTGGCGCACCCGTGTCCTGGTGCACCTCGGCATCGACCTGCGGCTCAGGCTGCGCACGGCCGCCGAGGACGAGGCGGTGGACGTCTTCGCGGCGAACCTGCGCGACCTGCTGCTCGCCGCCCCGGCGGGCACGCGCGCGACGCTCGGTCTCGACCCCGGTTTCCGCACGGGCGTGAAGGTGGCCGTCGTCGACGCGACCGGCAGGGTGGTGGCCACGGACGTCGTCCACCCGCACGTCCCGGCCAACCGGTGGGACGAGGCGATCGCCAAGCTCGCGCGGCTGGCGGAGCGGCACGCGGTGGAGCTGATCGCGATCGGCAACGGCACCGCGTCCCGCGAGACCGACCGGCTCGCCGGTGAACTCATCGACCGGCACCCCGGGCTGAAGCTCACCAAGGTGATGGTGTCGGAGGCCGGCGCCTCCGTGTACTCGGCGTCCGCGTTCGCCTCGCAGGAGCTGCCCGACATGGACGTGTCGCTGCGCGGCGCGGTGTCGATCGCACGCCGGCTGCAGGACCCGCTCGCCGAGCTGGTGAAGATCGACCCGAAGTCGATCGGCGTCGGGCAGTACCAGCACGACCTGTCCGAGGTGAAGCTGTCGCGTTCGCTGGACGCGGTGGTGGAGGACTGTGTGAACGGCGTCGGCGTCGACGTCAACACCGCCTCGGCCCCGCTGCTCGCCCGCGTCTCCGGCATCTCCTCCGGCCTCGCCGAGAACATCGTGACGCACCGCGACTCCCACGGTCCCTTCACGTCCCGGCAGGCGCTGAAGAAGGTGCCCCGGCTCGGCCCGAAGGCGTACGAGCAGTGCGCGGGCTTCCTGCGGATCCGCGGCGGCGACGATCCGCTGGACGCCTCCAGCGTGCACCCCGAGGCCTACCCGGTGGTGCGTCGGATGGTGAGGACGTCCGGTCAGGAGGTCGGCTCGCTGGTGGGCAACACGGCGGTGCTGCGTTCGCTGCGGCCGGCCGACTTCGTGGACGACACGTTCGGCCTGCCCACCGTGACCGACATCCTCAAGGAGCTGGAGAAGCCGGGGCGCGACCCGCGGCCGGCGTTCAGGACGGCCTCGTTCAAGGAGGGCGTGGAGAAGATCTCCGACCTGGAGTCCGGGATGGTCCTGGAGGGCGTGGTCACGAACGTGGCGGCCTTCGGGGCGTTCATCGACGTCGGCGTCCACCAGGACGGGCTGGCGCACGTCTCCGCGCTGTCCAGGACGTTCGTCAAGGACCCGCGGGAGGTGGTCAAGCCCGGCGACATCGTCAAGGTGAAGGTCCTGGACGTCGACATCCCGCGCAAGCGGATCTCGCTGACGCTCCGGCTGGACGACGAGGCGGCCCCGAAGGGCGAGCCGTCGGGCGAGGGCCGGCCGCAGCGCGGCGGCCGTCCGCCGCAGCAGCGCCGGCAGGGCGGGCAGCGCGGCGGGGGCGGGCGGGCCGACGGCTCTCGCCAGGCCCCGCCGCCGGCCAACAGCGCGATGGCGGACGCCCTGCGCCGGGCGGGCCTGACCGACGGCCCGAAGGGCAAGCGGTAGGACGCGCGCGCCGGGTCCGGTTCCCCGCGGAGCGCGGGGAACCGGACCCGGCGGTCGAGCTGCTCCGACGGACCCGTCGTGGCGTGCCCAGGGCGTGTCCGGCCTTTCGCGTCGGGTCGGCGCGCGGCGTCCGGTGCCGGGGACACCTCCCACGCCGTTCGGCAGTGAGGGAGCGTCGCACGGCGGAGGACCGCCCGTGCACCGGACGCACCCGGATGGTCCGACGACGCGGCGGTGGGAGTCCCTCCCGCGCGAGCGGAGCCGAGCGTGAGGGAACCGTGCCGGACGCCGCACGCCCGACGGGAGGCGTCCTAGCGTTCCGTCACCTTGCCGGCGGCGACCTCCAGGCGGCGGGTGACGTGGACCGCGTCCAGCATCCGGCGGTCGTGGGTGACCAGCAGGAGGGTGCCCCGGTAGGCGTCGAGGGCCGACTCCAGCTGCTCGATGGCCGGCAGGTCGAGGTGGTTGGTGGGCTCGTCGAGGACGAGGAGGTTCACCCCCCGGCCCTGGAGGAGCGCGAGGGCCGCGCGGGTGCGTTCCCCCGGTGACAGGGTGGCCGCCGGGCGCAGCACGTGCTCCGCCTTCAGGCCGAACTTGGCCAGCAGGGTGCGCACCTCCGCCGGCTCGGTGTCGGGGACGGCCGCGCCGAACGCGTCCAGCAGCGCCTCGGGTCCGTGGAACAGCTTGCGGGCCTGGTCGACCTCGCCGACCAGGACGCCCGAGCCGAGGGCGGCGTGTCCGGCGTCCAGCGGGACCCGGCCGAGGAGCGCGCCCAGCAGGGTCGACTTGCCCGCGCCGTTGGCTCCGGTCACCGCGACCCGGTCGGCCCAGTCGATCTGGAGGGTGACGGGGCCGAAGGCGAAGTCGCCGCGCCGCACCTCGGCGTCGCGCAGGGACGCCACGACCGCGCCGGAGCGCGGGGCGGACGCGATCTCCATGCGCAGCTCCCACTCCTTGCGCGGTTCCTCGACCACCTCCAGGCGTTCGATCATGCGCTGGGTCTGGCGGGCCTTCGCGGCCTGCTTCTCGCTGGCCTCGCTGCGGAACTTGCGGCCGATCTTGTCGTTGTCGTCGGCCGCCTTGCGGCGCGCGTTCTTGACGCCCTTGTCCATCCAGGAGCGCTGGGTCTGCGCGCGGTCCTGGAGGGCGGCCTTCTTGTCGGCGTACTCCTCGTAGTCCTCGCGGGCGTGCCGGCGGCCCACCTCCCGCTCCTCCAGGTAGGCGTCGTAGCCGCCGCCGTAGAGCCTGATCCGCTGCTGGGCGAGGTCGAGTTCGAGGACCTTGGTGACGGTGCGGGTGAGGAACTCGCGGTCGTGGCTGACGACGACGGTGCCGGCGCGCAGGCCGGTCACGAAGCGCTCCAGGCGCTCCAGGCCGTCCAGGTCGAGGTCGTTGGTGGGCTCGTCGAGGAGGAAGACGTCGTAGCGGGACAGGAGCAGGGAGGCCAGGCCCGCGCGGGCCGCCTGGCCGCCGGACAGCGAGGTCATCGGCTGGTCCAGGTCGACACCGAGGCCGAGGGAGTCGGCGATCTCCGCGGCGCGCTCGTCGAGGTCGGCGCCGCCGAGGTCGAGCCAGCGCTCCAGGCTGGTGGCGTACGCGTCGTCGGAGCCCGGCGCCCCCTCGACGAGGGCCTGGGTGGCCTCGTCCATGGTCCGCTGGGCCTCGGCGACGCCGGTGCGGCGGGCCAGGAACTCCCGCACGCTCTCGCCGGGGCGGCGCTCGGGCTCCTGGGGCAGGTGGCCGACGGTCGCGGTCGGCGGGGACAGGCGCAGCTCGCCCTGCTCGGGTGCGGTGAGCCCGGCGAGGAGCGTCAGCAGGGTGGACTTGCCCGCGCCGTTGGCTCCGACCAGCCCGATCACGTCACCGGGGGCGACGACGAGGTCGAGCCCGGAGAAGAGGGAGCGGTCGCCGTGGCCGGCGGCGAGGTTCTTGGCGACGAGGGTGGCAGTCATCAGACGGTAGATCCTAGTCGTACCGCCGGTGCCGGGGCGCGGTGGCTCCGCCCCCTCGCCGGGCGGCCGGTGACCGGCTACCGTCCGGGTGTGGAGACCGGGTGCGGCGAAGACGTGGTGGTGGTCGGGGGCGGGGTCGTCGGGCTGGCGACGGCGGTCGTCCTCGCCGAGCGGGGCCGGCGGGTCCGGGTGTGGACGCGGGACCCGGTGGAGCGGACCACCTCGGCGGTCGCGGGCGCGCTGTGGTGGCCGTACCACATCGAGCCGGTGGAGGCGGCGCGGACGTGGGCGCTGCGTTCGCTGGAGGTGTACGAGGAGCTGGCGCGGCGGCCGGAGTCGACGGGGGTGCGCCTGGTCGACGGGGTGATGGGCGAGACCGGCCTGGACGACGTGGAGGGCTGGGCCGTCGGGCGGCTCGCCGGGCTGCGCCGGGCGACGGCCGCGGAGTACCCCGGCGGCGCCGCCGTCCGGGCCCGGCTGCCACTGATCGACATGGCGGTGCACCTGCCCTGGCTGCGGGAGCGGCTGCGGCGTGCGGGCGGCACGGTCGAGGAGCGCACGGTGCGGGATCTGGCGGAGGCCGACGCCCCGGTGGTGGTGAACTGCACCGGTCTGGGCGCGCGCGAGCTGGCCGCGGACCCCTCGGTACGGCCCGTGCGCGGGCAGCTGGTCGTCGTGGCGAACCCGGGGGTGCGCACCTGGCTCGTCTCCACCGCGCCGGACGGCGAGATGGCCTACCTCTTCCCGCAGCCGGGGCGGCTGCTGCTGGGCGGCACGGCCGAGGACGGGGTGTGGTCCCTGGAGCCGGACCCGGCGGTGGCGGCGGCGATCGTCCGGCGGTGTGCGGCGCTGCGGCCGGAGGTGGCCGGGGCGCGGGTGCTGGAGCACCGGGTGGGGCTGCGGCCGGTGCGGCCGGCGGTGCGGCTGGAGCGGGAGGTGCTGCCGGACGGCCGGGCGGTGGTGCACCACTACGGGCACGGCGGTGCGGGGGTGACCGTGGCGTGGGGGTGCGCGGAGGAGGCGGCCGGGCTGGCCGCCCCCTCCTGAGAGCGGCACTCCTGCGGGACCCGTGCCCCTACGGGACGCGGGGCGCGGGCCGTGGGGCCGCGACGCCGTCCAGCGGCCCGGAGTGCGCGGCGGCCGCGGCCGCGCCGGCCGTGGCGGCCGCGAAGGCCCGGGTGCCGCCGACGAACGGGACGCGGGCGGTGGTGCGGGACAGGTCGAGGGTGAGGGTCGGGGTGTCGGCGGGCGGGTCGATGAGCTCCTTGTCGGTGCCGGCGACGATCAGCGCCAGGCGGTGGCCCGCCGGGACGACGTGGTCGGTGGCGGCCAGGTCGAGAGTGATCGTGTACGCCCTGCCCGGTGTGAGCGGGACGCCCTTCCCGGGGTCGGCGTGGGTGCCGAGATCGGCCCAGCCGCGGCTGAGGACGGTGTGCTCGACGTCGGTGGTGTCGGCCCGTGTCTCCTTGAAGCAGGCGCTGTCGCCGGCGGTGCTCAGGCCCCAGCAGGTGCGGTCGGTGAGGGTGGTGACGCCCTCGCCGCTCGCCGCGTAGTCGCGGACGGTGTCGGGGCCGAGGTCGACCAGGACGGCGCTCAGGTGGGCCGTGGGCGTGGTGGGCGTGGCGGTGACGGTGACGCGGGAGGAGCCGGCCAGGCGCAGGTCGCGGGTGAGGGGCACGGTGGTGAAGGCGGCCTTGGCGGGGGTCGGGGTGTCGACGGCCGCGGCCCAGTCGGTCTCGCTCAGCGCGGGGTCGTCGGTGAAGGTCGCGGTGCCCCCGCCCTCGCGCAGGCCGAGGGTGCCGACGCCCGGCTGTCCGCCGGCGGCGGGGCGCAGGGTGACGGGCCAGGTGGCCTTCGGCGGCCAGGCCCTGGAGGTCTCCCACTGGTCGGGCCGGCGTTCGACGTCGGCCACGGGTTCGCGGTCGACGCCGTTGTCGTAGCCGAGGAGTTCGTGGTCGAACCAGCGGTGCAGGGTGTCGACCCAGGCGGCGCGGCGGAAGTCGAAGGGGTCGACGTGGCCGGTCTGGGAAAGCCAGATCTTGCGCTTCACCCCGTGTTCGGCGAGGGCGTCCCACCACTGGCCGACGTGCTTCATCCGGACGTTGAGGTCCTGGAGGCCGTGGACGAGGAAGACGCTGGCCTTCACCCTGCTCGCGTCGGGGACGTGGTCGCGCTCGCCCCACAGGGCGGTCAGGTCGCCGGTGCGGGGCGCCCCGTCGACGAGTTCGCGCTGGACGGCGTCGCACCTGGTGCGGGCGTCGGGGCTGTCGACGTAGTACGAGAGCCGGTCGGGGCCGGAGTCGTAGAGCGGGGCGCCCTGCTGGAAGTAGTAGTCGTACCAGGAGGAGATGGCGCTGATCGGGACGATGGTCCTCAGCCCCTTCACGCCGGTGGCGGCGACGCCGTTGGCGATGGTGCCGTCCCAGCTCTTGCCGATCATGCCGGTGCGGCCGTCGGTCCAGTCCGCGGTGGCGGTGGTGGTGCCGGTGCGGGTGGTGTACGCCGTGGCACGGCCGTTGAGCCAGTCGACGACGGCCTTCGCGGAGAGGACGTCGGAGCGGCCGCCGACGTCGACGCAGCCGTCGGAGCGGTTGGTGCCGGCCAGGTCGACGCCGACGAAGGCGTAGCCGCGGGGCACGAAGTAGTTGTCGTAGAACAGCGGCATCAGGTCGACGGCGCCCTGGGCGTCGTACGTCTTGCGCTGGCTCTCGTTGCCGCGGCCGCAGCAGGAGTAGTAGGGGCTGGCGTCCATGATGACGGGCACCTCACGGCCCTGCCGGGCGGGTTCGCGGGGGCGCACGATGTCGACGGCGACCCGGTCGGTGCGGCCGTCGCCGTCGCCGTCGAGGCGGGTGTCCACCCAGACGGCCTCGCGGATCGCGTCGTCGTAGGAGTAGCGGGGCAGGCTCTCGCGCGGCGCGGCGTGGGCCGCCGCCGGGGTGAGGAGGGCCGCCGTCAGGGCGGCGACGGCGGCGGTCGCGAACGGTCTCCAGATCGTGAAGCGCATGCGAGTCGGCATGCGCGGGACGGTACAGCGGTCAACTCCCGTGCAGAAGAGGGCGATTGACGGACGGACGGGGCGCCGGAGCGTGCGGGCGGCTCAGTGGACGGGACTCTCCCGGGCCGCACCGGCGAGGAGTGCGTCGCGGCCGATGGCGGCCGCCCGCGTGGACGGCACCGTGCAGGCGTACGCCCCCGCGACCGCGCCGTAGCGGGCGCACCGGTGCGGGGGTTCGCCGGTGAGGCGGCCGTAGAGGAAGGCGGCGGCGAAGGCGTCACCGGCGCCGTTGCTGTCCACCACCGGGGCCGGGGGCGTCGCCGGCGGTACGTGGGTCAGCTCGCCGTCGGCCAGCAGGTACGCGCCCTCGGCGCCGGCCGTGGCGACGACCACCTCGGCGCGGCCCCGCTCGGCGACGCGGCGCATGGTGCGCTCGGGGTCGGCCAGGGCGGTCGTGGAGAGGAAGACGACGTCGGCGGCGTACGCGAACTCCGCCTGGTAGGGGTTCTCGCCGTCCCAGTCGTGCAGGTCGGTGGAGATGCCCACGCCGCTCTCGCGCAGAGCGGGCAGGGCCTGGGCGCAGGGCTGGGTGATGGACACGTGCGCGTGCCGGCCGGCGCCGGCGAGGGTGCGCAGGATGTCGTCGGGGAACCGGTCGTCGGGGTGGGAACGGCTCGTGTCGTACAGGGAGAGGCGCCGGCCGTCCGGGCCGACCAGGTTGACCGCGCGTTTGGTGCCGGCGGGCTGCGGGACCGCGGTGAGGCCGATGCCCCGGTCCTCGTGCAGGGCGCGCACCAGGTCGCCCTCGGGATCGTCGCCGAGGAAGTCGAGGTGGTGGGTGCGCAGGCCCAGGCTGCTCAGCCCCAGCGCGACGAAGTCGCCCGTCTGTCCCGCGCGGGTGCGGACCCCGCTGTCGATCATGTAGCTGTCGGCGTACGGGAGCGGCAGCTCCGGCACGTACACGATGGTGTCCACCCCCGCGCCGCCCAGCACGAGCACGTCGATGTCCCTGCTCACTTGCGCCCCTCCCCGTGGTCGTGGACCGCGACGGAGATCCCCCGCTCGACGAGCCGCCCGCGGACGAACGGCTCGACGCGGGACCACGTGCCGCCGGCCGGACCACACCCTATGCGGGGCGTGTGGACGGAGGCACCGAGTTCGACGACCCCCTCCGCCAGGCGTGCCGGCGCCGCGTCGATCGCCTCGTGGCGCACGGGTACGCCCTTGCCGCCGGTCCGGACGCCGCGCCGGCCCACCATGTCGGCCGCCCACACGTACGGCTCGACCCGCACGAGCTGGACGGCGCCCGGCCCGAAGTCGTCGGACGCGCGGTCGCGGTGCCAGGCGCGGCAGGCCTTCTCCGGCTCGGGCCGGCGGCGCGACAGCGCCAGGACGAAGCCCTTGCCCCGTCCCCCGATGTCGTTGCGGACGTGGGCGATCACCTCGACGCCCTTGACCGACGGCGTGGTGGCGTCCCCCCGGACGTACGTGATCCCCGGCATGACGCCACCGTAAGGGACGCCGCTGACAGCGGCTCAGGTCCGCGGTTCGGCGGCCGTCGGCGCCACGGGTTTCACAGCACTGGTGTGACAGCGATACTGCTGCACATGACGATCGAGACCGAGGAGCCGGACCTCACGGTCGACGAGCTGGCCGCGCGCGCGGGGGTCACCGTGCGGACGGTGCGGTTCTACAGCACCAAGGGACTGCTGCCGCCGCCGGTGATCGGTCCGCGCCGGGTGGGGCGCTACGGGCAGGAGCACCTCGCGCGCCTCGCGCTGATCGAGGAGCTGCAGCGGCAGGGCCTGACGCTGGCGGCGATCGAGCGCTACCTGGACCGGCTGCCGCCCGGCCTCGACGCCCGCGACCTGGCCGTGCACCGGGCGGTGGTGGCGTCCTGGGCGCCGGACGCCGTGGAGACGGTGGAGCCGGAGGAGCTGGAGCGGCGGGCGGGGCGGGCGCTGGACGACGAGGACGTGGCGCGGCTCGCCGCCATGGGTGTGCTGGGCGAGCGGGCCGGCGACGGCGCGTACCGCGTCGACGCCGGGCTGCTCAGGCTGGGCGTCCGCCTCCTCGACGTACCGCTGTCCCAGGAGGCGATCCTCGCGGCCCGCACCGTCCTGGTGGACCACGCGCGGGCGGCGGCCCACGAGCTGTCGCGGCTGCTGCGCGAGGACGTGGCGGAGCGGGACGCGCGGGCGGTGCGGTCGCTGTCGGCGCACCTGCAGCCGCTGGTCGTGCAGGCGCTGCTGACGGCCTTCCAGCGGTCGCTGACCGAGGAGGTGCGCGAGTGGCTCGGGGAGCCGCCCGTCACGGAGACCGGCGACTCCCCGTGACGGGCGACTCCCCGTGACCGGCGGCGCCCCGTGACCGGCGGCGCCCCCTCGCGGGCGGCGGCCCGTGGCGGGCGGGCCGCTCAGCGGGCGTCCGTGAAGGTCTCCCCCCGCTCCGCCTTGGCCACCAGCAGTGCGGGCGGGGTGAAGCGGTCGCCGTAGCGCTCGGCGAGTTCACGCGCGCGGGCCACGAAGCCGGGCAGGCCGCCGTCGTAGCCGTTGACGTACTGCAGGACGCCGCCGGTCCAGCCGGGGAAGCCGATGCCGAACAGGGAACCGATGTTGGCGTCGGCGACGGACGTCAGGACGCCCTCCTCCAGGAGGCGGACGGTGTCGAGGGCCTCGGAGAACAGCATGCGTTCCTGCATGTCCTCGAAGGGCACGGTCCCGGAGGGGTTCTGCGCGTCGTCGCGGGTGAAGTGCTCGCGCAGGCCCGGCCAGAGTCCGGTGCGCCTGCCGTCCTGGTCGTAGTCGTAGAAGCCGGCGCCGCCGGAGCGGCCGGGGCGGCCGAACTCGTCGACCATGCGGTCGATGACGGCCTCGGCGGGGTGGCCCGGCCAGGTGCCGCCGGCCTCCTCGACGGCCCGCTTCGACTCGTTTCGGATCTTGCGCGGCAGGGTGAGGGTGAGCTCGTCCATCAGGGCGAGGACCTTGGCCGGGTAGCCGGCCTGGGCGGCGGCCTGCTCGACGGAGGCGGGTTCGATGCCCTCGCCGACCATGGCGACGCCCTCGTTGATGAAGTGGCCGATGACCCGTGAGGTGAAGAAGCCGCGGGAGTCGTTGACGACGATCGGTGTCTTCTTGATCTGGCGGACCAGGTCGAAGGCGCGGGCGAGGGCCTCGTCGCCGGTGCGGCCGCCCTTGATGATCTCCACGAGCGGCATCTTGTCGACGGGTGAGAAGAAGTGCAGCCCCACGAAGTCGGCCTGCCGCTCGACGCCCTCGGCGAGGACGGTGATGGGCAGGGTGGAGGTGTTGGAGCAGAGCAGGGCGTCGGGCTCGACGATGTGCTGGATCTCCTGGAACACCTTGTGCTTGAGCGAGGTGTCCTCGAAGACGGCCTCGATGACGGCGTCGCAGCCGGCCAGGTCCTGGGGGTCCGCGGTGGGCGTGATGCGGGCCAGGAGGGCGTCCGCCTTCTCCTGGCTGGTGCGGCCGCGGGAGACGGCCTTGGCGCAGAGCTTCTCGGAGTAGCCCCTCCCCTTGAGGGCCGCCTCCAGGGAGACGTCCTTGAGGACGACGTCGATGCCGGCGCGGGCGCACGCGTAGGCGATGCCGGCGCCCATCATCCCGGCGCCGAGGACGGCGACCCTGCGGACCTGGCGGGGCGCGACGCCCCGGGGCCGGCTGACCCCGGAGTTGACGGCCTGCAGGTCGAAGAAGAACGCCTGGATCATGTTCTTCGACGTCTGTCCGGCGGCCAGCTCGACGAAGTAGCGGGCCTCGATGACCTGGGCGGTCTCGAAGTCGACCTGGGCGCCCTCGACGGCCGCGGCGAGGATGTTGCGGGGCGCCGGGTAGGGGGCGCCGTTGGTCTGCTTGCGCAGGGTGGCGGGGAAGGCGGGCAGGTTCGCCGCGAACTTCGGGTTCGACGGGGTGCCGCCGGGGATCCGGTAGCCCGGCCGGTCCCAGGGCTGCTGCGACTCGGGGTTCGCGTCGATGAAGGCGCGGGCCCTGTCGAGCATCTCCTCGTGGGTGGCGGCGACCTCGTGGACCAGGCCGTTCTCCAGGGCGCGCCGCGGGCTGTACTGGGTGCCCTGGAGGAGGACCTTGAGGAGGGCGTCGGCGATGCCGAGCAGGCGGACCGTGCGGACGACGCCGCCGCCGCCCGGGAGCAGTCCGAGGGTGACCTCGGGGCAGCCGATCTTCGAGCCGGGCGCGTCGAGGGCGACGCGGTGGTGGCAGGCGAGGGCGATCTCGTAACCGCCGCCCAGGGCCGCGCCGTTGAGGGCCGCGACGACGGGCTTGCCGAGGGTCTCGATGCGGCGCAGGTGGCGCTTGATCTCCATGCCGCCGTCGAACAGTTCCTGGGCGGTGTCGGGGGTGACGCGGATCAGGTCGCGCAGGTCGCCGCCCGCGAAGAAGGTCTTCTTCGCGGAGGTGACGATGACGCCCCGGACGGTGTCCTTCTCGGCCTCCAGACGGTCGGCGACCGCCGCGAGCGAGGCGCGGAACGCCTGGTTCATGGTGTTGGCGGACTGGTCGGGGTCGTCGAGGACGAGGGTGACGAGGCCGGTGCGGTCCTGTTCCCAGCGGATGGTGGTGCTCTGTGTCATGACAGGGTCTCCGTAGCAGTCTCTTGGTTCCGCCGGGGTGGTCAGACGCGTTCGACGATCGTGGCGATGCCCATGCCGCCGCCGACGCACAGGGTGGCGAGGCCGTAGCGCTTGTCCTGGCGTTCCAGTTCGTCGACGAGGG